>JBGCCZ010000179.1:0-4368 GCA_045105035.1 Pirellulaceae bacterium | reverse complement strand
AGACTACGACAAGCCGACTGATCTTGAGTCTTCCCTGGGTGGCGTCGAGTCGCTCTTGCTGGTTTCGGGCATGGCGGCACCAGAGGCCCGAATCGAGCAGCATCGCAATGTGATTCGGGCTGCAACTAGTGCAGGCGTTCGGAAGATCGTCTATACGAGTATTCAAGGAGCTGAATCTGGCACCGGATTCTCCTCGGTAGTCCAAAGCAATCGTCAGACCGAAGCCGACGTACGCAACTCAGGCCTTCAATGGGTAATTGGTCGAAACGGGATCTACATTGAACCCGATCTGGATTACATCGAAGAGTATAAGAAAAGCGGAGAGATCACGAATTGTGCCGGTGATGGAAGATGTGGTTACACGACGCGAGACGAACTGGCTTTTGCCTACTCGAAGATGCTGGGCGAGTCGAAACACGACGGTCAGACCTACAACTTGCACGGCAACTCGCTGACGCAGAGCCAGTTAGCGGACTACCTGAACTCTGCATTCAGAACGAGTCTCACATTCAGCTCGGTGTCCGTTGAAGACTACAAAGAGGATCGCATTGCGGAGTTAGGCGAATTCCTTGGGACTGTGATCGCCGGGATCTACGAAGGCATTCGAATCGGAGCGGTTGATAACGATAGTCACTTTGAGTTAGCCGCCGGGCGCGAGCATCAGGATTGGACGACTTTCTTTCGCACAATCAGAGAGAACTAGCCAAGTCCTCGTGCCCTTCGCGCCTTGAATCGTTTAACCGATTCCCAGCTATTCGGGAGAGTCACTACGCTTTGCCGGAGTTATGCGTATACTCGATCCAAGGCATCGATACTCCAGTCCAGCCTTGGGTAATGCGAAACGCAAAATATCGCGTAGTTGCTCCTCATCGAACTTGAGTGGCACTCGAACATCTACGCTTAGAGCCGCACGGTCAATCGCCTCTTCGTCAACTTGAAGTTCGACATCGCGCGTAAGAAGTTCAACTCTTAAGTGATCAAGAAGGTCACGAAGAATGAACGGGCCTTCATGCGAAAAACGGGTATCAAGCACGCTTGCATTGTCCTGATTCCCAACTACTTTAGCGTTTCTATTGTCCATCTTGCGAGGCGGTTGTTTAGGCAAAGTGTCAGCCATCACTTGCAGGGCTTCGATCCGGTTCTTGGCTTCAGCAACGAACTTCGGATCCGACTCCTCTTCAGCCAAAACGCTGTAATTCCTAATCGCAGCCTGCGTGTAAACTGCCCTCGGCGTCTTAGCCAGAGTCCCTTTCAAAAACGCAGCTTGATCGTACGTCGTTGCCAATACTCGCGTGCCGTCCAATCGCTCCCGCTTGTCGAACTCAACCCAAGGTCTCGGATCGCGGCCGTGGTAGTCATCCAGCAAAGCCTTTGCCTCTGCAGCCGCTGGGAGATCAGGCCACCTTTCCGCAAATTCCTTTAGCAGCCCTAAACCGACATGGATCGTATCGTCATCATGCAACAACTTTTCGCAGTCTCTAAGAGCGGCAGCAGCCCATTGATCGCGAGTCGGATTGCCTGTGATGCGAAGTACCGGACGCTCTGAAAATAGCGAATCGTTCCCCTTTACGTGGAATTCCATCTCCAGCTCGTCCGTTAGGGAACATCCGCAGGAGGGAACGCATTTCGAATGACGAGTTGCCGTAATTGCCTTCCAACTCACGGCCGACGGCACCCGCAAAGCGTAGATCCAATTAGGATAGTGCGATCACTACTCTGGAGACTCACCATGCGTACTTGCACTCATTCGTTCCAATCGTTCTTTGGCAGCCTCGTTGTGCTGCACGGCCTGCTAATGGGGGCATCCGCTCACGCCCAAGGCACTCGCCTTCTTCGAGATCCTGACGTGAGTCGCAACAAGATTGTCTTTGTCTACGCCGATGACCTTTGGACTGTTGGCCGGGAGGGCGGCAAGGCAAAGCGACTGACTAGCGGTGAAGGCGCAGAAACCAATCCAACCTTTTCGAAAGATGGGCAATGGATAGCGTTTACCGGCCAATATGCCGGCAACACGGATGTCTATGTGGTGCCCGCCGATGGTGGACAACCCAAACGATTGACGTGGCACCCAGGCCGCGATGTGGCACAAGGCTGGACTCCGGACGGGAAGATCCTGTTTCAAAGTGGACGTGAAGGTCAACCCACCAAGTTGTGGAAGTTCTATACGGTCGACACTGAAGGCGGCTATCCAGAGGCACTCGCTCTGCCTCAGGCTTACCAAGGCGAGATGAGTGCCAATGGAAAATGGATCGCCTATCAAGAGATCAGTCTCTGGGATGCTGAGTGGAGAAACTACCGAGGCGGACAAGCACAGCCTATCGGCATCGCCTCCACCGATAATTGGAAACGCACCACGACGCCTTGGGAGGGAGAGAGGCATCTGTCGCCGGTTTGGTTAGGCAACGTCATCTACTACCTTTCCGAGCGTGATTATGCGAGCAACTTGTGGTCGTACAACCCAAGGACGAAACAAGAGAAGCAACTCACCCATCACACGGATTTCGATGTCAAGAGTGTCGGAGCAGGTGCGGGTTGCGTCGTCTATGAGCAGGGCGGCTACCTACACCGACTGAATCCAAAGACGGGCAAGTCAAAACAGCTAGTGATCGAAGTGGCCGGCGACCTGAACTATTCAAGACCGCGTTGGGAAGAGATCTCTGCGGGCAGTCTGCGTGACGCTCGCCTTTCTCCTACCGGCAAGCGAGCGTTGTTTGAATCAAGAGGCGAGTTGTTTACGGTTCCTGTGGACAAAGGCAGTTGGCGCAATCTGACTCGTACGGCCGGAATTGCAGACCGACACGCTGTCTGGTCACCGGACGGTCAGCAGATTGCATGGTTCCAAGACAAGCATGGCGAGTACTCGCTGGTCATCGCAAACCAGCAGGGTGAACTGGAACGTGAGATCGAGATCCCAGGAGCAACCTTCTTCTTTCGTCCGGAGTGGTCGCCGAACGGCAAGAAGTTGGCGTTCACGGACACACACTATCGCGTCTGGGTGCTAGACCTTGAATCCGAGAAGCTAACCCACGCAGACACGGATCTGTACGCACATCCGCAGCGAACGATGAACCCCGTCTGGTCACCCGACTCAAAGTGGATTGCCTACGCAAAACGCCTTAAAACCCAACTCCGAGTCATTGCGTTGTACAACGTAGAGTCTGAGGAGCAAACGAATCTGACGAATGGAATGGCGGACTCGATCAGCCCTGTTTGGGATGCCTCCGGAAAGTATCTTTACTTTCTCTCCTCGACTGACTTCGCTCTCAATATCGGCTGGCTGGACATGACGTCCTACGATCGCCCCATATCGCGCTCGCTGTACATCGCTATTCTTGCGGAAGATGGCAAGTCGCCTTTCCTTGAGAGGTCGGATGAAGAAGAGTCAGCCAAAGAAGCGGAATCCGATTCCTCAACGGACGAAACGAACGATGTCGAAGTGGATTCACCATCGGACGAGCAAGACGACAACTCCGTTGAAGAAGCCGAATCCAAGGAGGAGCATGCTGACTCCAAAGACGATAAAGACGCATCCGTTCAAATAGACTTCGACGGAATCGCGAGTCGAATTGTCGATGCACCTGGACTCCCGTCCGCAAACTATGTCGAGTTGCTTAACGGCCCCGAAGGTCACGTGTTCGTAATCGAAGCACCCGCGAACAGTGGCGGTAACACTCTTCATCGTTACTCGGTTGACGAGAAGAAGCCAACCGAGTTCGCTAAATCCGTTCGCTACGCGACGGTGAGTCATGATCGCAAGCACATCCTAGTACAGAGCGGAGGCTGGAGCACGGGTTCAACCGCTGGTACACCCAAGCTAAAGCCACTGAAGATCGACGGTATTCGAGCGAAGATAGATCCGCGTCTTGAATGGAATCAAATGCTTCGCGAAGGTTGGCGTTTTATGCGTGACTTCCTTTACGTTGACAACGTCCACGGCGCACCATGGGATGAAGTCTGGCAGTGGTACAGCCCTTGGCTTGAGGATGTTAATCATCGTTCCGATTTCAACTACCTTCTGGACATTCTTTCCGGCGAAGTCTCCGTTGGGCACTCGTATGTAGTCGGAGGTGACCTCCCCGACTTGCCAAGTCCACGAACTGGTTTACTGGGCTGCGACTTGAAGCTTGTAGGCAAGCGGTATCAGATTTCGAAGATCTACTCCGGCGAACAATGGACACCCGGCCTCGCCAGTCCGCTGTCCACTCCCGGTTTGGGCGTCGAAGAAGGCGACTATCTCATCAGTATCGATGGAGTCAGTTTGGAAGCCCCAACGAGTCCCTTTGAACTTCTTGAAGGCACGGCGGGTAAGACGATA
Organism: Pirellulaceae bacterium; assembly: GCA_045105035.1. Taxonomy (GTDB): domain Bacteria; phylum Planctomycetota; class Planctomycetia; order Pirellulales; family Pirellulaceae; genus Aureliella. Next base: position 53 of record JBGCCZ010000179.1, on the reverse strand, counting down.
GCACTAGGCATCAATAGCAAGCCCTCGCCAGAGGACGCGGCGGAGGTAACGGT
>JBGCCZ010000178.1:0-4715 GCA_045105035.1 Pirellulaceae bacterium | reverse complement strand
CATTGCTTCGCCCTGCCTTGGAGGGCTGGGACTCAGCTATGAACCGCTCTACTTCAGATTCGCGGTATCGGACGCTTCTTTTGCCGATGATGACATGCTCTATGTCACCGGATTGCCGAAGGTCCCAGAGAGTGCGTTCCGAAATGTTGAGGCGACTGGCGGTTTCTCTTGTATTTAGAAGAGAATCGGACATTGAAAGCTCCTGAAAAGAGGTTGACGAGGCACTCACTCTGAGTGCCGATGGAGTCATTCTTTCCAGCGTTCGTACGCAATCAATAGATTCTTCTATATGTAGAAAACCAGATTTTTTGAAGCTTCTATATTTAGAATACCAGAGCCTTAGTAGACGCCGTGTACGTCGGTTTGCCGATAATCAGTGGCTCAAGAGACGAGTGCGAGTGCAAGGGCTTCGGGCGAGCGAACCGGAACGGGGAAGAGAGGCTGGTCCCGGTTCCCGGCACTCCTGTTCTTGTCGATTTAAGGGGTTTTAGCTTGTCCAATCCCGGGCGAAAGTTCTAACCTTGTGTTAGATGATCTGCACGGCAACCCTTTTGGGAGAGATTGGATTGATTGCACCCCCAACTGATAACCTTTACAAGTTCGTTGCTATCGGCGGTATCCTCGTTTGTATTTCATGCGGTTGGCTGTTCTACAGCACCGCGAACTCTGCCCTGCTATTGGAGGCAAGAGTGATAAACGCGAAGCAGGCGGAAGGGGAGGTTCTCGTCGAAGATATATCCTTTTACGAGTTCCTAACGCATGAATCGATCTTGAAAACTTCTCTTCTCGAATGCTTTTGGTATTCGCTCATCTTCGTCGGCTTGTTTGGTTTCTTGCTGTCGGTTGCGGGCTTTGTGCTTTGGTATTTCATGGTCCAACGCCACCTCGATGCCAAGCTAAGTAGGGAAGCCCAAAAAGCGAAGTGTGAAGCTCGAACTGCCGTAGATTGGGGCAGCGAGTGAGTTACTCGTTTGCGGCTGGCCTAGCCCCTCAAACTGATTCTTGCTTGCCTAGAGTTTTATGCCGCAACTTCGACAGCGTAGGCGGTCTGATAATCTGTCAGCTCTGGCTGTGTGCATGCCGGAGATGATTAAGAGCAGAAGCGAGAGCCCGCAAGTAAATGGTATTAGTAAGGCAGCTAGGCAACTCACGTTTATACCGTGGAACGACTCTAGAGGGGCTTCCAGCCGATCCCAGATGGTAGGAATCGCATTGATGTGCCCACATTCTGAACAGACTTGCGTGCGATTATTGCCTCGAACTCGGTGCTGTTCCGGCGTTCTCGGCGTCAAGAACGCATCTATTTCTCGCGTGCATTCGGAATAACTACTGGCTCTACCCGAGTGACTGGAAGTCTGCGACTTGTAGCAATAGCTTCCATTCTCATCCGGGGCTATTTCGTATCCACGATAAAGCAAGAACGGTATCTCCCGGCGAATAGACTCTCGCCAAGGGCGGCGATTCTACGCCAATGTAATCGCGTAGCGGCATACAGCAACCCAAAGCGGTATCGAGTTTTCACTCGTATTCGGAGAACCGAAGGACCTTACCCCTGCTCAACCGCCAGAAGTTGCTCTGCAAACGTCAGAATCGCAGTCCGTTTCTCCGGGCTCAATGACTTCCATATTTCAGAAAGTGCGGCGAACTGTGCCGGATTCTGTGCCACGCCAATCGCGGACTTGCTTATTTCCCTAGGGTTAAGCGATTTGTTCAAATCCTGTCCTCTCCGCTCGAACCCTCGAATTCTCGGTTTGTTGAATTGCCTAGACTTCGAGGGTTTTTTCGTTGAGCCACATCTTCGTTGGCCAGCGACCAGCCAGCCTGCACTATCTGGGAAAGAGCAATCCCAGATTCCTTTCGGATAGACCTATTTCGAATTGGTCCTTAGTTCAAGTTAACCAATCCGTTTGCGAAGCTCGGCGGTGAATGTTTCGAGCGCGCGGGCTCGGTGGCTAAGGACGGATTTGACTGTGCTGCCGAGCTCGGCAAAGGTCTGGTGGTACTCCGGAATTTGGAACAGCGGATCGTAACCGAAGCCGCCTTCGCCACGCGGAGATTTCAAAATGCGTCCCCAGCAGCGTCCTTCGGCTTCCAGAACGGACTCACCTGCAGGATCAGAAAGCACGATCGTGCAGACGTAGTAAGCACTTCGCTGCTTGGAGGTTGCGTCTGTCAGGGCTTCGAGCAACTTCGCATTGTTCGACTCGTCGGTGGCATCCGCGCCTGAGTAACGCGCGGAGTAGATACCGGGTGCTCCATCGAGAAAGGGAACGCACAAGCCGCTGTCTTCGCCAATCGTCCAGCGGTTGAGGTGTTTCGCTTGTTCGCAGGCCTTCAAACGAGCGTTTTCGATGAAAGTCTCTCCCGTCTCCTCGACTTCAATCGGGCCATCGACTTCTGAGAGTGAATGAAGCTGCAGTCCAAGAGGAATCAAGAGCTCCCGAAGCTCGGCGCACTTTTTCTTGTTGTGCGTTCCGAGGATCAACTGGTCTGTCTGAATTGAATTCACGATGAGCTAATTCCGAGTCGATGGGGCCGAAGTTACCGTGAGCCTAGCAAGTGCTTTGAGTAAAGCTTGTTCGTTTCGCGACGCGGTACTGCCATGGGTTTGCCTTCGATGTCGAACGGAATGTTATCGAGCGAGTTGTGAATCTCGTCCACGACGATTGCTCCCGTCGCGGTACGCTTGTTGACTCGTCGCATCCCGCAGTATTTCTTGGAGACTGCCATTAGATCGGGGTGGAACTGGAATTCGCCTGGCCGCACATTCTGCCCCAACTGGTCGAAGCTACCGATGGTGACGAAGCTACCCGTTCGATTGTGGAATTGATAAGCATCGACGCCCTTCTTTCTCAGTCCCTTCACCAAGGTGTCAGCTTGCATTGCCGCAAGGTCTAGAGCTGAGGAAGTCTCGGAGAACCCAATCATCTTGTTCTTCGCGATTTGCATGCTGCCGTTGCCGTAGAACGATGCCACTCTCACAGTGAATTTACCGGGGCAATCCAAAAGCGAGTATTCAACTTGCTTATTTAGTTTGACTACAAAGTCATCCACCGCGCTCTGGAAAAAGTCGGCCGGTAGCAGAGGATTGCGAGTTTTGAAGGCCTTCGCCATGGGCCCATACTTGGTAGCCTCTTCTGGCTTCACTCGTGATAGGAGCCCAGTTCGCATTTTGTTGATAATGCTTGATGTTGAGTCGTCCTTCTGGATCTTCTCTTTTGAAGATAACGAAGATGGTTGAGCTGTTCGGATTTTCTCGAGCGTCTTGTCGATGCGTGGGTCGTCTGGCGAGTGGAATTCTCCTACGAGAACCGCGAAGGAGCTTCCGGCGGCCGAGTTGGCGTACTTTCGCTGGACCTTCGACACAATCGGGTTTCCCTGCGAGTCGAAACGTTTCCGCTCGCCCAGCCCGAGAACTTGCTTCCCGTCATCACGTGACCGAGTCATCACAAATGCGGGCAAACTAAGTGTCTCCTGGAGTTCCAAGGACAGCTTTGTTGCTTTTGCTTCGGCCTGGTCACCACCGAAAGTGGCGGCCAGAATCATCCACGGCCCATGCTCGGCCTTCAAGAAGACGACTTCGGGCTCTTGCTTCTTTCGAAACATCGACAGAAAGGCGGAGTCTTGGCCTTGTCCGATCTGCGGCGTCCCAACCACGGCCATAGCTAGCAATAGAGCAATGGCAGTTCGAGGCAAACCCGTCGCGGCGAATGCTCGTGGTGAATTTGCAAGTCTTCGTAGCATCGTTGACTCTCCCTGCTTCTTTCCTGATCCAGAATTTGCAACCAAGGAGGCGTTGTTCTCTCGCGCTCTCTGGTAGGGACGTGCGTGTTCGTCAGTTCGACGCGTCCATTGTGGGAAATAGCAAATTGCACTGGGGGCGTTAAGAGAGATGTTTCAGCGGCGAGGCAAGAAGTAACCAGCGTTGAGCAGATTTGCCTCCGTGTGGCGAGTTGTCGCCAGCGAGGCCGCGATTGCTGTCATTCAATTAGCGACGGTCTTAAGTCTTGCGTCTTTCGGATGTCAAAGTTTGACGGTTTTTCGGGTGCTAACACGAGGGAGGATTACACCTCGGTAATGAACAGCGCTTTTGTCGGACGGGTTGTAACAGCTCTGCCGATGCTACGCCTTGTGACCAGTGTGCGCTTTGTGCACATCCTCACAGGGAATTGACTTTCCCGTCTCGCCAAAGTGAATCAAACCTTCTTAGAGGGTAGAGGAATGACCATGTCGGATTCCAATCGCTCGGTCTCAAAGACTAAGAACTTGTTGCGTCGGCTATTGATTGCTGGCTTGGTCACCGGCTCAGTCTCAGCGCCAGCGATGGGCCAAGAGTACCCGCCACTGCCAACGCAGTCGGCCATTCAAACTCCTGCTGCTGCGATCGATTTATCACAGCCAGTCGTTAAACCGGCACCGCAGGCCAAAGATTCGAGCGTTCGGGTGTACAACGTGCCGTCCAACTTAGTCGGAGCAGTCGCCGCCCAGCTTCAAATGCGTTTCCGCAGCGACGCATCAGTTAGCGTGACGACGGAACCCAGTACAGGTCAGCTGATGGTGATGGCCCCGAGTGCCGTACACCGGCAGTTGGGCGCAGAAGTCGCCGAGCTTCTGCAAGCGGTTGAGGAAACGGGTTTGGACCGAGGCCCCAACATCGCCTCGACTCAGCAACGCAGCTACGTCTTACGGAACCTGTCGTGGCGTGAGTTGGAAGA
>JBGCCZ010000177.1:0-5830 GCA_045105035.1 Pirellulaceae bacterium | reverse complement strand
TGTGATTCTCTCTCCTGGAATAGTTTGATGCCTACTAGTGGATCGATGGTGCGTTGTGAATGCTGGTCCAAGGCAGGGCTGGCATCGGAGAGCACATTGAAGCCGATTTTCCGCCATCGCGGCTTAACCGACGTCGATGATTGTGAAGACAACTTTTACGAGATGGCGAGTGCTTTGAGCATCGTTGCCAGCCGGGAAAGTCATTCGTCATAGGCGAAGACTGCGTACGTATCAAAATGCAATCATCCTTGTCCGTACTCTGGATTCGCTCGCTAACCAAAGGCGATCTCCATCTACTCATCGCGGATGTGAAACGGGGCGACCGCGATGCGATTGAGCGCGCGGTGGAGTTTGTGTGTGCGGAAAGCTTTGGTATCTGGCACAATCGGGCCCGCGCGAAGCTTTGCCGGCACTTTAAGAATCACCCAACGACTGATGTGGAAACTAGCCGAATGGTGGAAGCCATCGTCTCAAGACTAGTCGGTGGGCAGTTCTCTGAGCAATTCAAAGATCAGCTTTGTATGGCTGTCCGTCTCGCTCCAGCACGAATGAACGAAGCTACCCACGTGGCGTCAAGTTCGGAAAGGGCATACGTTCGCAGGTACGCTGACTGGATTCGCAACGCTCTGAGTCGGTCCCAATCTCCGGAAATTGACAAATAGCCTTCACTGGCAAGGTGAGCCGCCTACGATGTCTAGTTCCGCATCGCTGAAGACCAAGTCGACTTGATGAGCAGATGCCGGGCGTAGGCGCCAACGTCGTCGGACTTAAAAGCAATCAATCACGAAAGCGAAGAATGAACCCTTATGAAGCACCGCAAACGCAATCAAGTGTGGGATTGTCTTCGCGACGACTTGACCGCGGCGTTCTCTTTCTCGCGGCAGTAATGTTGCTTGGATGCCTTACCTCCATTGCAGGATTAGCGTTCGGTACCCTAGGTGATTTTCTCCGGCCGAGATTCGGTTGGATCGGGATGTTGCTCAGCTTGAATTCGCTGATGTTTATTGGGTTCTGGATCAAGGATCCGTCGCGTCGGGGACTTCTCTCCGCAAGTTTCATGACTTGTGTAATTGGATTGATCAATGGTGTCGTACTAATTCGTTCCGGGACAGTCGATGTAGTTCAGAATACTTTTCATGATCGGGTTCATTCAGCGTGGCTTTGGTCAGTTGTATCTTTCCTCTGCGCCGGTGGCTATCTTGCAATCGCTGCTTTCCGCTATCGTGATACTCCGTCGGACAACATCGGAAGACCACGAGCGGATCTACGGTGATTTGATCAAGTGGTCATGGCTTGCTATTCCAGATGGCTCACAAAGACTCCTGCCGACACTGATCGGAATTCGATGCACCCAATGAATCGCATTCGCTCATTGCTCACTCTCGGTGTTTGGTTGATTGCTGCATGTGCCAGCCACGGGGATGAAGAACTGAAGACGAATGATCTCGTTACGCCTGAGATGACGGAAGAGCAGCCGGCTGCGGGCCGGCGTGTGCGGCAGGTTGTGCCGGAGTACAAAGGCACAGACGTTTACCACGCCTTGTATCTGCCAGTGGATTGGAAAACGGGTAGCAAGTTTTCGGTGATCGTTGAATACACCGGCAATAAGTTTGCTGAATGCGGTTCAACCGGCGAAGTCAAAGACGCAAACCTAGGCTACGGGTTGACTGGCGGTAAGGGCTTCATTTGGGTCTCAATGCCCTACATCGCGGAAGGTGGGCTAGAGAATGCTGTCAGGTGGTGGGGCGACAAGCAAGCGACTATCGAGTACTGCAAGACGAACCTACCCAGAATCTGCCAGCAATTTGGTGGCGACCCTGAGAGCGTATTTATTTGCGGTTTTTCCCGTGGTGCGATTGGGGCCAGTTACATTGGCCTGGCGGATGATGAGATTGCGGCATTTTGGAAGGGGATGGTAACTCATGATCATTTCGATGGGGACAAGACCTGGAGCTACCCTGACAGCGATCGCAACTCGGCACTTGTTCGCCTGGCACGATTAAAAGGCCGCCCGGTATTGGCATGTGGGGGAGGCAATGAGTTTCTGCGCGACCATCCGGATCTGGCCGAGGTCAAGATCTTGCGACCGCCTGTGGCGAAGATATTCAAAATCCCTGAGGGTAAAGTCATTCACCCGCATACCGATTTGTGGATGCACAGGGAAAGCAAATACCGTGAAGAAGCACGGCAATGGCTAGAACGGCATAAATAGCCGAACACAGCTTCCCTGGTGAGTATTGCGATTCAATGCACCTGAATCGAGGAGCCGTGCCAATGTTTGGATTTCACTTTGACAATCACGACTTGCGCCTCGGAAGCAGAATGCAATCTGGATCTTGTCAACTTCCGGGCTTGCTCCCAAAGGCGTAGCACGAATGTGAATATTGAAGTCACCTGACGCTTTCGGGGCAATGCACCAAACTTCACTGACCGTATAGATTCAAAATTTGTGAGTCCGCCAAATGTGGGCTATCGCAAGTTACTGGAGACCTTTCAGCGTCGACACTACGTTGCTCTACGACGTGTCGTAGCGGGGGCAGCGAGTCACCACTAAAACAGGCTATCGACCAAGTCACCAAACGCTTCCCGGATGACAGGCGACAGTCCTGTACAGCAGCCGGCATAGGGAGTGTTCGGAAACCGGGGGGCTCCGCCATCGGAGCGATCGATCTCCCACTTGGAGCGATCAAGACAGGCATCACGTTGCGAATCTGCCGCCGAGAGATACGGGCGGCAAGGAAAGAAGGGTGGATAACGGGGCTCGAACCCGTGACATCTTGAACCACAATCAAGTGCTCTACCAACTGAGCTATATCCACCGTGCGACGCAAATTTTAGGTAGCGGCATCGCTGTCGTCAATGAGCGATTCGGCCGATGAATTCGCGGCGAACGGTGGTCGGTTCTCGAGTTTCGAGTCCAGCCGGCAGCATTTTGTAGTCGCCGCCGGCATTCTGCATACTTGGACAACCGCGTAATGAGCGGCCCAGAACTAGCGAGTCTAGCGACCGCGCTGGCCTCGCTGCGATCCTGCGGCCCCATTTCGACCCCCGCGAGTATTTGCAGCGGTGTTTGCGTTCTGTGCGTCTGAACCGCCGCGGGCCGGTCGCATGCCCATGGCTTGTTGCCCGCCCCGTTGCATCCCGGCCTGCTGCCTGCCGCCTTGCCGATTCTGCTGCATTTGCGATTGCATCATCATGTTGCGCAGCCCGGTGAGCGCGGTTTGCAATTCGCTTATGTCTAGCGAACCGCTGCCATCCGCGTCTGCATTGGCCATTAACATTTGGGCAAGTTGCTGCACGCTCGGCATCCCGTTGTTGGATTGGCTATTGCCTGCGCCCTCTTCTGGCATCGCGCACGCCTGCTGCCCTTGTTCGCCGCCTGCATTGAGGCCTCCAGCCCCTCCTTGGCCCATCCCGCCGGGGCCACCCTTTCCTCCTGGTCCACCTCGGCCGGGACCGCCACGTCCCTGGCCTTGCGCGAAGGCAACTGGTGTGACTAAAGCAATAAGGGCCAGCGCGCTCAGTGCGTGGCGAAATGTCCGACTCAGGCCTCCAACTTGACCGAGCCTGCGGATTCTCCCCGATCCAAACACTTGGAATGGAGCTCGTTTCTGGTACTGGTCCTGCGGTTGCGATCCATTGAGATTGTGCATGCTTGCTCTTTCTGACTGAGTCTCTGTGATTTCGAAAAGATGAGTAGAGAAGAGGCTGAGTTACCGTCGGTTGAGAAGAGAGAGAGTTGTCAGCTCATTCGTTTTCGGTGACCTGATCCCACTGTTTCTAAGGGAGCAGAAGTTTCAAGTCGCCACGGTTCCATGCGAAATTGAGTTGCAAAGCGGGCCAAGTTCTTGAAAACTAACTTTCTCGTTAACGACGTAGTACTCCGCCTTCGTCCCGTGGAGCCTGGTTGGTTTGCGGGACGTTGCGCCGGTTTTCCTCGACGCTCGGTTTGCCAGTGGAAGCAAGTGGTCTATCGTGGGAAGAGGTCGATTCCGTCCCATAGCATTAGATAGGCGTTTTCAAGTTGTCCGAGATAACCCGCATCCTGAACTCGATTGGCGATGGCGATACTTCTGCAGCGAGTGAGTTGTTGCCGCACGTCTATGAGGAATTGCGGCGTCTTGCGGGAAGCAAGATGCGGCACGAGAAGCCGGGGCAAACGTTGCAGCCGACGGCGTTAGTGCATGAAGCGTACATGCGGATCTTCGATTCGAAACAAGTACAGTGGGATGGGCGCGGCCATTTTTTTGCTGCAGCGGCTGAGGCGATGCGAAGAATTCTGATCGACGCAGCCAGGAAGCGCAAGAGTTTGAAACGTGGCGGCGATCGTGCTCGACAGGCTGTTGAAGATGGTGACGCGTTGGTCGAGTCCTCGGACGTTGATGCACTTCTCGACTTGGACGATGCTTTGACTCGGCTCGCGAAAGAAGACCCCGATTCGGCTCGCTTAGTCGAGCTGCGTTACTTTGGAGGTTTGACGGTCGAAGAGACGGCCGAGGCACTGGGCGTTTCTTCTAGGACGGTCAAACGCAATTGGGCCTTTGCACGAGCCTGGTTGGGCAAGGAACTGACGAAGGGCATCGAAAAGAGCATGGGGGAGTTGGACGACGAGTAACGTTTGCCTGTCGCCCACAAATGTTCGTGTTTTGCGTCCGTCTGGCCTCCAAGCGTGCTATTTTTCGCATGCTGCAGTGAATGAGTGCAGGCAGAACCCTGCTGTAGAAACCTCCAGGAGAGTTTGAATTCCATGTCGTTGGCCCAGCGAAAAGAAGTTTTCCTTCAGGCAATTGAGCTGGAGACTGCCGAGGAGCGGAGGCGTTTCGTTGCAGAAGCCTGCCAGGGAGATGACGACTTGTGCAATGAAGTGAACGCATTGTTGCAGCAGCATGATGCCGAATCAGGCCCCGTCGATCAGCCACTGGTGAAACGCGATGCTCGCAGCGATGGAGGTTCGCCACTGGAGGCGGCTTCTTCGATCTACTCGCCTGGCACCACGATTGGTCCGTACCGGCTAATGGAGCAGATTGGGGAAGGCGGATTTGGTCTGGTCTTTGTGGCTGAGCAAGGCCGGCCGGTACGGCGGCAGGTGGCGTTGAAGATCATCAAGCCCGGCATGGAGACTCGAGAAGTCATCGCCCGCTTTGAAGCCGAACGGCAGGCGCTGGCCATGATGGACCATGCGAATATCGCACGTGTTTTTGACGCGGGCGTTACGGAATCAAAACAGCCGTATTTTGTGATGGAGCTCGTGCGTGGCACTCCGTTGAACGAGTTCTGCGACCGACACGCATTGACGACCAACGAACGGCTAGAGATCTTCGTCTCGATTTGTCATGCCTTGCACCACGCGCATCAAAAGGGAATCATCCATAGGGACCTAAAGCCATCGAATGTTCTAGTGAGTATGCAAGATGGAAAGCCCGTTGCCAAAGTGATTGACTTTGGAGTAGCTAAGGCGATCGGTCAAAGCCTGACGGACAAGACGATCTACACTCGTTTCACCTCCATGGTAGGAACTCCGGCCTATATGAGCCCGGAACAAGCAGGTATGAACAATGTGGACGTCGACACTCGAAGCGACATCTACTCACTGGGGGTCTTGCTGTACGAGCTGCTGACCGGTGGCACTCCCTTTTCCGGTGAGCGTCTCAGCAGTTTGGATTTTGACGAGCTACGACGTGTGATTCGCGAAGAAGATCCACCCTTGCCAAGTGCCCGGTTCAGCACGCTCGATCAGGTGGCGGCAAGCACGATATCTTCGCAACGCAAGGTAGAGCCGACGCGGTTAGTGGCGACAATCCGCGGCGATCTCGATTGGATCGTGATGAAG
>JBGCCZ010000176.1:0-15424 GCA_045105035.1 Pirellulaceae bacterium | reverse complement strand
AGACTCGGTGGAATGCCGTTAGCGATGCTGGCAAGAGGTGGCTTAGGTCGCTAAGTTAGTGCCAGTTCGTAGCTTCCTACGAAACTCTCGTCTTTGACGGCTGCGATCCGCTCGCTTCTTTTTATCGCTCTCAATAGCGGTTGGAAGTCTGCAATCAACAGGTCGAGCGAGGGGTTGGTCCACAACTGGATTTCTCGCAACTTGGGTGAGGTATAAGTGAAGACGCTGTTGGATGAAGGGCAACTACGAGATGGAGTTGACCGTCTCGCCACCGAGATTTCGGCGCACTACGAAGATCGTCCGATCACTATCGTGGCGGTGATGACGGGGAGTCTAGTTCTGTTGGCGGATTTGATACGTCGACTTGCAATGCCCGTGCGAGTGAGTTTGATTCAAGCGAGTAGTTATCGAGGCGGTACCTCAAGCGGCGACTTGATGATCCGCGACGATATGATGTTGGATATCAGTGAGCGAGACGTCTTGGTAATTGATGATATTTTCGATACGGGCAAAACGTTGAAGGCAGTTGTGGAGGGGATTCAAGGGATGAGTCCTAGCTCGGTGGCGTCGGCAGTGCTGCTTCATAAGGAAGGTTGCCAAATCGTTGAGATGGAACCCGATTTTGTGGCGTTTCGAATTCCGGATGAGTTCGTTGTTGGTTATGGTCTGGATTACAAAGATCTTTATCGCAACTTGCCATTTCTTGGCATTCTTGAAGACAGCGAAATCGCCGCCCATTCGTGAGCCGGGCTTGGCCGCATCGCGACAGTGGTCGTGGGCATTCAGGAAGTAGGACTTACATGAACGACCGCCCAGTTCGGATTGCGATGGTCGTCAATGGCTACTTCCCTATCGTAACGGACTCGACGCTACGTTTGATGCTGGTCGCTCAGCGCTTGCATGAGGCTGGCGCTATCGTTGACGTGATCACAAAGCACTGGTTTAGACGTTGGCCTAAGAAAGTGAGGACCGGTGCGGCAACCATTTATCGGGTGGATGCTCCCAGTCGGCTTGGCCTGCACGGCTCTGGTTTCGCTCGGCAAGCGCGGCAGCGGATTTTGGATAACCAAGTCTACTACTCCGCTATTTTCTTTGATCGCTTCGACGATACAACGGCTCACTTCGGACGCTACCGTCCGAAGAATTGTGGGCAACTCGTATTTCGACTTTGCGCCAGTGATGTAGCCACCAACGTTTCCAAACCTGACAAGGTGCAGGCTGTTTTTGAAAGAGCACGGGAGACTGCGAGCCGGTTCGACCAGGTACTCGTGCCTGAAAAGTCCACCTGGGATCGAGTCATCGCAGACAAAGCTTGGAGTGAGGGGAACGTCCGCGATGGCCTGAAACGCGTCGAGGATTGTGAAGCGGTCCATGGATCGGAGCTCGCCGTTTCACGCAGTATCGGTGATCGGAGAATCTCAAGGCAGGCTCTGGGGGCTACTTGTCAAGAACTCATACTGGCTCCCACAGACCGCGTTGTTGTCTGCTTCTGCGATTTAGAATCCGACGTCGAATCCCTGAAGCTTCTCGAGGCGATTGGTTCACTGACTGAGAATCGGAGCCGATTACGTCTGTGGTTCGCTGGGTTGAGTGCCTGCGGGAAAGAAATGGCAAGTCTTGTTGAGCAACGCAATTGGCAGTATTCGGTCACTTCCGTGGGAACCTTTTCGGACGCAAGCAGCCTTCTCCAGATCGCTGACTTGGTTGTGATACCAGGGCAACGGCAAGGCGGTTCTTGCATCCAAAGTATTTGTGTTCAGCAAAAGATTCCCTTCTTGTCGCTAACTGCCGAATTAGGTGGAGCGAGTCAACAACATCCGAGCTCAGCTCTTTACCCGCCGAGCTTACAGGAATTGAAAGGCACGCTTCGAAAGTGGTATGACGACGTCGAGCATCTTCAGCACGATCTGATGCGAGCACACAATGAGTGGAGCATGCGTGAAGAGCCTATCAGCGGAAGCATACAGCGACCGCTCTCCGTGGCGGCAGCGATGGCGCAGAGTGTTTTGCAAGAAGCGAGAGTCATTGATGCTTAAGCGACTCAGCAGGCGAACGCCGAATTACCGTTGGGAGCGCTCGGTTGCTCGCTTGGGAGGGCATGATGAGAATTAAGATCTGCCTGATTATTCCAACTCTGGTGCAAGGGGGTGCTGAAAAGCAACTCACTTTGCTGGCCAAGCACTTGGATCGTGAGCGATTCGATGTCAACGTTGTTGTGCTCACGCATTCAGGTCCATTAGAGCCGGCTCTGCGTGATGCGGGTGTGGCTTTGCACTTCGTTGAGAAACGCGGAAAACTCGATCCTTTCGCAATCCTGCGATTGGAGAAGATCCTCCGGCGCTTGAAACCCGACATCGTTCATACGTGGCTGTTTGCAGGAAACAGCTATGGACGCTTCGCAGCGCTGCGTTCGAAAGTCCCAGTGGTCCTAGGGGGAGAACGTTGTGTGGACCCCTGGAAACGCTGGTGGCATCATCGGATCGATGCATGGTTAGCCAAGCGTACCGATGGCATCATCACCAACACTTCTGCCATTCGTGATTTCTACGGATCACACGGGATCGATAGCGATTTCTTTTCGGTAATACCTAACGCCGTTACGGATGTGAGAGACCAGCCATTGGACGGCGAGTCGAAAAATGAGTTGCGACAGAGGTTGTTCGAACGACTCGGGATTCCTCCTCGGAAGCGAGTTGTCGGAGCAATTGGAAGGCTGTGGAAGCAGAAGGGCTACGAGGAGATTATTTGGTCGAGTGAGCTTCTGCACTCTGTCTTTGAAGATGCATGGATCGTCATCTTTGGCGACGGTCCCAATCGTGAACAACTGATGCACTATCGAGACCGTGTGCACGCAGAAGGGTCTGTGAAGTTCGTCGGGCATCGAGAGGACGCTTCCGAACTGATGCTGGGCTTCGACTTACTATGGAATGCGAGTCGTTACGAGGGGCAGAGCAATACGATCTTGGAAGCGATGTCGAAAGGCATTCCAGTGATCGCTTCGGATATTCCCGGCACTCGTGATTTAATCGTCCATGGCAAAAGTGGTTTCTTGTATCCGCTCAAAGACGTGGAGTCTCTGACCAAGTTGTCGTTGCCGTTGTTGAAAGATGAGTCAGCGGCGCAACGTATTGGCGAGCAAGCGATTGCCCGCGTGCGCGAGAAATTCTCACTGCAGCAGATGGTCGCAGCGCACGAAGAGCTTTATAGGCGGCTGTATCAACAAAAAAGATGAAGCAGACACCTTGAGCGTCGCAGGCCAATCCGAATCCATGTGTCCAAGGCTAATCACATTTTCAGTTTGGACAGGATCGTCGCCCGGCTGGCTCAGCCCGGTCGCAGCAAATTCTCGGCTCAGAGATCCGAGCTACTTTGTTTAGCTTGAAAACGGATTAGCCCGGACCAACCATCCGACGCGATGCTTTGCTAGCGTTCTGGTGTTCCGCGAATGAACCGTGGGATAAAAAATCCCCGATGCCCGAGTTTTCCTAGAAAACCCCTGAAGCGTCGATAACGCAGCAAAATTGAGTCGACCGGACTCTTCCTGCGGTGTTTGCAGTGACGATGTTTGGGATGGAAAGGGCTGGTCAGATTGCTAGACTTTTTCCGAACAACGAGAACGGAAGGCCCCGTTCGTCTAGTGGCCCAGGACGCCGGGTTCTCGATCCGGTAACAGGGGTTCGAATCCCTTACGGGGTATTTATCTCTTCCGAAAACCCAGGGAATGCCACAATTCCCTGGGTTTTTTCGTCGTCCAGCTTCTTCGTTTTGGCATGCGGTCGAGTGAACTCTGCAGCCGAGCTGATACCAGGATCGCCGAGCTGATACCTGGATCGCCGAGCGGCAGTGCTGAGGCCTCCAGTCGATGCTCGCTATTTCGACTCATTTGCGATTCGGTAAAGGGCCTGTTCGCTGCGGAGGAGTATGGAGTCGCCGACGATGGCGAGCGAAGCGTTGACGTTTTCTTCGAGTTGATTGAGTGCGATCACTTTGGGGCTTTCCGTCGCGGTGATGACTTGGGTGGTACCGCGAAGGTCAGTGACGAAGACGTGTTTGCCGTCGGAGACGGGTGATGCGTAGATGCTTCCGAGTGCCCCAAGTCGCATGGGGCCAGGAGCCTCACTGCCGTCTTGAACGCGAATTCGAGTCAGCACGTTCTGGTAGTGTCCTAGAAAGAAGACGCCGCCATTCACCAACAGGAACGACGGCACATAAGGCGTCCCTCGAGTTCGAGACCATACGACGCGCTCGGAATCCGTGATGTCACCTCTAGCGCCAGAAACTTGAAGCCCGAGCATCTTGCGGATTTCGTAGCTGCTTCCAACAACCAGAATCCCCGTCTTCGGATCGTACACAGGAGTGGCCACGATGTTGGCTGACAAACCGCCGCATTCCCAAATCGTCTTACCGCTTCGCAAGTCGTATCCACGAACTTTTTCCGTCCCACAGACGATGACTTGGGGATGATTGTCAACGTCGATCACGATGGGAGAACTCCACGAGGTGACTTCCTCGCGTTCACGCTTCCAGATTTCAGTTCCATCGTGACGATTCAAAGCAACCACAAACGACTGTCCTTCATGGTCCCAGTTCACGATCAAGGAATCGCCGTAGAGTGTCGGTGAGGCACCTTCGCCGTGACCGTGCTTGGAATGCATGACTCCCAAGTGCTTTTGCCAAACCACGTTCCCCTCGAGATCAAGACAGTACAACCCATGCGAGCCAAACATGGCAAACACGTATGTATCGTCGACGATTGGCGAAGCTGACGCGAGACTGGCGCTTACATGTCCCCCTTCTATCGGCAATGCTTCATGGACTGCGCGGTTCCAGCGGATGGATCCGGATTCTCGATCGATGCAAACGACGCGAAACTGTGTGCGACTTGTTACTGGAAGATTATCGTGCTCACCTGGGCGACCGCTCATACGAGGCGGAAGTGGATCGCCTGTGGGAACGGCGGTCGTAACAAGCACTCGGTTGCCTATGACAACAGGTGTGCTGTGTCCCCTGCCCTCGATTGGTGTACGCCAAACTATGTTTTCAGTTCTGCTCCATCGGACCGGTGGACCAGAGCCTTCCGGGGCCTCAGACTCGGTACTTCCGGTTCCGTTGGGCCCACGCCACTGTGGCCAGTCCTCGGCGGAAGAGGTCCGGAGGTTGCTGATGGCAAACAATAGAAATGCAACGAACGCTTGCAGGCCTCGACTCATGTTGAATGGTCTTTCAAGGTCGATGGAGAGTGACCAGGACGAAAGAGAGACACTGATAACAGCGAATCCCCATATCCTCATCTTTGCGAGATTGGCACTCTCTGCAAGGGTTCGAGCTCGAACGTTCCAGCGGCGGTGCCAGAGACCAGCAAGCCTTTGGAACTCACCGTGTGGACGCGGCTCTAGTGGTTGGCGGAAGCAGCGTCGGCGGTAGAGGCAACTTGAATGGGGGCTTCCGTCTCAGGGGGCGTTTGCCAAACGGCTGCAAGTGAAGTCGCCGTCTTAAAGGCGCCGAAATCTAGGAACCGAGTCGGCGTGTGCGGGTGTGTGTCGATCGAGTGATGGTCGCTGCTCTGAATCGTACGATTCGTATACTCTTGATAAACAAGCGAACTCCGCAAGTCGACATTCAACGTTCCCGAAACAAGGGCAATCGCCTCTCGAATGCTGACAAGTGCGAAACTCATATTCATTCGCATCGGCTCGTAACCCGACATGTTGGTGATGTCCAAGTACAAGATGCTGTCGGCGCGATAGAGCCGCGAGTATTTCAATAGATCGCGTTCGTTGAAAGTCCCGGACCGCATCGGGACTTTGTTTTCGCAGATTTTCTCTCTTGCAACGATGACTTCGAATTCCCCCGTATCGCGGAGGTAGGTTGCGAGAGCCAGCGAGAAACTGTCGTGTTCATGCAGTCTATCTTGGCGATTATCAGGTGTCACAATCACCAACCGACGGGGCTTCAGCGATGCGATGTGTCGGGAAATGCCGTCCAGCCGCACTAAATCGTTTTCGATACAGCCCTGCGCTTGAACGATGCTCGGAAGCAGCGACACGATGGTTAAAAGTGCGAGTGACGCTATGAATGATCGAAATCTGGTAAACAGGTTCATTTTGGCGTTCCGTCGCAATGGGAGCTTCCAATCATCTTCCCAGCGCTTTAGCGGTAGGAAAGTGCGTCGTCGCAACGCGAGAACCGCGGACGTGCGAGGTTCTCACAAGCAGACGCACCTGTCGGATAATCGGCTCAAGCAGAACACTGAGTTCGACCGCGAGGGCATCTTACCGTAGCAATCCGCAGAATCGAGCCTGCCAAGTTATGGTTAGGGAAGCTCGGGAAAGCCACACGCTTGGAACGGTCGGTCTAATTGAGTCCGTTGCTCCCACCACTCGAAACTATTGCAAGCAAAGAAATGTCGAGTCCATTGGGTGCTACCGCTCGATTGAAATCTCACGCATCAGCATATCGTCTAGCTCAGAGCGAAGGCTGTCGAGCATGCGGTCTGTTGCCAGTAGAGATCGCTCGTGTTCGGAGCGTAAGCTGGCAAGTTGCTGGCGTAGTGCTCGGTTCGTGGAGTCCGCGTCATCGAGGCTCTTCTCTACGTCTGCGAGCGCGGCATTGAGCTTCCCGATCATTGTCTTGCTCGCCTCAAGTTCCCGTTGCAAACGCATGTTGCGTTGGATGAGTGATTCTCGGTCTGCAGTCAGCTTCTCATTCTCTTCCTTTAGACGAAGTGCATGTTCTGTCGCGGTGACTTGCTGTCCACCGAGCTGCACGCCGTAGGAAGTGGGGGGCAAACCGACTGGAGCAGTTGGCTGCTGCCCGGGAAACGCGCTCGTCCCTTGCATGCCGCTATTCGGTACGCCGCCCATATTTTGAGTCGTCTGAGGTGACGGAAACTGTGTGGATGGATACTGCGTCGATGGCGTTGGTGGCATCGGCTGTTGCAAAGACGAATTGCCATTCATGGGCGCGTTGACTCGATATTGGCCAGCGCTACCTTGAGTTGGATTGGCTTGAGGAGATCCGGGAAGTTGATAGTTAGCGAGGTCGACCTGGGCGTTCGCGGCTGTGTTAGCGTATTGCCCGTTTGGAGCGAACTGATTTGCGAACTGCTGATTCTGACTCAAAGGAGGCTGGGACTGAGTCGGCCAGTTTTGAATCGCTGTAGTCGCTCCCGGCGGTGGATTGCTTCCGTACAGGCTCGTAGCCAGTGCTTGTTTGCCGGCAGGGCGCGAAGCCGTTGCAGGGCTTTCTGTATCGGCATTGCGACTAAATGTGTTCTTCATCTTCTGCTTGACCGATTTTTGGAAGCGATCCAGCTTGATGAAGATCGAAGGTTTTTCCGCTGCCGGTAACGCGGCATTCATCTGCGCCGGCGGTGGTGAAACAACCTGCGCAGAGGGGGAAGAGAATTGGTTCAGGGCTATCTGAGGTTGTTGAGCGCACAGTAAATTGCTCATCAGCAGCATTGCTATGAACGTGCTTGTGGCTCGCGCTAAGATGCTGTTTGAATTCCGAACACTGATTACTGTCATTCTAATGTGTCCTGGCCCTTTTGCAGTTTCGTAGTTTGCGGATCTGGCGTCGAACCGTGCTAGGCTTGTGTTGGATAGTCGCATTGAATGGTGATTTTCTCACCGCAAGCACACGTGACAACGATTGACTCGACCCGATCATTGACGCGATGGACGTGGATATCGGGTTTGTTTTCCTTCATGATGTTTTTGGGGCCGATCCTCACGCTGGAGGCACTCTTTTTCGAGTGCAAAGCGGAATGCATATCGGTCATTGAGTCTTGCATCTCACGAGCTCCTGAAGTCTGAATTTTGCTGAAGCCAGGATCCGAGAAACACGTGATTCGGATAACTCCATGGCTGCCCCAATTTCGGCCAAGTTCATTTCTTCGGTGAAATAGAGAGATATCACCAAGCGTTCTTGTTTGGGCAATTGCTCGATACTTAGAGCGAGCACCGTTCTCATTTCTTCTTTTTCCGCGGCGTGTTCAGGGCTCGACGTGTCGTTTCGCCAACTCTTGTGAACAATGTCGGATAGGTCGTTCCAGTCGTCTGGCTTGATGAACCGCATGGCTTCCAAACATGCGACTATGGTTTCCAAATTCAAGCCAGTTTCTTCGGCAAGGCTCTCTGGTGTCACCGGAGCCGCCAGCTTCTCGTGAGCCTTTTTCACGACTCCAATGTGCTTCATCATCGCTTGCGAAACCGGCGCCAGCTTCCTCAGTTCATCAATGATGGAACCGCGGATTCTCGGGTAGGCATGAGTGCGAAAGGAGACCCCCAGTGAGGGATCAAAACTGTTCGCTGCTTCGACGAGGCCGAGTATGCCGGCCGAATTCAAGTTCTCTTTGTCCTGCTCGTTGTTGATCTTGAACGTCATCGTGCTCAGGATACGAGCGACGTAGCCGACATTCTCGGTGATCAGAAGGTCCCGTTGGACAGCCTTCGGTCGTCCGTAAGTTTTTAGGGTGGAAGCATTCATAATCGTCTCAAATTGTCGCCTGTTGAGCTTTCCCCGTTTTCGTCATTCCGAGCACAAGCAACACGGGCGATGAACTTTCTTTCATGCCATCGTTCTCGCGTTGATAAATGCTGGTTCAGCCTGAATGTTGCCGTTCAATACTGGGATGATCTGTCGCCGTCGATGCTAGCTGCATGTTGGCTTGCAACTACTACGTATCCGTTGCACGCCTCCGCCGCTTGTAGTCCGCATCGGTCATGCGAATCACGCTGGTGCCCAGGGATACAATGAAGCCCATGACGCAGCTCGAGATGAATGCACGCACAAGGATTACGGATGGTTGGAGGTTCAAAAACACTCCAACTAGGACGACGCCGGCGCCGGTGAGCAGAGCAGCGACTCGTCCCGCAGGAAAGTCGTTTTTCAAACGCTCACGTTGTCTCGGTGTTAAGTTCTTCTTCGGCATCAGGCGTTACCCTGTGGCGGATTCGGTGGATTGGAGTTCGGTGGACCTGCATTCGGAGGTCCGCCCGCTGTCGGGTTAGGGTTTGCCCCTGCTTGGGGATCCTGTTGTTGCATGGATAGAAGATCGGCATTGAACCCCCGTCCATCTGAACTAATCACCTCATCGTGCCGGATGATCCCAGTTGAATCGATTAGGAGGTCCGGTGGAATCTCGCTGTACGCAATGATGGCTAATTCGGGTAGTGACCGCGAAATTGTTTTGTGGAGCGCGTATCGAATGGAAGAGTCGACCAGGACGGCGGCTGGAGCGTCCTTGAGTCGAGACGTCTCCCACTTAGCCTGCATGAGTTGGACGAGCCTTTCGAGCTCATCAGGTCGCAGCACAATGGAATCTACGTTGACGTTCTGTCGGAAGTGATGCTCTAACTTCGGTTCCATGATGATGACTCGGACACGACCGTCCGAATCTCGGAAGCGATCGCAAATGAGGTGTCCGATATTGCCGCGGATCAACTCGGTCAGAGCCGCCGGTTCCTTGCATTGCGGCCCGTATTGAACCGCCGACTCGACGATTTTCTCGAGTGATGTGATCGGGATGCCTTCGCGAAGCAAATTGACTAAGACTTGGTGCAACACCGCAGGACGAACCGTATCTGATTTGATTTCGTCGACTGTGGTCGGAGCGATCTCTTTGAGCTTTTGCAGCATCAGCTGTAGATCTTCGCGACTCAATAGCTCATGGGCATGCTGCCGCAGACTTTCGCTTAAATGAGTAATCAAGACGGTAGGCGCGTCGACGACGGTGAATCCGAGGACTTCGGCGCGACGGCGGTTCGTTTCCGTTACCCACGTCGCCGGAAGTTTGAACGCAGGATCTTCCGTTGTGTCTCCTTCCAATTCCGCCGTCAGGTTGCCGGGGTTGATCGCCAGGAAGTGGTTTAGGACCAGATTGCCACGAGCGATTTCACGTCCACTGATCAGAAAGCGATACTCATTGACGTTGATTTGGAGGTTGTCTCGAATGCGAGCCTTTGGAATCCAAAATCCATGCTCGAGTGCAACGTCTTCACGCAGAGTTGAAATCCGCTCGGCAATCCCCTTGCCGTGAGGAGGCTCGACGAGCGAAATCAGGCCAGCGCCAACTTCGACGATAATCCGTTCCGTCTGCAAGAACTTTTGAAGGCCCTTTTCTTCAGGCGACTGCGGGACTTCAGGCTCGGGTTCGTTCGCCTTATCTTCAGCCTCTTGTTTGCGATCTTCCTTTTGTTTCGTGAAGTACACAAACGCTAAGATGCCTATTCCAATTGCGATGAAAGGCAGCTTGGGAAAGCCTGGCGTCATTGCAACTAGGAACAGGATTGCTGGTCCGACGTAGAGAGAGCGGTATCCGTGCTGAATCTGTTCTCCAATTTCGTCTCCAAGGTTCGTATCCGAAGCCGACTTGGTGACCAGGATACCCGCACTAGTCGCGATGATCAGAGCTGGGATCTGTGAGACCAGACCATCACCGATCGTCAGAATTGAGTAGATCTGAAGTGCTTCGGTCATCGCTTGGCCATCGGTCATGCCAAGCACAACGCCACCGAGAATATTGACGACCATGATGATCAAACCAGCAATCGCATCACCACGGACGTATTTACTCGCACCATCCATTGCTCCGTAAAATTCAGCTTCACGAGTCAAATTGGAGCGGCGGGCTTTGGCTTCTTTCTCATCAATCGCACCTGCATTCAATTCAGCGTCGATCGCCATCTGCTTACCGGGCATCGCATCCAATGTGAATCGTGCGTTCACTTCGGAAATACGCGTCGCACCCTTGGTGATAACGATGAACTGGATGATCACCAGGATAAGGAAGATCACGACTCCGACAATCAGATTCCCGCCTACGACAAAATCGCCGAAAGTGAGAACGATTTTGCCTGCATTCGCATTTAACAGAATCAGTCTTGTAGTCGCCACGTTGAGCGACAAGCGAAACAGCGTGAGCAGCAATAGCACCGAAGGAAACACTGCGACATCCAGCGGACGTTTCGCTCCCAGGGTCACCAGGAGTAGGAGAATGGCCGCCGCGATATTGCAAGCTAGAAACATGTCCAGCAAGAACGTGGGTAGCGGAACGATCAGGACGATTAATGTCGTCAAGAACGTTAGCGAAAGCCAAAGCTCACTACGCTGCAGGAATGAGAAATTTGAATCAGTCGTTCGACTGGAAGCTGCTGCTGCCACTTATGAACCTGCAAAACTAGAGACAAGGGCTCGAGTGACAAGCTGCCATCCGTCAACGAGGATAAACAGCAACAACTTGCAAGGTGTCGACACAACCACGGGCGGCATCATCATCATCCCCAATGCCATCAAGATGGTGGAGATCACAAGGTCAATCAGCAGAAACGGAATGTAAATGCAGAAGCCCATAATGAAGGCCGTTTTCAACTCGCTGATAATGAAAGCTGGCACGACGATTTTGAGCGGCGTTTCCATACGTTCGGAAGGCGGGCTCTCCGCTGATAATTCAAAAAAGAGCGCGAGATCCGCTGTTCGCGTGTTGTGGAGCATGAAGGTTTTTAGTTCCGTCGATGCTGCGTCCCAGGCGTCTTGGTAACCGAACAAGGCAGCCGATGAGGTGTCGCCTGCATCGGCGGCCTCCTGTGCGGCCATGAGTGGTTCGATCGCTTTGGAATAGATGCCCTCAAAAGTTGGAGCCATGACGAACATGGTGATGAATATGCTCAGCCCCATCAGCACTGGATTTGGCGGAATCTCCTGAGTCGACAAAGCGCGACGCACGAAGGACATCACGATGATGATTCGCGTAAATGCAGTGACGCTGACCATGATCGCGGTCGCAAAGCTGAGAGCGCCTAGCAGGATCGCGATCTGCAAAGGTGGTGCGAGACCATTGAGAAGTTCCGAATCGGTCGCGGCTTCACCTGCGGCTTCCGCGAGCACACCCGAAGCGGCTTGAGCGTCCGCTGCAGTTTGCCCCAACAACGTCCACGTCATCGCGTTGTTTAACGCGATATCGCTTACGCCGCTGAGCATACTATTGAACGCAAAAAGGCAATCCATTGCCGTTTCCTACCTCGGTGTGGTGACTCTAACTGCGGGCCGGTCTCAAAGCGATTGAAAGGACTGGCTGCTATCGGTGGGCGATTCTTAAGCCGCCTTCTTGCCCTTTTTCAGCAGCATTGAAATCAGTTTGTCGTCCAACTCCTTGGACTGCTCAATCTCCTCGGGAGCATTGTTCGAGCGACGAGATCCGGTTCGAACTCGAGTCCTCGCGCTCGCTACGCGAGTTGGCTCAGGTTCAATGTCACGCGTCGCCTTCGTTTCCTGGAGCTGGTACTCACGCGAAGCGAGCTGACCTAGAAGTTGTTCCATGGTCGGCGCGGTTTCAGGCTGGTCGTCGAACTGATCCGCCAATTCTCCGGACTCGAGCATCTCCATACTGTCTTCAAAGCTCGCACTCATGACGTTGACCGACTTGATTCCGGTAGAGTCGATGGCGACCAAGAACTGATTTCGAGGACCGTCTACGACGTGCAGACAAACGCCTCCGCCAAGAGAGAGTACCTCGCGTACTTTGAGCTGCTTCTTTTCACGGTCCGATCCAAGTGAACTCGTTTTGCGAGCCATATTCCACATCCGAACGAGCACAATGAAACCGATACCCATCGCAAGCACGAATGCTAAGTTGACGACGATTTTTACGATTGTCTCTTGCGTTGAAGCCGAACTCGAACGGTCACTAGAATTGGATTTCTTTTCGCGGTCGAGAAACGAGCCGGTCTGAAGCTCGTCAGTCGCGGAATTGGTTGTCTCGCCGGCCGAGCTCTGTTTGTCAGCGAAGGCGAATCCCTCCTTTTCCTGGATGCGACGAATTTCCTGCAGTTTGGAGTCCAAGGAAAAGGAGTCGTCGACCTTATTCGAGTGCGCTGAGGCGGAGTTGCGAGCCGGGTTGGATGGGTTCGTTGCGGAAGCAAGATCGACTTCCGGTTTGAATGCTTGGCTAGCAGGGCTGTTTCTTGTCGAACGAGTGCTCGAATTGTAATCCGCGGTCGCAACCTGCGGTGCCGAGTCGTAGCTGGGCGGTGCGTGCCGGCCGACTGCCTGCTGGGAAATCCGAGTTTCGTAAGCCAATTTTCTTGGCGTCGGATTTGTGTTGTTTGTTGGACCTGCTTTGCCATAACTAGGGTGAGATGGGATTGTCGGCGTTCGCATCGCGGGAAGCTTGGCTGGTGGCGAAGTCCTGGATGATGCGGTGCTCATTGGCTGGCTAGCGGATGACTGGGCGCTAAAACGAGCAGATTCAGATTGGATCGTAGCACGATTAGAACGATTAGGACGGGAATTGCCCGCAGTCGTTTCCTCCTGCAACAGTTGATAAATGACGCTCTGACGCGTACTCCCGTTCTCGCTTGGCGCGTAACTGCTTTGGGCACTAACGATGCTTGAGCATCCGACGACGACTAAGGTGCCCAGAGCTACCAGGTTGCGGACCTTTTTTATGCTGTGGTGCGTCATTGTGAACATCTTCAAAACGCCTTGGTTTTTGTTCATGGAATGCATGTAGCTACCCAGTTGCGACAGCTGCGATTCTCTCGCCATTTCTTTGCATCTACCCTCGACGAAGGGCAGGCTTTAGTTTTGGTAGATCTCTTTGATCCGGATCGCGAAACGATCGTCGACGACGACGACCTCTCCATTGCCTAGCGCGACGCCCTGAGCAACTAGTTCTACTGGAGCGCTGATGGCACGATCCAGTTCCAGGACGGCGCCTTCGCTGAGCGACATCAACTCGTGGATGGTCAGCTTGGTACGGCCTAGTTCGGCGGTCAGTACGACTTGAACGCCAGCGAAGCGGTTCATTTCGTAGTTCGCCGCTGGCGATGGTTGCGCCTGGCTGAGATCCGGGAAATCAGGCGTGTCATCCTCGGCTTCCTCCACGTTGGGAGCCGCATCTGCATCGGCAGATCCACCCTCTGGTTGATCTTCGACGGATACCGCAGCCTCATCAGACGCTTCCTCGGTGGCTGCGTCGTCAGGAGCAGTTGCCTCGTCGTCCGGTGTTTTTTCTTCTTCGCTCATAAGGTTAATCCATTAACCAAAATTCAGTGATGTTCGAGTCCGTGAACTAGGAGTGCTGGCAGGATACAACCTGCAAGGCCTGCTGTCCGCCGAGTCGGCCGGGCCAACATTCGTAGAAGGGCCGCTGATCGACATAGGCCGTTATAGGCTGATCAATTCTCTGATCCAGCATGAGCAATTGGCCAGCCTCAAGTGTGGAAAGCTGTGCCATAGGGAGGGAGGCCTTTCCCAAAGCAGTAATCAATTCCACAGGCACTTTCTGAACCATTTCCGCACTGAGCACATCGGGCTCGCCCTTTTCACGCCGGTCGACGACGGATTCGAGCAAATCGCATGTCTTTTGCTTAGGCAGAAGCCAGTTAATTTTGAATGAGCCAGTCTTGAGTTGAACGTTGACAGTGGCCTTGGTGATCAAGTCCTTCGCTCGGAACAAGCGACTCTTGCGAGGATCTTTGACGAGGTCGCCAGCGACGATCGGCAATGCTTCCCGGCCCATCCAGGCATCGGTGAACGCTGAAGCGAGGCTTTGTAGGCAAAGAGTCACCAGCGATTGCTCAATAGCAGTCAGAGGTCCCTCTGAGACCTTGTCGTCCTCTCCAAAGGCCAGCAACTCGGCGACCAAGACTCGCCACTCCTCAGGACTCGCGTACCACTGAGTGGAGCTGATCTCGCCCAGTTCCGCGATGGAACTGACGTCGTCCTTCGAGATCGCTTCTAACATCGCCCCATAAGTCTCGGTCGTAATCGATGCCAAGGTTAATTGGGCGCTGTACCCCGTCGCTTCGCTCCAAAACGCCGAAAAATACGACGACGACTTAGCCACCCAGCTCCGAAAAGACTCGGCGGTGTCGTCCAGTGCGGCGATCTCACGAAAATCAAAAACCCGGGGTTCAGACTTGCTCATTGAATCTTGGAGTCCTCGATCAATACATCCTGTATTCGCTCAATTCCATCCGTGAATAGCATCGAGTTGAACTTGTCGTGAATCTCACGTCGCAGCGTGTTGTGACCTAGCCTGCCCTTCACGTCCTCGGGCTTTTTGTCTTTCAAGTGTGAAATCAGCCAGTTTTTCAAGATCACTGCTTTTTTATCTACAATCGATTGAATCGCTTCTTTTTCAGCCGTCGTCACTTGTAGTTGGAACTTACAAATGAAGAAGCGGGACATGCGTGGATCATCTAGGTTTACAGTAACTTCATCGAATTCAATGAAATCCAGCTCATCACTTGGTTCAGGGATGTCCATCTTCGGAAGCGCATTTGCGTCGGCTTCGGCGTTCGCCGGAGCGGCTGGTAGGACGAACATCGCCACGCCAACACCCGTGCCGATTCCCACTAGGAAAATAACACCCCAAACGATGACTTTGCCCATAAAGCCGCCGCCTGACTTCTCCTCG
>JBGCCZ010000175.1:0-4544 GCA_045105035.1 Pirellulaceae bacterium | reverse complement strand
ATGGCATTCGGAGTTCATCAGGGGTTGGTAGGCGGTGAAGCCCCCTAGCCCTATTGGTAGCTCTACCTCCATGACACTCTTAACGACGCTGCACCTAAATGCATTTCGGGGAGTACGAGCTATCTCCTGGTTTGATTGGCCTTTCACCCCTACCCACAGGTCATCCAAACATTTTTCAACATGTACTGGTTCGGTCCTCCATTGGGAGACTATCCCAACTTCAACCTGCCCATGGGTAGATCACCAGGTTTCGCGTCTACCACCTATGACAATTCGCCCTATTAAGACTCGATTTCTCTGTGGCTACGCCCCTGAGAGGCTTAACCGAGCCATAGACGGTAACTCGCCGGATCATTTTGCTAAAGGCACGCCGTCACACGTTAAATCGTGCTCCGACCGCTTGTAGGCTGTATGGTTTCAGGTTCAGTGTCCTCCCCTAGCCGGGGTTCTTCTCACCTTTCGATCGCTCTACTTAGTTCGCTATCGGTCATTAGAGAGTATTTAGCCTTACGGAATGGTCTCCGTGGATTCAGTCGGAGTTTCACGTGCTCCGACCTACTCAGGTATCTTTCGGGAGATTCAAAGCTTTCGAGTACGGGACTGTCACCCTCTGTGGTGTGCCGTATCCAGGACACTTCCTCTAGCCAGAATTTTGTAACTCCACAATGAAAGACCCTACAACCCCGCTCGGGAAACCCTTGCGGTTTGGGCTATTCCGATTTCGCTCGCCGCTACTGACGGAATCGATTTTTCTTTCTTCTCCTCCAGGTACTTAGATGTTTCAGTTCCCTGGGTTAGCCACCCGTACCTATGTATTCAGTACGAGCTAATTCGAGAATCTCGGGATTAACACTTGTTTGTCAGCTCCCCCGAGCATTTCGCAGACTTCCACGCTCTTCATCGCCTTCTAATGCCAAGACATCCCCCATACGCCCTTAGTAACTTGACCACCGAAATCCCGAACTCTTCGATCTCATGCTGCAGGGCAACAAAGTTTCGATAAATCAAAACCTCGATTCCCAAAAGCAGACACTCGAACCAACCAAGCCGGTTTTCAGTGTCGCTAACCGCGGCTAGCAGTTAGCACTTTCGTCGCTCGTAATTTGGTGTTGATCAACCCGACCCACAAGACAAGCCTGCAGGTCTGGCCATCATCAACTCCAGCGTCGTGTGCGTTGAATGGTTAGCTCGAAGAGCCAAACCAACAACGCGTTAGATGCCAATTACCAATCAACCAAATTGTCAAAGATCAGTTTCCTGCGACAGGTGTCCCGTCTCAGGAGTGCAGTACTTTATGCGTCGTCAGGCGGCGGGTCAACGGCAAAACTGAAGTTTTGTGGAGACCGAAAAGCCTTTGATTCCCTGGACGATAAAACGTACTGATTAGTGGAGGATAACGGACTTGAACCGATGACCTCCTGCGTGCAAAGCAGGCGCTCTCCCAACTGAGCTAATCCCCCGATCATGGGCTTGCTCGAGATTCAATTGATTTGCTTTAGCCTGTGCCGAAGCGTGCAATCGAATTTCGAACAAGTAGTGTCAGCTCATGTACCCGCACTGTCGTGCAAAACCATGGAGCTGACTAAGTGGGCGCGCCAGAATTCGAATCTGGGACCTCGTCGTTATCAGCGACGCGCTCTAACCAACTGAGCTACGCGCCCCTATTGGGCAACTCGGTCCGCGACCAAATTGTAGCTTGATTGCGGCCCACAACTCTCCGCGGCTTGCACCTGCGAAGTGTCGGAAGATCGTATCTAAAGGTTGAGCAGTGTCAACCTTTATTGCACGGTCTCCCGGAAGGCGTTTTTCCAGCAGTACTCTGCTGGGACACCGGATGAAGTCAGTCGGTTAACGCTGGACGACGCCCGGAAGGGGTTGGATCGGTTCGCCGGCGGCAAAACTTTAAGGGGGCGGCCAAAATAGGGCTCGGTTGAGTAGAACGTGCCTTCGATGGCGATGCTCTTCGATTGCCCTCGGAGCGAGTTGATTTTGGGTTTCGTCTAAATTGGCTCGGACGCTGATCTTGTGGGAAACTCTCTGTATCTGCTAACCATAGTGAACTGGATGTTCCAGTTTCGAGTGAGGCTAGTCGGCTTTTCAAGCCGACCGTGGGGCGTGGCAATAACCCCATTGCCCCCGGTTACCGTGGTGCTGCCCTGCTCGAAGTCGAATTCCCGTCCCAAACGTACCTTGAAGTGGAGTGGTCATGTCGCGTGTACGCATGAGCGCAATTGTTGTTATTTTCGGGCTTACGATCGGCAGTCTCCTCACTCTAGGTGTTGCTCGAAGTGTCGCAGCTGAGCCCTCGCCTCAGTTGGTGAAGGCCCTTTCTTATGAGCCGCGGCAATCTACTGTCGGTTTTGAGCGGGTTTCCCGGGAGCAGTTCAAGGACTGTGCGATCGAAGAGAAAATCGTTGGAAAGGCCAAGGGGTTCTGGGTTACGGGTGCTGAGGGCCAGCCACTGCGTTGGTTTGCCGACACCAATGCCGACAACCGGCTTGATCAGTGGAGCTACTTTGATGCGGGCGTGGAGGTCTATCGTGAGTCGGATTCCGATTTCAACGGTACCGCTGACTCGTACCGCTGGCTAAATACAAGCGGGCTCCGGGCTGGCAAGGATGCAGACGAAGATGGTCAGATCGATTCTTGGGATACGATTTCTGCCGAAGAGGCAACGGCCGAAGTGGTCGCGGCGACTGCGGAGCGAGATGCCGTGCGTTTTTCTCGCTTGCTCATTTCGCCTGAAGAAATCAAGGCTCTGAAGCTGGGCAAGGAGACTCAGCAGAAGCTGCTGCAGCGTGTTTCCGACGCGGCAGAGCAGTTTGGTGACTGGTCTCGTGGGCAAAATATCGTCACATCGAAAACGAAGTGGAGCAACTTTGGTGCGGACAAGCCTGGTTTAGTTCCAGCGGGTACCGATGGGTCTCAGGCGGACGTGATCGTCTATGAGAACGTAGTGGCGTTGGTCGATGATGCTGGCAAATCAAAGCAGTTGCTGGTGGGGACTTTGATCGATGTGGGCGGAGCTTGGCGAATCGTCGATTTGCCAATGGCTATTAGCGAGGGAGCCGTGGTTGGCGACGGTGGAGTGTTCTTCTCCGCGTCGTTCACGCCTCGCGGAAACAGCAGCAGTAATGCGGCCGAAGGCGGCTTGAGTGCTAAGATGACTCGCTTAGTCGAGGATCTCCAAGGTATAGATGCCAAGCTTCTGGAGTCCTCTAGTGTCGGTTCGGCTGAGCTTCAGGCTCAGCGTGCCAACGTGCTAGAGAAGTTGGTTGCCGAGTCTGAGACTGCGGCCGAGCGAACAACTTGGATTAAGCAGTTTGCGGACACCGTCAGTGCGGCGACGCAAACGGGAACTTATCCTGCTGGCGTTAGCCGGTTGCAAACGTTCACGAACAAGTTGGGCTCGGTGGACGTCACGAAGAATGATATCGCCTACGTCGTGTTCCGAATGATTTCTGCAGACCACAACGTGCGAATGCAGCAGCCGAAGGCCAAGTATGATGAGCTTCAAGAGGCCTATTTGAAGCGACTTCAGGACTTTGTTCGTAAGTATCCGGCCAGCGATGATGCGGCCGAGGCCATGCTTCAAATGGGACTTTCGGCTGAGTTTTCGGGGGAAGCCAACGATGCAAAGAATTGGTACCGGAAGGCGAGTTTGAGCTTTTCAGGCGTGCCAGCAGGCCGGAAGGCTGCAGGGGCTCTTAAGCGTTTAAGCATGAACGGAAAGCCGTTCCGATTGCAGGCGCAGCGACTCGGCGGTGGAGCCTTTGACTCAGCCGCATATCGCGGCAGTCCTGTGATATATCACGGTTGGGCGACCTGGTGCGAAGCATGTAAAGCTGAGATGCGAGCGTTGAAAGAACTGCAAGCAAAGTACGCGAAGTCGAAGCTCCAGATCGTTGGGATTAACTTCGACAATGAGGAGCAGCAGGGCGTTTCCTTCTTGCGTAAGCAGTCGTACCCCTGGGTGCATCTGTATGAGCAAGGCGGCTTGGAAAGCGACTTGGCTGTCGAAAATGGCTTCCTGTCGCTGCCAGTCAACATTGTTGTGGATGGTGATGGCAAGGTCGTTGCCACCGGTGTTCACTGGACGGAGTTCGATAAGCTGATCGGTGATTTGGTGAAGTAGCTGAGCTTGGTTCGAGTGGTCTCGCTTTGTAGAGAGGCCGCTCGGGTGTAACGGCTGGTTGGCAGCTCTTGCGGGCTCGTGGCGATTGAATTTGAGATTTTCTGGCGGCGGCTCTTCTCGAGCCGCCCTTTTTTTGCGCACAGCGTTCGTTCGGCCGTCGTGTTCGTTTACCCGCAGTCTTCGCGAGGGCTTGCGAGTAGGCTACTCAAGGGGGCTCTGCAGTGGCGCGTTTCTTCGGCTTGTGGGGAGGCTGGTGAGTCACCTTGGTGTTGGCTTTTTGCTAGGTTTTAGGGGGTTTCGCTAAAGTCTGGTGTATCTCGCTGGCACTCGGACTTGCTATACGTAGACCCTGCCAGACAGCATGGAAGCGTCTGATTGAAACGTCGGAGCGGCAGGGATGCCAGGAGGA
>JBGCCZ010000174.1:0-31323 GCA_045105035.1 Pirellulaceae bacterium | reverse complement strand
TCGGGCATGAACTCCCAACGATTTTGCAAGTCACGGCGCGGGGATTTCCGCTGAGCCCAGCCTTCCTGTGGGAGAGCTACTACACAGAGCAAAAGAGCTACCAGAAAATGTGCCGAAACAAATGAACTCGAAGCAACTCGATGAAACAGCTTGCGTGGCATGGCGATAGAGTAGTTCATGGCATTGTTGCGATGGTTAGTTCAACGTGGAATGAAGGCTCGGACGGAGTCTAGATCCTGGCTAATCCGCTTTGGTTAGCCTCCAAATTCGAACCGCCATTACGACTAAGCAGACGACGGAAATCCCAATACCCATCCACCATGCGGACGGCGTCAAATTGTAAGACGCGAAGCCGGGAGAGTTCATTTCACTAAGTGCAGCCGCAGCCGGGTTCAACGTCAAGACTCGCTCAACGAAAATCGGACCGAACGGACGACCGCGTGCCAACCAGATCAGCAGCGTACCCGCAAACAGCGAGAGCAACACTCCGTAAGCTGTCGCAGTCGCAGCGGCCGAGTTTCGAGAAAAAGCACTGACACATGCACTGATCGCGACGACCATAAAGACCGCCACCAAGAGCGAGATGATTACGTTACTGACCTGCCCGCTCATCGCCGGCTGAATAAAACTCATCACGGCGTAGCCAGGCAGAGTCGCCAATAAGACGAGTAGCATCGTCCAGACCACACTCATGATCTTGCCAGTGAAGATTCGGATGGGTGAAATAGGTGTGGCCCTCAAAATCTGCCAGCCACCCGACTCAAGCTCCGAAGCGATCAAGTTCGCTCCTAAACTCGGTCCAACAAGGAGCATTAACGCGACTTGCATCAAAACGATCGGACCCGCAATGCGTTCTACACCCCAGCTCACCGTGCCAGTCGCTGCTACAACCGTAAGCAACAGCGAGACGATCGCGCAGATGGCAACCAACCGGATCAACCAGTGAAGACGCCCGAACTTTCGAGTCCGAAACTCTTTGACCATGATCGGATTGAGCCAGCCAGGAATGCCCGACTTTCGCTTATTCGGATCAATCAGGTAGCTAATTCGACGAAGAAAACTCTTGTTCTCTGTCACTCCGACGACTTTGCCGACCGGTCGTGGACGATCAAGCAGGATGGGATCGAGTTTGCGAACTGTAACGTATCCCAAAGCCACGGTGATAAGCACACTGACAACGAGAAACTCGATCCACCCAGTGCTAATTCCGAGACCAGCCGTAGCCGCTTGCGTTGCCGTAATCTGCTGAAGTGCGGATACGGGCGAGGCGGCTGTCAGCCAGCGAGCGAGCGACGCCGTGATACCGGACATATTCCCAATAACAACCAGCGGGCCCATCGACAAAACAGCCAAGGCCAAAACCGCTGCGTACGTCCACCTTAGACTCGCATCAGCCGTCGATGAACGAATACTAATCCACAGACCGATCGCCGTGTACTGAACCGACATCACGATCAATACCAGAGCCAAAGGCCCAATATGGTCGCGAACCGAAATGCCGCCCATCGCGAAGCAAGCCGCCAGTGCGGGAAGGCTCACTGAAATGAGAATAAGAGACAAGGCAACATTGCTGAGCAACTTGCCCAAGTAAATGCTTATCGGTGTTGTCGGAGAATTGAGTAACAATGTCAGCGTACCCTTCTTCCTCTCAGAGACGAGCGAAGTCGCCGGGAACGCAGGCACCAACATCATGACAGCCAAGGTCAACGCAAAGGCCAAGGGCCGAAAGACAAGCATCGCCCCTTGGCTAACGACATCGATGGTGCTGTCGGAAGGCCAGCGCAATAGAACAAGACCGCTACTGACAATCGCTACAGCCAAAACGGCGGCCAGCGTCTTCCAGGAACGGAGACGTCCCATCAGCTCTCGTTGAAAGAGTGGATTTTGCCAAAACATATGGGCGATTCTTTACTCGATGGTGTATTCGCGTGAGAAGTTGTTCAAGCAACCTAGTTCTTCGGGGCTGCCGCGACTTGCAGGAAGGCATCTTCCAAGTCACCCGCCACTTCCCGAAACTGGCCAACCGAAACTCCGCCACTCACTAGCTTGCTCAGCACAACAGACAAGACCTCTTCGGTGTCCGCCGTTGGGAAGCGGATTGTCTTCTCCTGACGTGAAACGTCGATCGAATCCTTTTGATCTTCGCCAACGTGCTGCTGAATGACTTTGGTCGCAGTGTCCAAGTCGTCCTCCGCGATCAATTGCACCTCGAAGCTACGCATCGGGCACAGATCCTTCATCACTTCATCTAACTGCCCAAAGGCCTGCAGCTTGCCGCCGGTCACAATTGCGACCGTGTCACAGATACGTGCCAGTTCAGGAAGAATGTGGCTCGTCACGATCAGCGTTTTGCCTTCCGCGGCAAGACGCAGCAAGATTTCCCGCATTTCGATGCGAGCCTTCGGATCCAAGCCGTTCGCTGGCTCGTCGAAGATCAATACCTCAGGGTCATGGAGCAGCGTTCGCGCGATGCCGACTCGTTGCTGCATCCCGTGCGACAAACTCTCCACAAACTTATCCTGCATGTAGCCCGAGTTGGTGACCTCCATCACCTCTTCAATGCGCTTTTGTCGAGCCGCCCCCTTAATGCCAAACACAGCGCCGAAAAAATCCAAGTATTCGCGGACTCGCATGTTGTCATACGATCCGAATTTGTCAGGCATATAGCCGACCAAATGCTTGATCTTGGCTGCATTGTCGCTGCAATCAACACCAGCAATCCTGGCAATACCTTCCGTTGCACGAGAGAGCCCAACAAGGATCTTAATGGTCGTGGTCTTCCCCGCACCATTCGGTCCAATGAACCCAAGGATTTCGCCACGTTTAACATGGATCGACAAATCCTCTAGCGCTGTAAATTCGCCATAGCGCTTGGTGAGGTTTTCAGTATGAACTACGTATTCTTCGCTCGACATTACAATCGCTTTTCAAACGCTTGAAGGGAAACGTAAGGGTGACATATTGCCACCGGATCTTGCCTCGAATCTTCGAGAGACGAATGCAAGCATCATCAATCAATTTGTAGGCTATTCACCGCTGACTTCACCGCGGAAACTGGCTTGGAAATTCTCTATGTTCCAGGAGACGACGCTCGAAGAACTACCGCCAGCGTTGGTTTTCTCACCCACATCAATAAGTACATTCAAGACACCGTCTTCAGCGTCTTGCAACACTTTAGGATCCGTCACCGCACCTGACCAAGGTATGGATGGACTATTCAAGTCTGCAATCTCAACGGGCCCAGACTCCGTTAGGATCGATACCTTGACGGCTCGCTGAGGCGCTTTGATATCAAGCTCTAGATTGACCACATCCGCTTTAAAAGGCAGTACTTCTTGCGGAAGGACAATTTGAACTCTCGCCGCAACCGCCATCGTGAGATCCGCCGCCCAAGTCCCGGTCACATCACTGAATGCGAACGTGGATCCAATCTCGCTTTGGTCAGTCTGCACTCTGACCAAGCCATGTGGTACCACGAATTTCTGTCCCTTGACCGGTCGATTCAGTTTCACCGGCAATGCGACAAGTGCGGACCCTTTGGTTTGCAAGTCTTTCGACCAATTCGGCCCGCCATCCCATGGACTCGTCCAACCATAAAGAACTTTACCGAGTCCCTTCACCCGATCGTTCGGGGTAAAGAACTGCTGGTAAATCTCGAGTCGACGCTGCTGCTCTGTACTGATTAATGTCCCCTCAATCCACCGTTCTCCCGCGGGGGGCTGATCAGCGTTTACCACAAACTGATCGCCGGAAGGACGACAAATCATCGGCCTACCCAAGCTGTAGTTCAGTACTGCGTCCTGAAAGCCACCCGGTAATGTGGGTACTTCAATGTCCAAGCCTGTTTCGGTGAACGATGCATTCACTGCAAGTTGCTCACAGGGAAGTGTGTATTCGCTTGAGTAACGCCAGATACCGGCAGGCCAGGCCGTGTTGGTCAGTTCCCAATTCTGGAAATCAGTAATTTCGAAACGCCGGATTCCAGACTCCATCGGCCCAGTCAACTCGGCTCGCCCATCGATCGGCCCCTGCAAACGCATGTCCGCTGCACCCTGCAAATACACGGCGGAGCTCTCGCGAACTAGCGCGGTAGACCCATCCTCACTGACCTGAATAACCTGCAGCTTGGCAACGCTCTCTTGTTGGTCCCCGCGCACAAACGTCGAGGCAACAACAAGACCGATCGCAACACAGAGAGCCACCACCGGAGCGATCACCCCAAGAAGACTCAGGTCACCAGCGAATATTCGCCAGCCTCCCAAGGCGGCGAGCAGGATGCAAAAACAGCTCAACGCGGCCGCTACCCAACTCTTGGGAACAACCGGATTCCCCATTTGTTTCAACGGATACTCGGTTTCAACCGCTAGTGGCTTATCCAATGTCTTCGAGTTGACGTCTTCCGCTACCACGCCCGCCCAAACCTGCGATTCAAACCGAGTGTCGAACTTCTTGTCGACAATCTGATTCTCGCGGACCTTCACCCAACCTGCGGGATCCAGCGTCGTAATCAGCAATTGCCCGTAACCAATCGGCATCCAAATTGCGATTGGCCAACCATCGACTCGATGGGAAACTTGCCCCCCATGTTGGAAGACTCGCTTCATCCTGATCGGCGCTATCGAATACGCGGTGCGGTCGGCTTCTGACAGCGGTGATTCGCCCCCAATGACCTCCACGACGAACTCATTCAATTCCACCGAGTCCACCGTTTCGCACAACTGGTCTGGATCCAACAACGGGCGCAATAACTCGCTTGGAACACGGTCTAGCATTACCCAAGCCTTGCCACCGCCCGTAATGAACTTCTTTAGGCCCTCGACGAACGCTGCGTCTTCCAACACATATCGGTTGGCAATCATCGCAGTATCGATCGACTCCCAGTCAGAAAAACTGAGCGGTAGTTCACGCTCGGCAAAATTGGCCACCCGACGAGAGTTCCCCGAATCCACTCGAGAAGCGATCGCATATTCATAGGACATCGACGGGCTTGGTTGCGG
This sequence comes from Pirellulaceae bacterium, assembly GCA_045105035.1. Lineage (GTDB taxonomy): Bacteria > Planctomycetota > Planctomycetia > Pirellulales > Pirellulaceae > Aureliella. The sequence continues at coordinate 26,326 of JBGCCZ010000174.1, read as the reverse complement.
CCAAACAAAGGGCGGAACCGGCGCCGGCTCGGGATCCATGAACAACGCTGCAAAACTTGAAATCGCCTCTGGAGCCAAGTTGAAAGTATACTCTTCGGGCCGTCCATTATTCGTTTCGATAACTTCGGCGCCGCCAGAACGCGAATAGAGAATTGTCTTGATCTCGACAATTTCCTTCCCGACGATCGACTCCGGAACCGGTACGACCAAATCAGTTTTTGCTGAGCTCCTAGGGCCAACGGTGACTCGCCGCGCGCTCTGATCCGTCTGCACTCCGTCGACCGTCGACACCAAAGTACCTTCACGCACAGTGTCGGTCTTATTGAACAGCGTTGCCTGCAGTACCAGGACTCCGCCGGGGCTGTTCCGACTGTGAGGCACGCGAACCACTGACTGCAGCTCTAGCCCCTCGGCGACTGCTTGTCGAAAGTCGCCGCACAAAAACGCAAACGACGCAAGCATCGCTACGAGACACTTCCGGGTAGCCGACCACTTCATGCCGCGTCGCGCCGATGAATCGCTTAAAAACGGGCTCGAGGTTGCCACAGAATTGAGTTCGCCAGTGCTCATTCCAAAGACCAACGCTTACAAATAGAGAGGATCAAATTAGTGATAAGGTCAAATCCAGACGGAACCTGAAAGGTCCCGATTTGCAGGACTCCAAACTTGGGCTTCCCACAAACAACGTCTAGTCGGCTCGGTTGAAATGCCGAGCAACGCCGCTAAGACGCGACTTTGAAAAGTACCGAATCCCGGTCGAAATGGTTCGGGTACGAGGAGACCTCTCCCCCAAAACGACCAAGATTTCAGGAAAGTCAAGAGTAGTCGCTTCGGCCCACAAGTCCAGGGGAGCCGTGATTTCCAAGACTATAAGACCGTCGTAGAAAGCCGCTGTAGTTCACGCCACGCCTCTTCCGCCGCTTCCACGACTGCCGGCTCTGTGAGGCCTGCTAGAGTCAGTTCCTCCGGGTAGTAACCTTCAACCGCCTGCCGAATTCTGTCAAGATTCGCGGCATTAGCCACCAAGCAATTGCCCTGAACCTCCCTACCCATTATGGCTAAACGCGTTGTATCCAACGGCACTCGCAGCCTCAAACATGCGGGACCGCCTCCATTAGCCATGCTTTGGTCCAGCGAAACAAAAATGACCCGACAAATCGGATTGTTGGGGGCCGCAATCAGCCGATCAATCGTCAACTTCACCGGCGCGATCCTCTCGCATTGGGCAGGACAAAGCATGATCATTGGCCGATCCGAGCCGTCCATCCGGGACACCGCAGGACCTAACGACGAGGTGACCGGAGAACTTGAGCCAGGCGTCAATAACTGGCTGTTGAAGAAGTAACTCTGGACAGCTTCTTCGAGCGAAAAATCATCTTCGGTAATACAAATGCGAATTAGCTCCTGGCCGCACCTTTCGCGGAATCGTTCTTCCAGCCTCGCCAAACTCCCGTGCGTTTCTTCAGACTCTCCAAAGGCGAACTGGTGATGCAGCAGCAAGTTCCGGTGACTCGTCGCAATCACATCGTTATGAAAAACCCCAGCCGAAATCGCGGCCGGATGTTGCTGAAGAAAAAACGTATCTCTGTCATCAAGCTTATGTAAGCGACTTAACACTTCGGATGCGGCGCGAGTATGCCGTGGAAAAAAGGAGCTTGTTGAATCCGCCGTGTCCTCATCCCAGCCATGCACAAAAACATGAAGTCCGGCCATGCCTGAGTCACCCGACAACCGCATGTGATTTGCGGCTCCCTCGTCGCGTAGTGGAACACTCGCTGGCAGCGGCGCATGAACGACTGAGTCGACGGAGCCTTCCGCTGACGCTGGGCCCCACAGGGCTCGAGCGTCACTCCACCTCTCCTCAGCTTCGGACGCCCGATGCCAACTGCTTACCAAATTGGCTGGTGTAAAATGATTGTTCCCATCGCGTGCATCGACGTCCGGTGTGAACGTCCCAGAATTCGCCGCCCACATGAACGCGCTACTGAACGCTGCGGAAAGTGCTCGAGGCGCTACTTCGAACGCGTGTTGCAAACCATTGCGCATTGCCGCTGGATCCACCGCCCGACCTGCCGAAGTCTGCTCAAGTCCCTCAAATCCAAGCTGCGTTAGAAAGTCGAGTCGTGGCCGGCGAGGTGGAAGCCAAATAAATTGCGGAATCCCCAATCCCGAGACTTGTTCGGCTTTTGCCAACCCCTCCAGCGCAGCATCGCGAGGTCGACTCGCCTGATTCGCGTGCGACAGCGAGGCCACATTGCCGACTCCAATTCCACCGTAGTGATGAGTGGGACCTACCAAAGCATCAATGTTGGCTTCAATTCGCATTACGGGTAAACCCAAGTCCCGGAGTCGCTTTTTTGGATTCGCTCAGAGTTTCACTTTCCAGCGAGGCCATGGGAAAAGAACAATAGTCGGCTGCGTGAAATCCACTCGGGTGATGATTCCCACTCATCCCGGCACCTCCAAAAGGAAGACGCCCACTGGCACCCGTTGTCTGCCGATTCCAATTCACCACACCGGCTCGAACACGCCGTACAAAGTGCTGAAAGTCGGCTGCCTCATCACCAAAGAACCCAGCTGACAATCCGTACTCAGTGTCACTAGCAACTGCTATGGCTTCATCCAAATCAGCCGCCTTGCGAACCGTGAGTAGAGGTCCAAAGAATTCGCAATCGTCAACTTCTTGCTTCTCCCCAATTTCGACCAACGAAGGCGTCAACAGCGAAGCGCACCCATCGAGCTTCTGCATCTCGACCAGGACCTTCGAACCAGCCGAGCGGTAAGACTCCTGCGCTTCGAGTAACTGCGTCGCGGCCGCCTCGTGAATCAACGGTCCCATGAAAGGCTGCGGCTCATCCAAAGACAAACCGACTTGAATTTGCGGAATGAACTCTACAAGTTTCTCGACCAGTGGTTCATAGTTGTCGCCCGTGACGATCAACCGCCGTGAACACGTGCACCGCTGACCGGATGTAATGAAGGCAGACAGGATCGTCGTGATCGCCGCGCCCTCAATGTCACTTGTATTGTGAACAACAAGCGGGTTATTGCCCCCCATCTCTAACGCCAGCACTCGATGTGGCTGTCCAGCCATCTGCTCGTGCAACAGCGTCCCAACTCTGCGACTGCCGGTAAAAAGTACACCATCCACTTCCGCAGACTCGACGGCGACCTTCCCCACTTCGCCCGACCCTTGAACGAGATTGAGAACGCCGGCCGGTAAGCCCACGGCATCCCACGCCTCGCACAACCATTGGCCGACGGCTGGTACAAACTCGCTCGGCTTGAATACCAGCGTATTACCAGCGAGCAGCGCCGGAATGATGTGCCCACCGGGCACATGCGAAGGAAAGTTGAACGGGCCAATCACGAACATCACACCATGGGGGATATATCGCGTCACCGCGCGAAAGTCTCCGAGTTGGTCTGTCGTGGTCCACCTTCGCTCATGAATGGAGTCGATTGAGTTTGCAACTTTGGCCGTAGAAGCTCCAACTTCCGTGCGAGCCTCCCAAAGCGGCTTGCCATTTTCCTGGGCAATCAAGACCGCTAGTTCCTCGCCGCGTTGCCTGAGGACTTCCGCGAAATTCTTGCAGACTTCAATACGCTCTTCCAACTCCGTGTCTGCCCAAGCCGGAAAGGCAGCCCGAGCCGCACCAATCGCGCTTGCCACCTGCCCAGTACTCGCAACTCGACCAGACCACACCGGCTCACCAGTGCTCGGTGAACGACGTTCCCATTCTTGGCCCTGCCCTTCGACCCACTGGCCGTCGATCCACTGTCGACCCTGCATCGGCATACTCATGTTCTAAAGCCTCTTGAAGCCCATCGATCTGCTGGCACTATTATGAAAATGAAGACCCACGCGAACTGCGACTTACGGATGCAGAGTCAGCATTCGGACCGGATCTCCGACCTTCAACTGAAGAAGCGGTGCGGTAACCTGACCAATCACCAGCCCCTCTTCAGTGAGTTCGGCTTCCCCAATCAACGCGCGGAACCCGCCCGACTGCGAACTCAAAATGACACGCTGTCCGTTCACCTCTTCGGAAACTTTCGCAACCTTGGTTTCTACGGTTCGTTGCACCGCATTGATCTGATCCCGTTCACATTGAACGACCGGTCCACCATCGAAGATATCGATTAGATTGATCTTCTCAAAACCCTCCGCCTCCAGCATGACTAATGCCGGTTTCGTGTTCGGATGCACGTCGCCAAGGATCGCAATCGCCTCCGGAGGTAGCATGCTGGTATAGATTGGATACTTCGGCATGAGGTCTTCAATGAACTTTTTATTCACCGTCGAAAGGCTATCCGCTTGCGGGAAGTCCATGTCGAAAAAGTGACGGCCAATCGCCTCCCAAAACGGACAATCGCCTCCCTCCGTCATCACGCCGCGCATCTCCGCAATCACCTTGTCTGCAAATCGGTTGGGATGCCCCGCGATGAACATGAAACGCGAAAGACTCAGTAAACGCCCTCGTCCTTTTCCGCGATATTCGGGCGACAAGAACAGGCTGCCAATCTCGGTGGGACCATCGTGAATCGTTTCTAACTGAAGCGACTCGACCACCTGGGACTTGTCGAGCAGCTCGCAGTGATTCGTTTCCTGCACGCGACGGTAGCTGTAAAAAGGCTCGTAGCCGCCTGTCTTACTGAAAATGCAGGACAAACCAACGAGCTTCCCTAGCGTCGTGTCTTCCATCACTAAGACATAGGGCTCACCGCTTGCCTTTTCCGTCTTGCGAGTGAAAGCGAAGTTTGAAAGCTCGACTCGCTCGCTCAACTGCTCTTTCGTGATCTGAAGAGTAGTCAGTCCATAGGTAGCACTCGTGATGAGATCCCACAACTGATCCAGATCTTCTAGTTGAACAGCTCTTACGATTTCCAATTCTGTCTCCTTAAGACGCGGCAACGGGTATTGCAAGCAGTCCACAAACGCTGCGATCAGATGCCAGCCTACAACGTTGCGAAAACGCGATCCATAATTTCGATAGCCGCATCGATATGCTCTTTAGTCGTCACCGCAGGCGGTGGTAGAAATCGAACTCGGGCCGGATTTCCGCCCGCAACAAAGCTCATCAGTCCCTCTTCGTACAACGCGTGCACCAGAGCCTTCGCAGCGTCCGCCGAACCGTCGCCTGGAGTCAACGCAACCATCATGCCACAACCATGGGGACCAGAGAGTTTCCCGGGGTGCTTCTTCTCGAGTGCTGACAGTTGCTCCGAAAAATACTCGTGACGCACCATGTTCTGACCATCGACGCCGTAACAACCCGTCGCCTCCATTTCATCCAGAACAACCAACGAAGCCTCTAAGGAGCTACTCGCCGCCGTGAACGTCTGGCTCAACAGTGGCCCTTTGGGCTGCAATTCGGCTTGGTACAAGGTAGCGCAGAGCTGAGAGATCTTGCCGATCGTCACGATGTCGGCGTGCGCGTCGAGCTTAAAGTGTTGAAAAGCGAATGGCTGACTGAGGCGGCCAAACGTCTGCACCTCATCGAAAATGATCAGCACGTTGTCTTCCTTTGCCCGAGCGATCAATTTCTCAAAGTACTCGGTGCAACCCGCGTAGTAACCGCCTTCACCCGCGACAAGCTCCAACCACAGCGCTGCGTATTTTCCCGGATGCCGTTTCAACAGCTTGTCCAAAGCTGCCAAAGACCGCTCTTGAGACTCAAGAGAATTTTCCGGATCCGCGGGAGGCAAATAGTCCACAGCCAATGCCGTTGGCAGCCCCTGACGGTACGTAGGACGATCTGTCAACTGAGCCATAGCAATCGTGCGGCCAGCGAAACAATTATCCAAAGTCAAAACGCGATCCGCTCCATCTCGATTGTGAAACGCGATCTTCAACGCGTTCTCATTGGCCATCGCTCCACTTGTTGTTAGAAGGCAATGGGCTAGCGAAGCTCCTTGAACCTGGCTCATCGAAACCAAGCGTTCGCACATGTCGACCGAAGGTCGGTGTTGCTGAAGGTTGCCCTGCATAACGGTGTCTTCGAGCGCCGAACGCACTCCAGCCGTCAATAGCTTCGGATGACTATGGCCAAGGCCATGCACTCCAATACCAGTAATAAAGTCCAGCTTCACACTACCGTCAGCAAGCTCGACCCACGGACCATTGCCGAGCCCGCTAGATAGATAAGGAAAGTACGTCGCTCCGCCACGCGCTGCTGCCAAGCGAGCGAGCATGGAATCATAGTCCCCCTGGAGTTCGGGCTTCGCAGCACTGCAGCCTTGCAATTTGCCGGCATATTCAGCCAAAGCCTCTTGCAGGAGCTTCTCCGCCTCGGCAACTCTTGGATCGGCTCGCAATTGATCTGCGAGTAAGTGTGGTTGAGATTGAGTCATGACCCATTACTTTCTTGCGAGCTGAGGATACTCGTCGTTGGCAAATCGCGCGAGCAACGACGTGATGATTTTGGCTTTCACGGTCAATGACGACACTTGTACCCACTCATCAGAACTGTGCAAGCCACCACCAGCGGGGCCTAGAGTATCGATGTTGGGCAACCCGGCTGCCGCCAGCTTGTTCCCATCGCAGACGCCCCCCGTCGAACGCCAGCTTACCTGGTGCCCAGTGTCGCGGCGGATCGTGTCTTCGATGACTTCCATCAATCGAGACATGCCTGGAGTGCGAGTCTTGGGGGGCGAAGTCATTCCACCGTACAACTCGACTTCGAATCCGTCTAATTGGTTCGCCTGCTCCACGATCTGCTCGACGCGGGCACTGACTCTCTCGACCGTTGGATCGTCTTTGACTCGGATATTCAATCGACCCACGGCCAAGGCTGGAACCACGTTTACCGCACCTCCACCACGAAATTGCCCCACATTGACTGTACAGCCCTCGAGTTCTCGATTTAATGCATCCAATTCCACAAATATCTGACTTAACAGAGCCACTGCGTTACGCCCTTCTTCGAAATGGCGGCCTGCGTGCGCCGAACGCCCGCGCACAACAATGTCGAAATTGCCAGATCCCTTCCGCTCCGCCACCAATTCTCCTGTCGGCAAAGAAGGTTCAAACAGAAGTCCAAAATCAAAATCGCCGGCAATGCTCTGCAAGTACTCTGTCGAATTCAGCGAACCCACCTCTTCATCTGGGTTCAACAGGACAGTCCAGCCAATTGGATCAACCAACCCAAAGTGCTCTGCGGCTCGGATCGCATTTCGCAGGACGACGATGCCGCCCTTCGCGTCCGCAACACCCGGTCCATTCAGTTTGTCGTCAGCGATTTTCGTACAACTTTGAAAAGAATGATCCTGCCCGAACACTGTGTCGTAGTGGATCACCAATAGAACTCGACGAGCGCATTCCGGCCTTGCGTCCCAACGCAGAATGGGACCCGTTGAAATGGAATCAACCGTTCCAAGATCTGACACCAAAGTTCGTTCGGGCAAGTCAACTCGCGAAGCTTTGATGGACGCACCGTCAGACTCGAAGTCCATCCACTCCACAAGCATATCCGCCATTTTGTGGAGACCACTGAGATGGCTTGATCCGGAGTTCTGATTGGCAAGCCGAATAAGATCCTGCTCAGCCTCTGGGCCCAGTGAACTCAGCCACGCGTGAGAGTCGGAAAGTCGTTGTTCGATCGATGGTGCATTCATAGCGGCATGTTAGAAGAGAATCGACCGCCCGACGAGACGACTCTGAGCCCCACACGGCGATCAGCCACGACAATCTGCCAAATTTTTGACACACCTCCACCAACTCTGCTAGGCTCAACTTGGATCGCTTCACCCGATCCAACTATTGACCACCCTGCCCTTCCCAGTGGAGTCGAACTATGAATCGTAAGTTACCAAGCAATCGTCGAAAGTTCATTCAACATTCCGCCGCTACTGTCGCCGCCGCTTCCGTACTTCCAAGAGTCGTTGCCAGCGGATCTGAAAAGGCCGCAACCAGCCAGTCTGCTGAGTCCTTCGTCAAAGTGCTTTATGAGTCCCTCAGCCCCAAACAAAAGGAAGCTATCTGCTTGCCATGGGATCACATGGATTCCAAACGAGGGCTTCTCCGTTCCAGGGTTTCTCCTAACTGGCAGATCAACAATCAGGAGGTGAACAGCGAGTTCTACAGTCATGAACAACGAGACATCATCCGCAACGTGTTCGAAGGTATCATCAATCCGGAATGGCATGAGAGCTTCGACAAGCAACTCGAAGACGATTGCGGCGGATTCGGCGAAGAACAGAGTATCGCCATCTTCGGTCAACCTGACGAAGATCATTTCGAATTTGTCCTCACCGGACGACACATGACTCTACGCTGCGACGGCAACTCGGCGGACCACGTGGCCTTCGGCGGTCCTATCTTTTATGGCCACGCACCAGGCGGCGATGAAGAAGAGGCCGACCACTACGGCAACGTTTTTTGGAAGCAGGCGTTGGAAGCCAACAAAGTCTATGAAATGCTCGATGGCAAACAACGCAAGCTGGCCGAAGTTGCCAAGACGCCACAAGAATCTCAAGTCCAATTCCGGAGCGGAAATGGACTCACGGGTATTCCCCTTACGGAACTAGCAGGCGACCAAAAAGAACAAATGCAACGCGTGCTATCCATGCTCATTGAACCGTTTCGAAAGTCGGACCAACAAGAAGCTTTAAAGTGCCTCGAGGCGCAAGGCGGTCTCGATGCATGCCATTTATCTTTCTTCACTGATCAGGACATAGGCAAAGACAAAGTTTGGGACAACTGGCGTGTCGAGGGCCCCTCTTTCGTCTGGCATTTCCGTGGTGCCCCACACGTGCACGTCTGGGTCAACGTCGCAGACAGCCCTAAGGTGCCACTGAACGCATAGAGCAGAACACCTTTGAGCAAAACGTTACACCGGATCGGTGGTTCGCCATCTTGCTGCCAGCAACATGGCGAGCACCAGTATCCAACTGCCAATAAACGCGAGCCCCATGACTTCCATGAAGTAATCGCCGCGAATAAGTGCCAGCAGTCCTGCCACCCCCCCTACCACAACTCCGGCCAGCGCGCAAAAGAACCCGTAAGATTTCGATCGAAAATAGTAAAAACCCAGCCCAGTCCCGATCACGAACCCGACAGTAACGCCTCCTATGAAAAAGCGTTCTGCCGCTTCTCGCGTGACCAAAGCCCCAACAGACAGTCTTAAACAGGCCGCAAGAATGGCACTCGCACTGAGAACGTGAAACAAGAAAGCAATGTTCAGTGGGTGTCGATTTACACTGGGCTTGTCCGCTTTTCCAAACTCGTAAGCCGCTTCGGAACCGGAGCCTACTCCCGGATCAAGCTGTTCTCTGTCAACCATTGAGAAGACCTCTGACTGGCATTCGCCTGCTTCGAACCGACCTGAAATAGGTCTAAAAACCCAATCCTGGGATGAGCGTGCCGTCTGCCCGATTGCCCAGTTGTTGTCGCACATTCGGATCCATGTTGTCGCTCAGGAACTGCACGGAGCCGTCACCAATTAAGACGTTGCATCCCCCGGTATGGTAACTCGCCAGACCTCCAACATCGGAGCCCTTGTTAGGCACCGAGGGGATGACTTCGGGAAGGTCCTTAATTTGCAGCCACGTTTCGGGCTCAGTCTGCAATATCTTTATGGTTCCACCGCCCATGAACTTGCTTTCCTTTTGCCTTACGATTTCAAATTCATCAGGCTCAATGGAAAGGTCCTCCATGTACATGTCATCCATATCGTATCCCTCCATGCCGTAGCCGACCGACTCCCCCCCGAAGCCGCCAACGAAGCCCGGCGGCAACGAAGGACCAGCCATGGGTTTGTTCAGTCCAAAGGGGCTGCCCATATTCCGCAGACTGGCCCGCGTACCGCTACTCCAACCAAGGTCTGTTTCGTCCGGAATCTTCTCGCCTACAAAGATGGTGTTTGAAGACCCATCAAAAATGTCGTCATACCGGATGGATCGATTCAAAATAAAGACGCCATTGTTATCTTCTGCGATCGGTACTTCGCGACTGTCGTGAATGCCAGCGTAGCTAGTGTAGGGACCACCGACACCCATCGGGCTTGAAGGGCACTGCAGTATTCTAAATCCGTGACCTCGGACCGCCGCGTTGGCGCGATCATAAATTGACTTGCTATGGTCCAACATTTCGTAAGCCGCGCGCTGTTCGACGTACGGCAAAATCTGAACAATCCAGCTGTGATGAAACCCGACGGGTAAGTGCACAATCGGGCTCGTCGCATTAACTGTTCCCGGAGGCAGACATTGATGCGCAAATTCGTAGTTCTGGAGCGCGACTCCAAATTGCATCAGATTCATCGAGCACTGCGTACGCCGGGCGGCTTCACGGGCGGCTTGCACGGCAGGCAATAGCAGCCCAACGAGAATGCCAATAATGGCCACAACGACCAAGAGCTCGACCAACGTAAAACCGAATCGCTTACGCGCAGTACGTATGGGCTTCAATTGCCCTCGGGAGCAACAGTGCTGAATATCTGGCTGCTTAGTCATCAATGGACTCCTGTGCTTCTGTTTGATTCGTCAGGGTCTGCGTTGCAACAAATTCTCGTTCAGGCGACGCTCGGTAGCGTGCAACGATCCGTGTTACTTCCTGAATAGGTGTCTTCTGGTCTGCCGTAGATCCGGCCGCTCCGCTCCGACTCGAACTCTCAAATTCGATCTTCGCTGACTCGCCACCTGGCAATGGAATCTCGAACGAATTCAACGGCACGGATTCGTCGCCATTCTCGAGCGTGTGGCGCGCGAGTTCAACGAGTTCGCGGGCTTGCCGGAGCTGTGCCCTCTGCTGATCGCCTTGGCGAATCGCAACCATCGTCCGGACCGATTGTGCCGTGAGCAGACCGACAATCATCATCACGATAAGCACTGCAACCAACGTCGCCGCCCGGCGAGAGTCCGGCGACGCTATATCGCGTATTGAATTTGCCCACAGTGAAGTCTGAGGAACTTTCATAACGTCGGCTCCTCGACTGCCGGCTCAATCCGCTCGGTCGGTTCAGGCGAATCAGCCGGTTCCGACGGCTTCGTTGCTTTCGCTGATGATGTCTTTCCCAAAGCCGCAATACGTTTGTCGACTCCTACGCGAGCGATCCACGAGATCTCACCAAGTCCAAGAGCGCTTTCAGTTCTAGATCTTGACGGATCCGATCCCTTGGCTGTCTTCGATTCCGGGTCAAAACTCAATGTCGCAACCAAGAGAGGAAATCGCTGCTCCTCGCCCTCCGCATCGCGTAGTTCCCAGCTGATTTGAGTCGTGGCAGGCATCTTCCACTTTTGCGTAGCGGGACCGAGAGTACCATTCCCATCACTTCGATCATCACTCCCAAAACTGCGTTCGAGATCTCCTTCATCGAGCCTGTAGACCACTTCACCCCGGATCGGCAAATTCAACCTCAGAAGATCGCCATCGACCTCGACGGAGTCCGCCCGATGCACGTCACTACGCCACCGATCACTCGCCCGTCGTAAGCGGTGGACTGTTTGAAAGTGCGTCAACGTTGCTTGATAAGTCTGAAACGACTTACCAAGCACAATTGCGGTCAGGCTCATCAGCAGTCCCAGCACCACCATCAACAACACCGTGTGCAACAGTCCGAAACCCGTTCGGTTCGACTTGAGCGAACTCCAGGATCCAGCTCGACATGCTCGACGCCCGAGTGCTCGATCTTCTTCCCCGAGTCGAGGGCTGCTACTCATCGCATCCTCCGTCCGATTCGGAGGTCGAATCTTCATCGACTTCGCCAGAATTTTCTTCGCCTTTGACCGGCCCTTCTTCGGACACTCGCGCTTCGGAGTTCTCTTCCTCATCCTGCTGTGACTCTGCCGGGCTCCGCTTCGCTGGATCCTTGAGCGGAACCCAGAAGGTCAAATCCGCAGGCCGAATAGCCTGTGACTTTCGGGTTGCAGTCAAAGATAGCCGCACTTGTAGGGCAGCAAGCGGAGTCTCCACCTTTTCGACTTCCGCCTGCCAAGCCAGCTCGTCAAAGTGTTCTTTTAAGTGCGCAGAAAAAGCCACACTCTCTACGTTCGGCTCCGTCACTTCAGTCGGAGACCAACTGCCAATTCGCTCACGTGCGTTGACTAATTCCCAATCGATCCGCGCACTCAGCTCCCGTTCGCGAAGTCCCTCATGAGTCATGCTGGCGAACTTACCTGCGGCGGCCACAGTCAAGCCGAGCAGGAGAGCGGAGATTATCGCCTCCGTCGTCGTCACCCCAAGGCGCATCTGAATACGCGGCTTGCGCGGTGGCAAAACCGGCTGCGTCGTCTTGGCTAGTTCGTGTGAAAACATAGTGTAAATCAGTAGAAGAACATCTTAAACAAACAGTTAAGCAAGCGATGATATCATCGTCACGAGCGCGCCGATCAAACCGACCGCAACAACAGCGACAACGACTCCGAAAAAGATCGTCAGCGCGAACACCGCAAACTGAACTAACTTCGAGTATCGGTTCAACATCCGCTCAATGCGATAGACGCTGTATTGCTGCAAACCCCAAACCGGCTCCTGCGCTAACGACATTGAGTCCACGGTTGCGTCTTCCGGACCCGCGATCTCTTGCGACTTGTCGAAGACGGCTAGCTCTCGCTGATCGAGCAGCCCAGAAGAGCGCAGCGCATTTGAAACGGACTGCCCACTTTCTATGCCAACCGCAGCACGACGGTATCCATCGCTGAGACTCGGCAATGGCAGCACCTCAGCCGTACGCTGAAACGCTGTCACCATCTCCGACTCGCGTGATAAAACTTTGGAAAGCGTATAAAAACCAGCCGTCTTGAGATAGTCTCCCGAGAGCCAACGAAACATGCGTAACCGCAAGACAGTTGGGAAAATCCAGGCCAAGATCCCAATCATCACGCAAGCGGTAAGCAAAGCAGGAATGCCAATCAACAAGAGGTTGACCAGCGGGTTTGCAGAAAAATCAGCCACGGCAATCATCCACTGGGTCACCTTTGGCAATGACAACCCAAATTCTTCGAACATCACCTTGAATGTTGGAACGATAAATGTCATGACCAAGGCAACAATCGGAAACACAAGAATCCCCCAGGCAAACATCATCAAACGACCGAACATCCGCTCCGCTTCGGCTTCGATCTGAAGCGGCGACACTGAGACTCTTGTGCCCGAATTCGGTGCGTCTCCGCGCGTCGCCTGAGCGGAAGTGCCATACATACCGAACAGCCGTAGATGAATGCGCTCAAAGATCCCCACCGCGATCCCTCGGGTCTCGAGAGCACTGATCCAATCTTTACCGATTGCTAAGTCCCGTTGAATTCGACCAGCCTTACGTCGCAGCCAACCATCGTTTTCTTCGACCAAGTAACCCATAAAACGCTGTTGCTGCTGCAGTTCCGACACCTGCATGCACATTTCGTAGAGCGCATTACGTTGAAGTCGCCTGCGTTTGAAAAAGAAGACGAACGCAAAAACCGCGACGCAGAAGAGCCATGTAAGACTGGCCCAATTGCCCGTCACTCCAAATGCCAAACCCGCGATAACAAAACTGTTGACCATCAAAGCTTGTACGGCCATCAGTGTCCAAGAGCGGCGGCCATCATCGACACTACCACACGACAAACGCATGCCCACAAACAAGCTAAATGCCAGCGGGAAAAGGATGAGCCAATTTGCGGTGTAGATTTCCATCTCAGGCCAAAGAAGAGATCATTGTTAAAAGGGGAGTAAGAGCCAGGTAGTATGTTGTGAGAGCACTCCATACCACCGTACCGACCAAGATCAGCAGAAACAGAGGCAAAATGGCGGACAGCGCTTGGCAACGACGCTCCGCGATTCGACCCAACAGTTCAGACGTTGAGCGAAGCGAAGAGGTTAAGTCTTGGGTCTGGTGATCCAGCAAGTAGAGCGTCGGCCGACAGAGTCCATCAGCCAACATGGAATTCCCGAGTGCTCGCCCAAGAGGAACCCCCGACTCAACTCGCTTTGCAACCGCGCGAGCGACGACAGACTGGCTGCTATCGGAAAAGCTCCTTGCTACCGTCGGAGCCACGTCGGCCGGATCAACGCCTTGTTCAAGGAACAAGTAGTAGCGATGCACCAACTCTCTCAGATTAAGCCAACGCAGCGGCTTACCCACCACGATCATTCCCCCAACCACAGAAACCCAGGCCCAACTCGGACCGACCAAGTACACCGTGGTCAAGACAACGATGACCCACAGAGAAGTAAAACCAAGGCCAACGATACTGTGATGCTGGTCTTCAATCATCGCATCGATGTGATCGAAGCCGGCTAATCCAAAACTGCCAATCCAGTCGGTTTCCACCATCGACCGCATGCTGTAGCTAAACGCAATACCGACTACCAATGCGAACAGGAACAAAGCCGTTGGGTACGCGATCAACGACAGCAGTGAGCGCCAGGCCGCTCTCGAGCGCTCTCGAAAGCGAAGTACTTCCGCCAGAAAATATGTCGGGTCGGGAACTCGTAACGACTCTCGAAACAAACATCGCAACTCATCGGGCAAATCTCTCTCATGCTTTGCGAATGCCTCCTCCAATCCGTCACCAGACTCGACTGAGCTGCGAATCTGCGCCAGCCCTCTTCGCCAGCCCCCGGGAGCAGAAGACTCTAGCAATCGCAGTCGCATCGACGAGATGACTTGGCTGCCATGCATGTCGTCGAGGATCTCCGCTTCAGCGAGTTCTTCGGGCTCACGTTCTGCTGGACTTGAATCGGTCATCTTCATCCTGGTTGAGCGTAGGTCGAATCGGATCAAACGTTCTGAGAAGCCAACAATGTACTTGAAGGGTTACCCATGAAGTACACGACTGCACCCCCATCGAACGGTTTTGCCGGGCGAGTAAATCAACCCGATTCGCTAAGAACAGAAGCAATGAAAAGTAGGCAGCAACCGAGGACGCCGACTATCATTCATGCGCGAGACAGAAAGAATCGCTTAACATTTAGACAAATTCGGTCAGAATCTTCGTCTTTCAGGAAACCTCTCCTCTTTTGCGAGCTGCAATTGTGCTTAAGAAAAACTCGTCAGTCCATCCAGCTACCCTTGGTCTTAGATCGGCGTTTTTGGATCGAGTCCTGGTTGGAATCGTCCTATGGGTTTGTATGGCGACTGGGGCTCAAGAATGTTCTGCGCAATCGACGGGAGAGGTAGCCAAGTCAACAAAATCGAACTCTGCGCATAGCTCGGAAACGACCGTCTTTATTGGAACGTATACGGGCGGCAAAGAACGACCACTCGCGAGCAAGGGGATCTATCGCAGCCGCTTCAATGCAGCGGATGGCTCTTTGAGTGCTCCGGAGTTAGTCGCCGAGCAAACTAATCCTTCGTTTCTGTGCTTGAATCCCAAATTACCAGTGCTGTACGCAGTCAGTGAAGTCGAAGACGGTCTCGTCGTCGCATACGCCGTTGACCGTGACGACAACTTGACCGAACTCGGCCGAGCCTCGACCACTGGCAGCAGTCCATGCAATATAACGACGGACGCAGAAGGTAAACTCCTGTTAGTGGCCAACTACTCGAGCGGCAATATCGTGGCCATTCGACTCGACGAACGTGGAAACCTCACGGAACAACGCTTCGAAGTGCAGCACAGTGGGAGCAGTGTTCACCCGAGACAAAAAGGACCACACGCGCACTGCATCCAAGTCGATCCATCCGGTCAATTCGCCTGCGCGGTCGACCTCGGTTTAGATCAAGTCCTCGTCTACAAGCTTCCAGCAAGCGACCACCAACCCAGCGACACTCCACAACTGCTATCAACCGGAAAGCCACTGAAAGTTCAATCTGGCTTTGGACCGAGACATATGACCTTTCACCCCGACGGTGGATACGCGTTTGTGATTCATGAACTGACTTGCCAACTGAGCAGCTGCCGATGGGATGCAACGAACGGACGTCTCGAAGAATTGCAAACAGTATCGACGCTTCCCACCGATTGGCAGTCCGGTTATTCCACAGCCGAAGTCCTTGTGCATCCGAATGGACAGTACGTGTACGGTTCGAATCGCGGTCATAACAGCATCGCCTGTTTTCGATTCAATGACGGAGAACTCACACCAATTCAACACGTCGCCACCGAGGGCAAGACGCCCCGAAATTTTCGACTCAGCCCGGATGGCGAGTACTTGTTAGCCGAAAACCAAGACAGTGATTCAATCATAGTTTTCAAGCTCGACCCCGATTCGGGAATACTCACTCTCACAGAAAACCGCCTCGGCGTCGGCTCCCCCGTTTGCCTTCGCTTTCGAAAATAGCCCAACAACGGTGAAGTCGCTTGGCCACTCAATTGTCATCGCTAGTGGCTCGGCGGAAAACGAATCACCACGTTTTTTTTCAGTTGAAATTAGTCACTCAGAAACGTTTACCCATGGCCCAAGCCAACATCGATCAAGCCCTGTCTTTGGTCGCTCAGCATTTCGCTGGAGTAACAGACAAAGACGGTGAGCCGTACGTTATGCATTGCCTGCGCGTCATGATGGGCGTTGATGACCCTCGGGCGCAGCTCATTGGATTGATGCATGACCTAGTCGAAGACACCTCGGTCACATTGGACGAATTGCGAGACCTTGGATTTGACGACGAAGTCATCGAAGGGGTCCGACTCGTGACTCATACGAGCGAAGACACCTACAGCGAGTACGTCGTGCGGCTGAAGGGAAACGCTCTCGCTCGCCAAGTCAAATTGTCTGACCTGCGTGATAACAACGCGATGAATCGTGTTCTCTTTCGCTATGGAAGCGAACAGAGAGACATCCAACGGATCCAACGTTACATCCTGACGTACCAGTTTCTTACCGATCGAATCGACGAAGACACCTATCGCCATCGGATGACTTCCGTCGACTCCCGTCCGAATGCTAACGACTAAGTAGCCAACAACTCCAATCACGAGAAAGACACACGCTTGCCGACGACACGCCACGGTGACGAAACGAGACTCAGTTGGGAGGATTTAGATCCGAACGACGATAACTACGCTGTGCAAGTTGTAGACCGACTTCTGCAATTCGCTCTACGAGTCGGCGCGAGCGATGTTCATGTTTCACAAAGGCATGGACGAATCCAACTACGATTGCGAGTGCACGGGCTGTTACAAGATTTGGGTTCTCTGTCAGATGGATCCGTATCCACAATTCTAGGGCGGCTCAAAGCGCTTGCTCGTCTTGTCACTTACCGCAATGACATCCCGCAGGAAGGTAGCATTCGACTGATCAATCCCGGGGAAACGGCTCCGTGGGAGGCCCGAATCGGAACGCTACCCACGCTTGGCGGCGAACGCGCTGTCATCCGCCTCAATCCAGGCAATTCAACGCGTCGGACCATGTCGGAACTCGGACTGGAGGAGGAACTGCACCAAAGATTGTGCCAAGGTCTACAGGTCGACTCTGGAGTGATCGTCATTGCCGGAGCTGCCGGAACGGGCAAGACGACGACGGCCTATGCATGCCTGCAGCAGATCCTCGAAACGCAACAGCTTCGCAGCATCGTGACTTTAGAGGATCCCGTCGAAAGTGAAATCGACGGTGTGGATCAATCTGAAATTGGGACGAGCCCCGAATACTCTTGGTCCGCTGGTTTGAAGGCCCTGCTGAGGCAAGATCCAGAAGTCATGTTCGTTGGCGAAATTCGAGACGCAGAAACCGCCAGTACCGTTTTCCAAGCCGCCATGACGGGGCAGCTGGTAATCACGACCATGCACGCGCGAAGCTGTTGCGACTGTCTGCGAAGACTTATGGATATGGGCGTTCCGCCCCAGCACCTCATTGCGACTCTGAATCTAATGCTCTGCCAGCGACTCAAACCGGTAGCTTGCCCGAAGTGCAATCGGGACACGAACGCCAGCTCTGATACTTCAATTGGTTCGTTCTCGAAACTGTCTGCACAGCCCGCATGTGACCAATGCAAAGGAACTTCGATCCTTGGGCGAGAGTTGCAGGCTGAGCACTTGCCCGAAATTCGATTGGATCTCGCCGAACGACTCAACCGCAACGCGGACACTCTTGATCTGCAAGCCGCCGCCGTCGCGTTGGGCATGCATCCTCTTGCGTAAGTAACCATGGAATCCAGGTAGCGCACTCCTTATGAACACTGAGTTACACCAACAACTGGAAAACTGCCAGCGCATCGCTCGACTGGCGCGGACTCGACTGCCACTCGTCGATCGCATGACGGCTTCCAGTCTAACGGGAACGGGCCGCGGAAATGAGGTCGAACAGAAGTTGGCCGCTGGACAGAGTTTGACCTCCGCACTCGGACTTTCCACAGATGCACTTGCCACCGACCCACAAGCCCGGATCTTGGCTGGCTGTATTCAAGCCGGGGAAAAATCGAACTCGCTCGACGCGACACTTCGTGGCTGGGCGAGTATGCATATCGAGAATGCCAAAGCGGTCCAGGTGTTCCGGACCGCTTTGATCTACCCTGCGCTGCTCTTGCTCACCACCGTCGCATCCCTCGGTTTGGTAACGTGGCTACTGATACCGCAGTACCGGGTGGCTTATGAGATGTTCAACGAGCGTTTACCAAGTTGGCTTGTTGCAATCGTCTGGGTACGAGAACACTACGTTGGGTTCATCATCGTTCTTGCGCTTGCCGCACTGCTGCCCCTTGCCATTTTTCTGCTGCGACGCAAACGAAAGTTGAAGTCTGGTTTGCCGGCCGAGAACGCTCGGCAATACCGCTTACAAGGTCTAGTGGCTGAAGTTGCCGCGATTCAGCTTCGCCATGAACGCCCGCTGAGTGAAGTCGCTAGCAGTGTCGTGCAGATTTCGGGGGGAGGAGCAAAAGACATTGAAACCGCCTTCTCGCAAGTCCAGCAAAGACAACCTCTGCAAACGGCGTCGAATGAGACTTCGTTGTTACTTTCATCGCTGCATGCCGGCGTTCTCTCCGCACCTGAGACAATCGACGGGCTGCTGAACGTCTCAGACCACTACCAACGAACCGCTCATCAAAGCGATTCCGCGAACGCACGCTGGATCCCGATGCTCGTGGCCTTGTCTGTTGGCGTGGTGACCGTGCTCACTTACGTCACGCTCATCTACCTTCCATGGATCTTGCTCATGCAAAGGATCGTGTCGAAACAGGCGCAGTTCGAGATCCAATAGTCCCAAAGTTCCTCGAATGGCCTCTTGTCTTGCCAAACGACTCAGTTGAAACTCTCTTTCAAATGCGGTTTTTCTCAGAGCCTAACCTTCGGCGAGCGTCGTAGACGGTAGAAGAACCAGTGAGCCCCCGACCACCTATTTCGCACTTTTTAGAGCTCAGCGATCGATGAACGAAAACTCTCTTGCGTGAGTTAGTGAGAGAGTGCCAGCCGAAAACCTGTTCGAAGCAACTGCATTACTAGGCGATGATGAGCACAACTGAATCCCAACCCAATTCGGACTCGAGCCCCAAATCAAACTCGACCGCTCCGTCCGGAGTCCCCATTCTGTCGAAATGGCAACTGACCGCCGCGCTGATCCTAGTAACGCTATTGCCATTCTTAACGGTCGTAATGATGTACTCAACGATTCCTTCGTTCGATGATCCCGTCCTCGAAGCGAACGTCCAGATTGGCCCACGCGCCTGGCCAAGTCGGAATGATCCGAACGCACGAATTGTCCCCTGCGTGATCTTGAAAAATCCAACAGACGGTTCATGGAACTACCTCAACATGTCCGTGAATCATCAGTTCCATTTCACGCACCCGGATCTTGTGCATCCGAATGATGAAGTCGTGGTGCCGCTGAAGTTCTTCCACACGAAGGGGAACGCCTACTTTCCCCCGGAAAGCCAGAAGCTTAAAGAGCTGACCATTTACGCTCAGATTTCCACAGGAGCTCGAGCCATACTGGAGGTCACCGGCGACGAACTAGGGTTTAAGCCGCCGAAGCTGCAGTAAGCCGGTGTGCCCATCCCGCCTAGATCCCCGCTTGATCATCTAAGCAGCCCGTCGAGTGCCTTGAGTCCTCGAGCGCCGCGGCACCATCACGATGACGTTCGGTGGCTCATCGTCTTCTGTTGTCCCTGCCGTTGCGATTCCAGTCTTTGCCCTCCGCTCTCGTTGTTCAGCGACTCCATCTTGCGTGCCTTCCGACGTTTGAAACATGCTCAACGGCTTGCGGCTTCGCAACGAGATCACGTGCAAATACTCTGCACCGAACAGAAGCAGCGTTACTCCCCAGTAAACCCACAATAGCACGGCAATAAAACTGCCAATGACGCCGTACGTTGTCGTGTAGTGCGTGCCAATCAAGAACGAGCAGAGAAACTCTCGGCCAATTTCCCAAACCACGGACACTAGAACCGCGGTGCGAAACGCGTCCCGCCAGAGCACCTTCCGTTTTGGCAGAAATTTATACAAAACGCTGAACGCAACCGAGTTTAAGCAAAGTGTGGCAAGAGTATCCACGACGAAAACGAAGAGTGTGCCGGCGATATGCAGGCTCTCCATCCATTCGCGAGCAGCGGATAGGGCAACATTGGCGACCATGATGGTAATGATTGATGCCCCGACACCAGTGAGCATAACGAACGCAACCAACCGCTTCCCCACGACTCGGCCCACGAGTCCAAGCACCGACGGATTCTTGACCCTTGGAATTCGCCAGATCTTGTCAAAGGCCCGTTCGAACTGAAAGAAGACGCCAATGGCTGCAGCCCCTGCAGTCAGAATTCCAAAGGGTCCTCCGACCATGGACTGGTCCTCAAAAGCCGTCAATAGATTCTTGATTTGGACCTCCAGCGTCGGTGAGCAATGCTCAGCGACGATCTCGAAGATCTTTAGTTCTGCGTCGTGCCCCAAGTTGGTGAACTTGAGGAACATTCCAACACCACTGCTCAACAGCAACAGCAGAGGGAAAATCGAAAGCGCCAAATAGTAGGCCACTCCAGCCGACATAAAGGAGCCGTCGTCGAGTTGCCATCGACGAATCGCAAGCTGCATAGAGATGGCGACTTCACCCGTGTAGGTTCTCAAGAGTCGCGCGAGCCCTACGAACGAAAGGGGATGTACCCTTCGCGGTTGAGCGTCCTGGCTGTGATCACCAGCATCCATTGCTGTGGAGTATTCGTGCATCCGTTCGCATCAAAGCCATAAATCGGTTGGTAGTGGAGTCTGACAAATGCCCAATTCCATATCTAGTGCGTTTTCCTTTCACGCTAATCGAGGGTGAAACCGGCGGACCTCCGTAGCCACTCCTCGACACCCAACGAAAAAAGGGTTGCTAGCAACAGTGTTACCAGCAACCCCCGCCCGCTTTCCTGCTTCAACGCAGGTATGCTTCGCTTGTCAGCTAGGCCGACTCATGTTCCATCGTTCCGACGCCCCACGAATTAGTCGTTGATCTTCTTTCGTAGCATTTCGAGTTCCTTGCGCAGTTCCTTCAGCTCAGCTTTGAGTTCTGCAACTTCGCTGTCAGCTCCGCTCTTAATGCGACGAGCCGCTTCGTAAGACTTCGACATCTTTGCCATAGCCTTTTCGCGTGCTTTCTCTGCTACTTCGCGGGCCATAGAGGCCGCCGCTTGGCTTTCCAATGTGTAAGCTTTGACAACTTCTTTGAGGCCCTCTCCGTCCAGAACTTCTTCAATGTCCTCAAAGTCGACATCAAGTTTCATGTATCGTTTCGGCATAGACCGCCAGCCAAACTGAGTAGGACCTTTGCCCTTCATCGCTTCAGTAACGATGACCTTGATGTCCTTGGGAAAATCCTCGGGGAGATTCATCAGGTCTTCCACTACGTACTCTTTCGTCTCGTCACCGTCTTTGACAATGATCTTCGCCGGCTCGTCGTCTTTCTTAGAGACCTGAACCTCACGACTTTTGCCTTCCACCTTTTCAACGAAGCTCATCTCGCCGTCAACGTCGCTACGCCAAACGAATCCGGGGCCACCTAGACGAAGAATGTTGACACCTTCTTTTCCACCCCTCAGAACCTGCAACTTCTTCAAGGCTTCGCGAACCTTTTCGTCAACGCCTTCCAAGCCGACTTCCAGCTCGCTGAGGTTGACGCGGGCCGAATCCAATTTCGCCAACATCTCATCAGTGCGTTCAACCGGAGTTACCTCAATTTCCATCTCTTCGCCACGGCGCGTCACAGACAACTCAATGGATGCCTTGCCGTCAGCATCCTTCATGATGCTCAAAAGAGACTGTGGACCGTCCAGGTCATCCCCATTCGCTGCGATGATGATATCGCCGACTTCGATTCCCGCTTCGTCTGCAGGGCTTCCCTCATAGACCTCAGAAATCAGAATCCCGTCTGCGCTTCCTAGGTATTGCGCCAAATCGCCTTCGACAGTCTTGAGCATAATCCCAAGCCAGTATTTGGGAGTCTCGCTTCCGGTAACTGTGAGTACCGTTTCCTGCTCTTCAATGTCTTCGTCGTCGATCTCAGCATTCGCCCGAAAAACAACACGCATCTTTTTGGCTGACTTCTGGTCATCATCGTCACCAGGCGAAAACGCCTGCGCTTGATTCAGACCGCCACTTGCCAACACCAAGCCAGCCATCGACCAACGCATCCACTTCTTCATCTCTGCAGCTCCGTTTTCAAAAGTTTGGATCGAACCCAAGTTCGTCCTTGTTCAGCAAAGCGAATCGAGGCTTCTCGAATTCACTCTCATGTAATCTTGCAATTGCGAGGATGCGAGAAGGTTTCCGACACTGGCTACATGTTTCGAGGTTTGTCGGTAAATTCTTCAATCGCCACGATTACAGTGAAGTACCCTTTGGTTTGACTCGCAAGTTCTGAACGGGAACTAAGCGAATTTCATTCCCAATCTGCACTGGCACGAAGCCGTTCTCTGTTTCAATGTTGTAGTTCCCACTCTGCTCCAAATTCCGGATGTAAGAAGGTACCTCGTCAACCGGAAACACCCTGTCATCAACAAATTGCATTCCACCAAGATTCGTCGAATCAAATCTCGGCATCCGAGGATCGATGCTAGGAACGCGAGCATTCTCGATGGGTGGATTACCAACGACACTCGCATTTGTACCATCCGTCGGACCTGCGGTGCTTCCGCTCAAGCCGGATCCGTACCAGCCAATTGTGAAACTGATCAGTAGCAATGCTGCGATCGAAGTGAATTTTGCGAATCGCTCTAACTGCCGGTTCGGCGCGGCGGGTGCTCGAATCGCGGATGTATCCGTCGACCTATGAATGGCGGGAGCTGGTTCTGCTGCCTTCCAAATTTCATTCGAACTGGCGAGTTGGCCAAGTTCTAGCCGGAAAGCCTGATCCTCCAAGAATGCCAAAGCACAGCGTTTCCATCCGTTGGGATCCCGATCAATCTGGCTGAGAGCGCGACGGTATTCATCGCCTTTCAGGTTGCCGGAAATCAGCTCGTCCAATTCAAAGTCTTCTATCTTCTTCATCACTTACTTGCTTTCGTTCTTTCGAACTCACTCGCACTCTGCGATCTTGGTCCAAGCTTGCTTTTTACTTCGGTCTTAATTGCTAGCCTGCGGTGAACTATCCATCTTCAAGACTTCCTTGCGCAGCAGCGCTCTGGCCCGATGCAAGCGAGATTGCACCGCGCTTGGCGTCACTCCCATGCGCTGCGCGATTTCGCCATAGCTGAGGCCCTCGACATATTTAAGCATCAACAACTGGCGATCACGTTCGGTCATGTTGACCATCGCACGTCGCACTTCCTCTTGGCGTTCTTCACTCATCAAAAAGTCGAGTGGCGACTTCTGTCGAGTGTCTTCTTCCGTTGGTCGCTTTGCTGTCGCAACGTTATTCAGCAACTTGCGGCGACGCCCTGCTTTCCGACGAAACAGCATCACCTGTCGAATCGCAACTCGGTACAACCACGGCCCTGCCCTCTCGACTGGCTGAGCCTTCGCCGATTGGTTTGCGGCCGCTACTGCGACTTCTTGCATTACTTCCTCCACTTCGTCGCGATTGCCTAAGCGCGCTAGCAACGTAGTGCGCAACCAGGCTTCGTGCTCTGGCAACGCCTCCAGTGGATCAACTGCGGCAGTCGTGGTCATATGTCGTACTTCAAGCGGAAAAACAGGCACTGAAATGGTTGCCATCTCCCCCATGCTGTTGCTAAAAATCTTTGATACCAGGCCTAGAATTCGCTCTTCGATATACCGATCCCGCCTTACCGCCAAGTCCGATATCATGGGTCTCCGCTCGGGCGTCGCCTCCAAAGGCACCCCAAAGACTCATAGTAAATGCGTTAAGTCCTTACCTCAAATCGAGTTAGAGTCTTCTTACTGAAGGACCACTCGACTCGTTTCCTTCGCCAGGATCCCAACGATGTCCATCGAAACCACTCCGTTCGGTCATGTCGATTCCCAGGAAATTTTGCTGTTTTCGTTGACCAATCAAAGTGGAAATCGGGTTCAAGTAACCAACTACGGCGCCATTCTCGTCTCCGTCGAAGTTCCAGACCGCGACGGCAAACAGGCGAACGTTAACTTGGGCTGCCCATCCCTGGACGGATATCTCGAGCGACATCCCTATTTTGGATCGACCGTGGGGCGTTTCTGCAATCGAATCGCCAAAGGCAAGTTTGAACTAGACGGTAAGTCCTACGACCTGGCAATCAACAATGGTCCAAATCACCTGCACGGCGGTATCGTGGGCTTCGATAAGTTGATTTGGAAATCCGAGACGATTGAGGGAACCGGAACAGATTGCGTCCGGTTTACGGCTCTCAGTCCCGATGGTCAGGAAGGCTATCCAGGCAACTTAAGCGTGACTGCAGAGTTTCATTGGGACGATCAAAATCAGCTTACCTTTGAGTTCAAATCCACTACTGATGCTCCTACCGTCTTAAACCTAACGAATCATTCGTATTGGAACTTGAGTGGAGCTGGCAACGGACTCGTTCTCGACCACGAACTTCAACTGCAGTGCGATCATATCGTCGCAGTCGACGAACATCTAATTCCAACTGGGGAACTGCCGCCAGCCGCCGGGACGTTGTTGGACTTCAACGACTACCACTCGATCGGCGAGCGGATCTACAAACTCACGGACTTCGAATCCACCAAGGGCTACGATCATTGCTTTGTCGTCAACGGCCCTGCGGGCAAAGCACCACGACTCTGTGCGTGTGTTCGAGATCCTGGTTCCGGCCGCACCATGGAAGTCCTAACGACGCAACCAGGCGTTCAACTGTATGTTGGAAATCACTTGGAAGCTCCTTATGAGCCGTACGCTGGTTTCTGCCTCGAAACTCAACACTATCCCGACTCGCCAAATCAACCGAGTTTCCCATCTACCCGGCTCGACCCAGGACAGACTTTTCATGAACAAACCATCCACCGATTTGGCGTCGCAGAATAGCCAGAGGCAAGATTGGCTAGCTCGTCGAAGTCCGTCAGCTCCCTGCATGCTGCCGATACTCTCGACCGCTTTGGCAGCCTCCATCCTTTTAGTGTCGGTGGGTGCCGATACTCTCGCTATTGCCCAAGAAGAGTACTTTGCCGAATCCGACTTTGCGACGATCGACAAAATCGACATGCACGCGCACATTCACTGCGAGAGCACAGACTTTGTCTCGCTTTCAAAACGCGATCGCTTCTTCTTCGTCAACATGGCTGTGTGGTCGAATACCGATCCGCTGATCAACGCAGCCAAGCATCGAACGACTTTCCTGCAATATGAAGCAGATCCGACCAGAACAACGCCCGTAGTCTCATTCCCACTCGAAAACTGGGATGACGTCGATTGGCAAGAAAAGACAATCGAGTATTTACGTGTGCAGTTCTCGAAGGGCGCGGTAGGAGTCAAAATCTGGAAAAACATCGGGATGGAACTGCGGGACGAGAATGGCCGCCTCGTTATGGTCGATGATGCCCAGCTCGATTCGGTCATTCGCTTCATTGAAGCTCAAGGCAAAGTCCTACTCGGCCATCTGGGCGAACCCAAAAACTGCTGGCTGCCACTGGAAGAGATGACCACCAACAATGACCGCAGTTATTTCGAGAAGAACCCGAAGTACCACATGGCGCGGCATCCTGAGTTGCCAAGCTATGAACAACAAATCACTTCCCGAGATCGCATGCTGGCTAAGCACCCCAAGTTGAACTTCGTTGGTTGCCACCTTGCCAGCCTCGAATGGAGCGTCGATGAAATGGCAAACTTCCTAAATCGATTCCCGCAAGCGACGATCGGTGTGGCCGCGCGGATGGGCCAACTCCAATATCAGTCGCAACGCAACCGCGAGAAAGTCATCCGGTTTCTAACAAAGTACCAAGACCGCATCCTCTACGGCACAGACACGGGAATTGGTCCGGATGACAATGCAGTCGCCAAATACGAATCCACCAAAGCGCGCTGGTTGAGAGACTGGAAGTACTTCGTTACCGATCGAGAAGTCTCGGTACCCGAGCTCGATGATCCCGTCCAAGGACTTCAGCTCGAGAGCAA
>JBGCCZ010000173.1:0-3892 GCA_045105035.1 Pirellulaceae bacterium | reverse complement strand
GAAGTGAAGTTCTCCGAGTCCACGCCACCTACGATCAACAACAGCAAGTTGGCGAAGCGTCTGCGATCTGTTTGGACGGAACGCATGGGTGATGACATCATGATGGATGAGGCCATCGTAGAACAACGATCCAAAGGTATGGGTGCAGAGGACTTTCCGTTCTTCACGACGGATCCACCCATCCCCAGCGTCTATTTCGCCGTGGGTGGAACTCCAGTCGCCGACATCAAAGCCGAAGAAGCAGGTGGCCCCAAAGTCCCTTCCCACCACTCGCCTTTCTTCAAGATCTCCCCCGAACCAGCCATCACAGCCGGAGTGTACGCAACGGTCGTGGCCTTGCTTGAATTAATGGAAAAGTAGTCACCTACGTGCCACGTTGCTATAGTGAAGTACATCAAGCTTGATCTGACGCCCAACGATCGAGGTTAACGCTCGCCGTGACATCTGCCATTACATCGCTTTTGAACGACGCCAGGGATGGTGACGAAGAGGCGAAGAGGCGAAGAATGCTCTGTTTGAGAAACTTCAGTCCGAGTTGCGGCAGCACGCTCAGAGACTGATGCGGAATGAACGTCGAGATCATACGCTTCAGGCTTCTGCTCTAGTCAACGAAGCGTGTCTTAAGCTCATGCAAGAGGGGGCAATTGAGACTGCGGAGAACCGTAAGCAATTGTTTTATGCGTCCATTCGTGCCATGCGGCAAGTGTTAACCGATCATGCACGGTCGCGTTTGAGTCTAAAGCGCGGTGGTCAATTACAGCGTCAGCCGTTGGATGATGTTTTGCAAGAAGTGGAAAGCACGCATCAAGTACCCTACCTGGACTTGGATGTTGCCCTTGAGAGGCTTGCGGCCGAATCGAGCCGCCAGTACGAAACACTTTGTCTGCGTTTTTTCGCAGGGCTAACGATCGCACAGACTTCGGAAATGATGGAGTGCTCAGAGTCCACTGTTGAAGCAGATTGGCGTTTGGCCAGGGCGAAGCTACTGTCCTGGCTCGAATGATAAGTGCACGATTCGACGTGATTTCCCCGTTTCGTGAGGTCGAGGCTTTGAGCGTTGCTCGTCGTCGATAACTTTTCAAAAAACAAATGAATTCGCCAAGGCCTGAGGCCGTCGCTATCGCCTGTACTAGAGGTGCGGTGCCTGATGCCTTTCGGCGATCCGTTTCGGAGCGGTCGGACTTGGCTGATTTCGTTCGTATCCCGTGTCTTTTTGTATTGCGCTTTAGAAGCCGAGTCGAGCATTGAGAGTTTCCGGCCACAAGATCGAATCGCTCTTTCATGAGATCATCGCGTATCCAGAGAAGCGACGCGGGATTTTGGAGGGGCTCGAAGCAGGCGAGCGACTGCAGTTAGAGAAATGGTTGGAGTTTGACGCGAAGGCGGAGAGCGGAAGACTATTTGAGCCCTTGAAGACTCTGGATGTTAGCGAGTCAGCTCGTGGAAGTCTTCCGAGTCGTATCGGAAACTACCGCATCGAAGGTCTGCTGGGTGAGGGTGGGATGGGAGTCGTGTACAAGGCGCTACACATCCACTTGAAGACGTATGTGGCTCTCAAAGTTCTGCCCGCAAAAAGGCTCTTGAGTGAGAGCGCGGTCAAGCGATTCGAATTGGAAATGGCAGCCGTCGGACTGCTTAGCCACCCGAATCTGGTTCACGCGACAGACGCCGGTAACGACGAAAACCAGTACTACATCGCTCTTGAATTTGTCGATGGCACCGATGCAGCACAGATTGTGCGGCCCGATGGCAAGCTCTCTATTTCTAATGCCTGTGATCTCGTTCGCCAGGCTGCACTAGGGCTAGCACATGCTCACGACAATGGCCTGATACACCGTGACGTGAAGCCTTCGAATCTGTTGGTTTCTGCAACGGGCGTTGTAAAAGTCGCAGATATGGGGCTTGCTCAACTGCAAAACCAGAGCGATGCTGGGCTAACCGAGTCCGGGCAAATCATGGGTACCCTGGACTACATATCGCCTGAGCAAATTGAAAAGCCGGCTCAGGCGAACGCGAGTTCGGACCTCTACAGTCTCGGTTGCACTCTTTACCAATTGCTGTCGGGAAAACCTCCATTCTCGAAGCCCGAGTTCGAAACTCCGCTTCAGAAGATGCGAGCTCACGATCAGCAGACACCGGTAGCCCTGGTCGATTCCGCCGAGGGCATCCCGAAGGAGCTTTCGGAGCTTACAAACGAGCTACTCACGAAAAATCCAGTTGATCGGCTGAGTTCGGGTGAGGAGTTGGCAAGGCGGCTTGAGCCTTACTGCCAGGACGCTGACCTAGGAGGGCTCGTTAAGCGAGTTGCCAGGTCGCGTGAGCACGAGTTATCGACGGATCGAATCAGGTTTGAAAAACTAGAAACCCAAGTCTTGCTTCCGTCTTCTCGGGGGTCCAGCAAAACGAAGATCGTGCGTGGAGTTCTTTGGGCTGTCGCGTGCGTTTTTGTGGCTCTAGCGGCGTGGAACGCGCAAGCCCTTATTCGCATCGCCACGAACAAAGGCGTGCTTGTTGTTGAGAATTTTGACGGAGTTGATGTTTCGATCGTTCAGGGAGAGCGACCTCTAGTCATCCGTGACAAAGTGACCAAGCGCGAGTACAGCTTAGGTGTCGGTGATGACTATCGGATATTAATCCGGGAGACAGGAACGGGTGTTGAGTACACCTCGGAGCAATTCAGTATCACACGAAATCAGGAAACGGTTTTCGATGTGCGTGCAGAGTTGGCGAGTCGTTTAGCGACCGACGTTGCCGACTTGAACAACCCGTCGGCCAATGCAATGAGCAGCAATGGTGCTCGCACGGAGGCTGACCTCTCGGTTTCCCGTGACGCAAACCTCGACTTCTTGCGTTGGGGCTTTGGTCATGGAGTCTTTCGGTTTCAGGCTTACGACAACGTTGGGCGTTGGTTTGATGTTTCTAACCTTAAGAAGCTGCCCTCCGGAAATCTGTCACGCCTAAGATCTGCCAGACTCTTCGTCCGAAATCTCGAATCAGACCCGAAACGGATCGAAGAGATCCTGACCAAGGTTCCTGATTCAATTGACGTGGATGTTCTCCACCTCGAAGGCAGTGCGCCGAGCAAACCTGCTTTGGAAGCCATTTCGAGCAACGCTGCTCTCAGGAATGTGCGATTCTATGGCTGCTTTGACTTTGACGCTCTGGAAAAGATGCCTGTGGGTTGTTTCAAGTACGTTGAGATTCTGTTGCTCTGGGAGGTCATGCTAAGCGAAGACCTGAAGAGTATTGCCTCGCACTTTCCCAATCTCAAAAAACTCAACGTGTGCGAGCTACCTGCTCAGGGGGTGGACGTACTCTTAGATTTGCCACTTGAATTCCTTGTGCTAAACGTGGACGAATACAGCGAGGCTCAGCCCGAACTAAACGATTTGAGCATCCTCACGAACATTCGCGAACTGGTATTGGCTTTTTCCTCTAAGCTGACTCAAGAGCCGGTCACAGATTTTGAAAAGCTGCCGCCAAACCTGAGTAGTCTCGAGCTCCATAATTTCTCGCTGACGGCTGAGAATTTTGACCAACTGCAGCGGTACGCCCAGCTAGAAAGCGTGAAGACGGAATACTCCGCCCACGCCAGTCGCAGTCCTCCGGCGATCGACCAACAGCTTGTGGAATCGTTTCAACAGCGTCGGAGCGATGTTTTTCTTGACCTTTACGATCCGTCGGGCGCCAGTAAGCCAAGCAGCGCTGATGAGTCGCCCGTGCACGCCATTGCGGCCTTTGATAATGGCAAGGGATTTTCGTACGTCTTCTATAGCAATGGTCTTTATGACAAGGTGATCAATGCGACTGACCAAGTCTATCACCAGCTGGAGACTGAGTACTTTTGGAGTCATTCTGTTGAGCATCGATCTCCGCTGATGCTTGCAGCTTT
>JBGCCZ010000172.1:0-20262 GCA_045105035.1 Pirellulaceae bacterium | reverse complement strand
CGCTCGTCCTTTACGATCAGGTTGGCACTTATGGGAGTGCTAGAGGTTGGTGGATGCTGCGAGCGATGGGGCACCAAAACGTGTTCGTACTGAGCGGCGGATTGCCGGTCTGGCGAGAGCAGGGACTGGCGACGGAAGCGGTGGATTGGCCAGCGGTTGGACAGACGGCGGATGAATCGACAGGCGATTTCGTTGCACGTCTGAATTCGGATTTGGTCCGGAGGGCAGAGGAGATTCTTGCAGACGACGAAGATGGCCGCTCGAAGATCATCGACGCACGCAGTCAGGCACGATTCGACGGCACTAGTCCAGAACCGAGGGCCGGTCTTGCGTCGGGCCATATCCCCGGTTCCAAGTGCTTGCCCTGGCAGAGTGTGCTCGATGGTCACCAACTCAAGACTTCAGCCGAATTACGAGCTCTGTTTGAAAGCACATTTGGACAGAACGTGGAAGGTCGAGTCACGATGACCTGCGGCTCGGGTGTCACCGCCTCAATTCTGGCGCTGGCGTACGAAGTAGCGGGTTGTGGAGATTTCGCTGTCTATGACGGTAGCTGGGCGGAATGGGGGCAAGAGGGACGGGGCTTTCCAATTGCGAAAGCCAACTGAATCGGAGCCCGGTACCTACTCCACAACTAGAACCAGCCACAACTAGATCTAGAATGAAAAACGAAAAAAGCCCACCTGATGTCAGGTGGGCTTAGTTTTTACTGTGGGGCGTCAGTAATGCGTTCTTAGTTTGAAATTGGCGATGCTTGATTCAAGTTGAATCCATCGTCGTCGTCCGACAAAGCGGTAATACCGACGGCTAGTCCAGCGAGACCGGCCAAGCCAGCAGCTCCGCCGAGACCTCCGCCTCCGCCGCCGAATCCTCCGCCACCGCCTGCAAAACCGCCGCCGCCACCAGCGAAGCCAGGTGCAGGAGCAGCACCTAGTGGAAGTGGAGCTTCGTCCATGACGATCACTTCTTCCGAGGGAGCCGATGGGAACTGAGTGACGACTGGAATGTAGAGCACAGGAGCTTGAACAACCGCAGCTGTTTTGACTGCTGTCGAAACAAACCGAACATCTGAGTTTCCGTTTACTTCCGTCATTTCAGTCGCTTCATTCACAATCTCGGCACCAATGGCTGCGTAGCTTGGTCCGCCAACGATGATGTCAACTGGGCCAGAAACATCCGTTGACAATGTGAAGCGAGCTTGCTGATCGGAAGTGGTTTCTTCAACCAACTGGCCGCCGCTGTAAACGCGGATTACGTGACCCATTGGGTTAGCGTTCTGGACAGGGAACAAGAGCTGGCCCTGAACCAAGCCGTTTGTACGACGGACGCGGTAGGTCTGAACGCCTGGACGCTCCTGATTAATGACTTGGCGGCTACCGGTCATCGCACCCGATACCGGCACCCACATGCTACCGATGATGCTCTCCAATTGAGCTGGCTGCATGGATGCACAATAGACATCCATACCAGTCGAGCTCGTGCCGTTCATATTTGGGACAAGCCTTGCGCTGATGGCGCCACAAGCGTCTGCAGCTTTTGTTTCGACGGTGAAAATTCCACCACTCAAGCCGGGGATCGCATACTGCCCGTTTTCGTCGCTAACAGTTGAAGCAACCATCTGCCCGCCAGCGGATACGGTAACGGTCGCACCGCTAACAGCCTTTGGGCCTGTCGGCGTCATGATCCAAGCGGTTCCGTCGAGCTGACCTTCCTCGGTCAGATAAGCCCAACCGCTGTGGAAGCCGATGCCTTGCGCCTCTTCAGGTGCTGGAACCGACTCCATTGCTGGTGCTGGGACTGCAAGTGCGGAAGTGGTTACTTCTGGCACGGCAGGAATGTCCTGCGCGGTTGCGACGGAAGACGAAATCACTGCAAACAGTGCAGCCGCACGACCGAAGCCGAGTCTTTTCAAAGTTTGGAAACTGCTCACGTCAAAACCCCACTGATGAGAGAACAAGTTGAATCTGTAGTGTCAACGATACAGGTGCCCGCGTCAACTCATTCGTCAAATATTAACTAAAGGCCGCAAAGTAAAGGGCGTTAATTGGCCTGCGTTGTTACTGTCGTAGTAATTCCGGTGTCCATCTAGGCGCGGCATGCTTATCTTTTAGCGTCTGGGTGAAAAAAAGGGTCCACGAGGGACTTCGGTTGGCGTAGTTTCGCCTAAAAGAATCCCCGGCAGGTTGCCTTTCCCCCCGGTAGAGGAGTTCCTGTTGGCGTTCCTGGGGAGCGGTCAACGCACGCTTGGGACGGCGGGGGCGTTGTCGCGAGTCCCGCGAGAGGTGTTGGCAAGTGTGCTTAGATGTAGGCAAGTGTGCTTACAACGTGAGCCGTAGCATTCTGGAGATTGAAAGTGTCCGCGGAATTAGATCTTAGCAAGTTCGGAATCAAGGTTGAGAGCGTTATTCGAAACGCGACAACTGCACGGCTCTACGAATTCGCCATCATGGATGACGACGCAGTGATTGCTTCCAGCGGAGCACTGGCGACGCGGAGTGGGGACAAGACGGGGCGCAGCCCTAAAGATAAACGCATCGTCGAGTCGCCTGCCACGGTGGAGGACATCTGGTGGGGAGATATCAACATTCGCTTAACCGAGCGTTCTTTCCTAATTAACCGACAACGCGCACGCGACTATTTGAACACCCGGGAAGAGCTGTTTGTGACGGACGGCTATGCCGGATGGGACCCGCGTTATCGATTGAAGATTCGAGTGATCTGCTCCAGCGCCTACCATGCGCTCTTTATGCAGAACATGCTGATCCGCCCGACGGATGAGGAACTCAAAGAGTTCGGAGAACCGGACTACACGATCTACAACGCGGGCCACTTCCCCGCAAATCCCTACACGGCTCAGATGACCAGTCACACTAGTGTGGACTTAAGTTTCGAGCATCGCGAGTTTTTGATCTTAGGAACGCAATACGCTGGCGAGATGAAGAAGGGGGTGTTCACGATAATGAACTACCTCATGCCTCGCCAAGGAGTGCTTTCGATGCACTGCTCTGCAAATGAAGGTGATGCAGGTGACGTAACGCTGTTCTTCGGGCTCAGCGGGACAGGCAAGACAACACTGTCAGCGGATCCTGCTAGGCAGTTGATCGGCGATGACGAGCATTGTTGGACCAAGGAGGGCGTGTTTAATATTGAGGGCGGCTGTTACGCAAAAGTGATCGGGTTGACGAAGGACAACGAGCCGGAGATCTTCGACGCCATTCGGTTTGGTTCCGTGCTCGAAAACGTTGTCTACGATCCCGCGACGCATCGCGTTTATTACGACGACGCCTCGATCACGGAGAATACGCGAGTTGCCTATCCGATTGAGTTCATTCCTCGCGCAAAGATCCCCTGCGTAGGAGGACATCCAAAGAATATCATCTTCTTGACTTGCGATGCTTTCGGCGTGTTGCCGCCGGTGAGTCAGTTAAGTGCGGAGCAGGCCATGTATCACTTCGTCAGTGGTTATACGGCAAAGGTCGCTGGCACGGAGATGGGCGTCACTGAACCGACAGCCACATTTTCAACCTGCTTTGGAGCCGCATTTATGGTCTGGCATCCATCGAAGTATGCGGAATTGCTAGCAGAGAAGATTAACGCGCACGACACGAAAGTCTGGTTGGTCAATACCGGCTGGTCCGGTGGTGGCTACGGGACAGGACGCCGAATGAGCTTGAGTGCAACTCGGGCAATTATCGATGCGATTCATAGCGGAGCTCTGGCCGAAGTGCCCAAGCAACAAGATGAGAAGTTTGGGGTTACTGTTCCGACGGAGTGCCCGGGGGTAGACAGCGAGATCTTACTTCCTCGGCAGACCTGGCTAAATAAGGATGCCTATGACGCTGCTGCACTTAAGCTCGCAAAGCTCTTTCATGAAAACTTCGAGGCCTTTCTCGATCAAAGTAGCCCAGAGATCGCTGCTGCCGGTCCGATAATAGGACGGTGATCGTCAGTCTGATAGATGGCGGTCTGGGTTGAGTCCCGCAGCTCAACACTCCACTCTTTGCTGGCTTTAAGAGCGGCAAGGAGATTTCGATCGCGAAATCAGTTTTCCCTCTCGAGCAAATGGCTCTTGTCCTTCGGCGTGCGTATCAACTGACGTTCTGCCATCGGAAGCGAGCATTGTTCGTGCATGCCCGTACGCAGTTGCGATGAGGTATTTGGGACGGAGCGAGGGTGGAGCTTTATTGCGTGGAGCTTAGATTCGTTCAACGCGCTATTGGCAAGGAGGCCGAGTGCTGTGACCCATTTGCATTCCTATCTTCGCCATCGTTGTCCGCAACACGGCTACATTGCCACGCTCCTCGTGCTTGTGATCCTCGCGTTTGCGGGATGCAGTGCCCCCAAAGATATGGCTTCCAGCTCCGCGGACGCAGGCGGTGAGCGCGGAAGCCAAGGCGAGCGAGGCGAACAGCCCAACGAGCAAGAGTCGCCGGAAGAACAAGGTTCTACACTTCCCGAACCACAGGTTGCCGGCGAGAGTCCTGCGGTCCCCACAATCGACAGCGGTCACAATGGCTTGCCAAGTGATTTACCGACTCGGATGTCCGGCAAAGTTGGTAGCAAGCGTCTGAAGCAAGGCTCTGGTTATTCATCTCGAGTCGCGAAGTCCCAGTCTCAATCTCGGCGCACTGAGGCGGGAAGATCGTATCAGGTGTCGCCTCAGTCGGCTGAGCTAGCCATGGAGCTGACGCCGGAAGCGACCTCCGAGACTGCGGCGCCCACTCCGCTTGAATCTGCGGCTGAAGGGCACGCGGCAGGCGCGAACACTGAGAAGAAAATCGGAATCGACGATATAGATTTTGCTCAATCCGTTGACGTCTACTTCGCGACTGATCGTCGGCCGACCAGTGAGGTGTTGCCATCGATGTGGAGGACTTTTGTTCCGGCCGCAGCGGTGGGCTGTCTCAGTTGGGCGATGTTCGTCGGCTTGACGTTCGCAAAGCGGCTGCAAACCATGTGGCTGCTTGGATCCGGCCTCGCGACCTTTCTAGGCGTCCTTGTTCTGCACGTTTGTATCGTACGTTGGCAAGAGTACTCGCGGCTGGCGAACGGCAACAGTACTCGGTTTTCGGTCTTGCGGTATGAGCCTGAACCGGGTGCGTATCCTCTGCACCTAGGCGTAGCCAGGGTTTCGATTCCAGATAGCCATGAAAAGGGGAAGATGGAAAAGCCCTCAGTGTTTCGGCTGGAGTTTGCCGAGTCACCGGACAAGCACATCATGCTGCAGAGTGTGGAAGTGCATGATTCGCCCGATGACTGGTTCGCAGGTGTTTCAGACCAGGTGCGTTTTGCGACTGAAAGAGAGGGGTTTCTCTTTATCCACGGGTACAACGTGAAGTTCGGAGCGGCTGTCCAGCGGACTGCCCAACTGGCCTATGATCTCAATGTTGTAGGACCGGTGATGAGTTACAGCTGGCCATCGAGAGGGCAATTGGCCGGATATGCAGCAGACGAGTCGTCTGTCTCGTGGTCGTCGCCCAAGCTCGAGAAGTTGTTGGTTGATCTGGTTGCCCACACCGAAATCCGTCAGATCAACATCGTTGCTCATAGTATGGGAAACCGCGCACTGATGGAGTCTATCGAGCGTCTTCAATTGCGGGGTGGTGGAGTCGCGGGACGTAGGCAGGGGCCGAAGATGCTGGGGACAGTCATTATGGCTGCGCCGGATGTGGACGCCCAGATTTTTGAGTCCCGTTACGCTAACGCGTTACAGAGTGTTGCTGATCACGCGACGATCTACTTCACCGACGATGATTTAGCGCTGCAAGTTTCGCGGCGCCTTCATGTCTCACCGCGGCTGGGACTTGGAGCTCTACCGAATGGAGCAGGTGTTGAAGCGGTCCACACTGGCGATCAGGGAATCTTTTCACTCGGGCATTCCTACTATGGCAGCGATCCGGTGGTCATCGACGATATGAAACAAGTTCTGAATAGTCGGAAACGAGCCGCCGATCGAGCGTACTTGCGAGAGACCGTGGCTGAAAATGGTTCGACGTTCTATGAAATTGATCGTGTGCGCTACGCTAGCTTGCAAGCGTCCACCGTGACGCGTTGATTACGTAGGTACGACCGAGTGACAGGACGATGGCAGAAATGCTGAGGCAACGATCGGAAGGATTTCGCAGGACAGCCGCATCTCCGCCAAAGCCGCGGGAATAGAGGTGTTTTGATTTGCCTGCGTCACAAAATTTCCGATGAACAATCTCGGGTGCAAAATTAGCTCGCAATGAAATGCGAGCAGCAAGCAAACTGAGTCTCGCTCGCAAGCATCAGCGAACTTTAAGTAACAAGCAGTAAGGTGGCACGATGCTGACTTTTCCTCGAAAGCTTCACCGGACACAGTTGAATCCATTGGCCTCCTGCCGGCGATTGATCGTGAAGTATTTGCGATGTGCGGTCCTCGTGCTTCCAATTTGGTGCGTCGGCGAAGCTGACTT
This sequence comes from Pirellulaceae bacterium, assembly GCA_045105035.1. GTDB lineage: Bacteria > Planctomycetota > Planctomycetia > Pirellulales > Pirellulaceae > Aureliella. Next base: position 13,825 of record JBGCCZ010000172.1, on the reverse strand, counting down.
GTACGGACAAACCGAGTCCCCGTTCGCTCAATCAGGCTCAGCGGATCTACCGCCGGTGCTTACGCCTGACGAGGCCAGTGAAGCGTTTCGCCTACAAGCTGAGAGTGCCTCGGTACGTCCCGTTAACTACTGGCAAGAGTCTGCGACCGCCCAGCCGGTGGTGAGGCCGAATCCCAATCTGCCTCAGCCTGCTCCGAGTAATCCGCAAACGCAAACGCAAACGCTCGATAAAGTCTCGCCAGATCTTCGGTCTGCGCTGCTTGGAAACAACATCTCGGCCATTCCGCTGTTGTCCGAAACCCGAAAAGCGCGCGCCGAGGGAGCCACGGCGGATGCGGTCATCGGCGAAGAGGCCATTTTCCGAAAGACGACGGACTCAGGTAACTTAATCGGTAAATCGATCTCGGTGCGCGGAGTCTCCTCGCAGCAGCGAACTCCGATTACGACCGACACTCGAGTACGCGGTGAGCGCGTCGGCCAAGTTTTAGCGAGCGGTTCCTATTGGGCCCCTGTTCGCATGGACTTGGATACGATGATGAGCAAAATCGACTCGCGTTTGATTGACAGCTTGATTGTCGTGAAAGGTCCGTACAGTCCGCGCTACGGACCGGGGTTTAGCTTCGTTGATATCGACTTTTTGGGGACACCGCGTTACTCCGACGGATTCGAAGTCCACGGAACTTCGAGCACGGACTATCTAACGAACGGGGAACAACTCGCGGGCCGCCAAACGTTCTTCGGCGGAAGCGACGATTGGGGATTTCGAGCGAGCTACGGACACCGTACTGGAAACGACTACCGCGATGGATCTGGTATCGAGTTGCCGAGCAGTTACAACTCGCGAGATGTGAATATCGCCCTCGGTCACGATATTGGCGATTCGAAGAACGTCGAATTCAACTACCTGCGACTTGATCAAACGGGAGTCGAGTATCCAGGACTAGTTTTCGACACGCGTTTTCTTGTCACCAACGGTTATGAAGTCAAGTACTTCGACCACAATCCTTGGATCGCAGATTTTCATACGTCAGAAGTGTGGTTCAACCGCACTCGATTCGAGGGAGACACGCTGGGCGAAGGCAAGAACCGGCAGATTCCTCAGTTGCGAGAGATTCTGTTTTCTCCCTCTGGATTTGACGGATTCGGTGTAACCGATGGAGATGGAAGTTCTCTCGGCTATCGATCGGAGTCGATTTTCGGCTTGCCCGGAGTCGATCATATCGCGATCGGGACGGACATGATTGTGCTGCGGCAGAACATCAATGACCGCGAAGCCTTGTTGCCTGTAGATAGCAATAACTTTCCACTGCCGAAATCTGAGTCCTACGACTTTGGGTTCTACGCTGAGAGGCAAGTGACGTTGTTCGACTACTTGCACCTCAATGCTGGTGCCCGGATCGACACGATTCGAACGGACAGCGACAACGAGGCGGATGGGTTTCCACCGATCTACACCGAAGACCTGAAGCAGACGTTTACGACTTGGACCACCTATGTGAACGGGCAGTTGGATCTTACCAGTGAATGGCGAGCGACAGGTGGTTTTGGCTACGGACAGCGACCACCGACTCTAACCGAGCTGTACGTGAACTCGGCGTTTATCGGGAGCTTGCAACGCGGGCTAACGTTTCTGGGCGGAGACTTTGACCTTGAGCCAGAGACGCTCCGGCAGCTCGATGTCGGACTTCAGTGCAATTACTCGAAGTTTACAGGCGGAGTGAATTGGTATCACGCTTGGATCGACGACTACATTTCTTACGATCTTCTGACTCCCTCATCGGGAACGAATGGGCTCTCGGCGGGTGCTGGATTTGTGAACACGAATTTAGCAACGCTGACAGGCGTCGAAGCTTACGGGCAAGCTCAATTGCTGGATCGATTGTCGCTCTTCGGAGTTTTGTCCTACGTCGAAGGAACGGATCGGACTCGCAACGAAACTTCGTATCTCAGCGACGATTCGTTCGATCGCAGTGGCGAAGCGGGTGTGCCGGAAGAGGCTCTGCCCGGGATTCCACCGCTTGATTCAAGAGTGGGGATTTTCGTGCATGACGATTCACCCGCACAAAGATGGGGTTTGGAGTATTCCATTCGTGCGGTGGGCAGACAAAACCGAGTCGCCACGACGCTTGAAGAGATCGAAACGCCCGGCTTTATGACGATGGACGTCCGCGGCTATCGCAGGTTTGGGGACAATTGGTTGGCAACCGGCGGTGTGGAAAACTTGACTGACCGTTTTTATCGTGAGCATTTGGATTACCGAAGTGGCTTCGGCGTTTTTCGTCCCGGGATCGGCTTCTACACGGGCCTTGAGTGGAATTACTGATCCCACGCCGGAGCTGGCTGGCTTTGCATTTTGAGATTGGGAGGCGGCTTCAACTTGCGGCTGCCTTAAATTTGACAATCTGCGGCTTGCGAAGTGAAAATCGAGCCCCCTTACCTAGGTGTCGAGCGTGGGTGCGTCAAAAAGGGTCGTTTCAGCGGACTTTCTTCTTGCGATCTCTTCTTGCGATTTTTCTCCAACTGGTCGCAACAGAATTCGTTCCTTGGCAACCAGCTATGAAGTCAGGGGGCGGAATTTCTGGGCAAAGGCAGTCGCGTCAATGCGAACTTCCCGTGTCAGTTCCGCTGCCAAACTGGAATTCGTTTGACTGTCACGTTAAATATTACGGCGTGAACAACGAACAGCATTCTTAAACCAGGAAGGGTGTTCTATGAGACAAACACTGAAAACAACCAAGTACCAGCTTTCTACTCTGCTACAAAAATCGAGCGGCCTCGGGCTGCGGCGGTTGGGAGTGACGTCGATACTGCCGCTGATGCTGAGCGTGGCCATGTTGGCAACAGGCTTTATTGCGACAGGCTTTATTGGAACCGCGTCAGCTCAGCGAGCCGGTTTCGCAGACTCCGCCGACCAGTCTGATTTGATCATCGGTGCAGACCGCCTGTCTGCTGCCTTTCGCAACGCGGCACAAACGCTCCAACCCTCGGTAGTGACGATCACGAGCCTGGAAACTCGCAAGGTGCGTCGCAACGTTCGAGGTAATTTTGGGCCGGGCGGGCTCAATGACTTGGATGCCTTTCGAGGCATGTTGCCGGATTCGTTGCTGGAACAACTCGAAGATGCAGAGGTGTACGAAGACGATGGGCTCGAGTTCGAAGAGTCCGATAGTAAGCAGCAAACCGGGATGGGTTCCGGTGTCATCGTTTCGCCAGACGGTTATATCCTCACCAATAATCACGTCATCAGCCGTGCAGACGAGCTGCAAGTGGAGCTGACTGATGGGCGGAGCTTCGAAGCTAAAGTGATTGGGGCTGATCCGAAGAGCGATATTGCGGTGCTCAAGATTGACGCAAACAACCTGCAAGCCGCAAAGATCGGTGACTCTGAAAAGGTGCAGGTGGGGGACTGGGTGATTGCGATCGGTAGCCCATTTGGACTGTCGCAAACGGTGACAGCGGGGATTATTTCTGCGACCAATCGAAGCACTGGTATCATTCGAGGTGGCTTTGAAGACTTCTTGCAAACAGATGCCGCGATCAATCCAGGTAACAGTGGCGGTCCACTAGTGAACCTGCGAGGCGAAGTGATCGGCGTCAACACTGCGATTAACTCGAGGACTGGAACGAACGTCGGTGTCGGCTTCGCAATTCCGTCGAGCATGGCGGCTGGAATTATGCAGGATCTCAAGTCGAATGGTCGCGTGATTCGCGGCTACATCGGTGCTTTGTTGGCAAATGTTGCTGGAGGAAATGCCAGCGGCTATCGATTGCCGCCAGGCGTCGTGCGAGGAGCGGCGGTCGAGGCAGTTGAAGAAGGCGGACCTGCAGACCAGGGCTCGTTGAAAGTTGGCGATGTGATTACCCGCGTGAATGGCAAGTTGGTGAAAAGCAGCAATGAGCTCATCAACGCCGTGACACGCATGCGTCCGAACAGTGAGCTACGGCTTGAGGGGTATCGTGACGGACAGCCTCTGGCGCTGCGAGTGGTGACTGGAGAACGAACCGAAGAGAGTCTGAGTCGTATCTTGCCATCGCTGAAAATCGAAGAGCTGGCAATCGAAGTTCGGAATCTCTCGCCGCGGCAGCAACGCGAGCTGAATGCGGAGTCTGGTGTCATCGTCTGGCAGATGTCGACGCGAGGACGAGGTGCCGCGCTGGGCTTGCGACCAGGGGATGTTATCGTGGAGTTGAACGGCGAAGTGATCGAAAGTGTGCAAGACTTGGAGCGAATCGAAACGGATGCAACTTCGCTGCGAATGATTGTCCAGCGAGGAAGTCGCATGATGACCATGGAATCTCGATTCCGTTAACGTCTGTTTAGCTGGAGGCTTGGGGCGGTCTAAAGTCTCAAGTCCGGCGAGCACAGGGGCTTTTTCGTATTGGGGAAGCACAGCGGCTAATTTCAAAAGGCGGTAACGTGTTCGCGTTGCGGCCTTTTGCGTTTCCTCTGCTCGAGTACGATGTCGTTTCGTACTTCGACGCCGATGACTCGAACGAGAGACCGCTGTCCCGATGGGAATGCTTGAAGCTATCTTGGCCGCAGCTGGACTGCTGGGTGTCGGCTTTCTATTGCGGCAGAATCTATCCGTCCTGCGCTGGATTTTCGTGCCCGCTTCAATCGTAGGCGGACTGGTCGGCCTTGGCATTGTGCAGTGTTTTGATTTGCAATCGAGCGCTGTTGTGAGCTCTTTATCATCTTGGCCAGGTCTACTAATCGCTGTTGTGTTCGCCTGCATGTTTCTTGAGCGGGGGAGCAGCAAATCGATTCGCCAAAGTGCCTCACTCGCGGCTCGAGAAGGCGTGATGGTGTGGGTCTTGGTGCTTGGGCAAACTGCCGTTGGCCTGCTCTGTACCTGGTTGATTATTCAGCCGTTGTTCGATGTTCCAAACTCCTTTGGAATGCTCATTGAAACTGGATTTGCCGGCGGTCATGGAACGGCTGCCGCCATGGGAGATGTGTTTGCCAGCCCCGAGGTGAATTTGACCAGTGGCCGAGATCTCGGGCTCTTCATGGCGACGATTGGATTGATGCTGAGTGTCGTTAGCGGTGTGTTTTACGTGAATCTGGCTTTGCGTCTCGGTTGGACGAAGCAGGATGAGCCTACCACGGGCGCTGCGAAGGCAGAACGCTCAGCGAAGACCGAACGCGTCGCGACCCCATCACTGAATAGCGAGTCGAACACGGCTCAGGCCGAACCGATGGCTTTTGCAACAGTGAAACCCGAAGTCGTCGATCCACTTGTCTTTCAGCTGCTCATTGTTGCGATGGCATTCGGAATCGGCTGGCTGCTCAAACTTGGGGTATCGGAAGCAATCGGCTTGTTCGCCGGTATGTCATCGGAGAGCGCGACTGATCTAAGCATCGGAGCAGGCGACGTCTTGAGTTCTGCGGCAGAGGACGTCTTGGATTCGCGTGTTTCTCTGTCCGGGACGCTCGGCGACTTTCCATTGTTTATCTACACGCTTTTTGGCGGCATGATGACGAGACGCGTGTTCAGTGCTTTCGGGGCGTCGCATCTCATTGATACCGCGTCGATTCAGCGGATTAGTGGAGTCGCTATGGAGTTCTTGATCGTGGCTGCGATAGCCTCGCTCCGCATCGAAGTGCTCAACGAATTTGCTTGGCCGCTACTTGTCTTGATCACCGCTGCTTTTTTGTGGACAGGTTTTTGTCTCACTGTGCTCGCGCGATGGCTTCTCCCGAAGGACTATTGGTTTGAGCTTGGGATCTTGAACTACGGGATGTCGACGGGGACGACGGCCACTGGATTTTCGCTACTGAAAATTGTCGATCCCGATTTGAAGTCCGGCGCTGCTGAAGACTACGCTCTGGCCGCGCCGTTGAGTGCTCCGTTTGTTGGCGGAGGAATGTTGACGGTCGGGCTACCCTTGTTGGTGCTCGAGCAGACGCCCATCGCGATTACGGCCATGGGCTCTGTTGGCATCGTTATCGCGTTAATCTTCTTGGCTCGCCACCTTAGCAGTATGAGTCGCGGTAGCGAGGCCGATCGCGCTCCGGATGGAAAACCTTAACGGTTAGTTCCGCCTTGGAGCATGGCTTGGCGTAGTCCCTTGTCGACAGGTTTGTCGGACAGCCAAATGCCGTAGAGTGCTCGTTTGAAGTTGATGCCCGGGATGGTGCCTTTCACCTGCCCGTTCTTGAGGACGTAGAGTCCCTTTTGTGGTACTTGAATGAAGTCGAAAACGTCGTTCTTTTTTACTTCTTCCTGAAGTGTCTTTTCGAACATGGCCGTTTCGCGGGCGATCGAATCCAGCTTGCCGCCAGTCGAGGTCTTCAAGCTATCCCTAAGCGAGGTGACTAGCGAATCTCGGCTAACAAAACCAGAAGTGATTCGCACGCGGATCGCCATGAGTTGATCGCTTTCCACGATGGCCTTCGCGTCACGGCTTGGTTTGGCAAGATAGAGGCCACTCTCATAGATTTGCACGAAAGTTTTGCTGCGTTTGCCAGCACCGTTCAGCTTCAGGGTTTGACCGCTGATCTTGATTTCGGACGTTAGTTCAGCGCTAGCAACACTGTTGAGCGAGACAAAGAGAAGTAAGCCAACCACGGCTGTTCTAAAAGGCATTTTTTCAATCCATTCAAGCGTTCACCGAATTTGCCACCAATCCATCGATGACAACTTAGCGATTTTGCCCAAATGGGAGAATAGAGAAGTTGTCGTGGAGCATTGTGAAGAGTGTTTACCGGTCGGGGCGGACCAAAAACGCTTCTGCGATTCGTCCACCACTGAAATCGACAACGCATTCGAAGCTACCATCAGAGTCGGCAACGATCGGGCATAAGGGGTGGGCTAGTGAGTCTGTCGCGAGCCGAATGTGCAGTTCGAAGCTTGAACCCTTCTTCCCAGTTACGAACCCTCGCCCGAAGATATGCAATTGATGAGCGACGTTATCTCGCAGAATGACCAAGCTGCCCCCTTTCGTTGGCTCGGATGAGCCCCGCGACACAAAAACGGGCTCCGACCTGGCTGAGGCCTGAAGGCGACTCGCATGTTCTGACGGCAAGGCGGCAGGTGGCAGACTCCCAAGGTCGAATCCCTCATTACCGACTAGCGGGAATTCGAAGTCGGCATCGGCGACGTTCTCTTGGACTTTCACCGAATCGGCGAGTGACGGCAGGTATGCCGCGCAGAGGACGCCGGCCGCGAGAGAGGCGACGAATGCGGTGATACGTGCCAACGGTACACCCACAGAGTTTTGCCTTGAATTTCCAACACGATGCTCGCGCGCGGTGTGGGCAACAGTGCTTACAGGCCGGGCGACCACTTCATGGAAAAGGCTGTTTGGGGAAGTGGAGCCATAGGTCCGGCAGCGAGCTAGTGTTTGCTCGATCCAATCTTGATGTCGCCGGTCATCGATCCCGTTGCTGGGCACACTTGCGAAGAACGCGTCCGTGGCTCCCTGGACTTCACGAAACTGCTCCAAGCACTCAGTGCAGCCTTCCTGTAAGTGCGCCTCAATATCGCGACTCGCTCCATCGGAGGTCTCACCGAGGCAGTGTTCGACAAGCAGCTTTTGTGTTTCAGTGCAGTTCATGATGTCTCCTCAGGCGAAGTCGCCAGGCAAGATCTGTCGGAGTTTGATGAGCCCACTACGGATGCAGGTCTTTACGGTTCCGAGCGGCAGTTGCGAAACTTCGGCGATTTCACGGTGAGAGAGACCATTAAAGAAAGCTAAGTGGATGGTTTTTCGCGCGTTCGCCGGGAGCGTGGAAAGCGCGGTCATTAAGGTAGAATCGCGTTCCGCTGCATCGAGTAGATCTGATGAGGAGGCATGGCTACTTGCCATTTCGAGTGCTTCTTTCTCCAACTCGATTTGCAGCTTGCGGGATTTTGATTGACGGCTTCGAATGCGGTCTATGCTTCGACTACGAGCGAGCGTCATGAGGTAGCAGCGTATCGAGCTGCGTTCAGGCTGGTACTTTTCTATTTTTGACCAGAATTCGAAGAAGACATCGGAAGCAACGCTGTCGGCGTCGAGTGAGTCTTTCAGGATGAATTCACAGAGACTCTGGATTTGTTTCCCATAGTCTTGCATCACTCGAACGAGGGCCGCTTCGTCACGATGCAGAATGCGTTTCGCTAAAGCCGAATCGAGCGCGCGACGGTCGGCTGGTGCGGTTGCCTGGACGTTGTCGGAGCTACAATTCATTGCGACCCTCGAACGGGTTGCTGCGATCCATATCTTCCTGAGCTTCCGACTCATTGGCTCCAAGGCTCAATGCTGGCTCGACTGCGAGTGTCATCCAGCAGTCGACATAGGGTGCGAGCGTCTGCTGTTGAAGCACAAAACGATAGGCAATCATTTGGCCGGTTTCTTGAAAGGCAGACACTGTCACCAGTGCAAAGCTGCCTTGGTAGACCGGCTTGCCGAACTGAAAAGACTCAGCTTGAATCAAGCCTTGATATTGCATCGACGTGACAACAGCTCCGAATCGCTCCAGCCCGCCGATGAAAAATCGATTCTGTGGTGCAGCAAAGCGATAGCACGTGTAAACCGCATCCGGATCTGAGCGAGCGTTCTGCAGAGCTTCGGCCTGAAGACGCACGACATCTTCAGGATTCAAATCCGGAGAAGCGAGTCGTTCGGAGGCCGGTTCAGCCACCAATTTAATGATTCGCGCCAGTTCGGCACTTTCTTCATTGGGCTCACTAGACTTCGTTGCACTGGCAGTGAGCGAGGCGGTAGCGAAAACGGCGCTCATGCCAGCGAAAAAAAGTGCGACGCAGATAAATAGTGATTTCCTGCTCATGCTGCGATATGCCTGATGCGAAGAATTGAACCCGTTCCGTACGAAAGTGCGGCGAGAGAAGCGTATGCCGTCCCTATGGGTTTACGAGTCCACGTGGGGTCTTAGATTTCGGGAATCTTAAAATTCGTCAAAATTCTTTGTGGCTCATCCTGTTTCACAAAATGTGATCTCGAGATGCCGAATTCTCGAATCCGCGCAGGCAGGTGGCTGCGTAAGTCCAGCAAACCAAGCCTAATATTTCAGGTCGTGGAGAACGACCGCAGGCAAGGTCGAAACTCTATCGGGAGCTGGCTGCTGTGACTTTCCGCCAAATATATGTCCTAGGGCTGTGCACGCTCTTTTCTTGGTGCGCGTTCAATTCTACTAGTATCGCCGCAGACCACTTGGACTCGCCTTCGGTGCAAGTGGATGGTTCAACAGATATCAATGATCTGTATGCGTTTCAGTCGCCAAGCAATCCTGCCAATGTTGTACTGATTATGACGGTGAACCCACTGGCGGGAGTGCAGAACGGAACTGCATTCAACTCGCGGGCAGTCTATGAATTTGGCATCGATTTCAATGGCGATGCAGTGCCGGATGGTGTGTATCGCTTGTACTTTTCGCGTGCTCGACGTGGTGTTCAACGCTTTGTTGTCGTCGATACCAATGGTCGCGTCGGCGGGGTGTCGCGCACCGGGCGAAGTTCGCGACTCCGAAACGGCGGCTCCGTAACGGCAGGCGTTTTCGATGATCCGTTTTTCTTTGACTTGGCCGGTTTTCAAAATGGTTTCAATTTCACTGGAACCGACTTTTTTGCTGGTGCCAACGTAAGCGCGATTGTTCTGGAAGTTCCTGCGGCTAGCTTTCCCGTGAATCAAATCTCGGTCTCCGCCAGAACGATTAGTCGTGGCCGTCAAGTCGATCGTATGGGGAGGCCCGCGATCAACACCGTGCTCATTCCAAGTGGCCGAAAAGACTTGTTCAATCGGTCCAAGCCTGCTGGCGACGTTCGTAATTTTTCGGGCGATATGCAAGCGACCTTGATTGGCCTGGGAAACTCAGCAGAGCGGGCGGCAGCGTTGACTGGTGTCCTGCTGCCTGATGTCTTGACCTTTGATACTTCCGATCCGAGCGGCTTTCTCAATGGTCGCCGACTCTTTGATGATGTGATCGATGCGGAGCTGAACTTGCTGACCGAAGGGGCGGTCACGGGCGATGGAGTTCCGGCGAACGACGTCATGTTCTCATCCGCTTTTCCGTACCTGGCTCCGGCTCACTAGAGCGTTGTGCTCTAAGCAGGTCGTCTGTCGGGGTGTCGCTTCGCTTGCCAGGAGTGTACGTCGGTTTGACGCCGAATGCGCATTTGTCCTTCGGCAGTTACAGGGGCCAAGCATGTACTTGGGGGAATTGTATGTTGACTTCATTGAAGCGGCTCTTTGTCGCTACAGCTATCGCGACTGGGGGCGGTAGCCTTGGCTTAGGCTCATTGGTCGCGCAAGAAAATAATGGCTTTGCAGCCACCGATTCGGTAGCCGTTCAGGATCCCTATTCCATCGGCTTTGACGACTTCGATCTATCGACTGTGGAAGATAATTCTGAACCTGTCGTTGGGGCGGTTCCAGTGGCGACGGACGTTGATATCGACGCGGCGATCGAGCAGCAGCAGGGCCGATTGCGGACTGGCGATGGAGGTCGCAATCTGCACGCTCAAGTGTTGCTTGGCCGGTTGTGGCTGAGGAAGGCAAAGGAGGAGGATTTTCTCCCCGGGTACCAACGCTCTGTCGACTTGCTCGAAGAAGTTACCGCGACTCTGCCTGAGTTTCGTTTCGCGAAGCAGTCGCTGGCAGAGTCGTACTTGGCGACTCACCGATTCTCTGATGCGGCGCGTCTGGTAGGAGAGCTTCGGAAGCTTGCCAAGCCGACGGCATCCGTGTTGGCTTTGGAGTTCGACGCGCACCTGGAGCTCGGGAACCTAGAGCAAGCCCTTCGGTCGCTGGCCGCTCTTCAAGCGTTGGAAGAGTCACCACCGGTAATGGCTAGGTCGGCACGACTACGGGAGCTCGGCGGAGATCTTGCAGGTGCGGCCAACTTGATACGAGACGCGGTCTGCGAACTGGAGCAGTTGACTGACGATCCTAGATCGTTGGTTTGGTACCACTGGCGACTGGGGCAGCTGCACTTTGGCCAAGGGAATTTGGATGCTGCGAAGTCGGCCTTACAGCGTGCTCTCGATATTTCGCCCGACGACGAAGCGTCGTTGATGAGTATGGCACACGTGTTGTTCGCCGAGTCGGATTTGGAGTCCTCGGAACAGTTCTTGCGCCGAGCGGCTGTAAACCAAGCGCCGCCAGTCTTGGCAGTGCTCGGGGATCTGATGGCCGTCCAAGGCCAACTGAAAGAGGCCCGGCAACTCTGGGGAAATACGCTCGAGGCGATGGATGAAGAAGCCAAGGTAGCGAAGGTCGCTCACGCTCGCGAAGTGGCCATGTTTCTCGCTGATCACCAAATGGATCTCGATCGCGCGTCGCGTTTAGCAGAGCTTGATTTCGAACAGCGACAAGACGCTTTTGCCTGGGACTGTCGTGCCTGGGTTGCCTTTCGTCAAGGCGACTTGGACGCGGCTCAAAACTGTATCTCACGCGCACTGGATGGCGTGCGGGGGTCGTCGCAAGTTCTCTATCACGCAGCTTGGATTGCATGTGAGCGAGGCCAGCTCAAAGAGGCTCGCGAATCACTGAAGCGGTTGGATGCCCTCAACCCACGATTCTCAATCACTGCGGCTCGTGAGTTGGACGAGCTGCGAAAAAAAATGAACGACCAGTAACTCAACAAGAGATCGCATACCATGAGATTCTTACTACCAAGAGCACGACGAGCCAACCTAAGAAACCGCGTTTCATCACGAAGGCGATTTTTGCATGCCGAGTGCTTGGAGCAACGCCGAGTGTTGACGAGCTACATTGTCGACACACTGGGGGATACGATCGCGTCCGACGGGGAGATTAGCCTTCGTGAAGCCGTCGAGGCTGCGAACTCCAACTCGGCCGTTGGAGATGCTCCCGCAGGCCAGGCTGGACCCGGAGTAAGCGACTCGATAAGTTTCGCGCCTTCGCTGAACGGACAGGTTTTAACACTGAGCGGCGGCACGCTGTCGATCAGCGACGCTTTGCGAATCTACGATACGAATGTCTCGCCCATTATCATCGATGGGGACGCAAGTCAGCAGATCTTCACGATCGAAAACTCTGCAGCCGTTTCGATTTCGGATGTCACGCTTCGTGATGGTGCGGCTGCACTCGGTGGAGCCATTTTGGTCAACGCGGGTAGTCAGCTCTCTTTGGCGAACACGGTTCTGCAAAACAATTTGGCGGACCAAGGCGGCGCAATCTACAACGATGGTGGATCCGTCACCATTTTGGGCTCCACACTGACGAGCAATCAGGCGAACGCGGCCAACGGAAGCGGGGGCGCGATATTTTCGGCCGCCGGCTCGGTGACATTGGTCAATTCCTCAGTGACCTTCAACAGTGCCAATCGGGCTGGTGGGGGAATCGAAGTTGTCGATGGATCCCTTTCGCTGTTGAGAACCAGTTTGATCAGGAACGACGTCAATGGGAACGCAGGGACGCCGAGCCCCGGTAACGGAGGTGGGATTCACGTTACCGGTAACGCGACAACCACTGTTGCTTACAGTGTTGTCTTCGGGAACTTAGCTGCCAGTGAAGGCGGCGGGCTGTGGAATCAAGCTGGTAGTACGATGACCATCCGCGACTCGATCATCAGCAGCAACGAAGCCTTCGGCGCCACGGCAACCGAAGGCGGCGGAGGCGTGTTCAACAACGGCGGCATCGTCGACATCTCAGGCATCGACACCATCATCAGCGACAACTTCGCATCAGGTGCTAGCGGATCCGGCGGAGGCATCTTCAACGACGGTGGCCAAGTCACCATCACCGAGGCGACCATTCAAGCCAACGTGGCCAACCGAGCTGGTGGCGGCATCGAAGCGACGGCTGGCAGCACCACTGATCTGATCAACGTTTTGCTTGTTGAGAACAACGCTGGCGTTGGCCCTGACGCGGTCGCTGCTCCCGGCAACGGCGGCGGCTTTCACATTACCGGCGCAGGCGACGCGTCGATCATCGGCGGTGAAGTTAGCGACAACGTGGCCGCGAGAGAAGGCGGCGGACTGTGGAACGGTTCGGGACTGATGACCATCGACGGCACTGAGATCATTGGCAACGTGGCGAGTGGCCCAAGTGCCGACGACGGTGGCGGAGGGATCTTCAACAACGGCGGCCCGATGATCATCACCGGAGCCATCATCACCGACAACATTGCCGATGGCGAATCGGGCTCCGGCGGCGGCTTACTCTCATTGTCGGGCGCCATCGAAGTCACTGCGACGACCTTCTCCTTCAACAGTGCCAATCGTGCTGGTGGCGGCATTGAAGTTGTCGACGGTTCGCTTGCCTTGCTCGACTCGAACTTGATCAGCAACGACGTCGACGGAGGCGCCGGAACCGCCAATCCAGGCAACGGCGGCGGACTGCACATCACGGGCATTACCACGACCACCATCGAAGGCGGCAGCGTCTTCGGGAACTTAGCTGCCAGTGAAGGCGGCGGGCTGTGGAATCAAGCTGGTAGTACGATGACCATCCGCGACTCGATTATCAGCAGCAACGAAGCCTTCGGTGATTCGGCAACCGAAGGCGGTGGAGGCGTGTTCAACAACGGTGGCATCGTCGACATCTCTGGCTTGGATACCATCATCAGCGATAACTTCGCTTCCGGTTCCAGCGGATCTGGCGGAGGCATCTTCAACGACGGTGGCCAAGTCACCATCACCGACGCTACCATCCAAGCCAACGTGGCCAACCGAGCGGGAGGTGGCATCGAAGCGACCGCTGGGAGTACAACTGATCTGATCAACGTTCTGCTCATCGAGAACAACGCTGGCGTTGGCCCTGATGCAGTTGCAGCGCCCGGCAACGGCGGCGGCTTTCACATCACCGGCGCAGGCGACGCAACCATCATCGGAGGTGAAGTCAGCGACAACGTGGC
>JBGCCZ010000171.1:0-4794 GCA_045105035.1 Pirellulaceae bacterium | reverse complement strand
GCAGAGATCGAAGAAACTGTGAGCCTTCTCAAATCGGAAGGTCTGACTTGGGGTGCAGGCGGATTGCCCGTCGAGTTTCGGCAGGATGATGCAAAGTTTGCCGCAGACATGGAAAAGCTACCCGCCATCTGCGCTGCATATCAGACTTGCGGCGTGAAGCGGATCGGAACCTGGCTGATGCCCACGCACGACGGAAGAACGTACCGCGTCAACTTTGATCTCCATACAGAGCGGTTGCGTGCCGCGGCGAAAGTGCTGTCCGACCATGGCTTGAGCCTTGGCCTGGAATACGTCGGACCGAAAACGTTGTGGACGAGTAAACGTTATTCGTTTGTCCACACTCTGGCAGAGACGAAAGAGCTAATCGCTGCTATCGGTACCGGGAACGTGGGCGTGGTCCTCGATAGTTGGCATTGGTACACCTCCAAAGAAACTCTCGCCGATCTGAAGACTTTGACGAACGAGGACATTGTCGCCGTCGATCTCAACGACGCACCCGCGGGAATTCCCATCGACGAACAGATTGACAATACCCGCGCATTACCAGCCGCAACCGGTGTGATCGATTTGAAGGCGTTTCTAACCACGCTTGTCGAACTTGGCTACGACGGACCAATTCGCGCCGAACCATTCGATCAGCAGCTTAATGCGCTGGACAACAGTCCCGCAGTCGAAAAAACGGGCAAGGCCATGCAGAAAGCCTTCGACCTCATTGGCGGCTAGAACCCAACCCGCCAGAGATTCGCGAGCAGTACCAGGCAAAGTTATGCTGCTCCAAAATTTCACTTCCCACCGGAAATGAACGGGTCGAAGTGGCTGATCGCAGCTGATCCGGGCAAGTTCGCATTTCCCGGATGCCCACGGCCCGCATTGTGACCGTTGGATTTTTGCGTTCGGTGTCGGCAAAGAGGGGACAGCAAATCAAAAAACACACTAGAGGCTGCGAATGTAGGCAATAAGGTCCTCCATTTCGTCTGGCTTAATGACTCTTTCAAAACCGTCGGGCATGAATGAAGACTGCGCTCGCTTCATGGCTTCTATTCTGTCACGGATCAACACGTGCTCTTCGCCATTTTGCGTGACCAGCTTAATCGAGCCAGCATCTTCCCCCTGGATTAACCCGCTGCGTACAGAGCCATCTTCGAGTATCGCCGTGTAACTTAAATAGCGTGGATCGACGGTTTGACTCGGATCCAAGATCGCTACGAGCAGGTTCTTTGGATCCCGATGCGTCAACGCTCGGAGATCTGGCCCAAGACGCTTTTTGTACTCATCCAGCGAGTGGCAAACCCTACAGTGCTCACGGAAAAGCTCTTTTCCTTTTTCAATTCCCCCGCCCCCCAGCAGTGACGCAGCATAACTGCTGACAACTCGCCTGCGTTCGGAATCAGTTGGAGAGATCAGCCGCTTGATGCGACCAACCGTTGAGGGGTTGGGCGAATTCGTGAGTGAGTCTATCTGCGCTAAACTCAGGTCAGCCACGAACATGGTTTTCTTTTCCAACGCATTGAGCAAAGAGTCCGTTGTCGATGAGCGTTGAAGGAAAAAGTCGATAGACCGTAGACGTTGGTTCGACGAAAGTGAATCCCATGAATTAGCGAGTACACCAAAGGCGACGCTTGGCGGCAAATGCATGAGCGAGTTCAGAGCTGCACCGCGGATTTCGGGAGCTTCTACAACGCTCAAACACTCTGCCAAAATCTTGCAGTCCATTTCACGACAATCTGCCTCGCGGCCCACTAATGCAATCGCCGACGCGCGGAGTGGTTGTGGCGTATTGTCTACCTGCAACAAGTCTCGGCCTCGCGCAATGACTCTAGCCACTGCCTGAGCTGCGCTGCTCAGCGCCCGATCCTTATGATGTAAGTACATCTCGAAGGACTCGTTCTGATTTTCTAAATGGGAAAACCACTGGCCAATCCTTTGAAGCCGCAATGGGAGCGTCTGCTCATCTTGCTCAACGTCTGCGATAGCTCGAATGAGCTCCGCCCGAAGAGAAACATCGTTCTGGACTAACGCCAGGAGAGTTGCAAAGGTCGCCGGTTGTATTGAATTAAGATCATCGGTCGCATGCCGGTGAAAGAGTTGAACGTGACTAGGCATCGAGCTAGCGATGGCAGCCACCGTGTACGGATCGTTGTCCGAACGAGCCGCGAGCCGCCAAAGAGCCTCGCCAGCTGTCGCCTCGGCCACATCTCCTAAGCTGAGTGCTGCTTGCAAACGAACGGCTGGATCATCATCTGTGGCAAAAGCTATCGCCATGCGGGGCAAAAAACGAATAAGGGTGCGTTTCAAGGATGGAGCCGTTTCAACCAAGCTTTGCAGACTCCTTCTGGCAACGTCTTGATGTCCAGTCGCCAGTAACATTGCTGCAGCTTGAACCTGAACTGCTGGCGAACCTGAAGACATGAGTCTTTCCAACAAGCCCGCGGCTTCGTTCGATTCGGTAAGCTCACCTAAATGCGAGTCGGCCACCAAAGCGCGCTGGGCCATATCGCGGATAATGCCATTCGGCGATTCAAAGAGGCTTTGCAGGTCAGCGTGGGTCCATTCCGAATCGTCTGCCCGATCTATCGCCGCACGAAATTCAATTGAGGCCTGCCTTCCATTGCCTTCGAACTTCACCGCTGGGTCTTCGGCATCGGCACTGTCTCCAGCGAATTTTTGCTTTGGCGAAACGCTAGGAACAATTCGATAAATGCGTCCACGATCATCTCCCAATCGCTGAACCGAGCGGATTTCATCCTGAGCTGCTTCGGGGAGCCAATGAGGATGCTCAATGACGTAGCGGTACATATCCACTACCCAAAGAGCGCCATCTGGCCCCGTCCGAGCCATGACGGGTCGAGTCCAACGATCCGTCGAAGCAAAAAAGTCGATCGGTCCATCGTCTCCGCGACGGCCAGCAAAACTGGTCCCCTCCCGGCTTAGCACGTGATGCTGAACAAGGTTATGAAACGGTTCGCAAGTAAACGCGTGCGTTTGCTCTCGAGAAAAAAGCACTTCGTCTCGATAGATACAGATTCCACAAGCTGAAGTGTAATGGCCAGCGTGATCAAAACCGTGAAAGCGCTTCTGCGGCGGCTTCGCGGTATAGACTCTCGGTGGGATCGGCGTTCGCAACTGCATGCGTGGGTCGATTGACGAGACTTTATCGTTGCGTCGCATCTTGTCGTAAGGCAAAACGAAATGCCAAAGCGGCTGGCTATTCTGCACTCCAAACCAATTGCCGTAATCGTCGCGTACGCGCCCGTATTGCGAAGGGCCTGAAATCAGTTCCACTTCACCGGTGCCTGGCTTGAATCGGAAGTCGTGGCTGCCAATTGCGAAATCCCGCTTCATCTTTGTGGAGTGAATCTTCGTTTGCGACCCAAAACCAGCATGATGCGCCCCACTTGCGCAGTAGACCCAGCCATCCAATCCTAGGCGAAGTCCATTCACCCGCAGTTGCTGGTTTCCTTCGACAAATCCCGACAGTAGCGTCTCTCGCTGATCTGCGATGCCATCCCCGTCTGTATCACGCGCGAAGAAAATCTCCGGAGCAGCAGTGACCAGCACACCATCCCCCCAGGCCAGCACTCCATTCGGAAAACTCACATCCTGCATAAAAACGGTCGACCGATCGTATCGACCGTCTCCGTCGGCATCTTCTAAGCATCGGATGCGGCCCCCCGCTTTTCCATTGCCATCCGTTCCACTCGGGTAGTCTGACATTTCAGCAACCCACAGTTTCCCATCTAGACTCCAATCAATCGCAACTGGGTCAACCACCATCGGCTCGGAGGCAACCAATTGCACTTCGTATCCGTCGCGGATGTGAATCAACTCCAACGACGCCTCTGGAGACTTGGGTTCAGGCGCTTTCCTGCTCGGATCGTCACCCGAGTTGGCAGCAAAATGTCGCTGTAGAATATCGCGGGTCAATGCGCGATCGAAAACGGCGATTTCATCGAGCTTACCCTCTAAATGAAAACCACCAGCATCGCCACCACCAAAAACGACTCGGTTCTCGGTCTTCGTTTCCCCTTCGACGGCGACACGTCCCACTCGAGCCGTTATTTCCGGCTCGGCGCTATTCAAGCAGACTTCGATGAAGTCGCCGTTGCGTGTGAACACAACATGCTGCCAGCTGCGTGGCTCGATTTCAGTCCTGCCAACATGATCGCCGTACGCGAGTCTGCCTGGCGTAGGTGAGTCCGCCCCGGTAATTCTCAGTTGGTCTTGGCCACGAGTAAACAGCGTCGCTGTCGTCTCTCGAAAGTCATTCGGAGTGCCCAACCAAAAACAAAACTCAATGGAATAGCTTTCACCGAGCGAAAGAGTCTCGCAAGAGAGTGTTCCCCCGGCCAAATGGAATGCATGGGAGTCATGTGGGCTCGCATCTGGATCAATCCGCTGTCCAGGAAGATGGTAGGCCACCCGACCGTTGACAAAGAGCTCGTGGCCTGCGATCGAGTCGCGTGCGACGGGGCCATGCTGCTCGTCCAGCCGCCAGTAGGCATAGGGCTTGGATCCTTCGATGCGTTGGCTGAGGCTTGTGGGCGGTTCGTGATACACGCGGCGGCTCTGCCCCGTGACGGATTCCAACATCGTCAAGAGTTGCTCGACCATCTTTGGTTCGGCTTGCACTTCGAGCCCTGCAGTGCGAGCGGGCCAAGTATTGTAGCCTCCGAGTGCATGTTGCTCTGGCGGCGGAATATAGCCCGCCGCTCCGTTGGCGAGGCTAACATTCATTGTTGCCGTTAACGGACTTTGTCGCTTCAGCTTCAAACCAGTCAGTGCGTAGACCTCGTT
>JBGCCZ010000170.1:0-15262 GCA_045105035.1 Pirellulaceae bacterium | reverse complement strand
GGGCCGGCACGAATGTTGAGACTCGTCCGAGGTCTAATCCCAGATTCCTAGCGTCCGACGCATCGCGATGATTTGCCCGATGTGATAGGCGTTGTGGTCGGCCACTAGCAATGCTTCGCGCAGGATAGTGTGATCTCCGCCGTGTGGCAGCGGTCGGAAAAGATCCGTCTTCGGATTCATGATCAGTTCAACCACGGACTCCAAGTCACGGCGAAATGCTACAACGCTCTCATCCCAGGCGTTCTCGGTAGGCGGTTCATTCGTGCTTGGCCAATAGCCATCCGGAAAGTCCGGCGAGATGTGGTTTGCGTTCGTGGAGTACTCGAAGATGTCCCACTGACAGATTCTCAAGTGCTCGAGCTGTCGCCACAATGTGTGTGGTGAGCCCAAGACGCCAGCTCCGCGATACTCCGGTGCAATGCCGGAGATCGCGTCTTCGAATCCAATGTGTGCTCCACCGCCGTTAAGAAGGTATTGCAGATGCGTTCTTAAGGACGCGTCATGATTCAAGGGACGCGTCATGATTCATGGAATCTCAATCCATTCTCTGAGTGATCTTTTCAATTCGCTGGCGTAGAGTCGCCATCCTTGCGCAGTGCGACCGTACTTTTCGCATTGGATTTCTACTCTTAAGGTCACACGAGAAAGAGTTGTACAAGAAATACAGGAAATATGGGTGGAGTTGGATTTGCTGTTCGTTAGAATGCGCGCACTGTCTCTAACGTACAAAGATCATCCATTGTGGCCGCTTTCATGTCGACGCGATTGTTACGAATATTAACTTGTACTTTCTTACTCTTTGCAGGCTTTCCCGGCATTGCACTATCTCAAGAGCAAGAGCCGAAACTTCCGGGAATGCTGAAGCGTTCGCCGTCTAAAGCAAACACAGTGGTATACATCAACCCTCCGGCTCTTTCCAAGTTGATGAAAGACGCGGGGATGGAAGAGGGGCTTCGCTCGAGTGTGAAAGAGGTCTGGGCGATCGCGGATCTGGATCTGGATTCGGTGACTCCGAAATGGGAAGTTGGCTATGCAAATTTGAATACTACCGTCGATGCTGCAGCGTTAGCGGCCGGTCTGAAAGGCTATGTGGATTCAGTTGCGGGCAAGGAAGTTGTGCGAACCCCAATGGAGAGTTTCCTGGTTCCGTTGGAAGAAGATCGGCTGGGGTTCATGCGACCCGCTGACCGAGCGATGCTGGCGAGTTGGGCCGACGAATCAACTGTTGGATCTCGTGTTTCTGGCTACTTGGCGAAGCAAGCCGTTAGGCCAGAAAGCTACCTGTCATTCATGTTGGCTACTGACGTTGCGAATCGTTTTTCTCCAGTAGGCCTCGCGCAACGAATTTCCACTCTGGATGCGGTGCAAGGACAAGAGATTAAGAAGATCGCTGAGATCATGGCGAGTGCTCAGGGTATCTCGATCATTGTGGGGCGTCGAAGTTTGTCGGAGTGCATTCTTGATATTGAGTACTCTGTTTCCCCGCAACCGCTACTGTCGATTGCAACCGCGCTGTTAAGTGAAGTCCTGGATCGCAACGGTACGAGCGCACCGGAGATTGCCAGCTGGAAAGCGTCGGTGAAGGGCAATTCGCTTCAGTTCCAGGGGCCGATTAGCGAGCAGACGTTGGATTCGGTCTTGGGGATTTTGAGCCTGCAAGGACACGCGTCGCAGATTGCTGAATCCACTTCGAATGCGGAGCTGAAAGAAGAGAATTTGGTGGCCTACAAGTCGAAGCAGTACTTTGACAAAGTCACTGCCTATGTCGAACGTGTCCGGAAGTACAAGGCTCAATCCACTGGGTTCAGAGCGAAATGGAATGATCAGCAAGCTCGACGAATCGAAGAGTTGAGTACGTTGAACGTCGACCCTACGCTCGTGGATTATGGTGCTGCAGTTGCTCAGATGCTTCGCGGAAATGCAGTTGCCATCCAGAAAGGCAACGTTGCTGCTGGACAAGTTCAAGCGTCCAATTCGGGCTACGGGGGAGAATACTCAGGCTATAGCTATGGGGGCTACGGTGGAGGCTACTACGGCGGTAACGCCTACTCGCGCGCTCGCGGGCAAGCTTCCGTCGGTGCGATGCAGCGTATGGGTGCATTTGGGAGCTATAAGGAAGCGATTGCTGCAATCGATGACTTAACAGCGGAAACGCGCCGCAGCATGACTGCCAAATTCCAGATTGATTTTTAGTCCTCCGTTTGAACGAATTTTTCGAGTTTTAATTTGATTTGAATTTCTCGCGATGCACGATTGCCGTTCGTTACTTTGGCATTCGTGCAAGACGAAAATAGTCCTTCTCAGCTTAGCGGCGGCCCGCCTCGAAGCCGAATCGAGTGGGGCAACTCTTATGGTTTGACAGATTCTCGTTCGACGTCCAAGAAACGTCTGTCAAACTTGGAAGTTCACGAGCAATGCGTCTTCGGTGATGAAGGCTACCGCCTTCGGTTCGCAAGTGGCGGCGTGGCTTCTCTGAATCGCAAACGAATATTCTCTTAGGGAGCGTTGGATCGATGCTACATATACGGGCGTTGACGCTGTTACTTGTTTGGGTCGGTGTGGCTTCGACAGTGGCTTCAAAAGAGCGCGAATGGGTTTGTGCGAACGGAGTCTACAAACTGAAGGCCGAGCTAGTCGCGTTCAGTGACGATACGGTCGTTCTAAAAAAGGACGATGGCAGCCTCGTAGCCGTAGAGCTGTCTTCTCTTTGCGAGAAAGACAGTGAGTACGTCCATGCAAAGAGCAAGGAGGACTCTGCAAAAAAGTCAGCTGACGAAATGCAAGTCTGGACCGGCGCCGATGGAATCAAGGTTCGCGCACGAGTCCTGAAGTTTGGAAGGAAGGAGCTCGTCATTGGTCGCCAGCGCGGTCAAATCATGGTCAGCGGGGAGCCGTTCAAGGAATCCAATGCATTGCAGCAAAAAGTGCTTCTCAAGACGATTTCGCGACTTGAAAAGAGGGAGTTGGAGACCAAGGATGATTTGGAGGAGTGGGCAAAATCACTTCGCGGCAAAACCAAGTCGTATGTGGTAGAAGGCGTCCTAATGAAGATGGAGAGCGGCGATGAAGTCGGGGTTCCGTTCTTCATGTTCTCTGAGTCGGATCTGGCGGTGTTGAAGCCCGGTTGGGAGACCTGGCTTGAACAGCATGAAAGTGAGGAAGCTCGAGAAAGAGAGAGCTTGTATATGCGTGCTCAAGCAATGGCATATCAGAAAGACCGCGCCGCGAAAAAGCAAGTTGAGTTGTTGAAGCTTGAGCTGTTGGGGGCGGCAACGGGTGTCACGAATATTTGGCAAGTTGGGTTGACGCCGCCGCGTGGGCGTTATGGACGTCCTATGGCAGTCATGGTCTCTGCACCGAACAGTCAAGCCGCTGCAGCTCGAGCACTTAAACGCTACCCAGGCTACGTCGTGGCTGGTGTGCGGAAGGCAAGCTATTGAACTGGGGTTGTTATTCGATTCGGAATGCGAAATGGTCCAACGCTATGTAAAAGTTGGTCTCGGCTAGCTCTGCAATAGCTGCCCGAACTATTCCCCCGACCTCTCAAACCAAATTGTTCAACCGCTCACCTGATAGCTTTATCTTCGATGAGCCATAGGTGGTGAAAAATGACGAATAGACGCGCGGTGCTCAATCCAAACAGCATGAGTCCGGCAATGGCTTCGAATCCACAAAGAAGTCGCCAACGAGAATTTAGAACTATGTCACCCTAGCCGAGGGCGGTAGATGTCACGGCGCAAAAATACAGAGCCTTTTCGTAGTTCTCAAAATCTGAGGGATTGAGCCATTACGAGAGACCAGCCCACAGAACAGTGTCAATCAAGAACGAGCCGGTTACCGCGTGCAGAGTAACGGTTGTAAGAAGCCTGAGAAAACCGAATAGAAATACCAGAAACTATCCTCGCTGCGATCATTCCGTTTCGCCCTCGCAACTTGGACCACTTGTTGTGTCAGCCTAACTCTGTGCGAGGTCGATTATGCGCGAGGCCGATGTGTTGAGCAGATATCGGGTCTGCGACCGCAAGTCAGTTGGGCCGTGTGGTGCCGGAGAATCCGTCATTGGTGGAACTTATCACTAAAGGTCGTTTTATGAAATTAGAAACGCGAGGTCAGAGTCTACAGACTTTGCTGGGTCGAGTCATTTGCATTGGTACGGCGATTGTTCTGTCGACAACGACTATGTCGGGTTGCTCTTCGGGTGGCAACTTGGGACCACCACCGATGCCAACGCCAGTCGTGATTTGTATCGAGGCTCAGAGTCGGGAACTGACGGATTTTGACGAGTTCGTTGGACGCACTGAACCATCTGCCACTGTCGAAGTGCAAGCGCGGGTGGCTGGCTTCTTGCAAACAGTGGAATTTGACGATGGGCAGTTAGTCGCGGAAGGCGATTTGTTGGCAACGATTGAGCCCGACGAGTACGACGCGATTCACAAGCAGGCACTGGCGAACATCGATCTTTGGAAATCGAAATTGAATCTGGCCGAGACATCGTTCAAACGCTTCAAGGAACTACTCGGAAACAACTCGGTTTCGCAAGCGGAGTATGACGAGAGTGAGGCCGCCGTTAGTGAGGCTCGAAGTCAGATTACGGCTGCCGAAGCCGCCGCGGCTCGAACGGCACTCGACTTAAAATACACACGTATCGTGGCCCCAATTTCTGGGCGTTCCGACAGAGCCTACGTGACTCCCGGCAATATAGTCAGCGGCGGCTTGGGAGCCGGCACTCTGCTCACGCGGATCGTCGACGATACTCCGATGTATGCGTACGTCGACGTTGATGAGCAATCTGTGTTGTCCTACAAACGCCGAGCGAGGGAAGCTGGGACTAATGACTCCGCGAGTGGGGCGCTGAAGAGTCTGAGGATTCCGTGCTTGCTCAAACTCCAAGACGAATCAGAGTTCGTTCATGAGGGCTACTTGGATTTCGCAGAGAATCGAGTTGACGGAGCGACAGGGACCATTCGCATTCGCGCCGTGTATGAGAACGCGGATCGCTTCCTAACTGGAGGTCTCTTTGTTCGGGTCCGTATTCCAAAGGGCGAGCCCTATATCGGTGTCCTGATTCCCGAGCAGTGCATTGCAACGGATCAAGCGGACAAGATCGCCTATGTGGTCAATGAAGCCGGCGAAGCGGAACTTCGAGTTCTAGAGCTTGGGTCTCGCTTCGGAGGATTGCGATCGGTCATTTCCGGAATTGAACAGGGAGAGTTAGTCGTCTACCAAGGGATTCAGAAGGTTCGGCCCGGCGCGGCGGTTGCTGCCGAAGTCACGCCAATTTCGATCGATGATAGTCTTCTTGGCGTCAGCTCCATGCCGAATAGCGAAGGAACGGCAGAGTCACCTGAACCGGAGGCGGAGATTAAGACTGAATCGGAAACGCAAACCAGCAGTGAGGACCTATAAGTGATTCCTCATTTCTTCATTGACCGCCCTGTTTTTGCCGGCGTCCTATCCGTTCTGATCACGCTTTCCGGTGCAATCTTCGTCAACACGTTACCCGTCGCCCAGTATCCGGAGATTGCGCCGCCTGCGGTGCAGGTTTCGTGTCTCTACCCTGGTGCAAACAGTACGGTCGTTGCAGAAACGGTGGGCGCGTCCATCGAACAGCAGGTCACGGGTGTCGAGAATATGTTGTATATGTCGAGCCAGTCGACTAACGATGGCGCGTACAAGCTGACCGTGACCTTCGCCTTGGGTACGAACTTGGATACCGCTCAGGTTATGGTGCAAAACCGCGTGAATCTGGCGACGCCAAGCTTGCCGGAAGAGGTGAAGCAAACAGGTGTGAGCGTCAAAAAACGCTCGCCAAGTATCTTGCTCGTTGTGAATCTAACGTCTCCCGATAAATCGAGAGACCAGTTGTATTTGAGCAATTTCTCGACGATCCGGCTGCGAGATGAATTAGCTCGAATTCAGGGTGTTGGCGATGTTGGGCTACTCGGGCAACGCGACTACAGCATGCGAGTTTGGTTAGACCCGGATCGAATGTCGACTCTGGGACTGACCGCTTCTGACGTGATGGCTTCGTTGCGTGAACAGAATGTCCAAGTCGCTGCTGGAGCAATTGGCAGGCCTCCGGTTCCTGCCGGAGAAGCATTCCAATACACGCTTAGTACAAAAGGTCGTTTGACGGATCCCGCAGAATTTGCCGCCATCGTGGTCAAGCAGGGCAAGGACGGCCGCGTAGTTCGGCTCTCGGATGTTGTCTCCAAAGAACGAGAACTCGCCGGTGGGCAGGCTAGTGGCGGAATCGCACTGGGACCGAAAAACTCAGATACGGCCTGCAATCTGGATGGTTCCCCGTCCGTCGGCATCGCGATCTACCAACTGCCAGGTTCAAACGCCCTTGATACGGCCAATCGGGTCCGTGCGCGCATCGAGGAATTGAAGGCGAGTTTCCCGCCAGGCGTCGACTACAAGATTGTGTACGACACGACTCCCTTCATCGCAGAGTCCATTGCCGAAGTGTTTAAATCGCTTCGTGATGCCATCATCTTAGTCGCAGTGGTCGTGCTTCTGTTTCTACAGTCTTGGCGGGCTGCTTTGATTCCCTTGTTGGCTGTGCCGGTGGCGATCATCGGAACCTTCGCCGTCATGGCGGGCTTGGGATATAGCATCAATAACCTATCCCTTTTCGGACTCGTGTTAGCCATTGGGATTGTCGTCGATGATGCGATTGTCGTTGTAGAAGCCGTTGAACATAAACTCGAACACGGAAGTACGCCGCGTGATGCGACTCGAGAGGCGATGTCAGAGGTCACTGCACCAATCATTGCGATCTCGCTTGTCCTCATGTGCGTGTTCATCCCATGTGTCTTCATTACTGGCATTACAGGCCAGTTCTTCCGGCAGTTTGCCGTCACGATCGCCGTTTCAACATTCTTCTCCGCAATCAACTCGCTGACCCTCAGTCCAGCGCTTTGCGCGTTGCTGCTAAAGTCGAAAGCAGAACAAACGGATGTACTTACCAATTTGCTCAACCTGCTTTTCGGGTGGTTGTTCAAAGGCTTCAATTCGCTCTTCGATTTCGCGTCCAATGCCTATGCCGGTGTGGCAAGTTGGCTACTGCGTCTCAGCTTCGTTGTTCTACTGATTTACGGCGGGCTGTTGGGAGCGACTTACTACAGTATGACCACGGTGCCCGCCGGCTTCATCCCAAGTCAGGATAAGGGGTATTTGTTGGTCGATGTCCGCCTGCCCGACTCTGCATCCTTAGAACGCACTACAGAAGTGATGAAGAATCTGGATGCGATTTTGGTTGGAAATCCGACGGACAAACCGCATGACGACGAACACGATAAAAACACGGATGCGGACCATTCATCAGGTGGCATACCCGGCGTCGCTCATTCAATGAGTGTCGTTGGACAGTCGGTTATCCAAGGGACGGTTGGGCCGAATTCAGGTTCTATCTTCGTGATCTTGGATGAATTCCACCATCGAGAAGGTCCGGTAGAGAGCGCGGTCGCGATTTCAAATGCGATTCGAAAGTTGGCAGCTCAAAAGATTTTCGACGGAAAGGTTTCCGTTTTTGGACCGCCGCCCGTGGATGGTTTGGGGACTGGCGGTGGATTTAAGTTGATGGTCCGCGACGTCGCATCATACGGCTTCGACAGTCTGCAGCAGAACGCAGATCAGCTAGCTCAAGAGGGGACCGAGCTGTCGACAATTCTTGGAATGGCCAATGGATTCCGCTCCAGTACTCCTCAGATGTATGTCGATGTGGACCGCCTGAAATGTAAGACGATGGGAGTGCCTCTAAGCGAGGTTTTCGGGACTCTGCAAACGTATCTTGGCGGAAACTACGCGAATGATTTCAACCAGTTTGGAAGAACCTGGCAAGTCAACGTGCAGGCCGATCCTAAGTTTCGTTTGCGGCCAGAGCAAATCGCAACGTTTCGAGTGAAGAGTGTTAATGGAGATCTGGTCCCACTCGGTTCGTTGGTTACCGTGCGGGAGATTACGGGACCGGACGGTGTCACGCGTTACAACGGGTTCAACGCAGCGGCAATCAATGGACTTTCTGTGCCAGGCGCTAGCACCGGCGAGGTTGTTTCGATGGTGGATGAGTTGGTTGAAGGCAACCTTCCGAACGGTATGGACGCCCAATGGACCGAGCTAACGTATTTGCAAATTCAAGCGGGCAACACGGCATTGATTGTCTTTGGCGTTGCGGTCGTGTTGGTTGTTCTTGTGCTTGCCGCCCAATACGAGAGTCTTCGACTTCCGCTGGCAGTCGTTTTAGTCGTCCCGATGTGTTTGCTCAGTAGTGTACTTGGGATCGCTTGGGCGAATTTGGACATCAACATATTCGTGCAAATTGGGTTCGTCGTGTTGGTGGGGCTTGCAAGTAAGAATGCGATCTTGATTGTGGAGTTCGCGAAGGACTCGCAGGCAAAGGGGAAGTCGAAGTTCGATGCGACCATCGAAGCTTGCCGATTGCGTTTGAGGCCAATTGTCATGACCTCCCTCGCGTTTATCCTTGGTGTCGTTCCGCTGGCTTTAGCTTCCGGAGCTGGTGCAGAGATGAGAAGACCACTCGGGATCGCCGTGTTTGCCGGGATGCTCGGCGTAACGTTTTTCGGGATCTTCTTGACGCCAGTCTTCTTCTATGTTCTGGCAAGAAAGTCGCCTGAGTCCCCCGCATTGAACGAGCCGCCGAAGGATACGAAGTCAGCAACTTAGGCGCAGTGGCAGCAGCTTTGGAATAGAGAGACATACACCGGAGTTCTCGTTAACTGTTGCCGTCCATCTGTCCTAAGAGATTCCGGATGCATCCTCAAAGCCGCCTGCGGTGGGTTTTTCGAATCGCCCCGCCAGCAGGTTGGCTAGTGGTTTGGTGGATGAATACCCTTCCATCACGATCTTCAGACCGGCCGTAATTGGTGTGGCTAAGAACATGCCGGTCACTCCCCACATCATGCCCCAGAACATTAGTGCCAGGAGGATCACCACTGGGTGGAGATCGGAACTGTCCCCCATAATCTTCGGTTCAATAACACTTCCGCTAACCACTTGGATAGTCATCGTGACGGTGATCGCAGCGAGCATCCAGAGAGCCGATCCATCTGGACTGAGCAAGATGAACGGAATGGGAAGCAGACTCGCTACAACGGGCCCAATGTTTGGAATGTAGTTCAGAAGGAAGGCAAGCAGGCCAAAAGTTAGAGCCATGGGCACTCCAAAGAGCCAAAGTGCAAATCCAAAGGCCACTCCAGTGAGTATCGAAATGACGGTTTTCAAAAACAGGTATGAACGCACTTGCTGATCGACTGCATTGACTGAGGGACTGATTCGCCTTGAATCTTCTGACCCCAACAGGATGAAGAAAACGTAGATCAGCACAACGACGCTAGTAGAGAAAAACTCCAACAACGCGGAGGTGACTTGGCCAAGTCCTCGGCGTATGTAGCTGTCGATCGCATCACGAAAGCTCGCTAGCTCGGATTGAAGGTCGTTTGTCGGCAACTGTTCGACTGCTGCTTCGGTAGAGCGTTCCGCGACTGCAATTTGTTCCCCTATTCCCAAATCCGATGCGGTAGATTCATTCGATGAGTCTTCCAATGGTGTGTTTGTTTCTGGTTCTGGTACGTCCGGTCTTGCTGCCTCTGCACTGGTGGCGGATGGACGCGGGAGTAGGGTGGCTGGGACCCATTTTTGAGCGGATGAAAGAAGCTTGTTGACTTGAGCGCGATAGGCGTTTCCCTGACTCGCGAGTTGTTGGACGGAGCCCCATAGGCAGACGCTCAACAGAAACAGAATAAGCAAGCCCGCCACAAACGCGATGACCGAGGCAATGAGGCGATTTACTTTCAGGAATCGCTCCACGGTTTCGAGGATGGGGGTGATGCCGCTGACTACAAAAAGTGCAACAACGAACGGCACTAGCACCGGACGAAGCCAGTAGACCATGTAGGTCAGCACAGCGACAGCGATCACGGATAAGCAGTAGGTTTGGATCGATTGATTGGTCGTGGTATTCAAGCGCTCTGCCCGGTCAAATTCATAACAACGGCTTTTCGAAAACATGGACAGCAGTATAGCTGCGCACGCATCGATTCAGGGGACGAAACATGGTCGGCTCGCCGGGTTGGATCTACGACAAGTGATCAGAATCATCGCGACGGAAGCTGCACCACAAGCCACCGGAAGCGTATACATTGTCTCAGAGTGACGATAACAGTCTGCTGCGTTGGGCTTGTTTGGACGTTGGGATTGTCTCCAAGACAGAAGGCTTCTTCATGTTTTCCAGCTTCTTTATGTTTGCCTCTTACATCGGCTCCATCGGTTTGCGATTCAGGTGGATCGCGTTCACTGTGCAACTTGCGGTCTATTGTCCGCCTGCCACTGCAGGCGAGCCGGAGACTTTTGAGCCGCTCGGTCGGAACGGCGCTCCGCAGACTTTTTCACAATTGTGGGCAGGATACGATCCACGTGCGGAGCCACTGGAGGCCGAGACGCTTCTCGAATGGACGGAAGACGAAGTCGTTCTGCGTATCGTTCGTTTTCGTATTGGTGTGTTCGGAGGTCAAACGGCGACACTGGCCGGCATCTATGGGTTTCCAAAATCGACGCTCAGCGAAAATGATGGCGATCGCCGCAAGGTCCCGGGGCTCTTGCAGATTCATGGCGGTGGCCAGTACGCCGACTATCGAGCTTGTTTGACCAATGCGAAACGCGGTTACGCGACGTTGTCGATTGCATGGGCCGGCCGTATCAGTGCACCTAGCTATCGCGTTACCCCCAGGGAAGTGAAGCTGTTTTGGGAGAAGCGAACTGAGGAGCCAAGCTATCGGTTGACGACAGACTGGGGAGTCTTGGATGGCTACCACGCACCAGGACGCAATGCAGGGAATCACTTCCCAAGTCTTGAGCCGGCAGAGTGGACTTTGGATCCCGTTGCGTCACCTCGCAACAGCGGTTGGTTTCTATGCTCGCTCGCATCCAGGCGAGCGCTCACTTTCTTAGAGAATCAGCCTGAAGTCGACGGCAGCCGTCTTGGGGTCTACGGCCATTCTATGGGCGGCAAGCTAACGGTGATGACCGCATTTGATGATCGAGTCAAAGCCGCTGCGCCCTCCTGCGGTGGCATTAGCGATCGAGACAACGAAAGTGAACTTTTTCGAAACACGCTTGGCGACGCAGCCAGCCTGCCCAACATCGATTGTCCGATTTTCTTTCTAAGTCCAGCCAACGATTTTCACGGACGAATTGGGGACTTGCCCAGTGCCGTTGAAGAGATTCAAAGTGAGGAATGGCGGGTGACATGCTCACCGCATCACAATCATCAAGACAAAGCAGAGTACGAAGTTGCAACGCAATTGTGGATGGACGAACACCTCAAGGGATCGTTCAAACTGCCGGATACTCCGACAACTACGTGGACTGTTGCCACGCCAAGTGCAATTCCTGCGATCGAGATCACTCCCGACGAATCGATGCCAATCGAAGAAGTCACGGTGTACTACACAACGCAAGGTGAGTCACCGGACGCTCCGCTGGATATCCCGTCAACGACAACTCGATTTTGGTTTCACTCAGTTGCAGAAAAGGAAGGCGACACTTGGATTGCCCGGCTCCCGTTCAATCGCGTGGATCGTACCGTGTGGGTCTACGCCAACGTACGATATCGTTTGGACACTCCCATCATGGGAGCGGGGTACTACTATCGAATCTTTCAGGCTGACGATTTCGTGTTGTCCTCATTGTTACAGGAGGTCACACCAGAACAACTCAACGAATTTGGCGTGCAGCCCACGATCGAGCCCAGTCTGCAGATAGAGAGCTTTACCACAGGCTGGGAGAAGGGTTGGTTTCACTACCGAGAATCGCCATGGGAACGGATGACGCACAAGCTGAACACCGAAGTTTGGAAGGCCCCTGCAGCCAACGTTCGTCTTGTACTCGATGTTCACAGTCGTGAGTCAAATCGCCTCGTAGTTCGGCTCGACGACTTCGCGACCGAGGTCAGGCTTGGAGGTAACCGTTGGGAGCGTATTGTTCTGACTCCAGAGCTGTTTGCGGACGTAGAGGGCAATTCACTTGCGGACTTTCTCGAAGTTCGGACCCTCAAGCTCGCTGCGGCGGATTCGCTCAGGCCCAAACCTCGAACGGAAACTGAGCCAAGAAGACTCGGCGGCAACTGGAGAGGACCTCCGCCTGAGTTCAAGAACCTGCGTTGGCAACTTCCCTGAGCGTGAGTGCGCGATAGGTCAGCCAGGTCAATGACGATGCGTGATTTGACGCGCTGTGAGGCAGTTCGCAATTGCGTTTCTACACCCGCGACCGGTGCCCTTTGCTGTTAGACTAATCCGAAGCCGAATTCTGGCTCATCGGTATCCGTGAGCGAGGTTGCGGCGGCCCTCCACTTGATCCTCTCTATCGGTGATTGCAATGAGAATTTCCAAGCTGCGAATTTCCAAGCCACTATTGGCGAGTTGTTTTCTGCTGGTTTGCCTAGTCCCGAAAACGGCTCTTTCAGAGCGACCGAACATCCTGTTTGCCTTCGCTGATGACTGGGGGCGGCATGCCAGTGCCTATGCGAAAGTGGACGGTGAGGGCACAGAAAGCGATGTGATTCGGACGCCGAATTTCGACGCGATTGCGCGTTCGGGCGTCCTGTTCAACCAGGCTTATGTTAACGCTCCTTCATGCACACCTTGCCGAAGTTCATTACTTTCGGGACAGCATTTTTGGCGTACGCGGCGTGGGGCGATTCTGCAAGGCGCGGTGTGGGACCCAACCATCCCATCTTGGCCTCTGCTGCTTCAAGACTCAGGCTACCATGTCGGGTTTACTTTCAAAGTGTGGTCGCCCGGGACGCCTCGGGATGCACCCATCGGCGGTAAGGCGAATGCGTATGGTGGAGGTAGGTTCAGTGCGTTTTCACAAACAGTGACACGGAAAGTTACCAACGGCGTGTCGTTAGACGATGCCAAGGAAGAGATGGCAGCCGAAGTACGCAAGAACTTTGGTAGTTTCCTGTCTGCGAAACAAGACGACCAGCCCTTTGCGTACTGGTTCGGTCCGACCAACGTGCATCGCAAGTGGATCAAAGGATCTGGCAAAGCGCTATGGGACATCAACCCGGACGAGCTGGAAGGCAAAATGCCGCCGTTCTTACCGGACGTTCCGGAGGTCCGGCAGGATCTGGCAGACTACTTGGGCGAAGCAATGGCTTTTGACATGGCGCTCGGAGTGCTAGTGGAAGAGCTCAAGAAGACCGGGCACTACGAGAACACCATTATTGCTGTGTCTGGTGACCATGGGCCCGCTGGATTTCCACACGGTAAATGCAATTTGTATGACTACGGAACTCGAGTGTCGCTGGCTATCTCGGGGCCTGGCGTTGAGCAGTTGGCTGAGGGCAGAGTGCTGGAGGATTTCGTTTCGCTCCCCGACTTGGCGCCCACGTTTCTGGAATCGGCCGGTGTGGAAGTTCCTGAAGTGATGACGGCGAAGTCGATTTGGCCGTCGCTTAAATCGGAGATTGCAACTGGGCTAGCCGACTCGACTCGAACTCAAGTTTTCACCGGCCGCGAGAGGCACGTTGCTACGGCTCGTGCTGGAGAGATCCCTTACCCGGCGCGTGCAATACGGACCAAAGACCATCTTTTGATCGTCAATTTTCGTCCCGATCGTTGGCCGCTCGGCGATCCCAAAAATCTAGGAACAGAGAACGAGCCTAGCGTGGAACAAATGACGGAAAATACGTTCAGTACGCTGGCCGATGAAGATGCGGGCCCCACCAAGGCTTGGATCGTGGCGAATCGCGATAAAGAAGATGTCAAAGCTTACTACGAACACGCGTATGGCAAACGTCCTGAGGTGCAGTTGTTTGATCTGAACAAGGATCCTCATCAAATGCAGAATGTGGCCAGCGAACCGAGCTATTCGGATGTTCTATCTGGACTGCGGCGCCAACTGATGAACGAGCTCATGAGCACTCAAGATCCTAGAGTCATCGACGACGGCAGCTACTTCGAAACTCCACCGCTCGCAGGGCCGGTCCCCAAGACTGCCAAGAAGAGATAGCCGTCTCGACGCACAGTAACAGTGTACAAGCGACGCAATTTGTCCAGCGTTGACCCAAGGTAGGAAGAGCTTTGGTTCTGCACCCTGTTTCAAGCTGGATTCTCGCGTTGGCCCGTCGATACGGACTGTACTGTTCGAAGAAGATGATCAGCTAGGGCAACTGTGGAAACATTGGGATGATGACTTACCCAGGAACGAATCAGCCCAAAGATCGTCTCAGCGGTTTGAGCTGCCAACATTTGACGCGGGATTCCGTCGCATGTCGCAGTCGAACGTTCCTGTAGGAGTCGATCGATTTCAACCGCGAGACAGTCAACCACTATCGGTGACAACGATCCTCGCAAATAAGCTTGGACCAAACTGGCTTGTTCGAGCAGATGATCCAGTATGTCGAGCAAGTGCTGCGTTACTCGATCAGTCGTAACGGTCTCTGCAAGCACCGTGGTCACTGGGGAAAGTGAAATGCGAAGCACATCTTCTTTGCAGCCAAAGTGCTCGTAGAAAGTCGAGCGTCCGACGTCAGCGGCAGCAACGATCGTTCCAACGGAAATCTGCTCGAAGGGACGTTCCAGTACCAAGCGTTGAAGGGCGCGAACGATCGCGACACGAGCCATCGATTCACTAGATGAGTCTTGCATTCTTGTCACACGATTCTCCTCCGGACATTTGTTCGATTATGTCCGATCTGTCCATCGTTTGCCCGGCGTTCCTTGCGTGGATTCAGGTGACCTACTTCAATTGCTCAACGCGATTATGCATGAATTTGAAGAACCCGCTTTCAGGAATTGATACTTTGAATCCGAATGCTGAATACACAATAGCCGAAGAGCACAACATTCAAAAACGAGCTTACTATTTGGCGGGCACGTCCCTAGTCGTTTGTTCTGTATTGGCGCTCGCGTTGGCACTCCATCATCCAGAAATCCATACCGCAAGTAGAGAATTTTCAGAGTTCCAATCACAGTTCGCGTCCATTCAGTCCGGTTCAGCGTGGGTTCACGGGCTGCTCATTGTGATGCTTGTCGTGTTCACGAACGGCCAGTACTGGCTCCGCAAAGCGCATGGCGAGTATCGTTTTTTGGCTGTGCTCGGTACTGGATTCTATGCGAGTGGGGCACTGTCTGCTTCACTGGCGGCAGCCACAAGCGGTTTCATTCTTCCCGATTTCATTGCCGGCATTGACGCGACCGACTCGGTGTCGACCGCGATGGGGGAACTTATCATC
>JBGCCZ010000169.1:0-5093 GCA_045105035.1 Pirellulaceae bacterium | reverse complement strand
TCGTCTTGTGACATGATGAACTGCAGCATGCGTTCTGGATCCATGCGACCGCGGCCACCTCGGCCTCCTCGCCCGCCAGGACCTCCCTGGCCACGACCTTGGCCCGCCCCACCACGCCCGCCAGCACCACCACGACCTCGGTCAGCTGGACCGGGCCCTTCCGATGGAGCGGCTGCTGCCTCATTGCCGTCGAACTGCTTGAGGGATTCTTCATCGAAGAGGTTGATCCAGGCCTTGCCGTCGTCCAGCGTCATCCATAGTGCTCCGTCGGTCGTGCCGGCGTAAACGACTCCTGGCTTGCGAGGCGACTCTGTGATCGCACTACCCGCGCCCTCGTCCGTATTCGTAATCTCAGGTGAGATCGCAGCGATTCCGTCTCCTTTACTTACAGACTTAAAGACATGGTTGCCCGCGCTATAGTGAATCTCCGGATTGTGTGGCGAGAGGATGAACGGCGTCTTCCAATTGAAACGGTAGCGAGTTCCACGTGGTGCACGAGGACGAATGAAGCCTCGTTCGCCCGTTTCCAAGTGGATCCGCCCCATCGATCCATTCTGACTTTCGAAGTAGATCTGATTCTCGTCGGTGGGATCGACAAGGCAAATGAAACCATCGCCGCTGCCAACTCGAAACCAATCCGAATTCATCGGTCCCGCGGTGTCTGCAACACGAGTCGGTCCACCCCAGCTGCCGTTGTCCTGTAGGCCGCCGTAGACGTGGTAATCTTCGTCGGAGGAGACACCCACATGATAGAATTGGCAGATGGCTACATGATTGTGATGGTCCCAGCTTTCCATACGATCGTAGGTAACGTATAGCCCCCCATCGTTGCCGAGGATCATATGGCGACCGTCATTGGGATCGACCCACAAAGAGTGGTGGTCGACATGGACTTCAGGTCCAGCACCGTCGTCGGTGAATTCCACGCCGCCGTCCTTCGAACGATAGAGTGACGTTCCTAGCACGTAGAGATTGTTGCTGTCGGAAGGATCAACGCGAATCTGGCTGTAGTACATGGGCCGAGGATTCACCGAGTTGATTCGTTTCCAAGTCTCGCCGCCATCCTCCGAGTGGTAAACTCCTCCGTAGTCTGCTTCATTGTCACCTTGTTGGCCCTGCAAGTTGGCTACTTGCCCGCCCAGGCTCGCGCTAAAGGGGCTGCGTGGGTTTCGTCGTTGCCTTGCTTCACGCTCGCGCTGTTCTTCGGTGGGAGCCTCTCGTTTGCCGTAGGTCAAAGTCAACTCAAGCGCCTCGCCGTCGCGCACGACTTCCCAAGTCGCCTCGTCGCCGGCCTTCTTCGAACGAATCGCTTTTTGTAGATCGTCGTAGGTCAGAATCCTGTCGCCGTCCACGCCGATCACGATGTCGTCTACTTTCAACTCCGCTTTCGCCGCGGAACTGTCGTCCGTCACGGCAGTGATCTTGGCCCCGACTTCTGCCGCAGTTCCGTTGAAGCCAACAAAAGGTAGATCCTCCGGTGCCTTACCGATCTTCTCGGACTCGATGACCGCGTAAACATGATTTGGATCCGCGCGATAGATGTTGAGTCCGATACGTCCCATGTTCGCTGTCGGTAGTCCATCCGTAATCTTGGCGAAGTTCTTGCCTCCGTCGGTCGTACGATAGATCCCCGCACCCGGCCCGAATTTGACTTCAGGGTCGTTGCCATCGAATCCGTCCCGTTTTCGCACGTAGGTCGCGACTAGTACTGTGTCCGGTTCTGACTGGTTCATCTGAACATCGATGATTCCTGTTTTGTCATCGACAAAAAGAACCTTCTCCCAGTTCTCTCCACCGTCCGTCGTCTTGTACAGACCGCGGTCTTCATTCGGCCCCCACAGGCGACCCA
This sequence comes from Pirellulaceae bacterium, assembly GCA_045105035.1. GTDB lineage: Bacteria > Planctomycetota > Planctomycetia > Pirellulales > Pirellulaceae > Aureliella. The sequence goes on along the minus strand of JBGCCZ010000169.1, from coordinate 3,244 downwards.
GTGCGCCCACGTACACGATGTTCGGATCGGTTGGGTGGATTGCGATGCGTCCCGTTTGGAAGATCTTCTTCAATCCCATGTTCTTCCAAGTCTCGCCACCATCGGTCGACTTATAGACGCCGTCACCCCAAGAAACGCTATTTCTAGGATTGGATTCTCCGGTTCCTACCCAAACGATATTCGGATCCGACTGAGCGACTTGTACATCACCGATTGAGACCGTGGCTTGGTCGTCGAATTGATGCTCAAAAGTGACTCCATTGTTGGTCGTCTTCAGGAGGCCGCCGGAGGCTGAAGCTGCCCACCAGATGTTGGTGTCTTTCTCGTAGACTGCGATTGAGGTGATTCGCCCACCCATGTTGGCTGGGCCAATACTTCGCCAAGAAAACTGCTCGACGGCAGAGTCTGGCAGAGAAGGCGTAACCTTGGATTGCCCTAGAGCCGTTGAGGCGACGAGGCAGGCGAGCAGCGGAAGTATTCCCGCTGTGGTGAGGATAGATCTGAGCCGATGCGACATTACTTTACGATTCCTTTACGTTCCCGTTGCAGATTCAACATCAGAGGATCCGTTGAATCTAATCGCGGGTCACGCAGGTAGCAATCGTCTGTAGCTGCAGTGCTCTAGATAATCTTGCTCGCGAGAGTCAGACTGCGGTCGCGAGGCTCAGTCGCTCAGGCGTCGGGGAGTTGGCAGCGAACAAGAAAAACGATGTAGTAGTTCTCTGAAGCGCGTGTCGTCTTCTTGAAAAGCTTGCCCAAGACAGGGAGTTTGCCGACGATTGGGACGGACGATCGTGTTTCTACGCGTCGAGTCGCTGGTCCGCCACAAAGAGCAAAGATCTGGCTGGCCCCCAAAATACATGTGGTATTGAGTTTCGAATTCGAAATGGAAGGCTGCTGGACCGTGAATTCACCATTGGCTGTCGTGTAAGAAAAGTCACTTACGCGTTGGATTGCTCTGAGGTAGTAGTCGATTCCAAGTCTTAAAGTTTGCCCTTCGTTGACGAGTTGTCCGTTGAGCTGCAGGCTCAGTCCTTCCTGGATGGTTGAGGTTCGCGGAAGCATGCGTCCTGTCGGTTCGCCCTTTTCGTCTGTTTCGGGTTCGTAAGCAAGCGTGAATTGCTTTGATTCTCCAAAGCGGATTTCGGTCTTTTCACCATTCTGCAGAACTTCTGGCTTCGCTGCTCTCGAGTACTCCTTGAGGAGACGCTCGACTTGAGTGGCATCAAGCTCGCTGAAGGTCTTGATTTGGTAACCACTCGATGGAAAAGTGAAGCTAGCTGGATAGACTCCCTGCTTTCTTTGGCTTGGATTGAGTTGTACTTTGGAACTTGTCGCTCCGACTACCTTCCAGCCACGAGTGAACGCTTCAAACTCCACCGCAGGAATTTCAAGAGTATCAATCCGGAAACGTAAAGACAATTTGGGGCCGGGTTCGTCCTGTTGTGCTGCAACCGTTGAAACAGCCATCAGAAAGATTACAACGGTCCGCACTTGTAAACATCGGGATCCGCCAGGACGGCTGCTATTCTCTGGATCAGACATCGCTCTCTCCGAACGCTGTACTAGAAGAATGAAACGAGTCGGCTTGTACTCGACAAACAAGAATTTGCGTCTAGCTATGCCGCGCGTCTTGGTCGCACTTTGGAATCAGGGATCGTGATTGACTTAGGACTCGCCAAGATAGAACTGAATTCTTGTTGGTTGACTGCACGAATTGATAGGCGAATTTCTCGACCACTGGAAAGTTGTTCTGTGACTTGCTCAACCCGCTCACGATTGCTAGTCCGCGAATTGTCGTACGGAAGTTTGGTTGCTAGTTGGAGCGCGAGTCGAACGGTTGATTGAGCGTCGAGATTTTGAGGAAGAGTCGATTCCCGCAGCTCAACCAAGCAGCGTTGCCAGCCGCCGCTAGCCAGTCGCACTTCCGCATCGATCTGAAGGATAGCGTTCGCCAAAATGCTGTTATTGATGGCCGCTGCGTCGGCCCACAAGCAGACGAGTCCTTCTCCTTCGCCGGGCAGCACCGCTTGGTATTGTTCGGTGAAGTGCTGCGGAACCACAAACTCGCCCTGCAGCTCGGAGACTAATTCGAGTCCTACGTTTGGCTGCTCGCGTTTCAATCGAGCCAGCCAAAGGAACGCCGATGAAGCCAAAGCCCCAAAAGATGCGAGGATGCTGACAATCGCTGCGAGTCGTTCAAAATCGAGTTCGGAGAACATGCCATTCCTTCGGCTTCTAAAGCTAGCAACTGAACTCTTGGTCAGTTAGATCTAACCCTACAAACTTGCCGAAGACAGAGCAACTTGGATCTACCCGGCCGATGAAATCTGCAACCCGATCTGTACGCACGCGGCAGGTCCTTGATCGCAAGAAGACGGCGAGAAAGGCGAGTAGCCATAGGCCGAAATGGACAAGGTTGGTTGCGTTAGCACCTGCGTCTAGATTCGAAACGTCTTGGTAAGAATTCTGCGGATTCTTTGACGGCATGTGGATTCGAACTGTTCCCGGTGTGTTTGCAGAATTACGGCGGTCAGGCCTTTCTCGACCGCAAGCTCCGTCGCGCTCACAAATCGTATGGATGCAGGGCTGTTTTCGATTTCAAGGAGAAAGCCGAACATTGAATGCTCTTCGCAGTCAGTCGATTCGACTTGCAAGACACAATCTGAGGAATCCACCTCCTCCGGGCGATAGAGTAAAGTTGCTGCGCGGACACGGCTCAGCTCCACTTTCTCCTTTGCAATCTTCAGAGCCGAGCGCTGCTGCGATGATAGCACGCAGTAGTTTGACTTTGAGCCATCCGGGTTTTCTACTTCAAACGAGATGCCGATCACTACCTCTGGGTAGAGGTCCTGAATCGTGCCGTTTTCGATGAATGCGCTGAGTTTCGAACTCGCTTTGTTGGAGAGTTGGGACTCGAAAAGCAAGTGCTTAAGGTAGAACGAAGCAACGTGTTGAATCGTGTCGATTCGAAACCATTGCCGCGTCAGTTTGAAACGAATGCCTCCAAGTGCTTTTGCGAAGGTATCGCCTGAATTGCCCTGAACCGAGGATCGAATCCTTGAACGCGTCTCCAGGCAGGAAAACGCGAAGCTCTTCACCTTCATCGATTGTCAATCCGTCTACACCCAGTTCGAAACGGATATCGCGTTCCAGAGAGTCTTCCAATGCATCCGACATTGAGAATGGAACTGGCGGATGTCGGTAAGCGCACGGTGAAGAGCGTTTAGTTGGATTTGGATTT
>JBGCCZ010000168.1:0-34224 GCA_045105035.1 Pirellulaceae bacterium | reverse complement strand
GCCGTTCACCTGGACCACGCCCTCAGTCAAGTCGACGATATCCAATTCGACTTCGCCGGTCGGATGTACCATCAAGCCGGTGGCCAACAATGCTCTTTCCGCCTCAAGTCTCGCTGCTTGTTCGGACGTTCCAACTTCGATGTCGTAGTCAAGGTTTAGTCGCTCTACGTCAACTCCAGGAGCGATGGTCAAAGTTGCACCGTTTTCGATTCGAACATTCTCCGCCAAATAGTAGGACTGCTCGGTGTTGTCCCAACTCGTGTCCTCTGTGATCACGCCGCCCACGATCGTGGAGGTGTGAGCACCAAAATCGACATTCGGATTCGAGAACCCAGCTACCACCTCAACCACTTGAGCGTCCGCCGACGTCGCGTTCCAGCCTTCCGTCGACGAGAACGAGACCAAGTGTTCACCGAATGGAACGTCCGCGAACTCGTAGTAACCAGACTCATCCACACTAGTGCTGGGGTCATCTACGTCCGTCAGCGTTGTCGCGTCGATCGATCCGTCATTGCCAATGTCCAACGTCACCAATCGCTGTGAGACACCGTCATCAGCCAAAATCGGGTAGCGAAGGCGAATTTCGTACGTGCTGCCAGGGAACTGCGATGAAACGGCATTGGAAAAGGCAATCGTCCCAGAAACAAGTCCATCCTCCAGCCAGCCGTTGAACGTACTCTGTGGAATCGTCATCGACTCGTTCTCATACACGAGCGGCGCGTTGCTGGCCGGCGTATCTTCGAAAAACGTCACGGCTTCGCCGTCTTCCAATGTCAGAGTCGCAGTTCGCGTAGCACCTCCTAGAAACCCAACAGCCATGAATTCTAAAGTGGCGTCGCCAATCGCTTGATGGGAAACGGGGATTTCGACATTCTGAGTTCAGCGGAACACAGAGGCGAGTTCCTGCTGCGAATAGCTCGCCATCTCCTGCGACTCGGCATCGTACGAAAGTGTCGCCTCGATAAAGTTTCGGTTGTTTGAGGTAAAGCTACCGCTGAAGTTCACATCAACGCTAATCTGCAGCTCACCGTCGTCGATCACTTGCTGCCATGCTTCCCCCGACAAGTCCATTGTGCGTTCCGCCAGCACAACGCCGGTACCCTCCGGTAATTCGCCTGCGAAGTAGACCATCTGCACTTCGCCATCCAGAACGACAGACAAGTTGCGACTAGCCGCACCGATATCCGACAACATACGAATCGTCAGTTTGGCGTTGTCCCGGTACTCTGGCAGATCAGTCCAAGTAAACGTCTTCGCCTGAAATGGATTGATGTTTCCCGGGAAATTGTGGGTCACAGTAAATGCGTCGTCAAACCGGTCGCCAAAGACTCCATCGGCATCGCGGTCCACAAACACAGCACCGCTTATCGTTGAAGGCGGTGGAACCAACGGCACATCGGCCACATCCTCGCCAACTCCACGATTCCAATTGTCGGACTCGTCTGACTCTGTTTCGGAGTCATTGGCATCCACGATCACGCCGACGTAGTATTCCGTGATGCCAACGTCCCAAAATGCATTGCCCGAGTCCGGTAGCTCGAAAGTCATAAGCCGCGAGACGCTCGCCCCACCGTCGACACGCGGAACATCCATGGCGCCAAGCAACAAATCACTGCCGGTGTCGATGGTGGAGTCCTTCGACAGGTAGATTGCCGCCGAAGTCGCCTGAGCTGGTCCGCCGCCAAGATTAACGACATCAAAAGCCACTTCTCCTACTCCGCCCCAGACTCCGGGGGCAGTCGCAATTGCAATGTTGTCGGCGATCAAATTCCGTGGCAGATTCTCAATCACCAAGTCCAGTTTATCTCCGCCGGCCGACGAGTTGAAATTGTTCACCTCATCCGACTCAGCAACCATAAAGTCCGAATCGATAATCGTGCCAATGGAATAATTGACGTCGCTATCCCAAAACAAATCATTGGGCTCTGGCAGTGTGACGTCGAGTGCTCCCTGGACTGAGCTACCTGCTGTCAGAGCCGGAACATCATAAGTGCCTAGCAGATAGTCACCGGTCCAGGAAATCGTTCCATTGCGACTCAAGTAAACATCCAGCTTGCTTGCCGGCGCATCTTCGGTCCCCTGATTATTCACCGTGAATTCGACCGTGCCGGCATCACCGCGGCTACCACCAATCGTCTTACTGATCTGAGTGACTTCCAGATCCACAGCTGCACCCTCCAAAGCCAAAATGGCTTCACCCAATCGGACCATATTGACACCCGGGTAAGAAGATCCGGTCTCCGGGATCGCTCCAGCATCGGGTCCTGTCGACCGAAGCAGTTGATTGAACTCGTCAACGGTCAGGCGTCGCCCCAACTCTTGCACAGCCAATTGTTGTGCCAGTGTTGCCACTCCCGCAACCTGCGGTGAGGCCATCGACGTCCCCTGAAGTCCTCGCACCCCGCCTCCGGGCCAAGCTGCCCTGATCACTTGCCCTGGAGCGAAGACCGTAGTCAGTTCAGGGTCGCGTTGGGAGAACGAACTCAGCCCGCCGCTCGTTCGCTCACTTCCTATCGAGAGCGAGTTCGGATCGGATGAAGGGTAGCCAACTCCAGGACTACCAGAATAGCTGTTGCCAGAGGCCGAAACGACAATCACATCCAGGGCTTCAAGCGCCGCCAACTCATCGCCAATCCCGTATCGGGAGGCCGCTTCGGTGTAGAAGCCGCTATCGCTCAGCGACATGTTCACGCTGGTGATATTAAAAGTCGTTGCATTGGCGACCACCCACTGCAACGCATCTTCGAGCCAAGCGAAAGACCCCCGACCGTTACCAGCCAGCGTCTTCAACGCGACAAAGTCTGACTCGGGTGCAACACCAAGATATTCAGGATCGCTGCCACCAACGATTCCTTGCACGTGCGTCCCATGACCATGATCGTCATCGGCCGTAGCCGTTCCGGTGTAACTCTGTTGATGTACGATCCGGTCTGCAATCCCGTCACCATCAGAATCGGGGCCGAAGTGCGGATGATCCAAATCCGCGCCAGTATCGATCACGACGCTCACAAATCCGGTTCCATCGATTCCGACAAAGCGGGCGTCTTCTCGAAATTCCGCCAGTGAGCTAGCAAACTCGGTGTTGAAACGCGTGAAAGGAATGTCCTCGCCCGGCGTCTTGTCGATTGCAGGTAACTCCGGAACGAAGACTGGCGTCGCATCCGACTGGGACTGAACACTCTGCACGGCCGCTAAAGCTGCAGCGGTGTCGTTCGGCAAGTAGTCACCTTGCAGAACAATCTCACTAACTTCAGTGAACTCAGGCGAAGATTGCATGATCAGATCCGCGGCGAGCAGTCTTCGATCCTCGAGCCGCTCCGCTCCACCAAGCTTGCGCGAAATTACCCCAAATTGAGCCGACTCAGGTAGCGTGCAAAGTTGACGACGAAACCAAAATTGACGTGCGGTCGGACGGTTCCTGCGAATTCGTTTCACGGAGCGACTTCCTGAATTTGGGGAGAGTTCCTAGCGAGCAAGACGAGGCCGTTCATTGTGCCATAAATTCGCCACACCTTGCAACGATTTTCGAGTACCAGACTGCATTCAAGTGCGCAACGGCGGATCGGGACCGATGCTGTCTGGTCACTTTCTGGTGTCCCCGCATGGCCGAAAGAGTGGCCGAAAATGCCCGCCGTCGGTCGGCGGAGGCTAGATTTAGCGTACGCATTGGCAGCTAGTCTGCGAACTCGGTTCTACCGACTCGACGTGCCAATTACAGCCATTCCGGTTGGCTGCACGTATACGCGTTTGCTACGAAGATCAAAGACCCAGTTCATCTGCTTGAGGATCGCTCCGCCAAGCAAGCTGAATTTTTGCCGTTGGATAGCGCCTGTGAAGAACGAAACCTCAACTTCCTTGAACTTGAGCGTGCCAACGCCTAGTCCCGGTAGCACCGACTTCTGAGTCTTGAGCACATTCCCCATCGAGTCCTTCAGTTCGGTCTCTTCGAGCACTTCAAGCTCGCCTATCCAGTCATTCTTCGCGGCGAAACTGTCGTCGAGCAACACACCGCCACTGTATCCAGAGTGGATCATCAACTGGTGTTCAGTGGCTACGCCTTTCCGATTGGCAAGTTCACAACGCAGAAACATCATTCCATTTTGAATGGCCAGGTCGAGTCCGATCCATTTTTTGATTTTTGCAGGCGGATCGGAATACAGAACAAGTTGCCTGTTCTTGAAGTCAACTTCGAAAACCTCGCTACCCAACTGGGGAGGACCGAACTTCCCATCCGACTCATGCCCCGAAAGCAGACCTTGGTAAAGCGTAACGCCCTCCTCGATCTGATCGCCAATTTGCAACTTGTTGCCAGTACTCGCTTTCGACTCCCCCTGCCCTCCCCAGCTTTGCACACTAATGGCCTGGTCAAACTTCAGGGACGGATGGTTGTCTGCGGACGCCTTCGTGATCGAAACTGAGTCCACCGCCGTGTGGAACATCAAGTCGACTTTCACCGTTTCGTTGATCGTGGCGGGGACGATGATGTTGTTCCACTCCGTCAATCGGAATGGAATGATACTCGTCGCAGAAGGTGGCCCAGCCTTACTGGGACGCTTACTCTGTGCCCGTGCAGTGGAACAACAGAGAGGACAAGCGGCAAGAAAAAACACCAGCAATCGCGTTAGCAATACTCTCATCACTTCAAGCTCGATTCAGTTTGTCAGATACGCTGGCGAGTCCGATAGCACGCGTCAACGGGACCCATTTTACCAGCCAACGCGCCTCTGAGTCGTGGCCTTAAACTCTTGCAGCTTGTTGCGGAGATTCTAGCGGTTCTTCGCGTGTCGTTTCCCCCACGTCCTCTTTCACCGACTCGAAAGAACGCCAATCCTTTCGAAGGATCAATCGCGCACCGCGGCGAAATGTCAAATAGGACCAAGCCCAGCTGATTACCACAAAGAGCCGATTGCGAAATCCGCTGAGGAAGTAGATGTGAACGACCAGCCAAGCTAGCCAGGCCGTGAAACCGGTCATCTGCACTTTGCCGGACTCCATGATAGCGCGACTGCGACCAATCGTTGCCATCTGCCCTTTGTCGATGTACTTGAAATCCGGACGCGTCTTTTCATCCAGGTCCGCTCGAACGACCTTTGCGAAGTGTCGTCCCTGCTGCACCGCCACCGGCGCTACGGCTGGCAGCAACTGCTCTCCCTGTTGAAAGCAGCATTGGTCTCCACTTACAAAAACATTGGGAAAGTCGCCAACGGACAAATCCGCCTGCACCAAAACTCGCCCCTGGCGATCGCATTTCAGGTTACTTTCATTTCCAACCGGAGAGGCCTCTGTACCAGCCGCCCAAAGCACGGTTGCCGCACGAACTTGTTCGGTACCGATATCGACTCCATCGCTGGATACTCCCGTTACGATGGAGTCTGTCCATGTTTGAACTCCAAGATGCTCCAAGTCCCGCATCGCGCGACTGGCAAGCTTCTCAGAGAACATGGGCAATATACGCGAGCCGCCTTCAATGAGAATTACCCGAGCCTGTTTGGGATCGATCCGTTGAAAGTCCTTCGCCAATGTGAAGCGACTCATTTCGCCAAGTGCCCCAGCCAACTCGACCCCCGTTGGCCCCGCTCCCACAACAACAAACGTCATCAGGGCCTTGCGTTCGAGAACGTCCTCTGCAATCTCCGCCTTCTCAAAAGCCTCAAGCACTCGCCGTCGAATTTCCGTGGCCTGCTCTATAGTCTTGAGCCCGGGAGCATCGGCCTCCCACTCTGATTTGCCAAAGTAACTGTGCATGGCGCCGCACGCCAACAGGAGGTAGTCGTAGTCGAATTTGCCGCCACTGGTCAGCACACACCGATCATCGGTATCAACGCGTTGTACCTCGCCGCAGACAACTCGGGCGTTTTTCTGACCAGATAGGATACTACGAATAGGAGCCGCGATATCCGCGGGGCTCAACCCTGCCATCGCAACTTGATAGAGCAACGGTTGGAACAGATGATGATTTCTTCGATCGATCAGCGTGATCGAAACTCGAGACTCCCGCGCCAATGCCTTCGCCGCGTTGAGGCCGGCAAAACCGCCTCCCACAATCACCACACGTTTTAGCTCCGACATCACCGCACCCTGCATTTAAGGGGAAATCGTGACGCAGAAATGGCTCGCTTTTCGATCCAAACTGCGGGCCAGCTCAAGCCTACCGTGATCTATTATGACCAACGAAACGCCGCTTGTGAAGACTTGCACAAACCCACCTGGCGAGGTATCACCCATCTACTTGGGTGGTAGGTTTCGCGATCGCGTCCCACCGATCGGATCTAGGCAAAGTAGAGCAGGCCGATGATCAGCCAGAACGTCAGGAATAGGGATACGAGCGAGTGCAAGACAAGGACGGTCAAGGCTTTGAAGAAGCTCACGACGACCGAATTACCGAGCGAGGCATGCAGACTGATCGTCATATAGAGAATTGAAAGCACGACTGCGATCGGACTGAAAGTGGCCTGCCACTCCGCGCTCGGAATGGCGATAAAGACGGCGCCGCCCAGGAACGCTACGGCGTGCACATGCAGGCAAAAGACAATTGCCTCCGCGAAATAGAGCCCTTTTCGCAAATGCAAAATTTTGACCAAGATGGCCATGAGCGGAACCAAAACTGGAACAAGTTTCGATGCAACACCTGCAATCTGTTGGCGAAGTGCGGAGAAGCCATCATCCCGAACAGTCCGCAGTGCTTCAGTCACTATCTTTTCTACAGCTGGTGGAAGTTGTTCGATTTCTCCAGCAATCGTTCCGACGATGGAGGCGAGCTCTTCGTCGCTGGCTTGCCTGACTTTTTCCAAGTCCTCACTAGGCACGGTGATGTTAAAGCCGGGGAGGACGGAAAGCGAAACAACCTTTTTCCCTGAGAAGTTGAGTTCACGCTCGATGTTGGCAGCTGCCATCCATTCCAAAGTCAGAAAGAGAACTCCGGCTGTCAGCAGAAAGAGAGACGCGGGCCTCAAGTACTCGACTCGCTTGCCCTGCAGATAGGCCGCCGTCAAAAAGCCAGGTCGGAAAAGGAGATCACGGAAACTGCGAATCAACTTGCTGTCGATCCCCAGAGTCGAATCCCAGAACTCCGCGCCAATGTCTCTCAGCGTCCGCCGCAACGGCTGTTGCTTCTGACCGCACTCAACGCAGTAGTTCTCTCCAACCTGCATGGGCCGAGAACAATTCAAGCAGTACTCGGTCAACTTAGTCAAACGCAGTGTTCCTCAATCGTGATCCACAGCCCGAAGTGGAATGGACTAGTATCGCCAACGTCGAATGCCCGACTTCTAGGCGAGACCATCCGACTACGTCAATTCGAGACTTAGACCGTCATACGCTAGTTCAACACGGTCCGGGAGGGAAGCATTCGTGATTTCGTACTCAAGATCATGGCTAACGTGAGTCAAATAGGCTCGCCTCGGATTCACCCGCTCGATCACCTCGAGAGCTTGCTCCACATTAAAATGAGTGGCGTGCTCTTTGTAGCGTAGGGCATCAAGAATCAGCGTATCGGTTCCTTCGAGAATCGCAAAACTCTCCTCAGGGATGAAGTTAGTATCGGTGCAGTACGAGAGTCCGCCGAATCGGAACCCGAGCACTTCATATTTTGGCCCGTGCTTCAAACGCAATGGTTGGATGCGAGTTCCAAGGAGCTCGAACGCCTCTAAGCCGATAGAACGAATCTGTAACGAAGGTGTCGCCCCGGCATGCGTCTCTGGGCCATCGCGAAAGGCATAGTCAAAGCTGTGCCGGATTCGGGACTCAACCTGCGGCTCGCAATATAATGGGACAGGTCCGTTCAAACGAAATGGAAACAAACGCAGATCATCCAAGCCAAAGATGTGGTCCGCGTGCTCATGCGTATAGAGCACCGCATGGGCGATCCCAATTCCCTCTCTGAGCAATTGATGCCGCAGATCAGGCGAAGTGTCAATCAGCAAATTACCTTCAGGGAGTCCGACCATTGCCGAGGAACGCGTTCGATTGTTCCTCGGATTCTTGCTCTTACACACTTCGCACGAGCACCCGATCGCAGGTACTCCGACCGAAGTCCCCGTTCCGAGCAGAACAAACTGCCCAAGAATGTCTCGCGATTCGAAGGACTTTGCCAAGGGAAACCAATTCTGTAATACGGTCCGTGAAACGAAAAGAAGATAATGATAAAACGCTAGACGGAGTGGGAATTACCTACGTTGCTAACAACGCTGGCTATGAATCATCCTCATCATCACCATCGAAGTCCGGGTGCATCGGATCGTTAGGATCAAAGAAAAAATCACCAAGCCCCAAAGGCAACGACGTATTGCCGAGCTCTCGTGATTTCTTCTCGGCCAGAGTTTCGAGATCCACGGCATCTTCGCCCAAGCAATGCTCCAGCGCCTCGCGCCAAGCCGTGTCCTTAGCGATCGGATGATCAGAATCCTGCGCGAGTCGTTTCAATGCGAACCGAAGTAGGTTGAGTCCGTCTCTGGCGGAGAAGTCCAAATTCAGTTGATGAGAGCGCTGCAAGAACTCGACAGTCATCGCCAACATATCCGACTCAGCGAACGGCAAATGGTATTGGAGAATGGCAAGTTCATCTTGGCGATTTGGAAAGCCAAGCGGCAATGTTGGCTGAAGGCGACTCAGAATGTAGTCCGGAATCTCGTACGTCGAATCATCCTGATTCATCGTCACGGCACACCGAAAGTCGGCATGGGCGGCAATCGAGATCCCAGCCACAATCGACTCGACATTTCGGCGTTGATCAAACAGCGGTGCCAGACTCGCCCAGGACTTCTCGTTCATCCGGTTGCCTTCGTCCAAGACGCACACAGCTCCCTGAATCATGGCCGTTACCAGTGGCGAGGCGTGGTAAGCGATTTGCCCAGCGCCACTCAAAACCGGAGTCACCAACAAGTCCTCGGGCCGCGTATCGGCCGTACATTGAAAAACGTAGAGCTCTTGGTCACGCATCTTCGCCGCGGACATGGCCAAATTGGTTTTTCCGATGCCTGGAACGCCGACGAGTCGGGGAGTCAGCGGCATATCTTGCTCGTCGACGACCAGCCAACACGCCAACAACTGTTTCAGCACTTCCGTTTGCCCAATCCACTCCGCAGTATTCTTCATCGGCGATGCCATGTGCAACTGCACGCCGTCGATGGTTACGTTTTCCTGACTCATGGAATAAGCTCTAGTAAGAGTATTTTTACAAGCGTTGGAATTCCAGCGTTTGCAAAGTAGACGATGTCTGACGGTGGAAGATTTGTGACAGGTTTCGATTGTTGAACGGATACTGAATCGGGTGCAAGTGGTCGGTCTTTCAATCTACTGCCTGCCACTCTGCAAGCCAACCGGTGCAAGTCGGTGCATGGGCGTCCGTTTATCGCTGCTGCTGAAGCCAAACACGCTGCCGCTCAACACACTGCGACCACCTCGCCTCGATACCAACTGCCGGCAAACTAGCCTAAGAACCGCAAACTGACTCGCCCAAAGTTTCTTCGGTTAGTCTAGTGAGCGAAGAAGGTCTAGAACTTAAAGTTCCCTGATGAGCCGATTCGATGCACGCTCTCGGAAGAAAGCATCTTGTCGAACCCGCCCAACAGAACGAATTTACACTCGGAAAAGCCCAGCGATGATCCAACGAATTGCGTGCTACAGCCTGGCCCTGGTGATGTTGCTTGGTCTACAAACGCACCGCACATGGGCTCAGGACAGCGATGCAGTTGACGAGCCAGACAAAGTGGACTTCGCGACGCAAGTTCTACCGATTTTGTCGGACAAGTGCTTCTTGTGTCATGGTCCTGATACGAAGGAGCAGGGTCTCGTTCGCCTTGACTCTTTCGCCGGGGCGACCGCGGATCTCGGAGACTACAGAGCGATCGATGCGAACGATCCGAAAAAGAGTCATCTGATCGAACGTATCTTCGATACCGATGACCCAATGCCGCCGGTGGAAACCAAGCCGCTCAGCGCGGATGAAAAGGCGACGCTGCGTGCGTGGGTGCTTGCCGGCGGCGACTATGCCAAGCATTGGGCTTTCGTCCCTCCCAAGCGTGCTGAGATCCCCGTTTCCTTAGGAGACAAAGACCGCTCCCGCACCGCGAATCCTATCGACGCGTTTATCGCGGAACCGCTCGGGGAATCGGGAATCAGCTTTGCCCCGCAAGCCGACCGTTCAACTCTCGCAAGACGGATCGCCCTGACGCTGATCGGCTTGCCCCCGCCGCCAGAGGTCCGGAATGAGTTTCTTCAGGATCGTCAGCCAAACAACATAGGCCGATACATCGATCGACTGATGGAGTTGCCGGCCTTTGGCGAACACCAAGCCCGCTACTGGCTCGACGCCATTCGTTACGGCGACACGCACGGGTTGCACTTAGACAATCGCCGCGGCATCTACCCCTATCGCGACTGGGTGATCCGTTCCTTGAATCGCAACCTGCCTTTTGATCAGTTCCTAGTCTGGCAGTTGGCTGGGGATCTACTCGAAGAACCAACTCTAGAACAAAAAGTGGCGACGGGCTTCATACGCATGAACCCCAGTACCTCCGAAGGCGGCGCCATCGCGGCTGAGTTCCAGGCCAAGAACAGTTTTGATCGTGCAGAGAATATTGGCACCGTGCTGCTCGGCCTCACGCTCAACTGCGCACGTTGTCATACTCACAAGTACGATCCGGTTCCCCACGAAGATTACTATCGTTTTCTCGCGTTCTTCAACAACACTTCTGAAGGTGCACTGGACGGAAACAAATACGCTTATGGGAATACTGTGCTCGCCCCTCCCGACCAAGATGGTTGGAGCGAGTACGAAACGCTCGAAAAGAAACGCGAGCTCCTCATCAGCTCGGCCGAGCGAAAATTCGTCAAGGGGCTGGAGGCGAAACCGAAGGACTGGGATGCGGTCAGCGAGTGGGAAAAGCTCTCACTCATCGAAGCTCATGACGGGAATTTTCGATTCTCGCCACTTCAGAAACGAGCAAGGAACGCACTTTCGCGATGGGAGCTACTAAAAAAATCGATGACCACCACATTGGTCGCTCGCGAGCGCGAAACGACACGCGAAACACGTTTGCTTCACCGCGGTGAATACGATCAACCACGCGGCGATGCACTTCAGCCAAACATCCTCTCCGCCGTCGCTCCCGATTTCGAGCTAGATCGAACGGACCGCCTAGGACTGGCCCGCTGGATTGTATCCCGCGACAACCCGCTTACCGCTCGAGTCCTTGTGAATCGAATTTGGCAACGTGTGTTTCGATATGGCCTAGTCCGCACGCCCGAAGACTTCGGATTGCAAGGCCAGCAGCCAACGCATCCAGAGCTACTCGACTGGCTCGCAGTCGAATTCCAGGACAGCGGTTGGGATCTGCAGCATCTACTCAAACTCATGCTGACCAGTCGTACTTTCCAGCAGTCTTCCGCTTGGCGTGAAGGTATCGATGACCCCGAAAATCGACTTTACGCTCGAGGACCAAGCTACCGGCTCGATGCGGAAGTGCTCCGAGATACGGGACTTTGGGCAAGTGGACTACTCGACCCCACGCTGGGCGGCGAAGGTGTCAAACCGTACCAGCCAGTGGGAATGTGGAAGGCGATGGCGCATCCGGCGAGTAACACCAAGGAGTACAAAGCCGATGAAGGCCGACGACTTTATCGCAAGAGTGTTTATGTGTATTGGAAACGGACGAGCCCGCATCCGATGATGACGCTGTTTGATGCCCCGGATCGGGAAAGCAGTTGTGTTCGAAGGTCAAACACGTCGACTTCCCTCCAATCGTTGGCTTTGTTCAATGAGACGCAGCGAGTCGAGATCGGACGCAAGCTCGCTGAAAAACTACTGAAGACAGGAGAGTCGGATTCAGAGCGTCTCAGGATGCTCTTTGAACTGATCGCGTGTCGCAAGCCGAACGAGTCGGAAGCAGACGCCTGTCTAGGTTTGCTCGATACTATGCGATCCCGATTCAGCGGTGACCAGGCGAGCGCAGAAGCCCTTTTGTCACAAGGGAATGCAGAAGTCGACACCACGTTAGAGCCCTCCGAGATAGCGGCTTGGGCTCAGGTTTCAATGACGGTTTTGGCCAGCGATATTGCACTTGTGTTGAACTAGGAGCGGAAGCATGCAGCGAGAAATCCGACAACATGAACTGGCCTGCACCCGCCGCCAATTGTTTGGGCGAACAGCACTGGGACTTGGCACGGCAGCAATGGCTGGCCTATTCACTGGTGGTGGACCCCCGCTGCAGGCCGGTGAACAACCTGTCGGCTCAGGCGATCTGAACGGTGGTCTCCATCACCCAGCCACGGCGAAGCGGGTGATTTACCTGTTCATGAGCGGCGGTCCCAGTCACTTAGACATGTGGGATTACAAGCCCGAACTCGAAAAACAGTTTAACCAACAGTTGCCCGCGCACGTTCGCGACGGCCAGCGTATTACTGGCATGACGGCTTCGCAAAAAAATGGATTGCCGATTTGCCCAAGTAAGTATGCCTTTGAGAAAGTCGACAACGAAGCGGACGGAGTCTGGGTAAGTGAATTGCTTCCATACACCGCCAAGGTCGCGAAGGACCTGTGCGTTGTCCATTCGACGTTTACAGAAGCGATCAACCACGATCCGGCAATTACCTACATTCAAACGGGCAGCCAGATCCCTGGTCGACCGAGCCTCGGTGCCTGGCTCAGCTATGGACTGGGGAGCATGAATGAAAACCTACCGCACTACGTCGTCATGCACGCGCGGACTGCTTTCCCCGAACAGAGCTTATTCAATCGACTTTGGGGACCTGGTTTCCTTCCGTCGGAACACCAAGGGATTCTGATGCGGAGCCAAGGAGATCCGGTCCTGTACCTCAGCAACCCTCCGGGCGTGACTCGGACCGATCGCCGCAAGCAGCTCGATGCTCTTGCCGTGCTAAATCAAAATCAACATGAGCAATTCGGTGATCCTGAAATCCTCGCACGGATTCAACAGCATGAAATGGCCTATCGGATGCAGGCGTCCGTCCCTGAGTTGATGGACCTTTCTCAAGAGAGCCAGCAAACCGTTGAGCTGTACGGCGAAGAAGCACTCCAGCCCGGGACGTTTGCGGCTTGCTGTTTGAACGCGAGGCGTCTAGCAGAACGCGGTGTTCGGAATATCCAGATTTTCCATCGCGGCTGGGACGCCCACAATCGCTTGCCCAAAGAGCACGAGTCGCAGTGCAAGGACATCGACCAGGCGTCAGCGGCTTTGATTCAGGATTTGAAACAACGCGGTATGCTCGAGGACACGTTGGTCGTTTGGGGCGGAGAATTTGGACGAACCGTGTACTGCCAAGGAAACTTAACGGAGCAGACCTATGGCCGCGATCACCACCCTCGGTGCTTCACTACCTGGATGGCAGGCGGCGGCGTGAAGCCGGGGATCACTTACGGCCGGACTGACGACTACGGTTACAACATTGCCGACGAACACGGCCAACCTTTGTCACCCAAGCCAACGAAGGAAGAGTGGACGCCGGGCACAATGCATATCCACGATCTGAACGCGACCATCTTGCACTTGCTCGGAATCGACCACCGAAAGCTGACGTATCGCTACCAAGGACGCGATTTTCGCCTGACCGACGTTCACGGTCACGTGCTACGCGATCTGATCGCCTAACGTACCATTCCTGTAGCGGACCAGTCCTTGCATTCTCGCGTCAATCCATAAAAAAACCCGCGGCGTCTATAACGCTGCGGGCTTGTCAGTTCTCAGCTTCGTAAATCGTCTAGCCGAGGCTAGTCCGACTACGGAGTTCCTGCACCAGCGGCCGTGTTGCCGTTTGGACTGGATGGCAGGCGTGGCGCGGGAGCCGACGTGTTGATGGCTCGAGCAATCGCCGTCTGATAGGCTCCGGATGAGCCTGGCGAGTCGTGATTCGTCAAATAGATCGGAGGTAAATCACCGGTCGGCAGGAAGCGTGAAATGGCGATCTGAGTTGCTTCAACACGTTGAGCCGTTTCCTTCGCGTCGCTGCCACGCAGGACAAAGACGACTCGGCGATTTCGCGGGGCGCGAGTCACGACCCAGTTGACGTGAGCCATTCCGGAGCTGTTCAGGGCGTTCGTGCCCGGCTCGAACATGGATGCACCCAGCGTATTGTGGAGCATCCAACCATTGTTCCGCTGAACCTCGAAATAGTTCACCACCGACTGGGTGTCCACTGCGCGGAATGGCATCGGCCACGCCTTATTTCGGTAGTAGTCGTACCAAAAATTCTGGGCATGGACGCGATCTTCGGCACACTGCGCTTGCTGTGCACTCGCCGAGCGCGACAGCACTGGGCTGACCAAGACCGAGCAGAGCAAAAAGGTTGCGATGCGGCTCATGTCTTTTCAATCCTTTGCGAACAAGAGCTCATATATTGGAAGCGAACTCAGGCGGAGTCCGCGCAGGTGCGATGACGAAATCCATGTCATTCGCAGCTTCAAAAGCGAAAGCGTCGGTTTAACTCGAGCCCCGCCGACCCCAAGGGAAGCGACGGTGCACCTAGACACAATCCAATCTCTAGATCGTCGTGCGCTTGCTCTCGGCTTCGAGTTTTATCTCTTGCCGTTAAGGTTTACCCCGCTTCACGCAGGATGCGGCCGCAAGCTGTTACGGCACTGGATAGCTAGCAAGAGTTCGCACCGGGGTGCAACTTAGCCTTGTTCCTCTTCAGTTCATTGAATGCGGCAGCGCGCCGGACGACTGGCGTGAAGCAAGCTCTTACTCCCGGAGTGGAATTGACTCGCCGGGCATCAGCGTCGGAATCTGGTTTGAGATCCCGTAGAAAAACGTCTTCGAGCGGTTCACCATTCCCGAGTCAAAATTCAAATCACTCGGCACGCCCAAATTATTGAGTAAAGTCCCCTCGACGAGACGCGCGTTCAGTTCGTCAACCAACTCTGCCGAAGCCAACTCGAGCGGTTCACCCGAGTTGGGGCAGCGCAGAACATCTATCAACCAGTCGTCGATTTCCGACTCCCTTTGCATCGTTGTCGCGAATCCCGTCTCAGCGGCCTCGGGAGTCTTAGTCCTGCAACTTCTCGGCGACTCGCGGCAGCATGGCGGCTAAACCAGGAGCTTTTGCGATGTCGACGTCTTCGACCAAGGCAAGAAGTTCATCCGACCGCTTCGGCAATAGCGGATGAAGGTTCTGCCACACGATATGTGGGATCAATTCATCATCACCACAAGCCGCCAAGACGTTGATCCAGACAGGCAAAGGGTCGAGCGACGCGAACTTGCCCGCAGCAATGGCGACTTGAAGCTGCACTTCTTTGGCTTCATCATCCGCCATCTCGGCAACGATCTTCGCCAAGGAGTCATTGCCGGCATGCAACCGACCGACGCTGCGAACGGCCCAAGCTCGTAGACTAGGGTTCTCGTGCTTGAGTAACTCCGCCGCGAAATCAGTTCGCAATTGCTTCCCACTCACAAGTGCCCAAAGTGCGGCCATCCGGTGCTTGTGCGAGTTCGAAGACTTCAGCACTACGGCCTCCAAATCCGATACGACGCCCTCACATTTCGCTTCAGCTAGTAGTCGCTGCGCTGTTTCACGCAGGTGCACATTCGGGTGTTCCAGATGAGCCACCAATGTTTCTGGAGAAGCACCGGCTTGCACGACTGGATCCGGCCTTCCCGTGGCTTCGTGCACGACGCGATAGAGCCGCCCATGCCCGCGATCGATACCCTCTGGGTCGGCGTTTGCATCTTGATAGCAGTGGTACCGGTCATACCAATCCAAAACGTACAAACAACCGTCGGGTCCGACCTTTTGAACAACGGGCATGAACCACACGTCATTCGCACTGAGAAAATCTTCTTCGCCAAATCCCTTGTAGGTCGAACCGCTTGGTTGTAATCGATCGACGTTGAGACAATTCCCGTGGATATTCCCCATCACTAGGCGATCGCGATACTCCTCGGGGTAAGCGTCCGAGTCGAAATAGGTAATTCCGCAGTATGCAGCCATCTGGTGCTTGTGCTCCACAATCGACTCAATCTTCCAAGTGTTTGGCGGATAGGGGCCACCCTGTCGATGGTAGTAGCCGCTTTCGGTCAAGTGCCACAGGTGATCGATAACACACGCGCTAATAAAAGCTTCTCCATTGGGATTCCAAGCGATGCCCCAGGGATTGCTCGTACCCTCGCAGAATAAACTGAACTCACGAGTCTGCGGATCGATCCGGAACATCGCACAAGTAAACTCGTGAACTTTCCCGTTCGCTTCCACTCGGCAAGGATTGAACACACCGTTCAACCCATAGAGTGCTCCATCCGGTCCCCAAGTTAGACTGTTGGGAAGTTCGTGGGTGTCGTATCGTCCGAATCCAGTGACAACGACTTCCGTCTTGTCGGCTTTGTCATCACCATCAGTGTCCTGCAGGAAAAGAATGTCCGGAGCGTTCGCTACCCAGACTCCGCCATGCCCCACGGCGATTCCCGACGGGATGTTCAGGCCTTCAGCAAAAATCTTCACCGAATCGACGCGACCGTCCCCGTCCGTGTCCTCCAAAATTTTGATTCGATCCCGGCCTGGGCCAGGTTCGCGCCGCGGATACTCGAAACTCTCTGTCACCCAGATTCGACCGCGTTCGTCAAACGCCATGGCGACAGGGTTTACCAAATCCGGCTCGGCCGCCACTAACTCGACACGAAACCCCTCGGGTACGCTCATCTTGGCCAGTGCCTCTGTTGGCGAGAGTGCTGGACCGGGTGGCTCTTTTTGGGCTCGTGGGATCCGAAGCTTGCCCTCTTGCGCATGGACGGACGACAGAAAAAGAACTGCAATCGGGAGGGTCAGCAGCGGGAATAAGACGGAGTAAACCATTCGTCGCAGTCCGGCGTGTAAACACTTGCGGTTCGTTCTCAGTAAATTCATTTTCATGAGGTCTTCGTGGGATTGAGAAGTGGAAAGGAGGTTGGCTTGCACGGCAGCGGGGACACGTTGGGGGTACAGGTTTCGTATTCCTGCGGGAGGTCTTGGGGGCCTACTCGCTTGCAATTCACTCGGCGAAGTCACGTGAAGCTGGACACATAATAGGGCGCATGCATGGCCTTCGTAGACGTTTGTAGGCCAGGAAACGCTCAAAACTCGGCGCCTAAGGTGATTATCGAGCCGTTAAGCTCGACATTCAACTGGCCACGGCTCATAATCTGGTATTGTAAACATGGCGATTCCGCCGCTCTATGATCGTTTGCCAAGGCCTGGGCTCAACGAACTATTGGTTCGATCGAGTCTCTCGGAACAGAGGTTAGAAAATGTCTCGACTTCGCATTGGATATACCATTCTTGCATTGTCACCACTCATGCTCGCTTTCAGCGGGTGCGGTAGCAATGAGCCGGAGCCAGTCGCGCAGGCTCCAGTAACTCCACCGCCGGCACAGCGGGCGCCGCCAGCAGCACCTGCTGCTGAGAAGGCAGAGGAACCGCAGGAAGGCTATGGATCCGAGGATTATGGAGCCGAAGGCCAAGAGCAGGCGTCTGGTTCAACGCAAAGCTCCGGCGGCGGGGGCATGTCGGACTACTACGCCAACATTCCTGGAATGGACGGTAACGACCCGTACGCCAGTGACGGTGACGAGTTTGAGAATATGTACGGGGGTGGAATGAGTCCCGGCGGGATGGGACCTGGAGGCGGCGGTGATGATCCTTACGGCAACATGTATGGCATGGGAAGCGAGATAGCCGGTCCAGGCGGCCCCGGTGGCGGGGGTATGGGCCCTGGCGGCATGGGCGGTAGAGGCGGAGACGGTTTCAACCTGGTGTCTACATTCGTACGACAAAACTGTTCAAACTGTCACGGAGCAAGGCAGCAGAAGGGCGGCATTCGACTAGACGTCCTAACGGGCAACTTCGACGATCCGACCAATGCGTCCCTAGCATCCAAGGTCGTTGAAGTCCTTGAAGCCGGTAGCATGCCACCGACAGGTAATGTGAACGAAGGACAGAAGCAACAAGTCATTGCATTCGTGAAAAAGGCGCTAGAATCGAGCGGCGCTCTCGACCGTAGCTATTCCGATCAAGCCAAGTTTGCATTCGCTGCCGGCAAGGAGAAGGAAGCTCTCGAGCTGCTATTCGCTCATGCAATCACTGCCTCGGACTCCGAAGCTTCCGAGACGTTTAGCAAAGTGCGTTGGTTCACCAAGAGTCGCAAGCCAACGACTACGTTGCGTTTCGCGACAGGTGTCATTCTGGAGGCCGCAGACACACTTGAGGACCTGAAGCCCATCGGCTCTTCGCAACTTGCCGGTGGCGGCGGTATGGGCATGGGTGGAATGGGAGGCATGGGACCTCCAGGCGGCCGAAATCGTGGAGGCGCGTCCGTTGGTCCACGGACCTTCAACGCGCTGACAGGCGACTTCGGTAAAGCATTTGTGGGCGCTTTCGAAGCACGCTGGAAGTCCGGAGATTTTGGCATGGTCTTCAATGATGTCGTGGCAAAGGCCCCCGCGCCAACCAATAACCGTGGCGGTGGCATGGGTGGTATGGGTATGGGACTCGGCGGCATGGGCCCTGGTGGTATGGGCGGCATGGGAACTGGCGGTATGGATGGTGGCGATCCGTACGGTGACAGCTACGGAGGTTCCTATGGTGGAAACTCAGGCGGATCACGCGGCCAAGGTGGCGATGGTTACGGTGACGACGGGGGCTATGGAAGCGAGGCGGCAAGCGGTTTTGATCTCGCCGAATTGCGGCCTGACATTCGCGCAGGCACGACCATAACGCCTGGCATGGTGTTCATTGGAACCGGAAGCAAAGCGGAACTGATGGAGCGCGCAGAGCGACAGAAAGCTGACATCCTGTTCATCTTCGACGTCGAAGCGACCAAGAACACTCGCACAAACTTAGTAAACAATAAGACCCGCTTACTTTGCGTTCTCGCTGACGGAACTTCCATTGGCGGAACGAAGAGCCTGCTGAATACGGAAGTTGAACGAGCCCAAATACGTGGCACGGACGATCCGATGCAAAAGAACTTGGAGAAGATGTTCGCTCTCTTCGACCGAGAAGTCAAACTTGACTCGTTGCCAGCGTTCAAGCCCGAGCACGCCATGAAGCGGATTCAGCAACTGCTGACGATGCGACAAGCACTTCCGGAAGAAGAAGAATCGGAAATGGACCTGAACGTGATGTTTGAAGCACGTATGTTCCACTCGATGGGAATCCTCGACGACGAGACTTTGGAAACGGTCTTCCAAATCGTGATGGAAGGCAACGAAGGTAAAGCCTTGGCCAACGGAACCGAAGACGACAAAAAAATGGTGATCGACGACTTGCTAGTTTCCAACTAGACAGGCCCCGAAGATACCACTCGACCAGATCGTTCGGCTCTGTTTCACGCAGACAGACGCAGCCAGATATAGACCACGGTAGAATCAGACGAAATCCAAACGCCCATCTTCGGATGGGCGTTTTTTTACGGGCCCACTCTTGAACTGGTTCTACTTCAACCGCTGACGAGAACCCTCCGGACACTCCCACCGTAGCTACGAAGAGTTTCTGTTGTTCGCAATCCATTGCTGAGTCAGCCCTGAGTCGGCCCTTCGCCTCACAGAGAAAATGGGCAGCAAGCCGCAACAGATTCGTCAGAGCGGCAACGACTGCTGGCGACGGGTTCGTTCCAAAAGTCGCTTAGCCCGTAAAGGTCACTATCGCCAAGGCTGTTCGAAGCTCTAAAATCTCGGCAAGCGGCCCCAGGGCGTCTCACTTCCAGCAACTTTACTTGATGGAGATCGCGTAGGCGAAACACACTTATGTCGAGCAACGTGACTGCACCTCAGATAGATGACCAGATCAAGCAGCATGCCGAGATGTGCACCAACTTAAGGGATGAAGTTGGCAGAGTGCTGGTAGGGCAAGAACACATGCTTTCACGGCTCCTTATTGGGCTGTTGACTGGCGGACACGTGCTGCTGGAAGGCCTCCCTGGACTGGCGAAGACGTTGACCATCCGCAGCCTCGCGTCGGCGATCGAGACGGGTTTCTCGCGAATCCAGTTCACACCCGACATGCTGCCAGCAGACGTGATTGGAACTGAGATCTACAATCCCAAAGACGCGAGCTATTTCGTTCGCAAAGGCCCGATTTTCTCGAATCTGGTCTTGGCCGATGAAATCAATCGTGCTCCAGCCAAAGTCCAAGCTGCTCTTCTCGAAGCGATGCAGGAACGGCAGGGGACCATTGGCAACGAAACCTATTTGCTCGAAGAGCCTTTCCTAGTTCTCGCAACACAAAACCCCATCGAACAAGAGGGGACCTATCCGCTGCCGGAAGCCCAAGTCGACCGTTTCATGTTGAAGGTCGTCGTCGACTACCCAACCAAAGAAGAAGAACGCAAAGTCGTCGATCGCATGGCAAGCGGACAGCCTATCCCGGACGTTCGCCCAGTCGCCAAACCGGAAGACATCATGGCGGCTCGCGCCGTGGTCGAAAAAGTCTGGTTGGACGACAAAGTCCGCGATTACCTGGTCGACGTCGCGCGAGCAACGCGAGCTCCCAAAGAGTACGGCATCGATCAACTCGAAGGCATGATCGAAACGGGGGCTAGTCCACGTGCTTCGATCAATTTAATGAAGGCCTCCAAGGCACACGCTTTCTTACAAGGCCGCAGCTATGCGACTCCGCACGACGTAAAGAGTATCGCGCTCGAAATCCTGCGACACAGAGTCATCTTGACGTACGAAGCGGAAGCCGAAGGCAAGTCGCAGGACGACGTCGTGCGTATCATCCTGGACAACGTGCCCGTGCCATAACCGCTGCTTGCCGCGTTTCGTTACTTTTCCGTTTCCATTCGTCTGTTCTCGTAGCAAGTTTGCAAGTTGACCTATGCTGGCGAAAGACGTCATAAAACGCGTTCGCGAAATCCAGATACGGACCGGCCGCCAGGTCGCGGACGTCCTGGCTGGACAGTATTCCTCGGTTTTCAAGGGACGCGGTATCGAGTTCGATGAGGTCCGGCCCTACGTCCCGGGCGACGAAGTGCGTTCAATCGACTGGAACGTGACAGCTCGAACGGGCGAGCCTTACGTCAAGCGATACGTCGAAGAGCGGCAACTAAATGTCATGGTCATGGCAGACGTTTCGGCCTCCCAGGACTTCGGTTCAGCCGAGCGTTCGAAACGCGAAGCCGCCGCCGAGTTGTGCGCCCTGATCGCGTTCTCAGCGACTTTCAACGACGATAAAGTCGGCTTGACGCTATTCCACGGAGAAATCGAGCAGTACATTCCGGCTCGTAAAGGACAAAAGCACGCGCTGCGAGTCGTCCGAGAAATCCTATCCCATGGAACTCGAATCGAGTCGACGACTTCCGACGCTGCGAAGGCCCAGGCCAGCGGTTCGAACAGTCAACGCAAGAAAACCCGTTGGCTTCCGTTCGGACGGAGGCGTGCCTGGTGGAAAACCGGCAGACAGTCGACCAATATCTCCGGCGCTGTCGAATTCCTGCTGTCCGTGGCCAAACGCCGCTCTGTATGTTTCGTCGTCAGCGATTTCTTTGACGACGCCTACCTTAAGTCGTTGGAGATGGCAGCTCGCAAACACGACGTGATCGCCGTCTTGCTGACGGACCCCAAAGAGTTGAAACTCCCCAACGTGGGTTTAGTCACACTGACGGATCCCGAAACCGGTGAGTCGAAGCTACACGATACAGGCACCGCTGCGTTTCGCGAGCAGTTCAAGCAGAATGCGACGGACCGAGTCGACGAGTTGGCCAGAACGTTTCGCCGTGCAAAGATCGACTTCATTCATATCGATGTTTCTAAGTCAGTGGTCGATCCTTTGGCGCAGTTTTTCCGCATGCGAGAAGGGAGGCGACGGAGCTAATGAACCTCATCGCGTCCCCTAGCCGCACGGCTTTGCGAAACATGCGTCTCAGACTTTCGTTGCTAGCACTCCTCGTATGCCTCTATCTGAATCCGGCTAAGGCAGAAGATCTCGTACGCGAATACAGCAACGGCCCGGTGCGCGTAACGACAACGCTAAGCCCGGCGGAGCCAACCATTGGCGATGAACTCCAGTTGACCATTCAGGCGACCGCCGAAGAGCAGGTTGAACTGCTGATGCCAGAGTTTGGCGAAGTCATCAGCGGATTCCAGATTTCAGAGTGGCTCCCGCGCGAGAAGATCCTACCGGATGGCAGCACACAGGCATCGGTTACGATCAAATTTCAAGTCTCCATTTCTGGCGAACAATCCATTGCTCCAATTTTAGTTGAGTTCATCGACAACCGCCCTGGACGCGATGCAACGCCGGAGGACATGGCCGCCTTCGAAGTGGAAACAGAGCGAATCGACTTCGCAGTAAAATCCGTCCTTCCGAAAGAAGCGGCGAGAGACCTACGGCCGCCCATGGATGAATTACTCCCGCCGGAGGAGAGACGCAATCTCTGGTACTTGGGGGCTGCAGTCGCCGTTGCGATTACCGTGCTGGCAGCCACCGCGTACTGGTTGATCAAGCAACGCGGAGTGCAGGTACGTCGGGCCAACGCGTACGACATTGCCATGCAGCGACTACGGCCATTGCTCAGCCAATCCTCCTCCGGAAAAGTGGGCGCGGAGCAGTTCTTTGTCGAAATATCAGACGTCGTTCGCCGTTACTTGGAAGACCGCTTTGAGCTTCGCGCGCCGGAGCTGACAACCGACGAGTTCCTGCAATTGGCGTCGGAAAAATCAGGTCTGAGCCGCGAACACCAGCATCTGCTGAGCGAATTCCTTTCGCAGGCCGATGTGATCAAGTTTGCCGGAGTTCAGGCCTCGTCGCAGGACATCCAACGGTCAAGCGACTTAGCAATGCGCTTCTTGGAGGACACACGAGCGGACGCCCCGGATGTCGAACTCCGCGAGAATCCAAATGGCGGCGTGGATAGAGAACCGCCGCATGGCGGCAGACCCGCACTGCCAGACTTGGCCGGCACCGATGCTCCGCCGGCCAACGCGCCGGCCAACGCGACTGGCAACGCGACTGGCAACGCGACTCAGGGAACGCGATCCGGAGGCGTCGCCTAGTCATGTTTGGATTGGAATTGCGAGATCCTTGGTTTCTGTTGCTCCTGCCGCTTATGCTGCCGGCGTATTGGCTCGCCAACCGCAGCGTTTCCCAAGTCGCGTATTCCTCGCTCGAGCTGTTTTCGGATGCGCCGAAAAGCCTACGCATGCGACTGGCCATCCTGCCCGGGCTTCTACTTGCTCTCGGCGTCGCGACCCTGATCGTTTCCCTCGCCCGCCCACGCACGCCGGAACGGGAGACGCGTGTATCGCGCGAGGGCATCGCCGTCATGATGATTATGGATTTGTCTTCCTCAATGAACGCCCGCGATCTGGTGGAAGGCGACTACAACGTAAACCGACTCGACGTCGTCAAAGAAGTGTTCACCAGTTTTGTACTCGGTAACTCGAAGAACTCGCTCGGCGGTCGCCAAGACGACTTAGTAGGCCTAGTGACCTTCGCAGGCTACGCCGACAGCGTTTGTCCCCTGACGTTGGACCACGGAAATCTTGCTGCGATCGTCTCCGATCTGAAGATCGTCGAGGTGCAAAGCGAAGATGGAACCGCAGTAGGCGATGGACTCGGACTTGCCGTCGAACGCCTTCGGAGAAGCGAGGCGAAGTCGCGAATCGCGATCCTACTGACTGACGGAGTCAATAATGCCGGAGTGATCGACCCAGTCAAAGCGGCCGAGCTTGCGGCCGAATTTGACATCAAGGTCTACTGTATCGGCGCCGGCACGAACGGAGTTGCTCCGATGCCTTCAATGGATCTATTTGGTCGGACACAGATGGTCGGCCAGCAGGTACAGATCGACGAAGACACGTTGAAAGCAATCGCCGAGAAGACAGACGGTCGGTATTTCCGAGCAGTGAACCGCAAGGGCCTAGCCGACATTTACGCCTCCATCGATGAACTGGAGAAGACGGAAGTCTCCGAGACGCGCTACCAACGCTACCACGAGCACTTTGCCTGGTTTCTGTCGGCCGGCATGGGCCTGCTACTTGTCGGGGCACTTCTGAGAGACTCGGTGTTTCGAAGGCTACCCTGAGAAATCAGGCACAACAAAATCGTGCGTACTTTCGCGACTGGTTTTATTACTTCCCATTCTCCTCCCAACGACTCGTTTTTTTCCGTTTCACTAGCTTCCTGAATTGCAGTCACAAACCCATGGGTGAATTTCGATTTGCAAATCCTGAATGGCTTCACGCCTGTTGGGGAGTCCTCTTGTTGGGAGGTATCCTGGTTTGGCTGGAGTTGCGGGGACGCTCGTTACTAGACCGATTTATTTCACCTCAAATGCAAGAACGACTGGTCCGTCAACCAAAACTCTTTCGGCGACTGCTCGCAATCGGACTATTCTGTGGCTCCCTGCTGTGCCTGGTGCTCGGCCTCATGCGCCCGCAATGGGGAATGACCGTACAAACGATGACACGCATCGACTCGCAGATCATGATTTGCTTGGACGTTAGCAAGTCGATGCTGGCAGAAGACGTCGTTCCAAACCGACTGGAACGCGCGAAAGCAGAAATCGATTCGCTTCTGGGCCTCATGGACAAAGGCCAGCAAGTCGGCTTGATCGCGTTTGCGGGTCGTGCGAGCGTATTGTGCCCGATGACGACCGACTTCGGCTTCCTGCGATTGATCCTTGGCGAAGTCTCCCCCGGCTCGATCGGCCGCGGAGGCACACGCATCGGCGAAGCGATTGGAAAAGCGGCGGACGGCTTTCGAAGTGAAGGCGACGTGAACCGATTGATCCTGCTGATTACCGATGGCGAAGACCACGATTCATTCCCGCTCGACGCAGCCGAGAAAGCCAAGGAAAAAGGCGTGCGGGTTGTTAGCATTGGTTTCGGTGATGAATCAGGAAGTAAAATCGCAATTACCGATCCGGCCACGGGTGCTCGTGAGTTCGTTAAAGATCGTTCTGGAAACGATGTCGTCAGTCGTCTGGACGGTGACACACTGCGAGAAATCGCACTCAGCACCGAAGGCGTCTACATTCCTGCTGGAACGGGTGCATTGGATCTACAGTCCATCTACGATGCGCACATCAAGTCGTTGATGCGTGGCACGGACACCGGCGAAGAACGCATAATTCGCAACGAAGGCTATCAGTGGTTCGCTATCGCAGCGCTTGTTTTGCTGCTTTCCTCAATCGCGTTGCGAGCCGTTCAGAGCGCGCCATCCAGGTCTTTGGCCACCGCAGCACTTGGGTTCCTTCTTGCATCGTGCGCCATGTCGACCGCCCGAGCGCAAACTTCGGTCCCAGCGATAAATTCGGCAACAGATTCGACACTTCCAATCCAGAGCGGAACTGCAGGCCAACTTGGTGAGGCGGACGCGGCGACCGGCGAGAGTCTTGACGAGGCGGGATCGCAGCCTGGAGGAGATCCAACCACCGCAGAGCCAACGATCAAAGAAATTGAGCAACCACCGCGCGAGCTTTATAACCGTGGCATTCGTCTCATATCAAGTAATCCAGATCGAGCCGAAAAGCTCCTCTCCGCTGCTCGAACCAAGGCCGGAGTCGACGGCGAGCTGCGTTTCCGAGCACTTTACAATCTCGGCTGGGTCGAAGTCACTCGCGGCGATCGCTTTGTTTCGGATGAACCGAAGGAAGCGATCAAGTACTTTGAACTTGCCGCTGGACGCTTTCGCGAAGCAATTCGGCTGCGGCCTGAGAGTGATGACGCTCGCTACAACCTAGAAATCATCGCCCGCCGCATTCTTGAACTCCAAGACACCATCGCGCAAGCCGACGACGCATCCCTGGAAACGGAGCTCGACGCCCTGATTGTATCTCAGCGTGCCCATCAAGCCGAATTGCAGGAACTCACCGCTCTGATGGCGCCTGGAACGATCGAGCCCGGAGAGTTGCGAAGCACGTTTCGAAAGCTGGGTGTCACTCAACGTAAGATTATCTCTGATGCGGAAAAAATAGGACAAACGGCCAAACGCGAAATCGACAAACTCAAATCCGATCCACAATCGACCAACGCGGCTCCGAGCCAGGCTGCAGCGGGGCTGACGCCTGAGCAGATGGAACAAATGAACGCCTACCGCGAGGCGCAGATCACGGCCATGCTTGCCTACGTGGATCGCGGCACACAGCGAATGGCCAAGGCGCGCAGCTTCACTCGCAGAGCCCAACCCCAACGTGCCTTTGCTCGCTGGTCCGCAGCACTGACCGAGAGCAAAAGGGCTCGTGATCAGCTTCGCAATCCGATCGAAGTCCTCGGAGTACTGATTCAAGACGCGTCCGAACTCCAGCAACTGACCCAATTGATGGCCCAAACAAGTTCACCGATCGTTAGCTTGGATACTGACAGTCCCTTGAAAGAAAACTCGGATCCTGCAGCGTTCCCAGGTCAGGAGGATCAGATCATCAATAGCTTGCCGCCCAACGCTGCCAGTCCAGCTTGGCTGACCGACGAATTGCTACGCGAAACGCAAACTGCCATCACAGAACGAACCGCCGAACTCACTTCTATCTTGCAAGCGGCGGTACAGGGCGAAGAATCTGAGCAGTCTGACGCTTCCGAAGAAGACGCAATGAACGCTGACGAACCGGTTGCTCCCGCGACTGTTGGCAGCGGTGAAGACCAGCAGATGCTCGAGAATATCCGCAGTGGCTTGCCGTTCATCGTAGAGGCTCAAACTCAGTTCGCGACGGCTGGCGCGGAACTGC
Organism: Pirellulaceae bacterium; assembly: GCA_045105035.1. Taxonomy (GTDB): domain Bacteria; phylum Planctomycetota; class Planctomycetia; order Pirellulales; family Pirellulaceae; genus Aureliella. The sequence goes on along the minus strand of JBGCCZ010000168.1, from coordinate 7,574 downwards.
AAAACGAGGCCTACTCCCAAGCTTTGTTCCAGCAGAACCAGGCCATCCAGTCGCTGACGGCGGCGAGTGAGTTTTTCTACGACCTCCGTCGCATGATTGAACTCATCCTCCGTGAAGAAAAAGAGCTCCAAATGCTCTGCACCGTCTACGGACCGGAATCGTCAATCGAAGATCCCCTGGATGCCCCAACCATTCGTGATCTCGACGTCCGAGCGATTCGCGACTCTCTTCCGCCAGCAGCGTTTCGTCAGTTATTGGAATCCGCGACCGAAACACAGGCCAAGAACCAAAGTCGACTTAAGCAGCTCGAAAAGTTGATCAGCAACGAACAGTCGAAACTCGAAGCCGAACTTCAAACGCAGCCCGGCGGTTCTAGTTCGCTTTCCCCACCCTCAAGTCCAAACGGACAGTCTCCACCAGGGGAAACCCCCGACCAAGACCCGCGACTCCAACGCTTTGAAATCGCGGACAAGTTGCGTTCCGAAATCGAAGTGGATTTTGCAGCAAGCCAAGCTGCTTTCAATTCTGCTTTGGAACGGGCCAGCGAGGTGGACGCGTTGAATGATGAAGCTGAGCCTGCAAACACAAGCAAAGAGCCTAGCGTTGAAAGTCCTCAGGAAGAAGACGAGTCGGGAGCTGGAGCTGACGCAAAACTGGTCGAGTCCGAATTGGATCCTTCCACGCCATCGCTCACCGACGAACTTCCGCGGGATGCAGTCGACCGATCCGTGGACAAATTGGAAGAGCTGCAGCGGCTGTTCTTTTCGCTGATCGAACACCTGCGAGACACCACGAAGCGACAAGCCGAATTGGGTGACCGAACTCTGGGATTCCTCGGCGACGTTAGTGCCAACCCGGAGGCGGACGGAAATTTTGCGGCTCGAATCTCGCTCCGCCAAGAACGACTCAACGAAACTGCAACGCAAATCGCAACCGCTTTGGCTGAGCAAGCCGAGCAAGCGGGACAGGCGTCGGTTCCTGACACCTCAGGAACGCCGGGAACCAGTGCCCCGACACCTCAGGGCAACGGGCAAGCTGCCGACGCAAAGACTCTCGCACAAGCATCACAGCTTGTCGAAGAAGGAGTATCCGCCATGAATGAAGCCCGTGACGGACTCGAGCGTTTGAAGACCGCCCAAGAATCTCCAAACCAGGCAATTGCTGATCCCTCCGGCACGATAGAGAAGCAGCCTGCAGCACCGTCAACCGGCAGCAAAGATCCAGCCGAGCCCACTCCTCCAGAACCAGCTGATGGGGCGAAACAAGATGAAGTTAGCGAAACAGTCTTGGACCAGACTACTGACGACTCAAGGGCCCTTGATTCGGAGAGCCAGCGAGAGGAAAAGTTGATCCAACAACGCAATACCGTGGAGGCAGAAAAACGCAAGTCGACGATCTTTCAGCCCCAATCGATCGCATTTCAAAAACTGCTTGAAGCCCTTCAACTGCTCGACGATCAGCAGTCCAATGACAACTCAGAGAATCAAGAGCAGAACGACGATCAACAGGAGCCTGATTCGCAGGATTCCGAGCAGCGGCAATCTCCCGAACCCAACGAAAGTCGCGATATGAACTCGGCTCAAATGCTACAAGCCATTCGTGACCGAGAGGCGCAACGCCGCGAGGACAAAAACAAGTCGCAAGCCGTATCCAATGGCGGCGTTGAGAAGGATTGGTAGAACTTCAAATGATTTGTTACGCACCGCATTACGATCATCAAAAAACGGCTAGTAGCCACTGCCCGACCTACGGTCGCGTCTCTAGGGCAACAGCCCACGCCATCGCCGCTCTTGCGCTCTTGCTGTCGTGCACTCTCTCCGCCTCCGCCCAAACCGTCCGTATCGATCCTGGTAAGGGACCACACTATGTCGGCAACGCGTCGTCGGTCACGATCTCCGTTGTACTGACGTCGAACGTTTCCCAGTTGAATTGCCGCTATGCCGGAAACGATGCCCAAGTCCGAGTGTCCGAACCAAGCGTTCGTCGGTCATCTTTCTCCAGCTTCTCGCGTAGCGAGCTCAGAGCGGAGTACACGTTCTCAGTAACGAGTCTCCGAAAGGGCGAAGTAGAAATCGGGCCGTTTGTTGTCGAGGTGAACGGGCAAGAAGAAGTGATCGAGGGCACCAAACTCGAGTTCGAAGACTTGGAAGACGATCCCGATCTTTCTATTCGTTTGGAAATCCCGGATAAACGCATCTTTGTCGGTGAGCGTGTACCTGTGAACGTCGTCTGGACATTTACTGGCGAGCGTGAAGAACTGGAAAGCGTTTTCAGTAATCTAGTCATTCGTTCGAACCTGTTCGACCAAGTGAGTTTCGTGAAAGAAGCCCCGAAGACTCGACAAGTGTTTGAATTTGAAACGGCGAAGGGCTCCGAAGCAGTGGACGCCAGCGGTACTACTGTTGAGCTTGACGGAAAAATTGGCTACGAGTTCACAGCGACTCGAACGATGGTGGCGGAAGGTCCCGGCGTGCTAGAAGACATTCAAGTCTCAGGCCTCACGCAACGGGTGACGGCCTGGCGGAGGACTGTTTTCGGAGTTCGTCCCATAGATCAACGCCCGGCTCTCGCGACGTCCGAACCAATGACGCTTGAGATCCTTCCACTGCCAACAGAAGGCCAACCGTCCAACTTTTCCGGCGCTGTAGGCAAAGGGTTCTCGGTTGAAGCGTCAACAAATCGTTCCGTAGTGCGAGTCGGCGACCCCATTTCCTTGGAAGTCACCATCCGAGGCGACGGTAACTTAGAATCCCTTGAGTCGCCGATCCAATCGGAGAACGACGCTCTACCAAGCGATCTGTTCCAACTGCCTGACGAACCCACTTCGGGAACGTTCACGGGAAAAGCCAAGCAATTTCAGATACCGATTCGCGTGAATTCGGAGAGCGTTCAGCAATTGCCCGCGTTGCCTTTCGCCTGGTTCGATCCGGAAACGGAAACGTACGAAACAACGTTCTCAAAGCCGATCGCACTCCAAGTCATGAAGGCACAGGTCGTCTCAGCCGACGACGTAGTCGCGGCAAGAAAGGACGAGCCAACGCAAGCAAATTCTCCGGCAGAACAATTGACGTCGCAGTCGTCCTTAAATTTCGTTGGAGCCAATTTAGCAATCGAAAAGAACAGCAGCGTCTTGCTCGCCAGCTCCGGATTGCTGGACAAACCCTACACAGAGACGGCTCTCTACTCGCTCGGTCTCCTGTTCCTCGCCGGCGGAGGGTTGATCCGCTGGAAAGGCACACAGGACCCGCAAGTGAAGGCACGGAAAAACCTGGTGAGGCAATGGCTGGCGGATTTACGCTCTGCGGAACGAGGGGATGTTCGCACTGGAGCAACTCAAGTCGCCACGGTACTACGTAGTGCGCTTCAGGGAACGGACCTAGATCGCCAAGAGGCCGAACGTATTATCGGCGAATGCGAAGTTCTCCAATTCTCCCCGGACGGCGGCAATGCATCCCAGTTAAAGGCTCTCATCGATCAAGCGCGAACCGCAGTGTCGCGAGCGCGTACGACGGGAGGTAGAGTCTAGTGCACGCCCTCCGCTTCAATAGAGCAATACCAGCAAGGCGTTCGCGCCATGCCCAGAACTTTCGACGCTTGGCGACGTGGTGTCTGCTGAATACCCTCGTGGCCTCGACCCTCCAAACCACACTCGTCTACGCTCAGGACTCTGCTAAACCGCCAGTGTCCACGAGCATGGCTACTGACACGGCTAACGACACTTTGGAGCAAGCCATCGCGGCCTACGAAAACGCGATGGACGCGAATGGACGTGATGTGCGAGTCTCCCGATTCTCCCGCGCAGAACAACTTTTTCGACAAGCCATCGAGGAAGAGCCCGAGAACGCGGTGCCCAGCTCCGACCTCTACCTAAACCTCGGCAACTCGGCGTTACAGGCAGAGCACTTGGGAGTTGCCGTCGCTGCTTTTCGCCAAGCTCTTGCGTTAGAGCCTAATCATCCCCGTGCCTCCCAGAACCTGAACTACGCACGGAACGTGCTGCCGGATTGGGTTCGACCAGACGCTTCCTCCGAGTTGACGGAAACACTGTTCTTCTGGAAGGCCTTTTTGCCAACCCTCAAAATCCGCCTGCTGGCAGCGTTGGCGTTCGTCGCCACCACAATCCTCCTGTTGCTTTGGCTAGCGACAGGAAAATCCATCTGGCGCAACTTGGCTCCACTGCCCGCGGCAGTGTGGCTGATACTGCTGGCGTCCGTAACCGGTTTCGCAGGCGGCAAATCGCTCGAAGCAGTCATCGTCGCTGGCGACACCATTCTCTATTCGGCAGATTCAGCGAACTCTTCACCGCGAATGTCACAGCCATTGCCCGACGGCACGGAAGTGGTCGTCATCACAGAACTTGACCGTTGGTGCGAAATTCAGCTTGGTAGCCGCAGCGGTTGGGTACGTCGCTCAGCGCTGCAATTCTTGGATAGCCCATCGTAAATCGACGAACGCAGCTGAACGCCGCGTTACGGAAACCAACTAATTCGCAAGCTGCTTGGCGGCTTCGACTGCAAAGTACGTCAAGATCATGTCGGCTCCAGCTCTTTTGAACGCAAGAAGACTCTCCAACATACATTCGTCGCCATTGAGCCAGCCGTTCGCGGCCGCCGCCTTGATCATCGCGTACTCTCCGCTGACTTGGTACACCGCCGTGGGAACTTGAAACTCCTGTTTCAGCCGACCGACGATATCCAAATAGGGCATACCCGGTTTCACCATGACAATGTCAGCGCCTTCTTGCAAATCCAATGCGACTTCATGCATGGCTTCGCTCGTGTTGGCTGACGACATTTGGTAAGTCTTCTTGTCGCCTGCCCCAAGGTTCCCTTTTGAACCAACCGCGTCTCGAAATGGCCCGTAGAAAGCCGATGCGAATTTTGCCGCATAAGACATGATGAGTACGTCCTCATAACCAGCCCCGTCCAAAGCCGAACGAATGACTCCTACACGTCCATCCATCATGTCAGAAGGGGCAATCACGCTACAGCCAGCTTTCGCTTGCACCACCGCTTGCTGCGATAGCACATCAAGTGATTCGTCGTTGAGAATCTTTCCATCGCGTAACAACCCGTCTTGGCCATGTGACGTGTAGGGGTCCAGGGCGACGTCGCAAACAATCCCGATTTGCTCGTGAAACTCTCGGCGGATGGCTCTAGTTGCAGAACAGATCAAGTTGTTTTCGTTGAGTGCTTCTTGGCCGTCCTCAGTCTTCAACTCGGCGGGCGTCACGGGGAACAACGCAACAGCTGGAATCCCAAGATCGATCGCTTGTCGCACTTGCTCCAACAAAATGTCAATCGAGTATCGGCTGACTCCCGGCAAGCTTTCCACCGGATCCGTCTTTTGCTCACCCGGTAAGATGAACAGAGGCCAGATGAGGTCGGAGGCCGTCAAACGCGTTTCCTGAACCAACTCGCGTATCCACGGCGCATTCCGATTGCGTCGCATCCTGGTCGCGGGGAACGAACCTCGAGTGTTGTAGTTGACCATCCGATCACCTGTTTTTAGAAAAAATCCGGTCGAGACTTGCGCACACCGACCAGCCAGTTTTATTGCGGTCCCATCCGAGAGCAAGGAGAGTCGTTACCTCCTCAATGCAGACACACGCGTAAGCGATAAAGAGGAGCAAGGAATTGCCAGAGAACCTCAACTGCCCATACGTTCGATCGCGAGGTCGCGAATACCCTTCAAATCGAGCTTTCCGCTGCCCAGAATCGGGATCTCATCGACTTCGACAAAGCAGTCTTTGTTTGGCAAATAGATGTTAGGCAAACCGGCCGCAGACAGACCTCTCAACAACTCGTCGGGATCATTTGCCATCTTGCGATGCAACACAATGAGCCGCTCGCCGCGTTTTTCATCTGGAATCGCAGTTACCGCGACTTGCAGATCGCCCTCTTCGTCATCGCCGTCCGAACAGGCTTCAGCATCACCGATCAGTTCGGCAAGCTTCTCTTCCAAGGGAATGTGCGGCACCATTTCACCGCCGATCTTCGAAAAGCGACTTAGACGTCCAGTAATCTGAATGAAACCGTCCTTATCAATCTTTGCAACATCGCCTGTTCGATACCATCCTTCATGCATCACCTTGGCGGTCAGTTCGTCCTGATCCAAGTAGCCCTGCATCACGTTGGGTCCGCGAATTTCCAACAGTCCCTGTTCGCCGACTTCTAACGGTTCATCCGTGTCCGGGGAAACAACACGCGCTTCGACCGAGCGGACTGGTTTACCAACACTGCCCTCACGCAACCCCTTTACCGGTCCAGCATCTCGCGTCGGAGGAATATTCACAGACACGAGCGGGCTTAGCTCGGTAGTGCCGTAGCCTTCGACGGGACGGACTCCAAACTTCGATTCAAATTCGTCAGCTAATGCAAGCGGCATTTTCTCTGCACCGACCACCACGATTTCCAGTGATTTGAACTGCTCCGGCTCGATCCGTCGCAAATACGTTCTAAGGAAAGTCGGAGTCGCCAGTAAGACGGTTGCCTTGAACTGCTCCGCGAGTTTCCCGATGGGCCGCGCCTCAAGTGGGCTAAAGTGGAAAACGCCCGAGCAGGGTAGCGTGAGTGCCGACCAAAGCGTGACGGTGTAGCCAAAAGAATGAAAGAAGGGCAGGATGCCAAGTACGACGTCGTTTTCGTCGAGCCGAATACACTCTTCGATGGCTACCACGTTGGACGTGATGTTGGCATCTGTCAGAACCACCCCCTTGGGCACTCCGGTCGAACCCGATGTGAAAATGATCGTGACGGGATCTCGTGAGGTCCTCCCATCCAATCCGAGGGATCTGTGCAAGCCGCGTGCGGAGCGAAGTCTTGCGTTAACAAATGCGAAGAATTTGTCTCCCACAGTGATCTTCTCGCGGACATCCTCCAAGTACACCAGTGGAACGCCCGGATCCAAGCCGACTTTCTCCATGAACTTTCGGCTCGTGATCACGTGCTTGAGGCCAGCAACCTCGCAGCATTGCTTCAAAATCGTCGAGTTGACCGTGTAGTTGAGGTTAACGGCAACTCGATTGGCCAGAGCGAGGGCAAAATTGGTTGCCACTCCTGGTACCGTTGGTGGTAGGAACACTCCGACACGCTCTTCGTCCTCCCCGACCACCTCGCGAAGCAGGAAGCTCCTGAGCGCGAGAGTACGTGTCAACAAATCAATACCGGACAATTTGACGCCGGTAGAATCCGCTGCCTTCAACCGCTTGCCACAGGTTTTCAACTGCTGCAAGAGGCGAAGTGTCAGCGTGGGTTGTGGAGGCGAATCTTTCGTCATTCCTAACTTTGCGGCTTAATCTTGCCCGACTGTACGTCGCCCCAGTACTCGTTCAAAGCACGTCGGACTTTTCCGCTAAGGAAATACATCCCCAGCATGTTCGGGAACGCCATTCCCAAGATCAGCATATCGCTGAAGTCCTTGATGGCCGTCGTTGCGACAACCGAGCCCAGGAAAGTGAAGACAAGGAAGAGGACCTTGAAAATCGACGAACTGCCGTCTCCAAACATGGAGGTAAAGCAACGTTCGCCGTAGTAGTACCAAGAGATGCACGTCGAATACGCAAACAGCATGAC
>JBGCCZ010000167.1:0-12165 GCA_045105035.1 Pirellulaceae bacterium | reverse complement strand
CGGAGCCGGAACCGGGAACATTTCCCACTACGATTTCGACCAGCCGCGCGATGCTGCCACGGTAGTAAAGAAACTCGACTTTCTCACCCGGTTTGAGCTGTGACACGCGATCTTGGAGCTGTTTCGCACTCTCAATCGCATAGCCACCAAGTTCGATAACTGCGTCGCCCGCGCGAATGCCAGCCGCAGCCGCTGGGGAACCCTTCGCAACACCGCTGACGGCAGCTCCGCGGAAGACGGAAATCCCAAACTGGTTTCGGAATGACGAGGTCAGATCATTGACCGTCAAACCAACATACGGCGGACCAGCCACGTAGGCGGGAGACGGTGTTTGCAGCCCCGGTCCAGCCTTAGCAGCAATACGATTCGCCAAACTGGCATCCATCAAGACTGCTGTGAGTGGAAAATTGCGGCCCGCTCGGGAAACCAATAAGCGAAGCGTATCGCCGGGTCTGGTCTTCCCTAACTGAACTGCCATATCGTTGATCTTACCGACAGCGAATCCGTTTACAGCCAAGATCCGGTCCCCGACTTTGAGACCCGCTTTCCAAGCAGGTGAACCTTCCGTTACAGCCGAGACTCGGACGCCGATGCCTGCTCCGATCGGTTCCTCAGCTTCCAAACCTAGGTAAATCTGCCCCCCGGACGAAGGTGCTTGCTGGCTAGGATTCGCGAGAATGGAACCTTGTGCTCCCCTGGGTTGCGGAACAACAGGATCGTTCGAGCTCGGGGCCGAACCAATCCGGGGAATTGTAGTCGCTGCCGGCGGTTTGCTTGATCTGCTCGACGGCTTCGGTGCCGGCAGTTCATCACTCGTTGCTTGTGGATCTTGCTTCGATGACGCAGCCTCCGAAACTTGATTTCGGACTGCCTTTTCAAGCTTATCGAGAAAGCTCTGAGCCCGAAGCTCCGAGCAGAAGCTGCCAGAGACGAGCAGCGTACAAGCGAATAGGACGAAGCGTTTAACCATGGCGTGTGACCGAAATTTCACCAGCAAGCCTACAAAACTTTGAATCATATCTTCTCCCAATTTCCAAATCCTGGAAACCAAGTTCTGTGTTTCGGAAACGGACCAAACTCCGGCCTATCGCTTATGACGCTACCAATTGGCGTCCAGTTGCGTTCGCCCAGACATTTTAACCCAGGTTGTGAATATTCAGTTTACAACGTATCGATGAACGTGACGCAACATACGTGCCAAGTTAGCCTCGCTTTTGGGTCAACTCAGCCAGCTATTTATAAGAACGAACCACATCGTTACGCTGACCGGCTCATCCGAACCACAAACGGGTGACACGTGGGCAGAATATCCAGTTTTGCCTTCAACTGAACGCACCGAACCCACACCAACGAGAAAGCCAGCCGAAGTGAGTGAGTTGGAACTTCAGCCAATTTACAATGTGCAGTCTTTCCTCAGTGAAGTCCAGTCGATGTATCCAGATGTCGATTTGGCATCGCAACGTGATTTGCTCACTGAGCTGGATAGTATTGCGGCTAGTGGAAGCTTGCTTCTAGTTCACGAAGTCTCAAGTGCGGTTCCCGAGCACCGAAATTCCCACAGACATTACGGTGTAAGTTCGACTGAAGTACGACCAAGTTCCGAGAGCAACGCAGCGCTAATTGAACTTGATAAAGCAGCTCGCTGTGCACGAATTCATGCGGTACGCTCCGGGGCTCCCACCTCGGCTCAGCTGCGGTTCGTCAGACGGTTGTTAGATGGATTGGAGAACAACGACACACTTGAGTGGGTTGCCTGCTGCTCTGCGTCCGGCGGCTTATCGCGCACACTTCGTGCATGTGGTTTCGCATGTCGCGATGAGATCCTCCGACTCTGGTGTCCACCCGATAAGATCGATTCGTTTGCAGCAAGCCGCAAAGTCGGCGTGCTGAACACCGAGCCCTCGTTGTGCGATGGATCTCCGTTGCACGAAACGTTTCGAATCGGCGCCTCAGAATTCAGCTTAGAGTTCACCCCGCAGATAGCTGCCGAGATAAAAACACTGATTGACGCAGTGGGTGAGCAAAGTTCCGATCCTACACGCTTGCTGCGAGCCAGCCGCAATTTAGCTCATGAACGCACCACCTACGTTGTACTTCGCCATCAACAACGCGCGGTGGGCATATTGCAGGTTGAGCAAGCCACAGAAACTCCTCCATTGCTCTCGTACTTCGGTGTTTTACCCGCGTATCGAGGGCGTGGTATCGCGTCGAGATTTTTCAGCCAAGCCACTAAGATCTTTACCCCAACCCTTCAAGATGGCTGGATGGTTGCTGTCGCCAGTCGTAACGTCGCAGGGTTGCAATTCTTCTTTCGCCACGGCTTCCAAGAAACCGGGCGTTTCGAATTGCTACTCTTGCACCACAACGTGGAATAACGCGGCAGGGTGTGGAAGTGGCATGAATCCAAAGAGTGCGAGTTCGCTCTAACAGCAACTATCTGTCGTGCCCGCTGGCAGTCCGCGTCGTCGCGGTCCAGGAATTTCTTTGCCGAGTTGTTGCATTCGATTTTCGTGATCAACAAAAACCACCTTCGGTTCGACTGGCTTTGACAAAGCCTCCTCCGAAACAAAGGCAAATGCAGCGATGATGATGATATCACCCGGGCGAATCAGATGCGCGGCAGCACCATTTGCACAAACATCGAAGCTACCTTCTTCGCCTTCGATGGCGTACGTCTCTAACCGCGATCCCCGAGTCACATTCCAAACATGTACGGATTCATGAGGAAGTATGTCAGCGGCACGAAGCAGGGCGGGCGGCAGCGTCAAAGAGCCTTCGTAGTCCAAGTCAGCTTGGGTAACGGTGGCTCGGTGGATCTTAGACCGGAGAAATTTTCGTTGCATAGATAACTCGCCAACTCAGTGTTGCGGACAACTACCGAGGATTCTCCTGTTTCGCCATTTCGTCCCGAAGCTTCGCTGCTAGCTCGTACTGCTCCAGTTCAACAGCCTCTGCCAATTGCTCTTTGAGACTTTTTTCAATAGAAAAGTCGCTCTTCAAAGATTCACGGAGACTCACCAAACGCTCCACGAGTTCATCGGATTCAAATTGATCTTCCCAGCCCATTTCGAGGAAGCTCTGCTCCATTTGATCAAGCCCGAGATTGATTGCTTCAATTGCTTTTTCCGGTTCCTGTTCTTCAATTGCCCCGAGCGCGGCCGCTTGACTTCGATGGAACAGAACAAACGCTCGATGCTGCTCGTGCTGCAGCGACCACTCCTCACAAGGCGAGTGCTCCTGACAAAAATCCATCAGAGACAGAGTGTAATCCGCATCGCGAACCGCGAAATCGAATCTCTGGAGTCTTAGCCAGGCAACCCGGCGATGATAGAACTGAGCAAACTCGCGATCGATCTCTACGCAGATATCTTCGTCCAGTTCGAAGTCCAGGTCCTCGGCCTCACGACTAACCAATAGATCTAATAGAGTATCGCAGCCCTCGGGCCGAATTCCGTCTGGGCGGCCAGCAGTCTCAAGCTGGAGAATCCCTAGGTCGACTCTAAGTTGGATGACGTCGCGACCGTCGGCACCTTTGACGAGCCGCACACACAATGCGTCAGGCTCAAAAGCCCAATCTCCCAAGAGATGATCTAAGTTTTGATTCGAACTCATGAATTCCTCTGCTGGGTACTGAGGATGATTGGTGGACCGGAGCAACGCTGATCAACTCTTGAAAGAGTCAACCTACTGAAAATACGTTCTCAGGATTCGCCCTCGTCGGCTGCCAGGGGCACGAGAAATCAGGATTCAAAGAGCCTTCGTCGAAACACGACCAAGCAAACTTGATGCCGCCGAAAACTCCTACCGCCCCTATCTAGAGCCCGCTGAAAGTATAGCAGCCAGCCCCTCTCGGTGAAGATTGAGTGTCTGGGCAATCCAGCAATTATCACCGCCAATTTGACGCGGTTACCGCTACGGACGGAATAAACCTAGCCACCGACAGCTCGCTCGCCCTAGCCTCACAACAAACACACTGGACACTTTTAGGACTTCGAAAACCGCTATAGCCCCCAAGGGAAGTGATCATTACGCAGAGTCGCGTTTCGGGAAGACATGACAACTTCTCCTTGCCTGAGACACTTGTTCACTATCCAAGAACTTGATTCGAGAAGTTCCCTTCTGCGTTTACCCGAGCAATTTCGAATAGAGCTGATAGACCCCTGTCCCAGCCATCAGCAATGAAGAAATCCAAAGGAAGGCGGTCCACAGCGTACTGGGTTGGAGGGCCGGGTGGGTGCGCCGATGGTGAAAGTACAACGAAGCCCCACACAGCAAAGGCAACATGATGCTCTGTGCGAGAGCCCCAATAAACACCAGCAGGAGCGGCTTTTCCAATAACACATAGATGAGAAAGTACAAAGCTGGTAGCAAGATGCAGGACACTTTGATCCATCTCGCACGCGATTTTTCATGATTCAGCTCAATGATTCCCGTCAAACCAAGCAGATCTGCAAATAGCCGCGCGTTGGAAGCCGTCGAAATGAAAACGGTCGAGTACAGAACTACAAACGCCCCCACGATAAACGCATAAAGTCCAATGCCACCGAAGCTCTCGCGGTACATTCTGGACAATTCCACAATCAGGTTACCGTCGTTTATCTCGCTTTCGGACTGATGAAGAACTGCAGCTCCCAACAGGTAGAATGCCACCGTTGCAAGTGTGTAGATCACCATCGAGATCCAAGCATCGAGCTTCAGTATTCGCATCCAACCCTGCGCACGATGTGCCCACGACTCCGACTCGTCCCGCGGTCCAACGTATTTGGCATATCCCTTTTCTAAGCACCAGTAGGGATAGTAAATCAACTCCGATGCGCCGACTCCGATGATTCCAAACGCGGCAAACGCGACTGTGAAGTTGACATTGCCAGTGTCGTCACGCGGCATGGAAAAGGACAACCCCTCCATGATTTGCGCCCACCCCAACGCGTATTCCGTCCACGCCAACGCGCCCACCGCCGCGACGGTCATCAATGTGAAAAGAGCCACCATGACGGTGGAGACTCGCTCGATTAACCAGTAGCGTCCGCCTGCGAGCAGCACGGCGCAGCTCCCTGTCACCAGGGCCGCCAATAGCCAGTCCGGAAGTGTAGATCCGCTGAGCCGAAAGACCTGCGCGATCGCCGAAACAATGCCGCTGAGCTGAAAGAAAGTAGCGACGTACATGAGGATCCAGGCGTAGACCATCCAGCCCAGGACCAGCCGTGGTCCGGGCACATCGTCCATCGCTGCGATCGTCGTCTTGCCATGCGTAAGGGTGTAGCGGCCGAGTTCAATCTGTACGAAGACTTTGACCAGGCAGCCCAAAATAATGAACCACAACAAAGTAAATCCAACTTCGGCTCCCAGAACCGTGGTCACGATCAACTCGCCCGAACCAACAATGGCAGCGGAAATGATCAGTCCGGGACCGAGGTGCGTTAGCTTGGTCGCAAAGTCGGTGGGAGGCTCTTTAATGCCGTCTTCGGGAATCGTACGGTCGACTCCTTCGCGAGAAATGTTGGCGTTGGACGCTTGCATAGCAGTTGCCGGAAGTGAGAGGCGGTGAGAAGATTGGGACACCATGATACCGCACGGATTCCAACGCCGCAGAGATGACGGTCGGGCACGGCTTCAGACCTCTGAATGTGGCTCCTCGATCAATTATTGCTCCGCTCGAGAAACCGCGCAACGGTCATCCTTGAAGTCCCAATTGAGTTGACCTGGCGAAACGCACTAAGCCCAACTCAAAACAAGTTGCATCCCGGCCTCATAGAAATTCATATTTTAGGAGTCAACCTACTGTGATTGTTGGAGTCCCCGCAGAAGTCAAACAGGATGAGTACCGCGTCTCGATGCTTCCCGTGGGCGTGGAGGAGCTCACCAACCGCGGGCACAAAGTCGTGATGCAGGCCGGAGCTGGGCTCGGCTCTGGCATCGCTGATCATGACTATCTGCAAGCAGGCGCGGAATTGGTGCCTAGCCTGGCAGATGTCTATTCCGCCGCCGACCTGATCGTCAAAGTGAAAGAACCGCAACCAGAAGAGTACGTCCACATCCGTCAAGGACAGACTCTCTTCACCTATTTCCACTTCGCAGCCAGTAGAGATCTTTCCCAAGCCATGGTGGACAGCAAGGCCAACTGTCTAGCCTACGAGACACTCGAAGACCAACACAAACGACTTTCGCTGTTGACGCCTATGAGCGAAGTTGCCGGTCGCATGAGCATCCAAGAAGGTGCCAAATACTTGGAGCGGCCGCAACAAGGACGTGGGATCTTGCTCGGAGGAGTACCCGGCGTTGCACCTGCCCACATCACGGTCGTTGGCGGAGGCGTCGTGGGGGCGAATGCAGCCAAGATCGCAGCGGGCTTCCAAGCGGATGTCGCGATCTTAGACGTCAATATGGACCGGCTTCGCTACTTGGACGATGTAATGCCGGCTAACGTCAATGTCCTGTTCAGTGACCGACATACGATTCGCGAAGAACTGAAACTTGCCGATCTAGTCATTGGAGCTGTGCTAATCCCCGGCGCGAAAGCCCCGCACTTGGTCACGCAAGAAGATCTACGTTTAATGAAGCCGGGTTCCGTCATTATTGATGTGGCCATCGATCAGGGTGGCTGCGTCGAAACCAGCCGACCTACCACGCACCAAGACCCGACTTACATGGTCGACGAAGTTCTGCATTACTGCGTGACCAACATGCCCGGAGCGGTAGGCAGAACCAGTACATTTGCACTCTGCAATGTCACACTTCCATGGGTAATCGAACTGGCTACGCGTGGTGTCGAAGCCTCAGTGAATGAGCACCATGCGTTCAAGACAGCCGCCAATATCATGGAAGGCCGCGTTACCAACAAAGCCGTCGCCGAAACTTTCGATTACAAGTTCGAGCCTTTGTCGTAATCGCAATGGACACAACCAATGAATGACCGCGGTTTGCCCCTAAGCCGTCGACTAAAATTCTCCAACTGGCCCGAAATTTCAAACGATGAGCACGGTGAAGACGCCCAACACGACTCCCGCCATTGCCTGGCAAGGTCACGCAACCGGACACTTGCAGCTAATTGATCAAACGCTCCTGCCCAGCGAAATCAGTTTGATTGACTGCCGTGATGTCGAAACCGTCTGGGAAGCGATCAAGATGCTCCGAGTTCGAGGAGCCCCGGCGATCGGCATCTCAGCCGCTTATGGAGTTGTACTCTCGCAGGCCAGCGGAGCCGCCCCATCCGCTGCGAAGCAAGCGATCGAATACCTCGCAACAAGCCGGCCCACGGCAGTCAACCTGTTCTGGGCACTCGACCGCATGTCCAAGGTCCTAGAGCGGTTCGCGCAGTCTGGATCGGCCGAATCGGAGCTCCCGAACGAACTTCTGGCTGAAGCTCGCAAAATCCACGATGAAGACCGCGCGATGTGTCATTCCATCGGTAAGCACGGGGCCGAACTCATCGCAGACAATGCGACACTAATAACGCACTGCAACGCCGGCGGTTTGGCAACCGCCGAGTATGGAACGGCTTTGAGCGTCATGTTCACTTGCCAAGACCAGGGCAAGTCCCTGCGCGTCTTTGCGGACGAGACACGACCACTCTGGCAAGGCGCTCGATTGACGGCCTGGGAACTGCAACAACGTGAAATTCCAGTCACCGTGATTTGCGACTCCATGGCCGCCCACGTCATGAAGACTCAGCAAGTCGACGCCGTCATCACAGGCGCAGACCGGATCACCGCTCGCGGAGATGCTGCCAACAAGATCGGTACGTACTCGCTCGCCGTGAACGCGAAGCATCATGGAATTCCATTTTACGTCGCAGCACCCAGCAGCACTTTTGATCTGGATCTCGTTGATGGTGCCGACATTCCCATCGAAGAACGCGACCCTGCCGAGGTTGCCACGCCCTACGGACAACAAGTCGCTCCTACGGGTGTAGCCGTCTACAATCCAGCCTTCGACGTGACTCCGGCGGAATTGATCACCGCTCTGATCACAGAACGCGGCGTTGTCCACTCGCCAAGCGAAGACACAGTGCGAGCTCACCTCGCCTAGTTTCCATTCGAAAGGGAGTGATGAGATCCCCTCATGGATCCAATACGGCTCAACGCAAATTGGTACCAAGGCGGAACAGTCAGAGTCGCCCAAGGTCTGCTTGGAAAAACTCTTGCTAGGCGGCTCTCTTCTGGCGAAGTCCTAAGGGGAACAATCGTCGAAGTCGAAGCCTATCTAGCCCAAGGGGATTCAGCCAGCCACAGCAGCCGAGGCAAAACTCCAGGCAACGCGACCATGTTTGCCACCCCTGGCACATTGTACGTCTACCCAATCCACAGCCGGCACTGTCTGAATGTCGTGACGGAACTCGAAGGACGCGGCGCCGCAGTGCTGATCCGCGCCGTTGAACCGGAGTCTGGAATTACAGCGATGTGGAACCAGCGGCATTCAACAGAAGCCCCACAACCGATGACCAAGCGAGACCTCCAGACACTCACCCAAGGTCCCGGACGACTCTGCGAGGCATTCCAAGTCGATCGTGGAATAGATGGCGATTTCCTACCAGGCAGTCAACGAATCTGGATAGAGCAGGCGACTGCGCTGCTAAGAACTCACAAGTTCGCAACTCGCAAATCCCCACGCATTGGCATTTCTACAGCCCAAGAACGGCTACTCCGCTTCTTCGCTGATGGCAATCACTTCGTTAGCGGTCTTGCTCGAAACCACAGCCGTGGCCGAACGTGGAGTTTCTTTCATGGCGGGAAAGATGAACGCCCAGGCTCCGTCGAAGATGATTAGAAGCGTCAGACGAATCGGTTCAATTAATTCTCGATCGCAATCGCCCGTACTGGACTCCCGTCGATTCCAGGCATCTTCATCGGCAATGCAATGAAATCGACTTCGCTTTGCGTAAGCTCATCCAAGTGGGCGAGTCCTTCGACAATCAGGACTCCGCCATTGAAAAGCGTCTGATGCACTTCCGTCAATTCTTGCATGTTGTTGACATCCGCGACTGACGGCCCCTCTACGCCGACTAGTGCAACCCTCCGTTCGACGAGCCACTCAGCTAGCGACAATGAAATCCGTGGTAAACCAGCCCGATACTGATCGGTACCAAATTGCTTGTACCAATCAGTGCGAAACAGTAGGCGACTGCCGGCCGTCACATACTGCTCGAAGGGTCTAAGGTCGGCGGGTGTCAGCAATTGAGACGGCACAGTAGGCGCCAAGGGAAGCACCCGAGCCCTTCCAACACAGGTCGACAAATCTTGTTTCTCTATCGAATCAGCCCCCGGCACAAAATGACATGGCGCGTCCATGTGGGTGCCACAGTGCGAGTAGAGTTCAAGCGTGGAGGCGTTCCAACCGTCCTGCTCGATCGTCTTGGCAACTCGAATGTTGACGCCAGCCATCGCATTCGAGACTGGCAAGCTCAAGTCGACTACACGCATTTTCATTCCTTCTTTAATCGATAGCGGCCAGCACGCTGCATTCTAGGCGCAAGCTTCCCACGTTCCCGACTGGGAAGAGCGGTACATGGCTTCTTGTATCGCAATGCTCTTCATGTAGTTTTCACCACTCGTCTCAAACTCGGCCCCACTCCGCAAACCGTCCACAAAGTGTTCCTGAGTCGCGAAGACGCAGTCGCCAGCAAAGCCGTGGGAAGAAGGGGAATACGCATGCTCCCGTTCCGATTCACCGAGTGGCTGCACGGTAAGTTTCCCGTCGCTATACAGCCGAATGGATCCGCCATCGGCTTCGAAAAGTAACTCACCAAAAGTGTAACGCGGGTTCTCAGACGTCGACTCGTTGAATCGGTTTGCGTCGTACAACCCTCGGGCCTGGTTTGCGAATTCGAATACGGCCAGCCCCGTGTCTTCGCCAGCGATGACCGGATTCAGCTTCCGGAGATCACACCAAACGCGATCGACGTCACCGCCAAGGAACCGAAACGTATCAATCGTGTGAATGCCGGCTTCGAATATCAGAAAGCGGGGCATCGTTTGAAAGTAAGGTTGTCGTGCCAAATACGCGTCGGGCCCATGGCCATCACCGGCTCGATTGCGAAACGTCATCGTGTGCAGCTTGCTGCCAATCACACCGCTCTCGAAAAGACGTTTCGTTTCTCGATACCAAGGTTGGAACCGAAAGTTCTCATGGATCATCAAACGAATATTGGCTTCCTTAGCGTTGCGAACTAGCTCGAGGGACTGTTCAAGAGAGGGAGCCACTGGTTTTTGGCAAATCACGTCCAGCGAACGGTCTCCCAATTCGCTCACGATCTCAAGATGTGTGTCGGGCCGCGTAATGACGTCCACAAAGTCGACTTCGCACTCGTCCAGCATCCGTCGATAGTCTTCGAAGACGCGTGGGATTCCATACTGCTCGGCGACTGCTTCCGCTTTGAGTCGGTCCATGTCGCAACACGCGACGACTTCGACATTCGGCATGCGTTGCCAAGCGTCGTAGTGAAAGTGGCTGAAATAACCGGCGCCGATTGCCGCACACCGCAGAACTTTTCCGTCTGTCATACCGTTGCCGTCTCCGCTTGAATCGTCTGCTCAGGCCGAATGCGCAACCACATGAAAATCGCCACCACATTCAATCCAGCAGCCAGATAGAAAAACGGTTCGTGCATTTTCGTCCAATCGTAGAGATACGGAAAAGCAAGCGAAGTGACGAACGCGCCCAGGTTGCCAATCATATTCATTGAACCCGAGACTGAGCCAGCGCTCTTACCGCCAATATCCACGCAAGTCGACCATGATGGACTCAGGATCATGTCACTTCCGAAGATCGCAATACACATCGCGATCACTGCAGTCATGGGAGTCGGCATGTGAATACACAGCGACATGCCGATTGCCCCTAGAACGAAACCAACGATGGCCGGCAGTCGTCGAGAAAGTTGCCAACGTCCGCTTCGATACAGCCCATCAACCGTCGCACCCGCCAACCAATTCCCGAGTACTCCGCACAACAGCGGAGCGGCCGCGTACCATGCCGCTTGCTCACTCGTCAGCGAGTACTGTTCTTTCATATAAGGAAAGAACCAGGAAACCGTAAAGAAGAAAGTAAAATTGTGTGCCACGTATTGCACCATTAGCATTCGCAAGTTTGCCGAACGAAGCATCTGGTCTATTGTCACTGGAGTTTCCGTCTGCTGCGATGGATCGGAGTTATCCACTGCTGATTCGATTTTCGGAACTCGCGCCGAAGCGACGTATTCTCGCTCCGCTTCGCTCACCGCCCAGTGCTGTTCGGGCGTGTCGCGGAAGAGCAGGAACCAAACGATTGCAAAAACGATCCCAATGCAGCCAAACAGAAAGAAGGTCTGCTGCCATCCGCCAACAGCTCCGATCAACCACACGACTCCCGGCATCGCGAGTGCAGCGCCTAATCGCCCACCGGAAAAACTGATGGAGTTCGTGATGCCCCGTTCGCCGACAGGTAGCCAGGAATAGAACGCGCGTGCCAGAGTGGGATAGCCGCCAGCCTCCCCCATTCCGAACAGAAAACGCAGTCCAATCATAGCACCGGCACTGCGAACGACTCCAGTCAGCCCGGTAAACAAAGACCAAAGTAGCACGACGGCCGACATGACCACGCGGGGCCCAAAGCGGTCTGCCATCTTCCCACTGGGTACTTGGAAGAGAGCGTAGCCAAGCGAAAACGCGGCCATGACCCAGCCCATTTGCTTGTCATCGAATCCAAGATCCGTAGCGATATCCCCCTTAGCGGCCGAAATACAGGCTCGGTCGACCCACATCAGCACGGAAACTAAAAACGCTCCCAGAATAAGCAAGTAGCGAATGGGCATCGGCGTGACTTTCAATCAACCAAAGGTCGGAGAGGAGGGGAAGCGTTGGAGAGCAGAGCATACGTTATGGCGGCAGCACATTGGCAGCACATCGGCAGCGAAAATAGTGGTAGGCAGATGCGTTCCCTCTACACCACAGCAGAACCGAGCTGCTGCTTTACTGCACCGATAACTTCCGTGGTCAGCTCAGTCGTCGAGAGCTTGCCACCCATATCTGGCGTTCGCAACTCAGTGTTTTTGAAGACCTGCGAAATGCCCTCATGAATGCACTTCGCCGCCCGCCTCGTCTCGGGGTGATCTAACCACTCGAGCATCATGGCTGCAGACAAGATCATCGCAACCGGATTCGCAATTCCCTTCCCGGCGATATCTGGAGC
>JBGCCZ010000166.1:0-14684 GCA_045105035.1 Pirellulaceae bacterium | reverse complement strand
CCTGCAAAAGAACCTTGCGGACACAGCAGGCGACGGTGGTGGTCGGTAACTCCAGGGTAGAGTCTGGCGGTGGTTGACGAGTGGGAAGAAACGAATGCGGAGCCGCTCGACAACTTTGACCAAGAACGAGGCTAAGATTCCGGAGTCTCGTCGGCTGCAATCTCGCCGACGCTGATACCGCGGGATTTCATGCGGCGGCCCCATTTCTCGCGAGCCATTTTCCGCATGTCGACCGCCTTGTCTGCTTCGTCAACGATCTCCATTCCGACCAGAGTCTCGACGACATCTTCCAACGTAACGACACCTTCAAGCCCGCCGTGTTCGTCGACGACCATTAGAATGTGCTCTCGGTTGTCTAGCAGTTTCTCTAGCACCGTACTCAAGCGTGTTTGGTCCAGAACCGCGTGCAATTCTCGCTTCGTGAAGTCCTTCAGTTGCGTGCTGCCGTCGTTGCGGATGTCGTCCATCAGCAAATCGCTTTTCAACACGAAGCCTGTCACGTTATCGCGATTCTCCGAGTAGATCGGGATGCGCGAGAAGTGGAGCTGCTCGTGCTTCTGTAGGACTTCGCGAGCGGTCATATTTTCCTGTAGTGCGAACACGACGGTGCTGGGCGTCATAATATCTTCCACGCACAACTCAGGAAAGCGAAATAGGTTTTGCAGAATCTGAGATTCCTTCTCGTCCAAGTACCCGCCTTCAGCACCGATGCCTGCGAGCGCCGTAAACTCTTCACGACTAAAGCCGTGGTGGCTGTGACCACCGGCCAACCACTTCGTGATCAGCTCTGATACAAAGATGAATGGATACAAGACGAAGTTCAGGAATTGGATAAAGCTTGCTGAAATCGGTGCCAGTCCTCGCCAGTAAAGTGCACCGATGGTCTTGGGGATAATTTCGGACACGAACAGGATCAGCAGCGTCAAAACGATCATCGCGATGCCAACCGAACCATCGCCCCAGTACTTCGCCGCGTAGGCACCAGCCCCGCCGGAACCTACGGTGTGGGCGATGGTGTTCAATGTCAGAATCGCGGCCAGGGATCGATCGACGTTGGACTTCACACTTTTGACCTTCGCAGCGTTGGAGTTGCCCTCCTTTTCGAGATTGGCCACGTAGGACGGTGAAATACTGAGCAAGACAGCTTCAGCCACTGAACACAACGACGAAAACAGTAACGCGACCAAAGCGTAGACAATGCACAGGAACAGATCCTTCGGATCGTAGGTGCCGCCTCCGCTGCCCAGCTCATCGGCGGACAGCAGTTGGTCACCATTGCGGTCAAGAGCCTGAAACGCTTCGGGCATGGAACTAAATTCCACGCCATCGATCTGTCCGTCGCCGTTGGTGTCGTAGGCTTGAACGGTGGCACTGACTGCTGGTGACGCCGCAGGGGCTCCACCGCTGGCCGCCGAGGCGGTGTTGCCAGCAGATGCAAGAAGGAAGATAGACAGGCCAAGAAAAGCAGAAATTCGGGGCATGGTCGAGACGCTGATTTTTGAAAAGGAGTTAGCATCGAACGGTCGGAGTTGAAGTCTACTCGAATTCAGTTGCTTTCGAAGCATCCGTCTCATACACAAACAGGGCTAAACAGAGTTTGAACCTACTTAGTCTCGCTCTCCGAGCCTGATAGCTCGACCCTCCAGACAACGTGCTGGAGGTCTCGAATGAATTTGGGTTCGAATCATTCGAGGAGTTATTTGAGAGAATCAAACGATCTGATAGGCTTCTGCCAGCAACCGCCGCTGGTGAGTTTTGGCGTCCCAACAAAAAAACACCCTTTGGTACACGGCAACCGACGCTTCGCATGCCTCTCCGCTCCACGACCCATCGACTTGACCACTTTACAAGGAACTCCATGACTACGGCCGAGACGAAACCAGCTCAAGCGAACTACGCTATCCCCAAGGGGTTCCGATTCGCGGGTGCGTGCGGCGGTATTAAGACTGTCGCCGGGACTAAGGACGTCAGTCTCATTGTGTCTGACGAACCTTGTACGGCTGCTGGCGTGTACACGCAGAACCAAGTGGTCGCAGCTCCAGTCCTCAATTGCCGCACCAAGACGCCGAGCGACGGTGTGCGGGCCGTCGTGGTCAATAGCGGCAATGCCAATGCTTGCACGGGCCAACAAGGCGTCGAGGATGCCGAGCACATGTGCGAATTAGTCGCGGAGCTAGGCGGCTTTGCGGCCGCAGACACTTTGGTCATGAGTACCGGGGTGATTGGTCATATTCTGCCGATGGACAAAGTCGAAACCGGCATTCGCAATTGCGTTGAACAACTCGACAACTCGGAGCCCGCATTCCTTGACTCGGCAGACGGCATTCTCACCACGGACCAGTTTCGCAAAGTCGGCTCGCGGCAGCTCAAACTTGACGGGCACACGATCAGGCTCACCGGCATGGCCAAAGGCGCTGGAATGATCGGTCCGAATATGGCGACCATGCTGTGCACGATTTTGACCGACGCCAAACTCGAGCCACAGCAAGCGCAGGGGATTCTTCAGCGAGTCGCCGATGCGTCGTTCAACAACATTAGCGTCGAAGGCCATACGAGTACGAACGACACGATGGTCTTACTCGCTAGCGGTGCGAGTGGAGCGCCGGTTCTAAGCGGCGATGCCGAGACGGAGTTTGTAGCAGCCTTGACCGAACTGAGTATTGAACTTGCAAAGCAGATCCCCGTCGATGGCGAAGGCGCCGCGCACTTGATTGAGATCCGAGTCTCGGGCGCAGCCAGCCATAGCGACGCGCGTACGATCTCACACGCAATTGCCAACAGCAACTTAGTTAAAACTGCGATCTACGGCAACGATCCGAACTGGGGGCGCATTGTTTCGGCCGCGGGGTATGCTGGCCCTCAATTGGACATGCAACGTCTCAAGTTGACGGTGAACGGCTTCACGCTATTCGACGGCGGCGAACCTGTTGACTTTGATGCTGCGGCTGCCAGTGAGTCGATCCGCACGAACAAAACCACTGAACTCGACTTGATCGTCGGCGATGGTCCCGCAGAATGCACGCACTGGACCAGTGATCTGACGGTCGACTATGTCCGGTTCAATGCAGAGTACACAACATGAGCGAAGCTTCCACCAGCACTGCCCACTGTGCCAAATTACCGGCACGACCCGTCATTGGTATCGGCACAGACATCATCGAATGCGAACGCATCGATCAGATGATTGCCAAGCATGGCGACACTTTCTTACAACGCGTATACACGGGCGACGAAATTGAATATTGCTCAGGTCGCAAAGCGTCGAACCAGCACTATGCCGGTCGCTGGGCTGCCAAAGAAGCAGTACTGAAGGCCTTGGGTACGGGCTGGGCACATGGAATCCAATGGACCGATGTCGAAGTCGTCAATCTGCAGGGTGGTCGACCTGTGATTGCACTGTCCGGGAAAGCCAAAGAGATCAGCATTCAGCAAGGCATCGAAGAAATGATGATTAGCATTTCACACTGCAAGCACTACGCGACCGCCTACGCAACCGCCGTCGGCAGCTCCTAGTCCGACTCTTCTAGCGAGGTCCGGACGAAACTTTCGGGACTACGGAGAACCTTCTGTTTCAGTGACTCGCCGACGGAGTCTTACACCCTGCGTCCGTGTATTCTTGAATTCACCATGCATTCACTACCTACAACCTCCGGTTCATCCACAGCTTCCAAACGTTCCATGGTTTTACTTACGTACGGCCATACGAATCCACGCGAAGCGAAGACGGCCACGGGACTCCTTCGATTCTGCACGGACGAATGCGTGGCTGTGCTGGATCCAACGCATGCGGGCCGCGACGCTGCTGAGTTGCTTGAAATCGGGAAAGGCGTACCGATCGTTGGCACCTTACGCGAAGTCCCCAATGCCGACACTTTCGTGCTTGGTATCGCTCCACCCGGCGGCAAAATACCTGCCGAGTGGCGTTCGCTAATCCTAGAAGCCATTGAGCGGCGAATGAGAATCTTGAGCGGCTTACACGATTTCCTGACCGACGATCCAGAGTTTGTGGAAGCAGCGGAACGACACCAAACCGAACTTGTCGACGTACGAAAAAATGACTTCAAGCAGATCGCGAGACAATCCGATTTTCGTAGAGAGTGCTTGCGGGTGCACACCGTGGGTCACGATTGCAGTGTCGGCAAGATGGTAGTCAGCCTTTCTGTGACGCAGGGGCTACAGCGGCGCGGCCGTGATGCGTACTTTGTGGCAACCGGTCAAACGGGAATCATGATCTCAGGCGGTGGTCTACCCATCGATTGCGTGGCAGCGGATTTCGTCAGCGGTGCAGCAGAAAAATTAGTTCTCGAGAATGAACACCATGAGCTACTGGTCGTAGAAGGGCAGGGGAGTCTGGTTCATCCCGCTTACTCTCAGGTGACTCTTGGCTTACTCCATGGCTGTCGCCCGCAAGCGCTCGTTTTCGTGTTTGAGGCAGGTCGCGAAACGGTGGGTGGTATGGACCATGTCCAACTCATTGACTTGGCAACCCAAAGACGACTGTTTGAAACGATGGGCAGCATCTACGAGCCCTGCGAGACGATTGCAGTGGCCATGAATGGTCGTAAACTCCAGCCAGATGCGGCAGCCAAGATTGCCGATCAGGTCAGCCAAGAACTACAATTACCCGTATGCGATGTCGTCCGCGATGAACCGGATACAATCCTTGACGCGATCGATGCATTTCGGTCGAGCCGCTTGTCGAACCACTAATAGCATTCCGTAGTAGAGCAGAAAGACTAGGACGATGATCCCCTCTCAACCCACGCGAATACCTCATTTGCTGAGTCTTGCAGTTCTTGGCTGGCTTTGCATCACAGCAGGCGGCTGTATGCAGACAGAAGTTTATCAAGCCGACCTGAAAACGCCTGAAGGCAAACCAGCTTACATCACGGTTCAACACTGCTTGATCTCATTTTCCGGAGCGGAAAGATCAGAGGCTCTACGAAGCAAAGAAGAAGCTCAGCAGTTGGCTGAAGATCTGTTCGCTAAGGCACAGGCTGGCGAGGACTTCGGGAAGATGGTGCAAAAGTACACCGACGATTCGGCTCCAGGTATCTACAAGATGGCCAACGATGGTTACGAGTCGGACAACAGTAGCATCGTCCCAAGCAATCACATTTATGCTCGCAGTGGCATGGTTCCCGCTTTTGGAGATTGCGGCTTCGCCCTGAAAGCTGGTGAGTACGCGTTGGCACCTTTTGATAAGGTTACAAGCCCCTTTGGTTGGCACATCATCAAGCGAATACGGTGAACGTTGGGCGCTTAAACCTCAGAACAGTCTTCTGCCGCTGCAACACAGATTCCTCGGTCGCCTGGGCTCTCTCTGCATGAAGCCACCTTCGTCAGCAACGCTGAGAAGTCTGACTGGCCTTGCCCCTGGGTTGAGCCTACCCTTTGCGAATCGCGTTGATCACCTACAATGAATTCTGTATTGAACACAATTTTCTCGTGAATTCTCGGAGCGTCTCAGAATGAGTGATAGTGAATTGGCCAATCGTTCCCAAACGATACGCCAACGACTAACGCAACTTCGGGACAGTCTTTGACTTCGATAAGAAGCTCACCGAAGTAGCGGCCATTGAAGAGAAGATGGCTGCCAGCGACTTCTGGAACAATCAGGAGTCGGCTCAAGCTACCGTCGCACAGCTCAAGGGCTTACGGTTGGTCGTTGTCCCTCTCAAGGAAGCCCTCGATTCGGCCGATGATCTCGACGGTCTGCTCGAAATCTTGGACGAGGATGAATCGGCTCGGGATGACGTCGTCTCCGAAATCGACCGACTCGACCAAGTTGTCGAAGAGCTGGAACTGAAGGCACTTCTTAACGGTCCCCACGATAGTGCCGGAGCGATGCTCAGCGTGCATGCTAGGGATGGCGGAGTGGATGCCAACGACTGGGCGGC
The DNA here is from genome assembly GCA_045105035.1 of Pirellulaceae bacterium. Lineage (GTDB taxonomy): Bacteria > Planctomycetota > Planctomycetia > Pirellulales > Pirellulaceae > Aureliella. Next base: position 8,784 of record JBGCCZ010000166.1, on the reverse strand, counting down.
CATGCTGCTTGAGATGTATATCGCTTGGGCCAATAAGTACGAATACGATATTGAGCTGATGGACCGGCACGACAATGAAGAAGCCGGTATTACGTCCGCATCCATTGTGGTTCGCGGCCCAATGGCGTACGGCTATCTCAAAGGTGAAGAAGGCGTCCATCGCCTCGTTCGAATCAGCCCGTTTAACGCCGACGGCAAGCGGCAAACCAGTTTCGCGGCCGTGGATGTTTCGCCGGAGATCGGAGATTCGGCCGACATCGAAATCAACGACAAAGACATTCGCGAAGATACCTACCGGGCCAGTGGTGCGGGTGGCCAACACGTCAATAAAACGGATAGTGCAGTACGGTTAACTCACCTGCCTTCCGGAGTGGTCGCGCAGTGCCAGAGCGAACGAAGTCAGCACAAGAACCGGGCAAACGCTTGGAAAATGCTGCGTGCCCGTTTGGCTCGAATCGAAGAAGAGCGGCGCGAGGAAGAGCAACTTGCCAAGTACCAGAACAAAGTGCGTCAAAAAGGTTTCGGCTCCCAGATTCGCAACTATTTCTTGCATCCCGATCAACGTGTCAAAGACGCACGAACCGAGCACTTGCAGAATAGCTTTCACAATGTGATGGCTGGCGATATCCAGGAATTTCTCGAGGCATTTTTGCGTTGGCGTATGGCTCAGAATGCTCCGGATTAGTGCGTGATGCTAAGATGATAATCACCACTTGATGACTCCAGCCGCCCCCGCGCGATCCAAGGAATCCTGAATTGACATCCTCGCAGCGCGAACAGGAACCGATTGTCCTTGAAAACTCTGAACTCGGTCGACTCGAGTTTAACTGGTCGGGTGACCGATTCGCTCACTCTTGGACGTTCGGAGAGACGCAGTTTCAGTCCGTGGAATCGTCGAGCGAGGAAGCTTGGCCTCTGAGTCCCCCGCTGCAGCAAATCCACAGCCAATCGTTTGCGGATGGACGTGAGATCATTTTCGGAGTCGGGATGGCCGGCCGAGGGCACTGGTCTGCCAGTTTTACTCTCGTCCCCGAGTTGCGTTGCTGGATTGTCGAATTGGCCTGTCGTTGTACGGTCGATACCGGGCCTCTTTCCTGCTGCTATCAGCTCCCAGAAACCAATGGAGAAGCCCAATTGCAGGATGGAGTCCTCTCGCTGAGCACAGCACCCACAACGCTGCTAGAACCCATCGCTCCGGGGACCGAATTGGAAATCAAAGATGGACAGGTAATGCTTTGCCCGCGTGAAAATTCGACTGAGGGTGAAACAATTCAATGGGCTTACAGAATCCGAATCGTATAGCCGTCTTCGAGTGTTCCGCTTCGCCCATACGATGAGCCCACGCCATGAGTGATAGAACTTGCCCACTCGTGCTCGGCTGCATCGCGGATGACGTAACCGGGGCAACCGATCTTGCGATCAATCTCGTACAGGGTGGCATGCGCGTCGTCCAATGGTTCGGAGTTCCAACGGCGGAAGAACTTCGTGAGCGGGAGTCGACTCACTCCGTTGAAGCAGACGCCATCGTCGTGTCCTTGAAATCGCGTTCGGTCCCAGCCGCGGATGCAATCAAACAATCACTCGACGCCTTAGAAGCGCTGCAAGCACTCGGAGCACAGCGGTTTTACTTCAAGTACTGCTCCACCTTCGACTCGACTCCCAAGGGTAATGTCGGTCCAGTCGCGGAGGCCCTGCTGGAAAGGCTCAAAACTTGCGGAACCATCTATTGCCCCGCTTTTCCGGCAGCCGGCCGAACGGTCTACCAAGGCCACTTGTTCGTGTTCGACAAGTTGCTCAACGAGTCGGGCATGGAAAATCACCCACTCAACCCGATGACGGACGCAAACCTCGTACGCTTCTTGGCACAACAGACCACCCGCCCAGTCGGTCACGCGCGGAGCGAATCTCTTTCCGACTCGACGGGATTCACAAGCGACTCCAATTCAAATAACAACTCGGCGTCGCAGGCGGCTTCCAGGCATCTTGCAGCACGTCTTCACGAGCTGCATCAAGCGGGAACTCCGCACGTTGTTCTAGATGCGTGCAACGATAGAGACTTGCGCGAGTGTGCCGCCGCCGTCGCCGATTTGCCATTGGTAACCGGTGGGTCAGGATTGGCCAAATATCTCCCGGAAGCGTATCGGCATATCGGTCTTTTAGAATCCCAAGACCACTCGGCAAAACTTCCAAACATCGAAGGAAGGTCTGCCATCCTCGCAGGTAGCTGCTCTAGGGCGACTCAGGCGCAAGTCGAATATATGCAGGCGAAGTGCCCTGTCTGGAAAATCAATGTCGCAGAGGCTATTCAGGATCCAAACACGCTTGTCGACTCCATCTTGCGTTGGAGCAGCGAACAACCCGCTGTCCAACCACTGCTCATTTCGTCTACTCAGTCCGCAGCACAACGCGGCACGCCATCTGCTGAAAACAAGCAAACCGCAACCGCCATAGAATCCGTGTTTGGCAAGCTGGCCAAAGGACTTGTCAGCGAATTGAATGTTCGCCGCCTGGTGGTAGCTGGCGGCGAAACATCGGGCGCGGTGGTTGCTGCGTTGGGCATCAATGTGCTTAAGATCGGGCCAGAGATCTGCACTGGAGTCCCTTGGACAGAGAGTTTGGGCGGCACCACAACGTCTGATACACCATTGGCACTCGCTCTTAAATCCGGAAACTTTGGCGAAGTCGATTTCTTCGAAACTGCATTGGGAATGTTGAAGTGAGCGAAGAGCAGAACCTTCGAGAGAGAATAGCCGAGTTCGGTGCCTCTCTATTCGACCGCGGCCTCACTGCAGGTAGCTCAGGCAATATCAGTGTGCGCGTCCCAGATGGCATCCTTGTCACTCCAACGAACAGTTGCCTAGGTCGCTTGGATCCGGATCGAATCAGCAAAGTCAGCAACTCACTCAATCATCTCAGCGGTGACAAGCCGTCCAAAGAGGCCTTTCTGCACTTTTCGATGTACCGGGCTCGCGAGCAAGAACAAGCCATCGTCCACCTGCACTCCACGTACTCCGTCGCCGTCTCCTGCCTGGATGGCTTGGATGAAGACAATGCCCTACCGCCCATCACAGCCTACTACGTCATGCGAGTCGGAAAGCTGCCGCTCGTACCATACTTTGCACCCGGCGACGAATCGCTGGCAGAAGCGGTCGAGCGAAGTGCCAAGATTTCGCACGCGGTCCTGCTTTCGAACCACGGTCCCGTCATTTCTGGTAGTTCCCTCGAGTCCGCCGTTTATGCCATGGAGGAACTAGAAGAAACGGCCAAACTCTTCCTTCTCTTGCGCAACGAATCGGTGCGAACGCTTACCGAAGAACAAACAGATGAACTGAAACGCAAGTTCGGTTGAGCAATCATGACAAAGCCGCGGATGCTTACTCGGCGGCCGGTGCCTGCAAGAGCGCGGCTGCAAAACCGAGCAAGTCTTCGCGTTCCCGGCAGACTTCAATCATCTTGTCGAATTCGCCCAAGCGCTGGCTAAGCTGCAGTAGCGAAGGCGCGATTCCCATTGTGCGAGCACCTTTGGGCAGTCGTTTCTGATAGGCGGCGAGTGCTTCGCTGTTCTTGCCGCAACGCGAAAGTAGATCGATCAAGACTTCGATCGCCACAGTTCCAAATTGGTTTTGATCGACCGAATCGGCTTTCTGCGAAAAGTATCGGATACCAGCGTCAACGTGCTGGCCAAGAAGAGCTCGGAAAAAGGCGACTGAGGCCGGGTAAAGATCAAGAAACGGCTCTTCACCCGGATACTGAAATTGTGGATGCAGCTTCAAGCCGTAGAGTGAAATATCCAAAGCGAGTTCGAGTGACTTTTTGTCGTCCAAGACTCGTGCAAAGCGTACCGTAGAAGCAATGTGGCTTGTGTCGATATGATACGCGCCTTCGCGCAACAGGTCAGGTCGGGCTTGCAGAATGTCGGCCAAAGTGGCTTCCGTCGGCGGCTGCTCCTCGCGCTGTTCGATATCGCGCCGTACATTCTCCATCAACTCTCGATGCAAATGGTGCACTAACAGTTCGGCAGCGACCTGCTGGTCTGCCCGAGGTCGAGCCGCCAGCGCCGATTCAAACATCGTGATACTGTTGCAAGTTCCGAGTTGATCCAACGCTAACTGATAGCCGCGGCGAATATCGACGCCTTCGTGCAAGAGAACTTCGAGAAACTCATCTGTGTTCTCCTCGTTAGGCTCGATGCCAGCCAGAGCCTTTTGTGCAGCATCTCGATCTCCGACAGGACGCATGTACATCCAGCCTTCGCGGATCTTGCCCGACTGAAAGAACTTCTTGGCAACTGCGCGGCACGCATCGAGCAACCCACGTTCGACTGCCAACTCCGTTTCTTCATCCAAGCGCTCAGTGTTCTCGGCTTGAGCGGGTGTGAGTCCGAGCTCGAGTCGCATCTTCATCTTCATCGCTTCGAACAGCTCGTGATACTGCTGGGTCGTATCCAGATGCTCAATCAAGCTCTCGACGGCTTGCGACTTCTCTCCATCGCCTACATTCTGAGTGAGCTGATCGTAGATATTTGCTTCAGACATTTTGAAATCCAGGGGCCTGGTGGGTTATGCGGGGCCAGTCGTGATTGGGACCCAGTATTAGTAGGGACCGAACATTGATCGAGACCGAAACGCCGTCGATTGAGTCCCGTTTGCACGTGAAAAGACGCGTTTTGTCGCAGGGCGGGGCTAGGTTAGGCGAATTAGATCGGGCTTAACGAGATTGTATTCCGGAACGCTACAACTGCGAGGTCAGAACCATACCGCAGTTCGGAAGGTCTTGGTATTCTCACCTGTAGAAACCCTGTCGCCAGCTTCTGTGTAAGCGGTCGGCAGGTCTCCGAAGAATTTCAATGCCTGTACCGCGCACACTCGATCTTGATTGGCCCGTATGTCCTCAGCTCAACCCGCCGCCAAGCCATCGTTTAACGGACTCGCCGTCGCGGCCCTGGAAAGCCGCCGCCGCGATGACATGGAGCGGCTGATCACCAAATACAACGGGCGGGCTTTCGTCAGTCCATCGATGCGAGAAGTCCCCATCGAGCATAATCGCGAAGCCATCGACTTTGGCTACCGCGTGATGACGGGTGAAATCAGTATCGTCATCTTTCTGACAGGCGTCGGCTTCAAACAACTGCTCGCCGCCACTGAGAAGCACATTGAGCCGCAAAAGTTCATCGACGCTCTGTCGGACATCACGACCATTGTACGTGGCCCAAAACCGGCGGCCGCCATGCGAGAGGTCGGACTTCAGCCCTCGTTTCGCGTGCCCGAGCCAAATACTTGGCGGGAGCTGTTGCAAATTGTCGACGAGAACGTCGCGGTCACGAATCAAAAAGTAGCCGTCCAAGAATATGGACTCCCCAACCGCAGTCTGATTGCTGGCTTGGAAGCCCGAGGGGCAGAAGTCATTCCCATCCGCGTTTACAAATGGGATTTGCCGGAAGACGTCGGCCCCTTGGAAGACAATATCCGCGCCATTGCCAAGGGTGAACGAGATCTGCTATTGCTCACCAGTGCGCATCAAGTCGCCAACCTCCTGCGACTGAGTGACCAACTCGGTCTTGAAGAAGATCTGCGTAACGCCTTACACAACATGATCGTTGCGTCGATCGGCCCCACGACGAGCGAGATGTTAAAGCAGAACCAGATGCCTGTCGATTTGGAACCTGAACACCCCAAGATGGGACACCTCGTCGTCGAGAGCGCCTCGCGAGCTCACAGCATGATTGCGAGTCGCGGAGTCCGCGCTGCTGTCATTGACCAAACTGGATACCCCCCGATGAACAAACAAGCCGCCTGGTACGACGGTCCTTTTATGCGAGCCTGCCGCAAGGAAGCCGCGTCGGTCACGCCCATCTGGCTGATGCGACAAGCCGGACGTTACATGCAAGAGTACCGTGAAGTGCGCGAGAAAGTCGGCTTTCTGGATCTCTGCAAGAATCCAGCTTTGTGTGCGGAAGTCATGGTCACCGCCGTAGAGAAACTCGGCGTTGATGCAGCAATTATTTTTTCAGACTTGCTGCCAATCCTTGAGCCTATGGGAATGGACCTCGAATTCGCCAAAGGTGACGGGCCTGTGATTCACAATCCGTTGCGAGAATCCCACGAGGTTGACCGCGTGACCGAGCTCGAGTCGATGGAAGAACTCGACTTCGTCATGCAAACCGTTTCCATGACCCGCGATGCGATCTCTCAAGAAATCCCCGTCATTGGCTTTGCTGGAGCTCCTTTTACGCTCGTCAGTTACATGATCGAGGGCGGTGGGAGCCGCAACTATCACAATACGAAAACGTTCATGTACCGCGATCATATCGCCTGGGACGTTCTGATGACCAAGATGTCGCGGACGATTGCCCGCTACTTGAACGCACAGATCATTGCGGGTGCTCAAGTCGTTCAACTCTTCGACTCATGGGCCGGCTGTCTCTCAGTTCAAGACTACAAACGTTACGTCTTGCCCTACGTCAAACAGATTATCGACTCCATTGTTCCAGACGTGCCAGTGATCAACTTTGCTACGGGCAATCCTGCTTTATTGCCCTATCTCCGCGGCGACGATCGAACAGTTGTCGGCATCGACTGGAGAGTCCCTCTGGATGAGGCTTGGGCGCAAGTCGGTCACGACCGGGCAGTCCAAGGAAACTTGGATCCAGTTTCCTTGTTCGCTACACCCGAAAAACTCTGCGAGATGGCCGGCGACGTTCTAGCTCGAGCTGGCGGCAGGGCAGGGCACATCTTCAACTTAGGCCACGGCATTCTTCCTCAGACGCCCGTCGATCACGCTGTGGCTCTCGTCGACATGGTCCACGAGCTCAGCCAGAAATAGACCCGTTCGTTCGCTTCTTCTTCTCCTGCGGAATGCTAGCTATTCGAGTTTCGCAACTCGGGTGTCTTGTGGGACAAGCTATTACCCAAGCGCACATTGCGAATCTCATCACACTTCTGAATTCGAGTTGTAAAAACTCGGAAAGATTTCTTGAAGTTCCCCGTAAGGTACAGCGGTCCCCGCCGTCAAATCTTTCGTAACCCGACGCGATGGCTGCAAAAAACGGTCTTGCGGCGGGTAGCCAAGATTTGCTAGCAATAGACCCATCAGGTTGTTGCTAGCAAAACGAGGGATTCCATGGAGGAAGTTTCCTGTTTTGCTTCCCTTCAATGCGAGAGGACAGCGCCGGAAACTATTTTCCGAAAAATGAGAGAACGCCTTTAGATTGCGGTCTGCTCGTGACCGGACGTGTCACCGAGTTGCCGTTAAATGGAATGAGGTCGAACGGAAGTCGTGAGTGCCCGCTAACAGGAACGTAGATAGATGCTTGAACGAAGTGGAAACGGAGTGTTGGCAATACGCTGCGGCACCAAATTCACTGAAGAGACAGCATCCGACAGTGGTTCAAAGTGCGACAACCGTCTCACTTTGAGCGGGTTTCTTGAAGAGATACCAATGCCAGCATTGTTGTTTCGAGGAAAAACGCTCTTGCAAGCATGTGGCAATCACGAACTCCAGGCATCCATTATTCGTTAGTAGAAGAAGACGCTTTTGGTTTCTGACGACTTGAGACGGTTTATCGCCATTTGAACGCTTTTGGCGCGCGAAATGCATTCGTCTCTATCTAATGAACAGTTGAACTTTTCTGACGCAAATGGAGTCCAGCAACAAACATTGGTTCTGCGGAAACGATTACGTAGTTGTTTCAACGTGGAGCCATCACTCAAGGAGGTCCAAGATGTTGGTACTAAGTAGAAAAGAAGGCGAAAAGCTCGTCATCGGCGATAACATCACTTTGGTTGTCTCAAAAATCTCAGGCAATCGAGTCACTGTGGGAATCGAAGCACCCGCCGACGTCAAAATATTTCGCGGTGAACTCGCGGAAAAGGAGGCTCCTCAGCCTTCGGTAGTCCCGCTCCGTCGAGCAGCGACCGTGACGATTGATCTCGAAGAGCTGCAAGGTTTTGCCGGTTCGGAGAGCGGCGACTTTGAAAAACACGCCGTTTGAGTAAATCAGAACGAGCGCGAAGGGATTTAGGATTGCTAGCAATCCCAGGTGGGAATGGTATCGTCGGGCAAAAGGCCTTTGGTTTCTGAAGCGGACCAGCAACCTGATGCCAATGAGCAACTTCATCGACCGGACATGAGCCAAACAACACCAGCGATCCACTGGTTCCTTGACTCAGAACAGCTCGTCGAGACCATCAACTAGTCGCGCACGATTCGAATTAGTCAACCGCAAGGTTAATCCTGAGCTGGACTGCCTTCGTTCTAGCTGGACTGCCTTCGTTCTTTAACTCAGACACTTTTCAGTAGGGCTTGAACGACTTCGCTGGGCGTGTGCTTTGACTCAAGAGCAACTCGATGGGAAACCACACGTACCGAGTCTGCAAGTTTGCGAACATTTCCAAGCGCACCAACTTGGCGGCAGCGGCGCTTCGAACGACGATGAAATCCCGGAAATCCCAAGCCGACCTTAGGCACGTCATCTGTGGCTTCTTCGTGAATGGCCTCCCCTGTGGTCGAGGCATTCGTGAGGACTTGCTCGCCGCCTCTTCGGTCCTCTTGAGACTGAAGCAACCAGCCAGCTTGATAGATACTCGTTTCAGATAGCGCGTAGTCCGCACTCGAAGGCTTCGACATGCGTCCGCGGCCTCGGGCGTTCACTTCGCGATCAACGGCTAAGAAAAACTCGCAGGCCTGGCCAATGAGTTTCTCCAGAAAAGGCAGTTGGGCAGTAACGACAGCGGCTTGGAGTTCGCTGAGTTCGTAGGGTCCGCTTCCAGCTCCGGCGGCAACCTT
>JBGCCZ010000165.1:0-2991 GCA_045105035.1 Pirellulaceae bacterium | reverse complement strand
CGACTTTTCGCTAACTTCCGCTCTTCGCACCTCTCCTGCTGACCAATCCTATGAAATATCTCGTCACCGGTGGTTGTGGATTCATCGGATCACACCTCTGCGAATCACTTTTGCAGGCTGGACATGAAGTCACCGTGCTGGACGATTTGTCGACTGGCAAAATCGCGAATGTGCAGCATCTAGAGAAGGACTCTAAGTTCCAGGTTCTGATCGGCAGTGTCACCGATCGCGAACTCGTCCACGAAGCCGTCGGAAACTGCGATCAAGTATTTCACCTCGCGTCCGCCGTCGGTGTGAAACTCATCATGGAGAAGCCAGTCGAGACCATCGACACGATCGTGACTGGAACCCAAATTGTCCTCGAGCAAGCAAATCGATACCGCAAACCACTGCTGCTGACTTCGACCTCGGAAGTCTACGGAAAATCCAGCTCAGTGCCCTTCGTCGAAGACGGTGATCGCTTGGCGGGACCAACGACGAAGCACCGCTGGGCCTACGCTTGCGCCAAAGCACTGGATGAGTTCCTTGCGATGGCTTACTGGAAGTCAAGTCGTTTGCCAATCGTCGTCGTGCGACTCTTCAACACCGTCGGACCAAGGCAGACTGGTCAGTACGGGATGGTGATTCCGAACTTTGTCGAGCGAGCCAAACGAAACGAAGTCTTGCAAGTTTTCGGAGACGGCTCGCAGTCACGCTGCTTCTGCCACGTCGCTGACGTTGTACGAGGACTTACGTCCCTAATGGAGTGCACCGAAGCCTACGGACAAGTCGTCAACTTGGGCAGCGAAGAAGAAATTACGATTCTCGAACTAGCGAAGACGATCATTCAAGAAGTGGATAGCAACTCCGCTATTGAGCACTTGAGCTACGAAGCCGTGTTTGGCGAAGGCTTCGAGGATATGCAGCGCCGAGTCCCCTCGATTGAGAAAGCGAAACAGCTCGTTGGTTGGGCCCCACAAAAGTCGTTGCTAGATATTCTGCATGACGTTTCTAGCTGTGGAAATCCCGCTACTTGACCGTGAATCCTGCGGCTTACCGCTGCCAAAAATGCCCGCGAGCCTAGTCCAATTTCCCGCAAGTACGAAGACGTATTGTGGCGGGTTCCAGGCCTATCTACCTTCGCGGGATGACGAACTGTTTTTCGAGTTCAGGCTCCCTTATCTCCGCTGTTCGAGCCTGCGCCGAAATAACACTTCTCACTGCCTCCATGCTTGCTTCTGTCGCTTTTGGCCAAACGCCCCCAATTGAAATAGAACCGGCCGAAACATTGGAAATGCTAGGGAACCAGTCTAAGTTCTCCGAGGTTGTCGACTCACTGAATTCACGCAACACGCCCCGCCCGTCCCCAAGCGACCTTCCTGAAACGCCGCCCGAATCGACCGAACTGGGCAGCGTTGTCGTGGAGGAGGCCAGTTCGCTGTCTTTGATCGAAGGAGCAGCCAACAACAATCAGCCAATGATATCAAATGGGCAGGTCCTCCAAGCGTACTCGCCGCGACAACACACCTTGGAAATCGACTTGCTTACATGGTGGATATCAGACCGGCAGCAACCCACTCTTCTGGTAGGAAACTCGGCGGGCACCCCAATCGCAAGCATCGGCAACCTGACTGATTCTTCCTCGCAAATCCTTCTTGGTCAGGAGAGGTTTGCAGAAGGTGCCGCAGTCGGATTGAGGCTGCGTGGGAAACATCAGACGCCGGATTTAATCTTCAGCCGATTTGACTGGTCACTGTTCCACCTCTTCGATCAGAGACACGACAGCTACTTCACGTCCACCGATGGCTCGCCGATTTTAAGTCGCCCCTTCGAGAATCAACTCACTGGTTCCAGCGATGCCCAAATCATCTCTTACCCAGGTTTGGCGGATGGCACGTTGGATTCAGACTATCGTCAGTCGCTGACTGGCGGTGAGGCACTCGCTTCCTTCTGTTTGTACGGGAACAACTGCAGATCCTTGGAACTAGTTGCCGGATACCAGTTCTTCCGGCTGCGAGACGCTTTGTATGTGCAAGAGACGCTCGCTACCGAACCTTCTTCGCTTCTCGCACCGGGCACGCGGTTTGAAGTTCGCGACGAGTTCGAAGCAAATAACGACTACCACCTTCTCCCAGTCGGACTGCGATACACTCGCGTCTCGAACAAATGGTATTGGAATGCACGTGCGCTCGTCGCCTTGGGCTTCGTCAATCAAACATCCGAGATTTACGGATACACAAACACCTACGTGCAAGACACGCAAACTAGTGCTGCTGCCGGCGGTTTTCTCGCGCTCCCACCGATACTGGGCCGCCACTCGCGAGCTCAGTTCGCTTGGGTCCCGCAACTCGAACTGCAGGGCACTCGGCGTGTATCTTCGCGGCTCTCCGTAACTGCCGGCTACTCGTTGCTGTTCTTCAACCAGGCCGCACAGGTTGCCGACCAGATTCCGACTTCAATCCATCCCGGCCATTTGCCCCCGGTATCGCCCACAGCTCCAACACTCAACTTCGATATCGACGATCAGCCCGCATTCGTGCACGGAATGCATTTTGGAATGATGCTCCATTTTTGAAACTCGTTTGAAGTGCTCAACAGCGCTCCCAATTCCAAACATGCGTTTCTTTCGAAACTCCGCTTGGACCCGTTTAAGCCATATACCCCAGCCCTAAACAAGGTGGACACCTGCAAGGATGCAGAAACCAGCTATCCATAATCGATCTACCCGTTCCCTTCAGGGACGTCTTCTTCGCTATTTACGCAGCCTGACTTCGGCGCGAGAAACCGACACGCGATTCAAGCGACTGTGCGTGTTCGATGCCTTAGAGGATCGCCGTATGCTCGCGGGTATCCCGAGCGTCAGTATCAACGCGCCTGCAGAGATCATGATTGGCGAAACGGCCAGCATTGAACTGACGTTCGATAACATCGATGCAACCGATGCGGGGTTTGGTCCATTCATTGACTTCTATCTTCCGGTCAATGGGGCGGACGGTGTGAACGGAGCCGGCG
>JBGCCZ010000164.1:0-11984 GCA_045105035.1 Pirellulaceae bacterium | reverse complement strand
TTGTCCCGTCGCCCAAGCCCTGCAGCGGCAGAGGTGCCGCCACTTTGGTTGGGATCGAGCTACACCCGGTTGTCAGCAAAACGCTTGTGAGTAGCAATGTCGAGGCAATTACAAAATTTCGGTTCATGAGGCTCCTCCTTGAGCTATCTACTTCAGTCGGGTGCTTCTAACGCAGGCTCCCGATCGTTGGTTAAAGCGAAAGTTGTCGTGACTTTCGGTCGAGTCTTCTTCGGTTCAGTCGGGCTCTTAACCCAGTTGCACGGATGTCATGCAGAGGCTTCCGGCGAGCAGTTCGTGGTTAAACAACTCCAGTTGATCTGGCTTGTGCTGCAAACCAAGGATGTAGAGCAAAGGCAAAAGTGATCGGGGGTTGGGATGGCCAATTTCATCGCCCTGCCCTGTTTCGAATAGTCGACCAAGTTCTTGTAGTCCCCTTCGGCAAGCTGTTGACTGACGAAGTGTTATGCTTCGACTGCCCAATCAAACCATGGTTGGGACGCTCGGCATTCTTAAAATCGGCAAGCCGTAAGTTATGCACGGTGTTCCAGCTGCCAACGATCAAGATTCCACGCTGCCGCAGCACATCAGACTGCTTTCCCAATTCAAAGTGATGTTCGGGTGCTTTCGCGCGGTCGAGACTCAGCTGTACCACGGGAACATCCGCGTTTGGATAGAGATGCGTCAGCAAGGTCCACGCTCCGTGATCGAGTCCCCAAGATCGGTCGAGCGTCGCGGGAGTCTTCGGAACCAATTGCGCCGCAGAGGCGAGTTCTGGCTGCCCGGAGCCGGGTATTGGAATTCATGCAGAGTCTTAGGGAATCCGCCAAAATCGCGAATTGTCTCAGGCTGCTTCATCGCCGTGACTTTGGTGCCACGTGTAAACCAATGCGCGGAAACACACAGGATCGCCTTCGGCTTTGGGATCGTCTTTTCAATGGCGCGGAAGCCTTGCACGAAGTGATTCTCATCGAGTGCAATCATGGGACTGCCATGGCCCAAGAATAATGCAGGCATCCGCTCAGAACGTGGCTGTTCCTGGACGAACGCCTCAAGCGGATTCAAACTGCCGATCGACAAGGTCGTGCCCGCGGTTGCTTTACTGAATTTCCGACGATGCATAGGAAAGCTGCTCTCTTAGTCGTCTGGCTGACGCTTTCGGTGATCTTAAATTGCATATGTATGTTATAACAGATATATCGGCAAGAGCAATGTTAGAGATAAGCGTGGTCGAGAATTCTCGAGCAAATAGCGCGATCGGGTAGTCTGTTCCGGGGACTGACATGAATGGAACCTAGCTCGACGCGCTATGGGGTTGAGTAGAGTCCAACTCGGGGCGCTTCCTTGCCGCGGGAGCCCTGCAATGGGATGGAGTGCCCAGTGGCGCTGGCTGCTGTGTCGAAGCTAGATGGAGCAACGCTTGTCCGTCTGCCCGTGGCACGAGCCGTTCATCGTTCGGGCCGGGGTCCCGTCGCGCGTGTTTCATTGCAGCAAGAAACGCGAAGTACATGTAGAATTGTATGAGTCGTACTCACGTTTCTGCGAGCCGCCCGACTCGTCCGCTCTCCAATGCGAATTTGGATCACTCAAAGAAATCGAAAAACGGAGACGTGCAGATGATTCGAAGAGACTTTGTCAAACGCTCCGCATGTTTTGCCGGAGGACTGGGGGTTCTCGGAGGGTTGGGCCAGTCGGCTGCTGCTGATAAAGTACCCACCGAATCTGGGCGTTCGCTAGACTCTGCCTATCTTGAGAAAGGGCTCAACGCTCTAGCGCGGGCGCATCACATGAGTTCCATGGCTGGGCATCTCGGAGCGTCACTCATCGCTGGTTACTACGTCGGCTTGCAGCGTCCCAATTTGGATCCGGAGGTTCACAAAGGGATCCAAGGTGACCTCGAGCGTGTCATCCGCGGTGAGTCGGTCTTTGGGAAGAAGATGTCGCGGAACGCGAAGCTAGTCGATGCGGAGTTGTTCGAGCCATTCGCGAAACAGGCCGCAGATGAGACGCTCATCGACGGAATTGCCGAGGGGCTTGAGAAAAGCGTCGACAAGCCGCGGCAGTCTGGGCATAACGTGATCTTCGCGTCATTCGCGATTCGCGCGTTGAAGGAGCATCCCCAATATGCAACGCCCGCGGTCGTCGACGGAATCATAAAGCTCATGAGTCTTTTCGAGAGTCAAACACCTGGCAGCGGGTATTACGGGAAGAAAAAGGGACGGATTTATGGCAACAATATTGTTCTTCCGGATAACGAAGCCGCGCCGGAGTACGAAGACATTGAAGGGATGGTTACGGCTGTTTTCGACGAAGCGATCGATCTGAACCCGAAGATTCACCGTAGCGGATATGGCGGCCTAGTTCACATCATCAACCATGCGGCTGCAATCACTGATCTCGCAGATGTCGGTTACGTCGAATTGGCCTCGCGAGCGGTACAATCCCATCGTCAACACTTACGACTGTGGCGGAATCTGCCTGATGTGGCTAACGAAAGAGGACCTTTGCAAGTTTCCAGTCTGACCCCGCACAGTGCAGCCTACTGGACTTCAGGGAACGTTCCCTACGATCGGGCACTTCTGACTCACCGCGTGAAAACCATGTTCGGCTTTGATGAAATTGCCGCAGCGGTTGACCAGGATGCAAAAGAGAAGGCGGCCTACGACAAGCTGCGTTGCGTGATGTAGCGATCGATTTTCCACACGACAATCTGGGAAACTTTGGATGACGAAGTTCTTGTTCATCATCGTCAGTATCTTCATCCCGCTCACGTTCATAGCCGGCATCTATGGCATGAAACTTGAGCACATGCCCGAACGCAAAACCAACTATTCGTACGCCATTTTCTGGTTCGCAATGGGTGCCGGCGTCGCCGGGATGCAGTGGTTCTTTTGGAGGAAAGAATGGATCTTGGAACGTCGCAGACTATCGATCGTAGATTCTTGTTCTCTATGGACGAGGATATTGGAGGATTTGGAATGAAGTCTTTGAGTTACCCGCGAAAGTCTGGCAATGGAAGCATTCAAAAGTAGACGTTTGTAACTTCGAGTCTCACACTCGAATGACACGCAAACCGTCAGCGACGACTTCGATCTCGACGTCTTCGGAAACACCGCGCTTCAAGGGTCGTTGGATGGAGGTCATCGCGAGCTTACCACTGAGGTTCAATCAGAAGTCGAGTACTCAAGGACGAACCCCGTTCGACTAGCTGTCGATGGACTCGAAGGCAACCAGACAGCTGGTCGTCTATGGCTTGAGAATCGGGCAGGCGACAGCGCCGGATTTAGCGCCGGACTTGCATCGGTAAGTTATGGACTTGGCTATTAGCATATAGGCGGCTTCGACCGAAGGCAGCTATCTTGGTATGGGTGATTCTAGGGTTGGCTGCCAAGTGTAAGTCGCCCGAAAGAAGGAAAGTGCGACGGGTGGTTTAATCTGAAGCTTCGTTCGGTTCGGTTACTTGAATGTTGGTGGCCAAATGCTCCAGTGCGGTCCGCTGAATTTCATCGGTCGCGACATGTTCCTCGTGTCGCTTGGCTACTTTTGGATTGGCAAGTCGTCCGATGTGAACGACGGGTTCGCCTGGCTGCACTGCTGGCAGTGTCGTCATGCCGATGACGATACCGGAAAAGGGTGCTTCGAGCCGGCTCTGTTCCTCAGAGAGTAGGTTGCTGTTGGACGCAATCGCTTGGCCTTTGACAACGCTGTCGCCCGGCGCGACGTGCATCGACATGAACCCGCCCCGTTCAGCACGAATCCACTTCGTTTGACGAATGGTTGCTTGGTTCTCCGGAATGTCTTGCTTACCCTCGATCATACCCAACTCCATCAACACGTTCATAATCCCGCGTTGCATGCAATCGGAGACCGATGATTCGACCTTCCACACTTCGCCTCCCTCAACGACGATTGTTGGGCAACCAGCGGCTGTGGCTTCTCGCCGGAGCGATCCCTTGGGGCCCTTGCCGTCAAGGATGATACCAGCCCCAAACGCCTCCGCCAGTCGGGCACAATCCGGATGATCCAAGTCCGCACGTGCGTTGGGGAAATTAGTTCGTCGAACGGCAGCCGTGTGAAGGTCAATTCCGAAGTCACATCGCTCGACCAAGTTCTTGAAGATCGTCTCCCCAAAACGTGACGCCATGCTGCCCGATGAACTGCCCGGGAAGCACCGATTCAAGTCGCGCCGATCGGGCAAGTATCGGGAGTGCCGCTCGAAACCGAGCATGTTAAGGACCGGAACCATCACGACAGTTCCATTCTGGAGCGTCCAATCCGTGTCGCTGAGCATTGCCCGAATTGCGCCGGTTCCGTTGAGTTCGTCCCCGTGTAGGGCCGCAGTGACGAAAACGGTTGGCCCCGATTCAAGGCCCCGATAAACGCGAATCGGAATTGCGATGTCCCGGCTACTGTAGCTTTCAGTAATGATTAGTTCGGTACTGACAGACTGGCCAACCGAGACATTCTGTCCGAACCAATTCGTGGGAGCGTTCCGAGAAGACATGTTGCAAAACTACAGGTGGTTACGAGGGACGAAAGGCTGACTCAAGAATAAACAGGTTGAGCCAAAGCGTCTTCGATCTTTGTGGGATCCAGCGTTTTGACTTTTTGTGCTCTCTGTTTGCGGGTCTTCACCGGGACCATGGACTTCATGTTCTCTCGTTTGCCGAAGCACAGTAGGCAATCACCCGCTTCCAATACACGCGAATTCTTCGGGTTAGGAATCACGGTTTTGCCGCGATAAAGCGTCAGCACGTTGATGTCCTTGTCAGCAAACGCCATGTCGGCGATTGAAGTGCCGATGAAGTTCGATCCTTCCGGAATGTCCAATTCGCAAACGCCATAGCCCTTGCTGACCGTTAATCGCTGGCGAATGTCCATCTCGGGGAAATCAACGTGAGCGGCACAGTACTCAACGATCGCGCCGGCGATGTCTTTTCCGGTCGCCCGTTCAATGCCTTCCAAGCCTGGTGAGCTGTTAACCTCCATCACCTGGGGGCCATTCTTGCCCTCCAGCATGTCAACGCCTGCGACCTGAAGTCCCATGATTTGTGCGGCACGAACGGCGGTTTCGACGAACGCGTCATCCAACTCGACTGCTTCGACACTACCACCACGATGAACGTTGCTGCGAAACTCGTCGCCCTGAGCCACCCGTCGCATGGCCCCAATTACCCGATCGCCGACAACAAACGCACGGATGTCGCGACCCTTGCTTTCAGATACGAACCCTTGCAATAGAACGTTTTGTTTCGCCGTCTGAAGGGTTTCGACGATTGCTTCCGCAATCTTGATCGAGTCGGCCAGAATGACTCCGACACCCTGCGTGCCTTCGAGCAACTTGATGATTACTGGCGCTCCTCCCGTTCGCTCGATCGCAGGGATTAAGTCTGCTTTGTCACGAACGAAAGTGGTTTTGGGCATGCCGATGTTGTGCCGGCTGAGAATCTGCATACTGCGAAGCTTGTCACGACTATTGCTGATCCCGCCGGATGAGTTCGCGACAAACACGTTCATCTGTTCGAGCTGCCGCACGACGGCGGTTCCGAAGTAAGTGATGCTGGCTCCGATGCGGGGAATCATGGCGTCGAAATCCCCCAGTTGTTTTCCTCTGTAGTAAAGGTCTGGCTTGCCAGCTTGCAGGTCGATCGAACACTTCAGTGTATTGATCACGGAAGCCTCAAAGCCTCGATCCTTTGCCGCCGCCATGAGACGACGAGTGCTGTAACAGCCAGGAACCGTAGACAGAATTCCAAGTTTCATTCAGTTGTCCGTAGAAAAAAAGGCACCGTGGATGTGTACAGATCGTGTAGCTGGAGCCAGTCCAAGTAGTGTACCTGAAGAAGTCGTCAACGAGACGTACGATTGGTGTAAGACTAGACTTGCGATTCGCATTGACTCACTACGACAGCGAGTCCTCGCTTGGCACAAACAAGTGCGACCAGATCACTTTGCGAACTTGCGTGAGGAATGACGGTTGGCAATCGCGACGTTTATGAACTCGAATGACGCAAAGTTGGTTTTGTGGCGCATGGTACCTCAGGATTTTGTGCCGCACAGTAGCGAACCACTGATCTTTGCGAACGAGGTGAACCAGCCAGGCATGTGTAAACGCAGGAGTTACGCCGTGCGGTAGGATTTTAGCGGGCCCCCAAGTTTGGCGAGGCAGACAACATTCGTCTTGTTCAGGTCAATGGACTTTGGTGACTTGTCTTCACTCGCAGTACGTAGATGCCCGCGGGCAGAGAGAACAGGACTGGGGTTGTACCGGTTCACCCGCTGAGTAGGACTCAAGCAAGCTGATTGTTCGTCATCGCGACGAAGCCGTTGAGGATCTCATGCTTGGCCGTTTGGATCCCTCGTTCGACACGAGCTTGCTGCCTCGTTGCGGCAGGCTTGATTCCTCGAGCAACGAAACTGGTCTATTTGAAAAATTCCGACCAGCCGTCCGGGCTGCCCTCATCCGCCTTCCAGAAGCCAGGTGTTTTCTTTACCTCGGTTTACGTAGTGCGTCTTGCGCCGAGTGTTCAAGCACGTTTGACAGGCAATTGACAGCTCAATTCAAAGGTCTCGTATCCGTTTTCGAAGGGGCGTCCCTTCCAGGCCTCGAAAGCCGGCTGTTGGTCTGGAACATAGCCGCTATCTGGTAACCAAGTTCCAAATAGCCAGTCGATCGCGCGCTGTTCTAACTGGATATCACCACAGATGGCAACTTCCGCGACAAGTAGTGGAGGGAATTCGTAGCGGCCGGTTTCGCCCTCTCCCCGGAAGTCATCGCGGCTGGAGTCTACGACGACGGCGACATCGTATCGGCAATGCTCCAACGCAACGATCTCAGGGTCTTCCCACATGTAGCCGAGCCACTGACCTCCAGCTAGTTTGCGAGCTTCGGCCCACTTCACCAGGCGAGCGCATGCCTCAACTACTGCGTTCGATTGGTAAGGGTTGAGGACGCGAATGTAAGCCACCGTCCGTGCTGGCAACTCACGCATTGTGACTGTAAATTGATCGGGGTTCTGGCCGGCCGGCAATCGCTTCAGTTTGGGGCCGTTCTCTTGGTTGGCCAATGCCTCTTCGAATGCCTCCCGCTGCGAATTACGGAATTGCTCCAGGTTGAATACACTGGGCGCTGTGCCGTATCGACTCTTGAAGCTGCGCGTGAAGTCTGACGAGCAGGAGAACCCACAAGCCAACGAAATTTCCGTCAGCGAACTGCTTTGGTTGTGGGACATCATATAGAGTGCCCGCTCTAACCGTTGGCGTTTGATAAATTGAGCTAACGTCTCACCTAGTAGTGAGCGGAATATCCGATGGAAATGAAAGGGCGAAAAGCACGCGACTTCAGCGACTTTCTCCAACTTCAAATCACTGTCCAGGTTGCGAATGATAAAGTCAATCGCCGCGTTGGTGCGCTCAACATAGTCTGCTTGCACTTGTAGCAACTTCTTCTTGTGTAAGATCTGAATTCCGCAAGAATTGTCAAGTATTGTCCGGCAGTTTGTGTCAGTCTAGCAGGATCGTTTAGGTGTTCTACATTGCTGGGCAGAGGCAACCAATATCGAACCGTCCTGCGTGACGGGAAGAGGGAGAGAGTCTTCATGAATGGACTGAAGATTTCAGTGGTAGCAGGATTTATTCTGCTTGGGATTTTTGTAGTGAAACTCGTGGCCCCGGGTGGTGGCATGGGAGCGCTTCGCTTGGAAGCTGCTGGACAGGAAGGCCAGGAAGCGACGACAACAAAACAGCGAGAGAAATCAGAGTCAATACCTCAAAAACAAGTCAATCTTCAACCGGAGAAAGAGCAACCGATGGAACAAGCAAGTCTGGAATTCGGAAATTTCTCGGTGAGTCTTACTGTCAAAGACCTTACTGCATCGAAAGCGTTTTATGAGAAGCTTGATTTTCAGCAAGTCGGTGGCGGGCTGGAACAGAACTTTGTAATCATGCAAAACGGGACGACGACGATTGGATTGTTCCATGGGATGTTCGAGAAGAATATTCTGACTTTCAACCCTGGTTGGAACCACAAATCAGAAACCCTCAAGGAGTTTCAGGACGTCCGCGAACTGCAAGCAGCGATCAAAGCACGGGGAATTACACCAGTCGCCGAGGCCGACCCGGAGACCACTGATGCAGCGAGTTTCGTAATCGTCGATCCAGATGGAAACGCGATCTTGATCGATCAGCACGTTCCCAAAAGCGAATAGAAATGGACTCAGTAGCAGTGAGCGTCTTGCAGCGTAAGTATCGTGATAATCTGTCAGGCTGACGAATCGTAGATCTCAGAGGAGCTTTATTCTTGAGCCCTGGCTGGGTCCAACTTCAATACTCCGCGAACGCCTTCGTTCGCCGTGTCGACTCAAGTAAGCCCATCTTGTCGGGATCTGCCGACGCTGCACCTTCCGATGAATTTCCGTATCGCAGACGTAGGGATCGCGTTTCGGATTTCGTTACTTGGACGATAAAGAGTGCATCGTATTCGTCGTGGTCGAGCTCGATAGGCTTTTCCTCCGCAAGCAGGCCTGCGATCAAGCCGGTGGTGTTGGAGTGCCCAACAATCAAAACGACTTTTCCTGAGTTCTTCTGCTTGAGCGAAGTGATCCAGTCTTTGTTCGTCCTACCATAAGTCTGAATCTCAATGTTGGCAGCAGTAGCCAGCGGTTGCACGGTTCCTTTCGTTCTTTTGGTATTCGTCGAGTAGATCGCTTTCACATTCAGTGCACTGCCTACCGATGCGAGTGCTTGGGCTCGCTGTTCGCCGGTTTTCGTTAACTTGTCCAAGTTGCCGTCTCGTTCAGCGTGTCGAACGACCAGGAAAGTTGTGGTTGTGTTGGCCGGCTCAGCTTGGGCAAAAAGCTGTGTTGAAGTCAGAGTTCCGAGAATAACGCACCAACCATAGAGTGCCCGGCAGATGACTCGGGAGGCAGTGGATTTGAGGACTTGTTTTTCGTTCCGGCTACTGATTCGTTGCAAGGTGGATTCCTTTGGTCGTCAAGCTTGTAAAAAATAGGTTCGTGCGTTTCTGTTGGGTATCGATGATATCACACTTCGTTTTAGACACCCTCCGGAAAGGTGGAGATAACGCGGACCAAAGCCTCTCGGGCAGCTGGCGTTTTGTGCTTGAGGTGTCATCGCCAGAGTCGTCAAGCGATTGACATTGTGTGTATTCGAAGGCGGCGAGTGGGTGCAGATGTGGCGGATCAGGGATTAACGACGAACCCTCAAGCAATTCGCCATCCCAAGAAAGTCTGTTGGTTCGGATTTTTAAGTAAATCCACCGACCGATCGTGTCTCGTTGCTTACCAAAGAAGCTCAACACCTAGCGACGCAGCTACTTCGGAAACCGTATGACGTTCATGTCGTTGTTCTGGCGTACTCCGGGTGTGCTGCGGCCGTCGGTGATTAGTTTCTTGTAGAGTTTTCTTATCTCAGTGACTCGGCCGGGCATTTCTGCAGCTAGGTTCTTCGACTCGGCGAGGTCCGTATCGAGGTTATAGAGTTGAACTGGCTGCGATTGGTCTCCATCTTTCCCCCATCCGCCTGAGCCGCGAGCCGGGATGTACTTCCAAGCTCCCTGACGCACGCCGGGGACGCCGTTAATCGAAGTACAGACGGCGTGCTCTCGAATCGGTCGCTCTTCGCCCTTGAAAAGCGATAGAAGACTGAAGCTATCTTCGCCTGCATCATCGGGCAGAACGTCGTCCATGATGTCGGCCAGGGTTGCGAGCAAGTCCGCCTGATGGACCAGCTGATTGCTCACGCTGTTTCGCTGTACGATACCCGGCCACCGGACAATGAAAGGGACTCGGTGCCCGCCCTCCCAAACGTCTGACTTGGAGCCTCGCAGTGGGCCGCTGGGGTAGTGCCCGAGTTTTTCCAGTTCCTTGATACCGATGTAGTGAGCGCATCCGTTGTCACTCGTGAAGAGAACCAATGTGTTGTCGCCTACACCACTTTCTTCGATCGCTTTCAAGACCTGTCCGACAATGTCGTCGGTTTCCATTACAAAATCCGCGTACAGATTTAATCCACTTTTCCCTTTCCACTGGTCGTTGACGGAAAGAGGCGTGTGAGGTGATGTCAAAGGCATATAGAGCAGAAACGGCTCATCCGTTTTTGATTCGCGCTGAATGAACGTTGCCGCACGTTCGCCAAGTGCGGGAAGGATTGGCTCCAGCGTCCAGTCTGCCAGAGCCGGTCCCTGTTTGCTGGCTTGGTTCTTTGCGAATAAATCAGGACTAGCGTATTGAGTCGGTATGCCCAGCGTGCGGTTGTTCTCTATGAAGCAATATGGCGGCCAGTTCGGGACGTCAGTGCCGAAGTACTCATCGAAGCCGACATCCGTAGGTCCACCCGCGATCGGTTTTGAAAAGACCTCATTCCAAGCGGCCTTGTGTTTGTCCGTTGCGAGCCCGTTCTTCTTGTCCTGGTTGGTGGAAGCGAAGAATTCCTTTTGCTCGTTCGCGATATTCCAACTCCACCCCAGATGCCACTTGCCGATGCATGCAGTTTGATAACCGTGCTTCTTCGCCAGTCCTGCGATCGTTAAACGGTCGGGTGATATCAGAGGTCGTTCCCAGAGTCCAACGATGCCTCTTTGCAGCCGCGACCGCCAGTGGTACCGTCCGGTCAGAATCGTGTAACGCGAAGGCGAACAGACACCAGACGATGAATGTGCGTCGGTGAAGCGCATTCCTTGGGAAGCCAGCTGATCAATGTGCGGCGTTGCGATCTTTCCTCGCGCGGGGTTGTAGCATTGAACGTCGCCAAAACCGAGGTCGTCTGCATAGATGACTACGACGTTTGGCTTTTGCGATGCGAAACTGCTACAGGCTAGCGCCAGAACAACGGAAGCTGCAAGGACTATTTTGGTAGGCACGTTGATCTCGATTGGCGGCTAGATGGAACTGAGAATCATCGAAGCGATGAGTCCTTCGGATTCGGCAGACAATTTGGCTCGATTCACAAACGCTACTTATCGTCCATTTCGACTAGCTCGTTCCTGGGGCGTCGGCGGATCTCGCCTGCTTCACCATCGTGACGAGTGCTGCTCGGCACTCATCCGAACTACGCACTTCGTCCGGGAACCCAATACGCACTGATTGGACGCGTTCGGGTGTCTTGAGACGGACGTGAAAACCGAGGCGGTCTACAGCCGTCATTTTTGCTTCAGAGGCGGCAATGCTTTTTTCGTGCAACGCGATGTCAATCAAAGCCTCCGCATGATCGCTATTCATGTGTTGCAGGATGCTCAGGGCCACATCGGCCAATGGATCGGGTAACGCCAGTTCGAAATCTGCAATTTCGACCCACCCCATGACGCCGAAGCCGCCGACGAAATAGAGAGCTGTGGGGCGAAGTCGCCAAAACGAGAAGTCTGCGAAGTCGACGTAATAACTTGCGTTTTCATGACGCGAGAGATACGCCAAACGCGCGGTAGCCAGCTCGTCCTCCGGTACAGGCTCTGCCTTCCCCATCAACGTCATTCGACCCGCGCCCAAGGGATCGTTCTGGGATTCAGGCGTTGTGATGAACAGGGATACGTTGGGAGCTGCCTTCAGATTCTGCGTATGCATCGCCATTGTACTGATCAGGAACAATGGCTGCCCGGCGTCATCCAGGGCGTACGGCATCGTCGAGCCGAAGGGGAAGCCGTGGCACTTCTTCGAGTGAGTGGAAAGTACACCGACTTGATTGAGGAAGAGCATCGTGCGGGCTCGTTCCGCAAAGGAAGTTTCCGGAGCCGCGTTGAGCTCACTTGATTCCGACGTGTAGCTGTGCTGTCGCGGTTTGTTCATCGAATTGGGGTCGTCCTAAAAGTTCAAATTGTGTTTCTTATCCCCCTTCTTATAACACGCGAGCGAACATAAAACACGCGAGCGAACCTGTCGTTATAGGCAAAAGAAGCCGCTGCCTTGAACCCAATCCCAAGCCGGAAATGACTGCAGTCAAAACCTGTAACGGCGACGGTCATACGCTACACGGGC
>JBGCCZ010000163.1:0-6375 GCA_045105035.1 Pirellulaceae bacterium | reverse complement strand
CGCAGCGACGACGCGGGGAGGGGGAGGGAGGAGATAAGGCTCGTGGGGATTCTCTTGCCTCGGCGGCCGATTTTCGGTACCGATTGGTGATGGAATTCTCAGTCGACCTCAATCAGTACAGTGGCCCTTTGGATTTGCTCCTGCACATCGTGCGTCGCGAGGAGCTTTCGTTGGCCGAGTTGCCGTTAGCGAAAGTGATCGACCAGTACTTCGACTTCCTGGAAGTGCTTGTGGAGCTCCAGATTGACGATGTTGCCGACTTTCTCGAGATTGCCAGCCTTCTCATCGAGATGAAGTCAAAGCAGGCGATCCCGCAAACTGAATTGGTCGACGAAGAAGAGTCGTCGAGCGAGTCGGCGGATATGTCCGACGAGCTCGTCTACCGGTTGATGGAGTACAAGCGGATTCGGGATGCTGCTTCAATTCTGGAGGAGCAAGGCGAGCAGTGGCAGTTGCGGTATTCGCGAGTTGCCAATGATTTGCCGACGAGGAAGCTCCCTGCTGGTGATCAGCCGATTGAGCCCATCGAAGTGTGGGACTTGGTGAGCGCGTTCGGCCGGATCCTGCGAGAGCAGAAGCCACCACCGTCCTCGAAGGTCATTCAGGACGACACGCCCATTCACGTGCACATGGAACGGATTCACACGAAGGTGTGTTCTGAGGCGAAGGTCGAACTGACCTCCTTGTTTGAACCAGGGATGCACAAAACAACTCTAGTGGCCATGTTTTTGGCCACGCTTGAGCTAACTCGGCACTATGGGCTAACTACGAATCAAAGAGACGCTGGTCAGCCGCTTTATCTGCTGGCGGGCGAGCAATTCAAACGCGAGTTGGATGTGCACAAGATTGAGAATTTGAGCTTCGAACGCGTTGAAGGCTCGAATCTACCGGTGGCACCGCGGTAGTTGATCTGCGGTGGCTACCGTGGACAGCGCCAGCTCTGAATTCACCTGAGGTGCGTTGGAATAGACCGTGCGTCTTTGCTTGATTCCACTCCGCCGAGCGGCGGGTTAGTAGTCGCCGAG
This sequence comes from Pirellulaceae bacterium, assembly GCA_045105035.1. Lineage (GTDB taxonomy): Bacteria > Planctomycetota > Planctomycetia > Pirellulales > Pirellulaceae > Aureliella. The sequence goes on along the minus strand of JBGCCZ010000163.1, from coordinate 5,350 downwards.
CGGCGGGTTGTTAGTCGCCGAGCGGCGGGTTAGTAGTCGCCGAGCGGCGGGTTAGTAGTCGCAGTCGACACCTTCGGGAAATCCCCGAGAGATGTCGGCTGGCTTTTTCGTGGTCCGCGATTACTCGTCCGAGTTGTCGGATCCCTCTCTTTGTGCACGCATGTTCTCGATGGCGGTCATGAATTCATCCTTACTGATCGAGCCGTCACCATCGGTATCGATTTCGTCGACACGGTCAGCCATACGGCCAGATATTTCGTCCCCGCTCAGCTTGCCATCTTCGTCGGCGTCGCGTTCGCTGAACATTGCGTCGGGATCCGGTCGGCCCCCACTGCTGGCTCCACCGCCGCCACCGGGTGTGATCGCAGCGCCCTCGAAATCAGCGTTTGGATTTTCGTTTAGTGCTTTGCCCCAGGCGGAAAGATCGGCGTACTCCTCGGGGACGACAATCTCCTTGGCTTTGGCGCTCTCTTGCATCAGCATGACCTGCTCCATGATCGTTTGTCCGAAGAAGATACCGATCAGTGCGATACTACCCACGATGATGATGAAGGGGAGCGAGATCAGCGGGCGTTTGGCAGGAGTTTCAGTGTTCATGGAATATCTTTGAAGAAAGATGGTTGAAGTATTTCGCAAAGATGCGGTGCGTCGCAAGAAACTGGCGGCACGGACTCGTGTCAATGCATGGAGTCCAGATGCACATTTTGCTCAGCTAGCCGGGCATTGTAAATGGCTGAATTTCAACGAGCTCACCGTGTGGTTGCATTTGTGAGTTACCGAACCCTGGTTGAACGGACTGGGTATTCCGCTTTTGCCAGAAAAGCTGAATTTGGGCGAAACACCCCCCTCCAAAGGCTCTTAGTCGCCAAGGCGGGTGAACTGGAGGAGGCGGAAATCCATGACATTTTGGCCCGCAATATCGATGGCTCGCAGTTGTAGTTTTTGTGGGCCGGAGGCCAATTCGATCGTTCCAAGCTGGCTCGTACGGAAGTCCTTAATGTAAGACTCCGTTCTCTCGACTCGGTCGTGCTCTTGGCCTCGCAATGGCGGATCGTGAGGCTCGGTGATTTGGAAGTTTAGCTGTGAGGCCCCGCAGCTTAGTTGGACCGTCGAGCCAATGTCTTCAGCGGAGCAGCTGTACATGGCTTCCACTTGATATCGCCCAGGCGCCATGACGTCGACTTCCCAGAAGATCACGTCTTCGTCGCTGGTCCAGTGGGTGAAAAAGGAGCAGTTTGGGTAGCGATTCGAACGCTTGATGCCTCCGACGACTTTGCCGTCGCGCGCGGGGACTTGCGTGTAACGGAACTCTTGGTTGCCGAGCGGAAAGGGGCGGGAGTCCTGATCGTAGCCGGCGACTTCCGCGGAGTGCCTTTCTAGGGCAGTCTTGAGTTTCGCGACGACAGCCGGGAAATCGTGGCTGACATCTTTCTTTTGGCCGGGATCTTGCGCGATGTCGTAAAGTTGCCCATCCGTGCTCAATCGGAATCGCTGGTTGCGAGCGCTGAGCTTGTTCCGCCACTGGTTGATAATGATGCGGTCTGGCCAATCCGGATTCTCTCGATTGCCAGTCAGCAACGGGACCAATGATTTTCCGTCCAACGGTTTGCTACTACTCAAATCTGCTTGGCAGAGTTCGGCTAGCGTGGGCAGTAGATCGGTAGCGGATGCAATTTGCTTGATGGTGCGGGGCTGTAGCTGTCCGGGCCAGCGTATGAGTAGCGGCGATCGCACACCACCTTCGTCCGTCGAACCCTTGCGGCCTTTCATGCCGCCATTCCATCGCCAGCCGTTAGGACCGTTGTCGCAGAAGTAAACAACGATCGTGTTCTCGGCGATCTGCAATTCACTCAGCTTTCCGAGGATTCGTCCGACATTCCAATCAATGTTCTCGCACATCGCCAAAGCGCACTTGGTGTGCTCTACGTCCTGCCTTTGGGGGTCGCGATTTTTCTGCTCAAGAGACTTGTTCGCGAACCTATCCCAGAAGCGATCTGGAACTTGCATCGGCGAATGCGGAGTGTTGAACGGGAGGTAGGTGAAGAACGGTCTTTTTTCCTGAACGGATTGTTCAATGAAGTGGATTGCTTGGTTGGTAAAGTCGTCAATGCAGAACCCGTCGCCCTTGGTCAGCTGGCCGTTGCGCTCGAGGAGCGGGTTGAAATAGTCGCCCCAGTGTCCGCTGCAAAAACCATAGAACTCGTCGAAGCCGCGGCCGTTGGGGTGGTACGGATACTGCATCCCGTTGTGCCACTTGCCAAAGGCGGCAGTTGCATAGCCCGCTGCGTGGAACGTATCCGCGATCGTGACTTCGTCGAGATTTAGCCTCTCGCCGCCGGCAGAAGTGCTGTACACGCCGCCTCTCGCGTGGTAGCGGCCCGTCAGGAATTCGGCACGCGTGGGGGAGCAGACGGCACAAACATAAAAGCGGTCGAACTGAATCCCTTGTTTCCCGAGAGAGTCGATGTTTGGCGTTTCGATATCCGTGTTGCCATTCAAGCTCAAGTCGCCCCAGCCTTGGTCATCCGACAGTAGTACGATAACATTCGGGTGAACTGGAGCCGCAGCGGTATCGGCGGACTTAGCGCGATTCGCCTGAAGAGAGAGCATCAGAGCGAAATACAGAATCAAACGGAGCGGTTTCGTGGGTTGCATTACTATCTTGCACCGTACTGCGCGGTGTTGGCGGGGGGAGGCGATCTCGCAAGCAATGCGAGTATCTTTGAGGCAGATTATCCGTTGGCTCGCATGGAGTCTCCGAAGATCTTAACGCACGGGGCGCGAATGGGCGTCGTCGCGACTCGGAGCGTGCAAAGAACTTGCGCCGACAGCCGGCTGAGTGGTAACTAACGCCAAATCGTTAGTTCATTCAGGGGGTTTTAGGCGTGATTGTGCCAGGAATGGCCCGGGTGGGGTACCTATTTACCGCTAGGTGGCAGAATTCGGGACTTAGACAAGGAAATTAACCAACAAAATTCGATAAGGTTTAGATCGTATTTGAGTCTCAATGCGGCCTTTTGAATGCTGCGACCTCACGTTTTTTCCTGCTAGGGATATTCAGGTGACCGTCGTCGAACAAGATCACACACAAACTCCGCCAACCGGTGACCGTCTCGTGGAAAATTTTCGAATTGCCGTGGTAGATGATGACGCAGAGCTTGCGATCTCTTTTGCCAAGATCCTGCAGCACTACGGCCATGAGGCAAAAGTCTATTCGGGGCCGGACCCGTTTCTGGCGGATTTGGAATCCGGGATTCAGTTTGACCTTGCCCTTTTGGACGAGTTCATTGGCGAACAGAGGGGGCTCGCGGCTTTCAAGCGGACTCGAGCGCTCGAGTGCTGTTTCCCGGCGATCATGGTGACCGGGAATGCTTCGACGGAATTGACGATGCAGGCGATGGAAGCTGGCTTTAAGTACATTTTCGCGAAGCCTGTCGAAGCGTCCAATCTCGTAAGTCGGGTCGAGCAACATTGTGCTGAATACCGTGCCAATGCAATGTTTTTGGAAAGGCAGGCGGAGCAGTTACGGATTCTTGCGAGTCTCTCCGCACGCGAACGCGAAGTCTTAACGCGAATGTCGCACGGGAAATTGAACAAACAGGTAGCAGTCGAATTGAAGGTCGGCCTAAGAACAGTTGAGACTTATCGCGGACGTGTAATGACTAAGATCAAAGCGGAGTCTTTGGCTGATGCAGTTGCATTTGCGATCGCAGTCGGCCTTCGTGAGCCAGGTTCCCAAACGGGGTAGCAGGGCAAAGCAGTTTTTGAAGCTACGCAAAGTAGCTCGGATCTCGGAGCCGAAAATGGGCTGCGTTCCGGCTTGGACCGCCGGGCTACTATCCTGCCCAAACGGAAAAAGTGACTTGCCCTGAACGGGGTAGGCGGTCGCTTGCGGTACTGTCGACGTTCTTTTTATTAGCCTTCTAGTTGTTGGCTCGCTCTTCTAGCAAAGTCACTTGCCTGCCGAGCCATTCAGTACTTGAGCTCTTTGCATTCATCTTGGAATGCTCTGTTCTTCTTTCGCCCCATTGCGGTGATGTTCCTCCGCTTCGGGCTTCTAGGGTGCCTAAACTCGACGATCGTACTCCAGCTTTATCTGATAGTTTAGATCGCCAGAGGGTACAATTCTGCGGCTTTACTGGTTCTCTTTAGAATCAGGATGTGCGTCTGAATCGCATCTTGCGAATATTACGAACTGAATGCTGGAAAAGAGTATGCCAGAGGATCGGATCTACTCCCTGCCATTGTCCCAGGTGGGCGACTTCGTTTTCGACGAAAAGGTTGTCGAAGTGTTCCCCGATATGATTTCTCGATCGGTTCCAGGGTACGCGTCCATCGTAGGGATGACAGTGGAGCTGGCTGCGAAGTACGCGCGGCCGCACTCGTACGTCTATGACCTCGGTTGTTCACTCGGCGCGGTGACTTTGCCAATGGCTCGTCGCGTTCCGGAGTCGTGTTACGTTTTGGGCATCGACTCTTCACAGGCGATGGTCGAGTCACTCTTGCAGAAGTTGGAGCAGGATCAAAACCGCTCCGCTATCGAAATTGTTCAGGCTGATATTCGGGCGGTTGAATTTGAGCCAAGTAGTTTTGCGGTGATGAATTACACTTTGCAATTCATTCCCCTAGAGGATCGCCCCAATCTTTTGGCGAACGTCTGTGCATCGCTGCAGCCTGGCGGAGCGTTCGTTCTATCGGAAAAAGTGAATGTCGGAGAAGCGGAAGCCCAGGAGATGCTCACGGACCTGCATCATTCGTTTAAGCGAGCGAATGGCTACAGTGAGTTAGAAATCGCGCAGAAGAGAACTTCGTTGGAAAATACACTGATTCCCGAGTCTGTGGAGACGCATTTGGGGCGACTCAAAGCGGCAGGATTCCGTTCCGCAGTCGTTTGGTTTCAATGCCTCAACTTTGCGTCGTTTCTCGCGATAAAATAGGCTGAGTCGAGAATTCGATTCTGATCGTGAACCACCTCAAAGCACTGCGAGGAATCCAAAGTCATGCCTGTCTTCGAACGTAATACTGGAATTTTTCAGAGTGTGTGGCTCAGAAGCCCCGTAGCTTGGTTGCTGGTTGCTTGCCTGGTAATTCACTCTGTGCAGCCCCAGACGATCTGTGCGCAAGAATCAACTGATTCCGCGGAAGAGGTTTCTAGTTCAAGTGACCGGAGGTTGAAGCCCTTAAAAGACTTGGACGGATATTTTCCGTTTACTGTCCCGGCTTCGGTGCAGGAGTGGAAAGAGCGGGCGCAGTTTCTCAGAGAGCGAGTGCGACTGGCAACGGGACTGTATTTGACCGAGCCTTCACGCACGCCTTTGAACGCCGTGTTGCACGGGAAAGTGGAACGCGA
>JBGCCZ010000162.1:0-15431 GCA_045105035.1 Pirellulaceae bacterium | reverse complement strand
CCTCGGTCATGTGGTCGATACACCAAACCTTATGGATGACGGCGAGCTTCTCAACAACTCACAGATTAGTACTTCGATCTCAAGTCAGTTTTCGTTGGAACTTCCAGAGAACCAGCCGCCTGTGGTTTCATTCCCAATTTCCGACGTTACGACAAGCATAAGTTCGAATTCTGAGTCAATTGATTTGTCAGGCGTATTTTTTGATAGTAATGGTGACTCACTTACTTACACCGTTTCGATCGAGGACGACTGGTTAGTCAGCGGCAGTTTCAATGGATCGACTCTGCAACTTGACCTGGCCAACCTCGCAGGCACAACAACGGTCACGGTTACGGCGACTGACCCGCAAGGCTTAAGCGTTTCGGATGAATTTGTCTTGAACGTTGAGAGCACCGTGTTTAGCGGGGACTTTGACGGTGACGGGGTGGATGACTTGATCAGTTGGTCGAATGGCAGTTGGGATGTCATTCTCTCGCCGACCGATGGCGAAGCGTCGCAGAATATTGGCACTTGGTCCGGTAGTGTTCTATGGGAAGACCTCGGCGTTGGCGACTTCAACGCAGACGGCAGAACGGACGTCATCGGCAGAGCGGGCGGGCAATGGTGGATTGGACTGTCGGACGGGTCTAGTTTGAATTCACAGTGGTGGGGCGGTTGGTCGACAGCCGTCGACTGGCAGAACGTGTTCTACGGTGATTTTGACGGTGACGGTCGCGACGACGTGGTTGGGCGCGAAAGCGGCAACTGGTGGATCTCTAGTTCGACTGGCTCTGGTTTTACGAGTAGCTATTGGGGTAGCTGGAGTAGTACAGTGCAGTGGGACGACGTATCCCCCGGTGACTTTAATGGGGATGGGCGAACGGATATCGCGGGTCGCACCGGAGGCCACTGGTGGGTAGGACTCTCTACAGGTTCCAATTTCAACACCACATACTGGGCTAGCTGGTCTACTGGCGTTCAATGGAAAGACGTTCTGGTTGCGGATTTTGACGGCAATGGATACGACGACATCGTCGGTCGAGAGGGAGGCAATCTGTGGGTCGCCCTTTCTGAGGCTTCCGGATTTACTAATCAGTACTGGGGAAGCTGGAACTCGGCCAGCGTAGAGCACACACGCGTTGGAGATTTCAATGCTGATGGCGCCGCGGACTTACTGTCTCATTCCGGCTCCGACTGGCTTTTAGCTCAGGGCGGAGCAAATTTCTCGCTATCGACCTGGAGCGTTCTGGACGGAACTGATTGGAGCCAAGCGCGGGTCGGAGACTTCAACGGCGATGGAGCTTCAGACCTGTCCGCAGCGCAGGCGGGGCAACTCCGAGTTGGTATCAGTTCCCCCCCCCCGGCAGCTCCTGAACAAGTCTTCAACGGAGACTTTAACGGTGATGGCGTTGATGACTTGATCAGTTGGTCAGACGGAAGTTGGGACGTTGTTTTCTCGCCTACGAACGGTGAGAGCTCGCAGAACATTGGAACATGGTCCAACAGTGTTTCCTGGAAAGACCTCGGAGTCGGTGACTTCAACGCAGATGGACGCACCGATGTCATCGGGCGAACAGGTGGACAATGGTGGATCGGCCTTTCCAATGGTTCCAGTCTGAACTCGCAGTGGTGGGGTGGTTGGTCCACCGCTGTCCAATGGGAAAATGTTCACTACGGCGACTTTGACGGCGATGGACGCGACGATGTTGTCGGCTGGGAAGGCGGCAACTGGTGGGTATCCAGTTCAACAGGCTCCGGTTTCAGCAGTAGTTACTGGGGAAGTTGGAGCAGCGCTGTTCAGTGGGATGACGTCTCCCCCGGTGACTTCGACGGTGACGGCAAACTCGACATCGCCGGAAGAACCGGAGGCAACTGGTGGGTCGGCCTATCGACTGGCTCGAGATTCGATACGAGCTATTGGACAAGTTGGTCGACGGCGGTTCAGTGGCACGATGTGCTCGTCGCGGACTTCAATGGAGACGGAAAGGACGACATCGTCGGAAGAGAAGCTGGCAATCTATGGGTCGCACTCTCCAGCAGCTCTTCTTTTACCAACCAATACTGGGGTTCATGGGGAGCTCCGGAGGTAACAGACGTAATTCTCGCGGATATTTCCGGGGATGGTATCGCAGATCTAGTCGGACGGGTCGGAGAAACGTGGTTCGCGGGGGTCGCAGATACTCGATTTAGCTTCCAGGTTGCGACCGAATTTACTGCGTTAAACTTGGAGCATTTACAGTCAGGACATTTCAACCTAGATGCTCGAACTGATCTAGCTGGATACACTGAGGGGCAACTGGTTGTTCTGCATTTCTAGCGTGTCGGAGTCCGTGCTTCTCCGAACATAACAGCCAAGAACTAGAATACTCTCGACCTCTTAGCAGGGTTCCCCGCTACGCGCTGACCATCAGAAATCCGACCAATAATGACTGACCCAACGCTCGCTGTCACGTCAGCGCCGACTTTGACTTTATCGATGACTGCGGAGTTCATTCCAAAGTAACTTCCGGATCCTATCATGGAATTCCCGCCGATCTGGACTCCCGGTGCAGTCGAAACGTAGTCGCCAACTTTTGTCTCATGCCCGACGCCGGTGTGGTAATTTAGCGTTACCAATTCGCCGATCTCAGCAAATGGTCCAACGACACAGTTTGGGCAGACCACGGTACCCGCACCTATTTCATTCGTCTTGACAACAGCTGTAGGGTGCACCACCGTGTGAAAAGAACCGCCCTTGGCTTTGATGCTCTCGCAGACTTTTTGCTTTACTCCCGGCGTCGATATGGCGTTGACGATGGGCGTCCTCTCGTTCAATTCGGCACTTCCTTCGTCCAAGCAAGGGAAGCCGGTTTGGAGAGCGGGAGCATCTTTAGATTGCCCTAAGAATCCCTGCAGCTTGGAGCGGGAGAGTCCGGCGTCACAAGCCCATTCGAGGACTTCCAACGCGAAATGACCTGTTCCGAGAATGTACCAACCCTCCATGTATTGCCTTTCAACTCTTCCGCCCAGTTCCATTCAAGCTTGGTCGCTGACACGAATCAGGACAAGCTCTTAACCGTCTCCAGTACTTAATCCCGTCCTACTGGCTTGCTAACCAGCCTTCTTGAATCGATGATTGATTTCCACAACATCCTCTATCAGCTTGTGCGGCACAAAATTCTTCGGAAGCTGACTCTTCAGAAACTTTTTCAATTGAAGTTTCGTCAGACTAGAACCTGCTTTCAATTGATAACTCAATTCAATGTGGTGGCCAGTAATCGGATTCTCTGCCCCATAGGCTTTTACGTGCAAGATCTCATCATGCTCGAGTGCCGCAGTTTCGATGACTTCTGGGAGAACCTTTTCACCGCCAATGTTGATCCATTCCGTCGTACGACCTACGATTCGGATTGCTCCGTCCTCACGTTGCTCGACGAGATCTTTCGTGTCGTACCAGTCGGCATCGTCAAATGGTGAGGGCGCATTCAAGTAGCCGACCATACGGTTTTTCGCGCGAATTTTAAGAACCTCGTTTTCTATGCGAGTCTCAATCCCTTCGCCGCCTACATGCATCCACAAGCTATCGCGGGAAACAGATTTCACTCGCATGATCCCAAGTTCCGACATGCCATAAGTTTGACGGAAGTCTACCTGGGGGAGCATATCACAAAGACGCTTGAGGCTCGGTTCATCCATGCGTTCGGTACCGTAGGTAACGACCTTTAAGCTTGGTAGCGTTTCCGACTCTAGGAAATCGCTCATCAACATCATTCGTAAGAATGTCGGCGTTGTTGGCAATAGTTCGACCTCGAATTGCTTGAGGTCATTGATGATGTCACCGACTCTGCGGGAACGTGGAAAAATGACAGTCCCCCTGTTGAAGAGCGTGTGCAACAGTGTGTTCACTCCGCCAATGTGATCGAAGAGGAGAAAATTGAGTGTGCGGAGCGTCGGACGCGGCGTGCGAAAGCGGTTTAGGAACACCTCAAAATCGTGCAAGATCGCTTTTGGCTGACCTGTGGTACCAGAGGAGAATAGTACCAAGCCAGCATGTCCTGATTCACGAAGTACAGACAACTGTTGGTCAACGGCACGCTCCTTGCGCACTCGTTCGATTCCATCTCCGCTGACGACCACGTCAACCATCGCTGCCTGAATGAAGTACTCGTGTTGAGGTTTTGTGTCCTCGGTAAGCGGTACGTAGATGCACCCTTTGCTCAGGATTGTGAGCATTCGTCGAATCGATTTCGCTTCGAAATCACCGATCAAGGCGACCACGTCACCCGGCTCTATTGAATCGTAAAGCTCTTGATCGAGCTGCAGGACATCACTTGGTCTTAGTGCTGAATCTTGGGTGATTAATACAGGTTCGTCACATCCAAGGTATCGATTCTGTAACTCATCGATCAGAAGGTTCTCACCGCTGCTCATCATGCACCTCCAATGTTCAAAACTTGGCCGCTTAGCATGCGACTGCGATCACTAAGCAAAAATTCTACAAGCTCGATCACCGCGTCCTTGCCGAACTTCTCGGGGATGATCTGATTCGCGATAATCTTATCAATTGCTTTGCTCGGCACCCCGGCAATCAGATCCGTGTCAATCGGCCCAGGCGCTATCACGTTTACCGTTGCACCGAAGTCTGCCATTTCGCGAGCAAAGCTTCTGGAAAATCCTTCTACGCCCGCTTTGGATGCGACGTAGACAGATTCGCCTTTCAACGAAATTGGAACCGCAATCGTTGAAAAGTTAATAATCCTTCCACCTTTGTTGCGACTGAGCCGTTTTGCCAAGGCAATGCAACAATTGATCGTCCCAATAAGGTTGGTGCGAATGATCTTTTCAACCGTTTCCGGCGGTGTCGTGATCGCTAGGTTCATCGATGCAATGCCTGCAGCGTTTATCAACGCGTACAGGGATTTGTCTTTTGCAACTTCAGTTAGAGCTTCTTTGACGGCACTTGCATCGCCCACATCACACGCAAGTCCAACAGCACCATCCGGGACGTTCCCACTACGTGAAATCCCGACTACCCTGTAGTCTTGATTTAAGAGTTCCGTGGCAATTGCCTTGCCAAGCCCGCGTGACGCTCCGGTAACAACGACTGTCTTCAACTTGGATCCCCTTTAGGCCGCTTCGCTTTTGCACCCGACAAGATGTTTTGCAAGGACACGTAGGTTGCGAAAAGGGCTGCGTTTCATCGACATAGCCGAGTCGCTTGTCCAATCAAATTCAACCTCAAGCTCATCCTCGGCGAACTCTTCCACCGCAAGCAGCATTTCAACGAGCTCGCGCGAGGAAATTACCGCAGAGTCACCAATAAGTGCATCATCCGCTGATACATCCTCGTTGTGAGTTTCTTGTATCTCATTCACCATTGAGACTAGCTTGACCAGTACGTCTTCTTCATTCGCCATCAGAACCTCCTCGTTTTCAAGATCTCAAATTCGTTGCGCGACTTAATAAGCCCGTGATTTTTGTTTTTTGCTTCTCTTTGATAAAACTGCAATAAGAGTTCATTCCCAGCAACGTCATCTCCAGCGAGCCCACCGAAGATTGCTAGATGCAAGCGACTAGGCCGCTCGGCCAAGCAGACTTGGCTGCTCTACCAGTACACCATTAACCACCTCGAATGCTTCGTCAGCCAGCTCAAGTAGTTTCTCGCGGTGAGTGATAATGATCATGGTTTGCTTACCACGAATGTCTTGCAGCGATTCGCGAATTAGCTGTTCGCTCTTCATGTCGATTTGGCTCGTTGCCTCGTCTAAGATTAGGATCTCTGGGTTGCATAGAAGCGCTCGAGCCAGGGCAATGCGTTGGCGTTGACCTCCGCTCAATCGGTTTCCGTTTCGACCTACAACGGTATCGTACCCGTCACTAAGCACTTCCACGATGAATTCATGTGCGTGCGCCATACGAGCCGCTTCTTCTACCTCGGCGTCTGTCGCTTCGGCGTTGCCATACCGGATATTGTAAGCCACCGATTCATCGAACAACTCTGTCTGTTGATTGACCAGTGCGATTCGTTTCCGCACGTCGTCGATACGCATGTCCCGGATATCGATTCCGTCGATTCTTAGAGCACCCTCGTTGGGATCGTAAAATCGACAGAGCAGATTGATCAAAGTAGACTTTCCGCTCCCGTTGCTGCCGACGATCGCAATCGTACTGCCAAAGGGAATGTTCAAGTCAATATTTTGGATTACAGGACTCGCGGGTTCGTAGCCAAAGGTCACGCTGTCAACGTGCAAATTCGTGTGCGGAAAGGATGCAGACTTAGGCGACTCAGGGTCTTTGATTTCACTCGCAGCATCGAGGAGGGGAAAAATCGCGTTGGCTGCGACGGTTCCCGCGTAAATCGAACCGTAGACGGCGGACAACTTTCGAAGCGGGTCACTGACGCCAACCAGCATCCCGAAGAAGACGAGAAGCGCGGATACGCTCAGTGGTTGTGGACAAATCTCAATCCCCATGATGGCTGTCTTGTTGTTGAGGACGAGGTAGGAACCGCCGATGATCGTCGTGCCAAGCATGCCGATTCCCAGGAACTCGATGATCGGCTTGGACAGTGAGGTTAGGAAGAGGAACTTAAGCCCGATCTTCTTCATTAAGAGTGTGGCATCTTCAAAACGACTCTGCTCCCAACCCTCTCGCTGAAACGCTTGCACCGTATTGATGTTGTCAAGCGACTCCAGCAACACCTCGTGAAATCCGGTCGCCTTCTCTAGAACTCGGGAAGATACGCCCTTGATTCTTTGTGTCACGACGTAGAGCAGGAAACCAACAACCGGTGCGACAACGATACTCATAAGGAGCAACTTCCAGCAGATCATGGCTGCACCAGCGAGGCAAGCTATCAGCTTCAGCGGTTCCCGCAAAGCAGCGCCAAGCGTGTTCATCAGGCCCTGAGACAACATGTCTGTGGTGTGAATAATGAGCGTTACAAACCCTGCATTGCCGTGTCTCCCAAAAGAAGCACGGTCCATATGGAGTGCCCGTTCAAATATCTGGTTACGAAGACCTCGCGAGATGTTGAATGCAACCCGCCCAACCAACATCTCGTTCGAAATCAGAAACACATGACGTACAAGAGTGGAGCCGACGAGGGCAACCACAATGAGCGCAATCGTAGAGAATGGATCACCCGGGACAAACCGTTCGATCCAAGGCTGCATGCGTCCATAGCTCTCCGCTTGGGCGGTGGCTATCGCGATTTGCTGCTGCAACGCAACTTTCTCGTCCCGTGCTGTTTTAAGACTGAACTCATCAAGTTGCGGATCCGCAAGTGTTTCCTCCACACCTACCAGGGAGGTTTGAGCTTCAGTTTTCGATGCTTCAAGTTTGTCGATTTCCAGCTGCACCCACTCTTGGGCTGAATTCCCTTTGATCGTCACCTCTAGAATGGGGTAGAAGGCGCCAATATTGGCACCCCAGAGGGCAGCAACTGCAAAGGAGCAAGCCGTTGCGAGGAATACAGAGAACCAGTGGCTACTGGCCATCTTGAGTGCTCGGCCGAAGTTCTTCATGGATGCAAGTCTCGACTGCAATCGAAAGCGGGATCAGTAGATGTCTGCGTCTCGGGGGCTAAGGCAGACGGTCAAGACTCGGGTATAGCAACTTCCAGTAGCCGAAAGCAAACCCGCTTTAGTCAGAAACGCGGGAAAATCTACCTTGCCTATTGTGGGCCTAAGACTCAGCAGTAGCCTTGGTGCGTGCGAGCAGGGTAGCTCTGTTTTCACCGACGGCCCCTCGCAGATTACTGCGGTACTGGCAGACCCATGCGCACTCTAGGCCGCCTTTGCACTAACTCCTTCAGATCCACCGTCTACGCGAACATCAAGTGTTTGAATGCACAGACTTCCGCTTCCCTCAAAGGTGAATGCAACACCCAAAATCGCAACTGGGTTTTCAAATGAGAGCAAGCACTCATTGAACTCTATTTGTCCCCGCTCCTGCTCAAAGCTGCACTGATTACGACCGTGCGTCCCATCGAGCGACCAAAATTCGTAGGCGGCAACGACTTCCCCTTCTCCGAATGCGACCCCTTGAATCCGAAGGCGGATTTGTCCCATAAGATTAAGCGGCTCGTCAATCCGTCCCAATACTAGTACGTTCGTTCTAGGCGACTCCGCATCTACACTGATACCAGACTTCCCGCGATGATTTGCAACACGATGCCCAGACGCAACCGCAAATGGAGCTAGCGGAATCGTGAAGGCACTCAGTGGCACTGCCGTCTTCAGCTCTGTGTAGGCATTGATTACACATTTGGCGGAGGCGTTGGCAATGATCTTCATGTCGCTGCTCAGGGGACTGCGAACTTGAGATCCGCCACATGTTGGGGCACAAGACGTCCTTAGTTCTTGCGCTTCCCTTTCAAGCGAATGTCTAGAGAACGGGGCGAGTAGCTCCGCTTGCCTTTCCGACAGCGATTCAAGCGCTTGACGATTGTTGAAAAGTTGGTCTGCACGGGTCTCGAGTTCCTGGAAATTCTCACACGCACCCAATTCGTTCAGTCTCTGAGCACTCATTCCACGATACTCATTCTCTTTTGCTAACGGCGTATCGTAGCTAAAAAGAACCGGCATTCCGGCAGCAATCGCTTCAAGCGGTGTGTAGTGCATATGAAAAGGATTCTGTCGCCAATACACAAACAATCGGCTACGTAACCATTGCTGCAAATATTCCGCTCTAGGCAACAATCCAGCGATAGCCAGCTTCTGTTTCACATCATTCGAGACACAAGAGACGTCATTCTTGCCATAGACTTTGATGCGTGGGCTCAATCGCGAACCGAGAAAGGGACGCAACTCCTCTCGTGAAGAATCGCTGGTTCCAATCTCATTAATCGTTAGCGAAATCCGTTTCTCGCTTTTGTCAAAATCCCAACTGCGATTGATGTCGTCAAAGCTTGAGCTGGCGTGTAACGTCTTGACTGCTAGGAAACGAGCTGCCTCTGGCAATTTCGCAAGCGAGTCAAAGATCGGGCAATAAATGATTTGTGACACTAATTCGGGGGCACAATTGTCAATCTGAGCGTTCAGCGATTGCAAGTTGAAGTGAGAACCGAAATGCCGATAGACTACTGTCCCTCGAAACCACGCAGCAACAGAACAAGCAATCGTGAGTGAAGTTGGGCAGTATATTACGTCGAAGTGCTCATTGAAAAACTTCTTCTCTTGGTTTTCTAGCTGCCCTAAACGCTGATAGAGTCTTGATCGTTCAGCATAGAGCTGATGCTGACGTGACATTCCGGGTACGCGTTTCGATTTAAAATCGAGATAGTCGGCCGAGTCAATGTAGTTTAGAACCTCATAATTCAGTTGTTCCGCGACAACTCGAAATCCAGCCTGTTCGAGGATGGGTAACTCCGTTGTTCGAAGCGTTCTATGGGTGCACGCCCAGAACATTCGCAACTGAGGATTCGGTTTTTTGTACCTCGCGAGAAACTCACGGATATCCCACATTCAAAATGCCTTCAAACTGGTTTGCTCTAGGAATTTCCGCAGTAATCGAAGTCATCGTGCAGGAAAAACGAGTTGTTTTGGTAACCACCATCGAAGCGATAGCCAAAGGGCCGCAAAAGACCTTCGATGCCAGCTGCTCCGAGATGCCCTGTTTCAATTGCAAACACGAGTGGTAACTCTGCCTCCAAAGAAAGGCCCTTCAAAACAGCTTCTTCATGCCCCTCGATATCAAGGCTGAATAAATCAATTCTCTTTTGCGCGACGGTTGAGCATATGTAGTCAAGTGTCACACAGCTGACTTCGACTTCTTCAAACTCGCAACCGAGTTGCTCGAGCTCCTCGAGATGATCCTTTGTATGCCCCAGTGAACCGTTTCCGAAGTCGAAGCCGAGTTCAGGGTGAATCGCGTGTTTGAAAATCGACTTCCCCATAGATCCAGACAACGCCAGCCGCAAGTTCTCGGAGTTTGGGCGGTTCTTGCAGAGCTTCATGTAGAGGTAAGGCTGGCATTCGAGATTTAAGCCTTGCCATTGATAGTGCTCTTCCAAGACTCTGCAGTTCGAATCGACTTCTCCGTCATAGGCTCCGCATTCAACGAAATAGCCCGGCCTGCCGTAGTTTGAGAAATAACGCTCGAAGATGACTTTGTCGGATGGCGGATGGAACTGACCGTAGAATCGCGGGGAACTAGGAAGCGCTGGCTCCAAGACTTCGATTTTCTTTTTCCGAAATAGCCCCATTGCGTACTCCATTTCTCACGTTGTTTTCGTGTCTTAAGACTGGGGACGCGTTGATTCGACCTGTGATCTCATCGTGCGCCGTGATAGCGAGACTAAGCAGCTTTTTGAGTTGAAATTGCACTGTGTCGGTGAGCTTCCGCCGAAATTGCTTCTTCCAACACCGAAAGCCAATCCGCTCCAGCGTCCGCGGCAGACCGCCCAAAAATCTTGTGCTTTTCCGCTTGTTGTCTTGCTCTTATTTCAGTTTCGTTTTGTGCCAAATTGCGTAAGCTCTGGGCTACGTCTTCTGTGCTTCGTGCGTCGAAATAGACCATGGATTCCCCAAGTACATCGAATCTCTCGCGTAAAGACTCAATGTCTGAAGATGCTATGGGACATCCGAAATAGAGGGCCTCCATCAGAGGATACGAACCTTGTTCATAAAGTGATGGTACAACCGTCGCGATTGCGTGCTTGTAGAAGGTAGATAGGACTTCACGCGAAACGCGTTGCAAGACAGTGACTCTGTCAGAGAGCTGAAGCTGTTCAATTCGATCGCAAAGATCTTGAGGAATATCTTGAATTCCAGTGAAGACGAGATGCAAATCGTCATTGCCCTGCTGACACAGTTCGCTAAGCGCCTCGACGAGAATCGAGTGATTTTTGTAGGGGCGAAAACCGGCTGGGTAGAAAAAATATCGCTGGTTCAACACGGGGAATTCGTCAACCAGTTGTTCCCTAGGAACAGGTTTCCCGAAATCCTTGGGTACCCAAGGTTCTACCATTCGCGTCTTACTAGGAGGTAGGCGCAAGACACCTTGCAGGTCGTTTCGCTCGATGAACTTCGACATGCAGGCGGCGAGAGTTGATTGCTCCGCAACGTCCGATGCCAACTGCATGACCGATTCCAACGCCTCCTCACTCAACATTTCAGGGAAGTGATAAGCAACTAAGTCGTGCACTGTGACTACCGTGGGCCTGCTAAATTTGCGATCCAGCAAAACATAGGGTATCAGCCAGACATCACATTGTTCGATGATTTGCTGTTCGCGTTGTTCTTTCTCTTGTGCGCCGGGAAAGTTGCGAAGAATTCGGTTTTGCAGGAATCGGAGCGTTGCGCGGAATACACGCAGGATCCCAAGGCGGATTACCCCAAGAGCGTAAGCTGCGATCGCCGCCAAGGGGATCCAAGCTTTCTTGCCATGCTTTGCTTCCCAACGTTCTGAATAGTCCTTCTTGCTTCGTCCTTGAAGTTTTTCTATTTTCCGTTCTGCGCGAGTTGTTTTGCGGCCGCACGAACTCGCTAGCTTTGCTGCAAAGCCACCTCCAGTTCCATCTCGCGGAAGCTCTACCGCTCGAATCTTATTATTGCCACGCTTGGCTGTAGGTTCGATGACATGTGCATCCCCTGGCTTACAAACCATATCGACGCGTTGGCAGCGCTCGTTCTCGGAAAGTCCCAGTGCTAGGTTGTGGGCGAAAACTCCAATTCCTTCACAAGCCTCGAGAGTAACGTGGTAGGCACACCACACACCTATGCGGATTCCATCGCGATTTCGTTTGGACATATCTTTTGTCGCCCTGATCCTTGAGCTTCGTAGTCTTGCGATGCGCTCATTCCGAGTCGCTTCTATAGCCCGCCGACTCTGAAAATGCGCGGAGCCTTCGTAAAGGTTAGCAGTCCGCACTTCCCAGCAACAAGTGGAATTGTTTTTACGGAACCGGCTGGCGCGACAGACTGACCTGCAATTTAGTGGCTTACCACGTCCTTGCTTTCTCCAGAGACTCGAGCACTGGAGTCTTGCAATCACGCACAAATGCAAATACTTGATCCTTGAGAGTTATAGCTAGCAAAGAAAGGCAGCTGCACTCTGGCGAGAATTTCGAGCTTGTCCCCTAGCGCGAGCCTTTGCTATAAGCCGACTCGTATTCCCAGTCTTTTTGTGCCGAAATACGCATCGACCTAGCACTAGCAACAATCGTGGCCTTGCTCTCCTGCTGGCTCGGCGTTGCAAGCGTTAAGAGTATCGACGGAGAGAACTTTATGTCAAAGATCCCAGTTGCCTACGCTGATGTCAGCGGTAACGAGGAAACCTACGTATCGGAGGCGATTCGGAGTTCCTGGATCTCTTCCACTGGGAAGTACATCGACAGATTTGAATCTGAGTTCGCAGCGGCTTGCGAGACAAGTCACGCCCTCAGTTGCAGCAACGGAACGGTGGCTCTGCACATGGCTCTGTTGGGTATGGGCTTGCGACCTGGTGATGAAGTCATCGTTCCTTCTCTCACTTATGTTGCAACAGCCAATGCAGTCCGTTACTGCGGTGCGGAGCCAGTCTTTGTCGATGTTGATCCCCACACATGGTGTCTTGATCCAAATCGTTTAGAAGCTGCTATCACTCCCAAGACGCGTGGACTAGTCGCTGTTCACTTGATGGGTCACCCCGCAGATATGGATTCACTCAACACCGTCGCTGCCATGCACGGGTTGTGGGTAGTCGAAGACTGCGCTGAAGCTCCGCTTGCAAAGTACAAGGGCAGGGTCGTTGGGTCGCTTGGTAGAGCTGGCACTTTCTCCTTTTTTGGTAACAAGATTTTTACTTGCGGAGAGGGAGGCGCTGTAACTTTTTCTGATGACCAACTAGCTACCCGTCTTAAGCTGCTCCGCGGACAAGGAATGGATCCGGAGCGAAGGTACTTTTTTCCTATCACCGGATACAACTTCCGGCTAACGAATGTCGCCTGCGCAATGCTGTGTGCCCAGTTTGAACGAAAGGCCTCTATCCTTCAGCGGCGTCGTGAAATCTTTGATCGATACAACGAAGAGTTGGAAGGTGTTCCTGGCGTTGTCCTGCAACCGGTAGCCGATTGGGCAGAACCGTCTCCATGGCTTTATGCAATCACAGTCGACTCTGCCGACTTCGGCATAAGCCGAGATGAACTCATGACTGAACTTGAAGCGGACGGTATCGACAGTCGACCGTTCTTCTATCCATTGCACAAACTGCCTCCCTTTCGTCGAGCGGCTGAATCTCAAAATCAACAGCTCGACCATACGAACCGGCTCGCAGAAAGCGGCCTAATGCTCCCGACGTTCAACGATCTCACTGACCGACAGATAGAGCACATCTGCGACAGAATCAAAGTGCACATGCGGTCAGTGAAAACAACCATCCGAATTGCCGCCTAGAAGATCGACTCAAGAAAGACACATGAAAACCAGCAACGTCCACCGTCTGCCACCGCCGCAAAGGAGCCGCCGTTGAGAGTCGGAATCTGGTGCGACTACGGTTTTACGCTTGAGCCTAGTGAAGGGATTGGGGTCTTCGTCGCCAATCTAGCCAAAGGGATCATTGAGGCTTCTGCGGACGCTGAAATTCTGCTCGTGCCGCATCCGAATAAGTCAAAAGTCTTGAATCCAATTGTGGATCAGGGAAACGGCCGTATCAAGGTCGCCCAGCGTCTGAGTTCTTCGTGGATCCAGAGGAAAGCAGCGCGAAGAATCTGCAAGTCGTTCGATAGAATGGCGCATTGGATTGCCAAGGCACATCTACCGGAATCAACACTGTTGCGAAGTCTGCAAGTTGCCCTGGCTTCACCTGCAGCGGCAGCAGAAATTGTCGAACTAGAAAAGAGGTGCGACGTCTGGCTTGTACCCTACGTCGGAACTGACCAAAAATTCAACAATCCAACAGTCGTTGCCGTACATGACTTGGTCGCTTTTCACTTCCCGGCAACTGTGCGTCCTCACCAGTTGCAAAGTTTAAAGAGGATGGTTTCAACTCAGGTCAAACAAGCTGATCGACTCGCTTGCATGTCCGAATTCATCCGACAAAACGATCTACTCGATATACTGCAGGCCAAGCCCTCTGAAACAGCGGTAGTCCGACCGGCAGTACCTAACTTCGGGCCGGTTACAGAGTCAGAAGCGACAGATCTTTCGAGTCTGGGTATCGAGCAGCCGTTCATCTTTTATCCAGCAGCCTTCCGTACCTATAAAAACCATCGACTCTTGGTCGAGACACTAGGTCATTTGCGGAAAAATAAAGAACTGTGGCCAATGCAAATGGTATTTACCGGCATCAGGTCGTGCCCACGATGGCTTAGAGCCTACATCAAAGAGTGCAGAGCTGAAACTGAAGTAGTTTGCCTCGGAAAAGTAAGTGCCGAGATGTTATCGAGGCTATATCGTAGTGCCTTCGCAACAGTTGTTCCGTCGCTTTACGAGCAAGGTTCATTTCCTATTATGGAGGCCATCCACTACGGATGCCCAGCGGTATGCTCAGACATTCCTTCATTGCGTGAACAGTTTGGCGACATGGGGGCCGCAATGCTCTTTTTTGATCCGCACAGTCCTAAGAACTTAGTTGAACAGCTCGCTCACGTTGGCGAAAATCGTAGGCATGTCATCAGGGGCCAGCAGGCTGCCTTCGCAAAATTTGCAACCAGGACCTGGTCTGATGCAGCTCAAGAATGGCTTGAAGTCTTTGAGCAAGCGATGGGATCCCGCAATACGGTACCCGCCAAAGCAGCGTAGTATGTTGGGGCATGTTCAGCAGAATCAGCAAGCTCCATCGTAGACAAGGGCCAAGCTCTGAAAGTAAGGCATTGATGTTGCATCCGATAGCAAGCCAATAACTTTAGGGTTTGACATCCGCTACGAGATCCGACACCACACTTTTGGTCACGACCAGATAAATCGCGATCGGCTGAATGCCCTAGGTCGCCTGAAAAGGAATATAAGTTGCGAAAGTCGGCCATGATCACCGGAGCGAGCGGTCAAGACGCAGCCTATTTGTCCGCTTGTCTCAACCTAGATGGCTATAGCGTACATCTAGTTGGACGCAACTCAACGAGTCCGGGCTATCAAAACACCACGTATCACGATGTTCCCAGTGAAACACCAAACGGATTCGCCGCAAAAACAAGTGAGCTCATTGGTTCAATACAACCGAATGAACTTTATCATCTAGCGGGCGACAGTTTCATCCCGAACAGTTGGTCTGCCCCAGTCGAAAACGTGGAAATCAACGCGGGGCTTACAATTGCGATCTTAGAAGCGGTTCGCCACCATAGTCCTGAGACGCGGGTGTTGAATGCTTGCTCGCGTGAGATTTTCGGGCATGGCTTTGAGGGGTTTGCGAATGAAGAAACAGAGATGCGTCCGACGACGCCTTATGGAATCAACAAAGCTGCGGCGCGGTGGATGGTTCAAGCGTACCGAGAGCGTTACGGAATCTTCGCGTCCAATGCAATCTTGTTCAACCACGAGTCTCCGCTTCGAAAA
>JBGCCZ010000161.1:0-16127 GCA_045105035.1 Pirellulaceae bacterium | reverse complement strand
GCCGATTCAAAACGCGCTTCGGGCTGCTTGGCCATGAGCTTGTCAATGAACTTGCAGAGCCAAGGAGCGATGTCTGGATTCAGCTCTCGAATCGGATGCGGATTCGTTTGGCAGACTCGGTGGATAATTCCAAACACGGTTTCGGCTCGGAACGGTGCGCGCGCCGTAGACGCGGCGTACATCAAACTACCCAGGCTGAAAAGATCCGTCCGTGCGTCAGCCACTTCACCGCGAGCTTGCTCCGGCGACATGTACTGCGGAGTGCCAGAAATCGTTCCGCTACGAGTCATTGTGGCATCGTCGGAAACACGAGCGAGGCCAAAGTCCGTCACCATGGCTCGGTCGACAGAACCATGCAAAAGCACGTTGGCAGGTTTCACGTCACGGTGGATGATCCCCTGACCATGCGCGGCCGCTAGAGCACTGGCGACTTGATAACCGATGCGCGTCACTTCGCACGTATCCAGCGAACCCGACTTTTCAATGCGTTGTAGCAGCGAGAGCCCGGGGATGTATTGCATGACGATGTACGGCAAGCCACGGTGCTCGTCGACGGAGTAGATCGGCACAACGTGTTCGTGCGAAACTGCCGCGATTGCTCGGCCTTCACGTTCGAATCGACGCCTCGCAGGTCCACTGGATGCGAGTGCCGGCGTCAGGACTTTGATCGCCACAAAACGATTGAGGCGCGTCTCGAGTGCTTTGAGCACGATACCCGTGCTGCCCTGCCCGATGACGCCGCAGACTTCGTAGCTCCCCAGTCGGCCGAGGTACTGCGGGTCTTCCGTTGGCCCCAAGTAGTCCAACAGACCAGCCAAATTCGGATCGTCCGCAGCGGTCTCGGCGTTGGCGTCCTTCGTTTGGTCACCGATAGTCGGACCGCTTCTGCCGATCGCTCCGTCGCGAAGGGCATCCCACATGGCTTGGCCAGCCGCGATGGTCTCCATTTTTGCTCGGCAGTCAGAGCATTGACCAATATGCTCTTGAAGAGACGCTTCCTCCTGTTCGGCGATTTGTTCTTTCAAGAAGCGGTGTAAATCCGCATCGGACAAACATGTTTGTGGTTTCGACTGAGTCATGGTGGCTCCGTATGGCTTTCGAATAGATTCAAAGGGACCGATCGCTTGAGTTGTCATCGAGGGCGATGTCGTCGGCTGACTCCGGAAGCTGCTGGTCAGCAGCTTCCTGCCAGTCTTGGACTCGATCGCGGATCCGCGCCATGACTCGGCACTTGGCCGTGTAGACGCTTCCGATGGGCACCCCAAGTTCTTCGGCAACTACCTCTGCCTTCACGCCCACGATGGCCGTGCGGCAGAACGCTTGCCAAGTCACAGGCCGGACCTCAGCCTGCACTTGGCTTGAAGCCCACTCAAACAAGGCTTGCTTCAGATCTAGTTGAAAGGCGGTCGATTCTTCTTCCGACTGACTCGGCGACGATGCCTGTCGGTGATCGCAGACTTGAGCCAGAAGCTCGCTAGTCAGAGTGTCACCGCGGGCTGCCGATTTCGATCGTGCGATCAGGAGATCGACACTCACGTTACGAGCCACTCGGAAAAGCCAAGCTCGAAAACTGCCCTTCTCTCGATCCGTATCCCAGGTAGGAATCCTTTGGTGAATAGCCGCATACACTGCCTGGGCCGCATCCAACGCGTCCGCCTCCTGAAGTCCGCGACTTAGGCAGTACCGGACAATCGCTTTTTCATAGATCGCCAGGAACTCAGCCCAAGCCACATCGCTATGCTTGGCTAGCTCGATCAGGAGGCTTTTTCGTGTCAGAGGCAACTCAGTCATGCCACTCACCGTACCAGGAAACAACTTGTTTGAGGAACGCTTCCCACGAGACTCTGCGCTCCCGCAGCTTTCTTACACGGAGCCTGCAGAAAGTGGCTGAGTTTCGGCGGATTGGTCGCACTAGCGGCCGTTCGCGAGGGAATCGTGTCCTCGTTGCCCGAAAAACGCTGAGAAAGTCGATCCGAAGCAGCCCTAGCGAACAGTTCGCTTACTCCGACCAGCTCCCCAAATTGCCAGACTGGAACTGTCGGACAAGTAATGATTGCTCGGCTTTTACAGTGTTCGTAGTCGAAAGCGGGATCATAATAGAGTCCTTCTACCTACACCCGCCCGCATCGAATTCCTGCCCCTCTCTCTCCAACCCCTCCAAACTCCTTCCATGCCTCCTCGTATCGGCCATTCGAAAATCGCTTCCCTCCTGTTGGCTCTGCCCGCCTCGTTTTCTGGGGCAACGGCTAGCCGCCCGGCGGTCATCGCGGTTTGCTGGACGCTGCTGTTCGGCTGGCTCGCTTTAACTCCACTGCTCGCTCAAGAGGCGAAGCCGGCCGGAGAGGCGGCAGAGAGCAAATTGCCTCCAGTTGTAGTGGAGACGGTGGTGGAGCGGACAGTCAACACTGGGTACCGAGTTGTCGGGACGGTGCGGCCTGCGAAGTCGAGCACTATTGGGACGGCAACCGACGGACGAGTTGAAGCGTTCTTGGTGAATGCTGGCCAAGCGGTGCAGTCCGGACAAGCACTCGCACAGCTACGAACTGGTACGCTGCGAATTGAGTTGGCCGCCGCCCAAGCTGAATTGGAACTCGTCCGACAGCAACTAGCGGAACTTTCCAACGGAGCGCGGCCGGAAGAGATTGCAGAAGCGGAAGCGATCGCGGCCGGTGCAGAAGCCGCCATGGAGAACTCCCGCGTTCAGCTCAAGCGACTTCAATCGCTGTCAGCCACAGGCGCGGCTACAGCGGTCGACATCGACAACGCTCGCGAGCGGGCGACGACAACTCGGTTCGCTTACGCGGCGTCAACAGCAGCGCTCGAGCGAATTCGTAACGGCCCGCGTCCAGAACAAATCGCGCAACGACGTGCTCAAGTCGACTTGCAGACGCAACGAGTCCTATTGATCCAGGACCGTTTAGAGAAACACACGATCCGAGCTCCCTTCGACGGCTTTGTCTCGGAAGAGTTTACAGAAGTCGGAGCCTGGGTCAGCGGCGGAGATCCGATTGTCACTGTCATGAAGCTGGATGAGGTCGAGGTTCAAGCGCCGGTCACTGCAGACTACGCAACGAAGCTAAGTCTTGGCGACACGATTCGCGTCGAGTTTCCGCAACTGCCGCAGAAGCTATTTACTGGTCAAGTCGATCGCATTGTTCCACAAGCTGACCCACGTGCGAGAACTTACCCAGTCATCATCGGGTTAAAGAACGAGATGCGACAAGGCGTACCACTGCTGCTCTCCGGCATGTTAGCCCGAATGGATCTGCCCGCCGGTGCGTCCCGCAGGCTTCCACTGGTCCCCAAAGACGCTCTCGTACTCAACGAGTCCGAGCGTGTAGTTTACGTGATTGAAACTGAGCGGCGAGATTCAACTGCGGGCATCGCTCGAAAACAATCCGTTTCTCTCGGGGTTGCCGTAGGCGAGTGGATTCAGGTTAGTGGCAAAGTCGAAGCGGGGCAGCAAGTCGTCGTCGTGGGCAACGAGCGTTTGAACGACGGGATGAAAGTGCGATTGCAACGGCGTAGCACTGGATCGATTCCTGCGGAAACCAAGGCCACGGCACAATCGCAGAACGCGCAAGAATCGGCCGCCGAGGGCTGATCGTCATCCGAACTTCTGTACGCTCCCCTGGAGCGTCGATATTCTTCGTAGCTTCAATGCTCCCCCAGCTCTCCCCCGCTACTCAGTCGGTTCAACGACATGCACTTGTTCGAGTCCTTTATTCGCAATCCGGTCAAGGTCTCCGTGGGGATCTTGATTACGGTGCTGTTCGGATCGATCTCGCTCGTCACGATGCCAAAGCAGCTGATTCCTGCCGTACAAAACCCAATTCTCTCGGTTGAGACGCGTTGGCCGGGCGCAAGCCCAATGGAGATTGAGCGCGAGATCATTCAAGAGCAGGAAGAGCAATTGGCTGCCGTCGAAGGCCTGGTCAAGATGACTTCGACATGCGGCAACGGCCAGGGGGAGATCAATCTGGAGTTCGCCGTCGGTACCGACATTGGCGATGCGATGCTCCGCGTCAACACGCGACTTCAACAAGTTCGCGAATATCCGATCAGCGCCGGCGAGCCGGTCATTGAAGCTTCGAGTACTTCGGACAGCCCTATCGCACGCTTCGCACTGACCGCCAGACCTCCGTCTGAAGAGGAGATTGTCGCCTTCCAAGACCAGCATCCGGAACTCCGGGATGCACTCGAGCCAGCTCGGCGCGCATTCAATAGCGCTCTGCGCGTTTATCGACTGCAAGCGATCTACGACGAGCTCAAAGATCAACATCCCGAGCTAGCCGACTTGTTGCCACCCGAAGTAGACTTGCAAGAGGTACGCAAGCTCTCCGAAGATCTCGTCGAACCGCAATTGGAGCGAGTTTCGGGAGTCGCGGAGGCGGATACTTACGGAGGGCAAGACGAAGAGCTCCAAGTGGTGGTCGACCCCGAGCGTTTGGCGGCTCGAGGGTTGACGATCGGCGACGTCCGTTCGGCGCTGAGCGGGCAGAACAAGGACACTTCGGCGGGCGACCTGTGGGAAAGCAAACGCCGCTGGGTGATTCGGACTCTCGGTCAGTTTCGCGATCCGGAACACGTCCGCAGCCAAGTGCTAACGTCCGAGGGTGGGACTCCCATTTATGTCGGGGATGTCGCCGAAGTTCGCGTTGCCTACAAGAAAGTAGACAGCCTTTCGCGTCGCTATGGTCTGACCAGTAACGGACTCAGTGTTCGCCGCGCGTCCGATGCAAATACACTCGAAGTCATGGATGGCATCTACGAGGCGACCGAGAAACTTAACGACGGAGTACTTAAACGGCTAGGCTTGGAGTTGTATCAGTACTACGACGAAACCGAGTACATCAAGTCCGCGATCGGTCTGGTGCAGCAAAACATCTTCGTCGGCGGTGCACTGACCATGATTGTCCTGATGTTGTTTTTGCATCTCGGTCGATCTACTCTCTTGGTAGTGCCGGTCATTGTTGCTTGCTCTGTCGCGACCGTGTTTGTTTCAAGCTGGTTTGCGCTGCTCACGATTGCCTTAATGGTAATTGCGGGACTGTGGTTTGGTCGCGGTGCGTTGGTCGTCGGGCTTGCCATTCCGGCGAGTGTGATTGGAACATTCTTGATGCTCGGCTTGCTCGGTCGCTCGCTGAACGTCATCAGCCTCGCTGGTCTGGCGTTCGCTGTTGGCATGCTAGTAGATAACGCCGTCGTCGTCTTGGAGAACATTTATCGCCGCCGAGAAATGGGTGAGTCAGCGTTTGAGTCCGCCGCCAAGGGGACGAGTGAAGTTGCTGGAGCCGTCGTTGCTTCGACGCTGACAACGATTGCCGTTTTCGTTCCAGTGCTCTTTGTCCAGGACACCTCGGGCCAGCTCTTTAAAGACATCGCGCTGGCAATTTCGTTCGCGGTTGGCATTTCGATGCTCGTGTCGTTTACGATGATCCCAACTGCGGCCGCGCGGCTGTTTTCCGGAAAGCTACCGCAGGGAAATCCCGGGAGCGATGATGCCGCAAAGCAGGGCAAAAGCACTGACACAAGTGTCGGCGGTATCGTGGGAGCTCTTTCGGCGGCGGGGAGTTCTTTTTCGTCGAGCATGACTGCTGCGAATCGTTGGATCCTGGCCAGTCGCGGCCGCTCGCTCACGCTGGTGGCAGGGATGGTCCTGTTTGCGGTCGGAGTTAGCTACTGGTTGTGGCCCAAAGTCGAGTACTTGCCGTCCGGCAATCGCAACTTTGTCTTTTGCAGCCTTTCGCCTCCGCCCGGTCATAACATCAACCACTTGATGGACATGGGAGAGAGGCTGGAAGCCGACCTGAAGCCCTACTGGGATGTCGATCCCGGCAGCCCTGAAGCGGAGCAATTGCCCTTCCCAGCCGTTGACTACTACTTCTACTCGGTCCGCGGGACGCGAGTCTTCATGGGCATGCGCGCTTTCAATGAGAGCCGAGTGCGGGAGCTGATTCCGTTGATGCGTGAAGTCGCGTCGCAGTTTCCGGGAACTCGGGCGGTCGCGAAGCAGTCGAGTCTGTTTGAGCGTGGGCTGACTGCTGGCCGTACCATCGACATTGAAATTCGAGGCGGAGACCTCCGCAAGCTGATTCGAGTTGGGCAGCGCGTGCTGGATGACGTAAAACGTTTAATCCCCGAAGCCCAGGCCTCTCCCAACCCGAGTCTCGATCTGGCGAGTCCTGAAATTCACGTTCAGCCGAAGCTGATCGAGTCCTCCGAAATCGGACTCACGGCCGCGGATCTCGGTTACACAGTCGATGCGTTCGTCGATGGCGCCTACGCGGGCGACTACTTCGTGGATGGTGACAAGATTGACCTAACGATTGTCGGTGCCGGCGATTTTGCAGGCCGGACCCAGGACATCGCTTACTTGCCTATCGCGACTCCTAACGGACAGATCGTTCCACTCAACACGCTGGCCGACATTGAGTACTCGAGTGGTCCAGAATCGATCCTCCGGCGTGAACGCTTGCGCGCCATC
This sequence comes from Pirellulaceae bacterium, assembly GCA_045105035.1. Lineage (GTDB taxonomy): Bacteria > Planctomycetota > Planctomycetia > Pirellulales > Pirellulaceae > Aureliella. The sequence continues at coordinate 9,640 of JBGCCZ010000161.1, read as the reverse complement.
AACGTCTCCGTCACTCCGCCAATTACGATGCCGCTCGAGGAGGCTATGCAACTCATTGAGAAAGACATCTTAGGGGCTTTGCAGGCAGAGGGCGTGACCGATGGCGAGACGATGATCAGCCTTTCCGGTACTGCGGACAAATTGCGGATCGCGTGGAACGCGCTGCGGTGGAATCTAATTTTGGCGCTCGCGATCACCTATCTTCTAATGGCTGCCTTGTTTGAATCTTGGCTGTACCCGTTCGTCATCATCTTCACGGTTCCGCTCGGCGCCGTCGGTGGCGTCTTAGGGCTTTCGATTTTAAACTTGTTTGTGTTCCAGGCGCTCGACGTCATCACCATGCTGGGCTTCATTATTTTGATTGGGACTGTTGTCAATAATGCGATTCTAATCGTGCACCAGTCCCTCAACTTCATTCGCGCTGGCATGTCGCCGCGTGATGCGGTTCCCGAAAGTGTTCGAACTCGGATTCGGCCGATCTTCATCACTACGACAACGACAGTGCTCGGCCTGCTACCACTGGTGCTCTTTCCTGGCGCGGGCAGCGAACTGTATCGCGGACTAGGCGTGGTGGTTCTTGGTGGCCTGCTTCTTTCGACGGCATTCACACTTTTCTTGGTGCCTGCCGTGTTTGTGCTAACGCTTGATTGCAAAGCGGCGTTGGTGCGACGCATCAAGTCGATTTCTGGGTTCGATCTACAACAACCTGCAGACGCCGCCTAACCCGGCTCACAATCTGTGATGGCCCGCGTTTGTCTGAACCGGCTAACCACCCAGACAACCGGCAAGCATTCGAGACAGCCAGGGCGAAAACGGCTAAACTCAATTTGGCTCAGGTCAAATCCCGGAATTGGGAGTTTGGTAGATGAAAGTGCTTGCCTGAGGAATGTACTTCTTAAGAGTTGTGCTCGAACACATGTGCTGTTTCGGATCGAGCAGTTTGAAGTGGAAGAACCATGCAGGTGCTCGTCTATGAATTCGGAACCCGGAAACTTAAGCGACTCTCCGCTGAATTCTGAGAGCGAGCCACCTCTTGTGGATTCGGCTGCCGCAATAACTCCTATGCCGTTGAAGCGACGTACCGAAAGAGACTGGGAGCGGGACTGGGAAAGGCTATTTGAAAAATTTCGCATTCAATCATTTGTTGCCCTCGGAGGACTGATTGGACTCACCGTAGTCTGCGCACTTCTTTTCCCAGTCCTTATGTGGCTCGTGGAAGAGTTTGATATCCGACCGCGTCCCTTCTACATATTTAGCTTAATGCTGCAGTCGGCAACCTTGCCACCACTCACGTGCGGGGCGTTCTTGGTGGGGACAATCATGTTCTGGTACGGTTCAATCCTGGTTCGATTTATTGCCGCCACGCTCGCCGTCTTACCTGCCATTTTCGCATGCACCCTGACTGTTTCTGTCCTAGTTTCCAACGTGCCTCTTGATGACTTTCTGCGAGACATCCTGATCGGCATGCTTCCAGCTCTGATCACTTCGGCCGCCGTCGGTGTCGTATTACAACTCGCTTCGCGTTGGACACTCACCCATGTTTCTCCGCCGGGCAATCTACCGCCATCAGGAATTCGCTCCCTCGTTGAGCTCACTCTTGTGACAGCAGTATGCTTAGCGGTAATCGGAGCCATTTCAAGAGTCGATGAGTACTACGTTGTAATGACTGTGTTCGCGATTATTGCCTTGCTAACAACACTAGCCGTCGTCGCGTCGCAAATTGCATTCTTGCAAGAAAACAGAACGAGGCTAAATCTCGTGCGTGGGATCGTGTACGGGCTTTTCGCCTGCTTCTCAGTTTGCCTATTTGCCAACTACTTTTTTATTGTCTTCGAATTCGGAAGTGGCGAATTTAGTGTTGATCTACTTCTGGGTAGTGCCTACTTTGCGATTCCTCTTGCACTCTATGGCTGCCTGCTAGTCGGCACTCTGGTGGCTCTACAAGTCTGGTGGCTTTGGTACTGCGGCTGGCGTTGCGTGGACCAGACGAAGTACCGTTCGCTGGACGCGGAGGGGCTTCCGGGCAAGCCAGTTGCTGAAGATCCGTTTGCCTGAACTTGCTTCAAATTATCGCCAAGAAGAAAGCCGGAGTTGCGATCTCTTCGAGGACACCGCGTTCCGCCGACGCATATAGCGTTTTTCCGGCACGGAGCAGCTTCAGTTTCCAGAACAATTGAAGTCTATCTTCCAACTCGCCTTGGCTTGCTCAGCACAACGCCACCCACGACGCTATGCTCTTGTGAGGTCAAAATGTGACCTGCGGCGGCGATCCTCCCAAGATGCGCTTAGTAGCCGCGAACTAGCTCGAACCACCTCTCATGAATTTTGCAACACGAGAATAAAGCTCGGAGGTTATGCAGCTAATCAACTGGCAGGCCGTACAACACATTTCGCGGTTATCGATCCTAAATAGGGTTGCGTTCGCGATGCTCTTCTTGGTCCCGTTGCTGGCTGGTTTTTTGAAGCCAGTTAGAGTCTCCGTGGACAAGGCGAACAACCTAATCGAAAAAGCAAAAGATGAAACGGCTGAGATTCGAGACATCGCCGAAGGCGCCGAAGCACTGGCGAGCATGGCAAGCAAGCTAGCTTCCTCGGAGGATGAGTCGACAAACCCGCAAGAATCCGCCCCAAACGTAACGGACAGTATCCTTTGGGGGTTCGACTGGTCGCTCGATAATCCTCGACTGCCTCGACCCTGGGCAATGGCCTTTGCCGCCGCGTTGATGCTCTTGACTGCCGATACCATCTACCAGCTCTTTTGCCCGGCCGTTGTGAAAAAGGCGTCCTGCCAAGAACACCTTAACCAACAATGCTCACAATTCGCAACGCACCCCTCGCAGACGGTGTTAGCACGAGCCAAAGCGATGGCGGCAAAGGATATCGAGTCCCAAGATCTACTCTCACAAGAATCATCGTTGCTCGAGCAATTGCAATCTCAGGAGTCTTCCAAGTCGGATTATCTACTCGGTGAACTCACACTCGTTCGCAATAGTCTTGTGGAAGCCAGCTGCCGGCGAAACTACCTCGCTGATGCAGCGAGAAACCCACTTGCCGCCGTCATTTGTTTTATCATCTACTTCGCGGCGGCATGTATCGTGCTCAAAATCCTGCAGGAACAGACGTACAACGTACTGCGCTCTGCCGGTTGGTGGGATATCTAAGCACTCAAAGTCAGAGCTGCATCGGGGGAATGCTTCCCTCGAGAGTCATTTCGAAGAGGCGAACCAGCTTAAGGAGTACCAGATGCAAGAGAATCCCTACGCAGCACCCGAAGCACCTCCTCAGTTCGCTGGAATTACCTCAGGCGATCTTCTGGACATCCGGGGCGTTGCCGTAAATCAAAGACGGATTCAGGTCTGCATTTTGGTCTACCTGGCAGCCGTATTCTCTCGACTCTTATTGCCTCCTCAGGCTTTGCCTTTTGTTTTAGCCGCCGTTCTTGTTCTTGGAGTGGTCGCTACGGTATTTGTCATCATGCTCGCCACCAAAGTGTATCCATCACCTACAGGCATTATCATCGGACTCCTGGTTCTCATCCCTTGCGTGGGCGGTATCGTTCTCTTGATTGTGAACGGTAAAGCAACCGCTGTCCTCCGCAGCAACGGATTCAAAGTTGGACTGATGGGAGCCAACACAGCCAAGGTCGAGGAAGCCATACGCAAGAAACAGCAGGCGCAAGAAACAGCAGGCGATGTCTCAGGTCAGCAGCGACCAAGCTCCGCCCCTAGCCGATGATGCCTAATCCAGAGCGTCCAAGGCGGCTTCTGCGGCGAACAGACCGAGCAGCAGGTCGGAGTGCGACGCTTGGAAGGCCGCCGCTTCCAACACTTCCTTTGCCTTCGCATACCCATTTGACTGCCCATTTGACTGCCCAAGTGTGTAGGACGATTGGTCGCCATCGCTTGCGTGGCGAGCTCGAATCCAACGGCCGACCAAATCATCCTCGGCCGTTGACACACCATCGCGAAATCGGATCGCCTCATGCAAAGAGCGTTCGGCCTCGGAGAACTGCCCAGCCATCGCTTGCACGATCGCCCGCCAATGCCACGCCAGAGCCGATCTTGGCATTTCGCTTACCCAGTCTTCAACCAGGCGGGCCGCCCGAGATGGAATGGTGTTACCGTTACGACGCCAAGCTGCCTCTAAGGTTAAAGCGAACGCCTTCTCCCGGACGGATGCTTTTCCATTCTCAATCGCGTGTTGCAAATCCAACTCACAGCCCACGAGTAGTTCCATCAGATCGGAGTCGTCAAGCTCAGTTCCTGTCGACGAACAGAGTTCCAAAGTCGCCTCGGCTAGCCAAATTGCGGATCGCGATTCGGCTTCACCATCGAACTGCTCATGCTCGCTGGCCATCGCTGCGAACAAAACGGATATAGATCGTTCCGTTTCACCGGATTCAGCCTGCTCACTCTCGCCTTGAAGCTGCTCTGATCGGAGTTCGTGAAGACGCAGTTCGTGAAGCCTTAAGTGCTGTTTCCACAGCGGGATCTGCGCTGCTGCGTCCGGACTGGCTTGCGTGGGGCCAGTAGCGACCGAGGCCCCAAGGTGCTCCAGCAAAACGTGGCATTGCTGAACCTGAGCCTGGAAGCTGGCGACCTCTTTCGCACCGGAGTGCAACCAATACAAATCGAGGGATCGCAAGTAGTTGACCAACATCATGCGAATGCGTTTCTCAGAAACGCCTTCCGTCTGCAAGAGGATGCGAAGATCGTCGATCGAGTCTTGAGTGGATTGGTTCGCGCCGCCAAAGTCGCCAATCGCAATTTGAGCTTCAGCTCGGGTGGAAGCTAGTATGGCCGCATTTTCACGATAAAAGTTCTGCCCAAAGAGGAGGTTCCAAGACTCGTCGAGGTCGCGCTCTGCGTCCTCCAGGGCGTGTAGTGCATCGGCGTGCTTGGCATCCGCATTGAGACTCACACCCAGCGAAAGCCCAGCGAGCGACCGGCTCTCCAGCAGATCTGGCCTTCGCGGATTCTCGACCGCGCACTGCTCTGCATAGAAGTACCAATCGTTGCTCGAAGCAACCGCCTGCGCTGGAGCACCGTGCCGAGTTGCCAAGCGAGCCCGTTCCTCGAGAATCGTGCCCGTCAAAACACGAAATCGATCATCCGAGCTTGCTTGCTGCAAGAGTTCGCTTTGACGCAGGGCGGCATCGAGGGATTTCATGGCTTTGGCTCTGAGCGCAGTGCGATCACTCGCGCTCACCGCCAGCGTTTCCTCAAACCGAGAGCTCACCAACAACGAACGCGTGAGTGTGTTTCTTGGATGGATGGCGTCGGGTCTTCGGCGAATCAGCTCAGCGACCGAGTCGATGGATTCTCGCAAACTGTCATAGGCGATTTCAAGCGGCGATGATTCGTCCAGTTCATTCGAGTCGATCCTCTCGGCTGCCGCGATCCTCTCGGCTGGTACGAGACTCGCGGCTTGTACAGACTCCAACGCGATGAGGACTTGTCCCAGAATTGCGTTGGCCTGCTCCGTTTGTAGATCGTCGAGCTCGCTCGCGGTGTCCGCTCCAGCCAGTCTTCGTACTGGTCCACTGGGTGAGTTGGCGAGTAGGTGCTTTCTTCGTTCCTCGACCAACTTGATCGCATGACGGTACTGTTGCTGCGATTCTTCCACTCGCGAGTCGAGTCGATAGAGGTCCCCGAGTCGCAGCGAGCAGTAGATCGATTCCATGTAGGCTTCGTGCGCCAGATTGTTGTCCAGTCGATGTTGGTCTGCGAGCAGCTTCAGACGACGATCTTCGGAAGTGCTGCACAGGTCTTCGTAGTGCTCAACTCCCTCCCGAATCAGCACGCTACGGATCGTTTGCATGCCTGGATAGTATTGAAGATCGCCGCTCAACTTCAGCAACCATTGATCAGCCGCTTCACGGCTCGCCGCGAACTGCTCCTCCGTGTGCTTCCGAGCCTCCATCTCCCAGTCGCGTGCCTGGGCAGCCTCTTCACCGGCCGCGATCGCGACCAGCTTCGCCTTCCGCTCTTCAAAATGGGCTCGGCTGATCTGAGTCGCCGCCAAGGTGGCACCAACGGCAAGTAGAATGCACGACGCAAACACGGCTCGATAGAGGCCACGGTGATTGTTGGCTGCGCGATCTAATCGCTCCCAGATCGGTTCGCGGTGCGCTTGAACTCGGCCGCCCGCAAGATAACTTTCGACGTCGGCGGCTAGTTCTGCGGCGCAAGCGTACCGATCGTTTTGCTTGCGATGCATCGCCTTTTTACAAATGGCCGCCAGAGCTCGTGGGATTCCGCGTGCACGTTGCCTTACAGGTGCAAAGTCGCAGCGGGCAACACGCTCGATTGTGTCTTGCACCGTATTACTACGAAACGGAGACGCGCCCGTTAGGATTTCGTACAAGACGACACCCAAGGAAAAAACGTCCGAACGCTCATCAACATCAGCATTCAAGCCCTTCGCCTGTTCCGGCGACATGTACGCTGCAGTTCCCAAGACGGCGCCCTGCTGAGTCATAGCGTCGGCATTCTCTAAATCGACGCCACTCGGGCGATCGATGTGCACTCCGTCGACGGACTTATTCGATGTCTTAGCGGAAGTGGTAGAAGCAGCCGTGCGTTGCGACTCGCTAGCTCCTGTTGAATCATCTTTTCCTGTTGAGTCACCTTCTCCTGTTGAGTTGGATCCCTTTCTGGAGTGCGCGGCCTTGCTGCCACCTACAAGAGTTTTTGCTTCAGACGTACCCCCGCTTGGTTTCGATCGCGCATCACGAACATTCCGAGCCAGGCCCCAGTCCAGGAGCAGTGTCTCGCCGAATTGACCAACCATAATGTTCGCTGGCTTGATGTCTCGGTGGATGACTCCCGCATCATGAGCAAACGCCAAAGTTCGGCAAACGGCTAAGAAGCGATCAAGCAACTGGCGTCTATGACGCTCGCCCTCTGCTTTACTCGAGGCATCCCGCAACTCCCCGATCTTGTCCGCCAGTGTTTCCCCGCGAACTTCCTTCATGACGAAAAACGGATTGCCGCCTTGGTCTTCTCCGATTTCATGCACCGGGACAATTCCCGGATGCTCAAGCTGCCCAGTCACCTGAGCTTCCGTGACAAAGCGTTGCACAATCTCATCGACTTCCGAATAGCCATCGATGATCCGCTTGATGACCACGTCGCGCCGCAGTTGACGGTCGTAGGCACGCTCGACCACGCCACATCCGCCACGGCCGACCTCTTCGCGGACTTCGTAGCGTTCCCAGCCGGCTTGCCAAGTTGAGGATTTCTGGGAGCCCGGATTCAACCTGGCTGAGTTGTAGTTCTGCGCTTTCGACTGCGAAGCACTGCTTGCCTGCTCGGATTGCGGCGATTCCTGGGCCTGGGACCGCTGACTGCGCGTGCCGCGGCCTCCGAGTGTTTCAAAGTTATCTTGCTTGGATTTCCCGACAGATTCAGATGACGCGTTCGAATTTGGGCCAGCGCTCGATCCAGACCGACCATGTTTTTCGACGGACCGGCTACGTGCACGCGCATTCCGCTTTCGCCCACGCCTGCTGCCTGCTTGAGTGACGTCGGGATTGTCCGCCTCAGAATCACCCGTAGAAACACCCGCACTTTTCTCTGGACTTCCTTCTGGTCCAGCGTCTCGGGTTGAATGGCTGTAGCTGCTAATCTGGCTCTGCAACTCGGCCAATCGCTCGATGGCCTCTGGTTGATCTCGAAAGTGCTCCAACAGAGCCTCTGCGGGTGTTCGATCTTCGCGATACGCGGCTACCAAGATCTCGAGCGCTTCGGCGTGCCCCAGCAACTTTGATGCATCGAGAGACTCGGCCCAAGTTGAAATTTGCGGATTGGCTTCCAGCGGTTCTGGAGAGTCAGACGGACAGTTCGACAGAGCCGAATTGGTTTTCGAATTGCTTTTCGATTGCCTAAAACGCATTTGAATGTCGCATATTTCGTCTGATGGAGCTGCCGCTTTGTTGCGTTTCCGTCGCTTCGTTTACTTTGGTCGAAATGGTCAGAAGCCTGCAAGAATTCCAGTGTGTCGACTGGCCTGCCGATTCGCCCGCGTGTCCGTCGCGTTCCTGCACTACGCAAGTCTAGGATGCCCCACCCGAAGCAGGCGGAGATCTTCGGAATGTTCCGGGCTGCTTGGTTCGGACCGCCGCCTGTCATCAAGAGCTACACGAGCCATTGTGGATACGGTTTACCGACTGGAAGCAGAACAATCTGTTGCAACCCTCACAACCGGACAATGGCCAAACTGGCGAGACGTGCAAACCGGACGAATTCGAACGTGGAACACCAACGCCACTCAGCAAAACCTAAGTTTCTCGCAATCGTAGATGCCCGCCCCATCCACGCTTGGCCAATCGCGTGCCCGCGGTTAGCACCGGCCCTAAAACGATTGAAGAAAACTCTACACAGGCACTGAATCATCCATGAACGAGACAATCCTCCAAACTGTGATGATGGCGGCAGAGAAGAACAACGTGGCGGCAGGCGAGCGTTGGCTCGTTCAAGTGCATCCACTAGACCTCGAGCAAAACAGAATCCCGCTCGATGGATCGGAAACCACACTTGGACGCTCTGAGCACTGCGGCGTTATCCTGGAAGATGACAGTGTCTCTCGACTTCACGCACGGATCGTCTCGAGTCCCACCGGGTTCGAAATCGAAGATCTTGGCAGCACCAATGGCGTGCTCGTCAATGATGAACTTGTGGAGTGCAGACCGCTTAAGACTGGCGATCGTATCCAACTTGGGAATCGCATTTTCCGTTTCCTAGCCGACACCGACGTCGAAGCTCAGTATCACGAGACCGTGTACTCGATGATGACCCGGGACGGTTTGACTTCGGCGTTCAACAAACGCTACCTGCTGGAGTGTCTAGACCGAGAAATTGCACGAAGTCTAAAAACGAAACGTTCGCTCGCCGTCATCCTGCTCGACATCGATCACTTCAAACGAATCAACGACGAATACGGCCACTTGGTCGGCGACGAAGTGCTCCGAGAACTGTCTATGCGCATCGCTGGTCTCTTGGGCGACGATCAAGTTTTCGCTCGCTTCGGCGGTGAAGAGTTCGCGATCCTAGACGGAGAAGGCGATTTGAGTTCCGCCACGGAGCTTGGAGAAAAATGCCGACAGTGCGTTGCCAATGAACCGTTTGATACCTCCGACGGCCCACTGGAAGTCACCGTGAGCGTCGGAGTTGCGGTGCCTGTTTTGACTGCCAATTCGAATCGTGATGAGCTACTGGAACTGGCCGACCAGCGATTGTACAAAGCCAAGGACCAGGGCCGGAACCAAGTCGTCTGTAGCTAAGCCAATTTTCCTTTTGCGTTGCTCGTTCCCTCAACCGGAAATCCCAACCATGTCAGCTTGCCCAACTTGTGGTCGTAAGGAAAGCAATCCCGCTGTTCGCGTATTCCTATGGATTGCCGGTATCTCCGCCGCTTGCCTAGTCGCCTTGCCACTCTTTGTCATCTTCTGCCTAGTCGTGATCGGCGCGGTCGGCTCCAGCGGCAGCGAGTCTTTCGCCGAAGTTACCCGCGAGCTGGATGCAGGTAAGTACGAGTCCGTTGAATCGGTGGGAACTCCAGGGCCAACTAAGGATTCAACTCGCCCACAGTAGCACGGCCTCGCAGGCGTGAATTTCTTGCATTCCGGCTGGGAAAGCCG
>JBGCCZ010000160.1:0-17631 GCA_045105035.1 Pirellulaceae bacterium | reverse complement strand
CTCAGGGGAGGTGGCGAGTTCAACGAGCCGGTGGGGACTACCCGGGGATGTCAGCGTTCTCTAGCGTTTGGCTATGTTTGCTCTCCAGTTGGCATACTCCTGGATCGTTATGATTCCGTCACCGTTGGCATCTGCTCCAGTCGGCTTAATGATCATTTTCTCCCACTCCGGCTTAGTAAGCTGGCCATCACCGTTGCGGTCGTATTTCTGGATGTTCTTGGATGCCCAGTCGACGTAAGCTTGGGGACTTGCTTTGGTTCCTTTACGGCGTTCTTGACTTTGAATTTCCTTCTCCAACGTAGCGTCTCGGAACGCGAGTAGTTCGGCTTCCGTCACTGCCCCATCGCTGTCCTTGTCGGCAAGTGTGAATTCAGGCGAGTAGATCAGCAGAGATCGTATCTCTTTAGTGATCCGTTCGAACTCCTTCGTATCCAATGCATCGTCGTCATCAGCATCGAACTTTTGAAAGTCCTTCGCATTTTGTCGCTTGCGGAGTTCGGTGTTCACTTGATCGCGAATGACTTTTACTTCGTCCCAAGGTAGTTGCTCCAAGCATTTTGCAAATATCTTGAAGGACAAGACAAGTTCAGGATCAAACTCCGAGGCATTCTTTTGATCCTTACTAGATGTAGCCTTCCATCTAAATACTGCGCCCAATCGATATGGATCATCGTCAAATCTACGTGAGGGGACATTCTCGGACTCGACATACCAAAATTCGCGGTCTTGAAAGAGTGAGAACATGAGAGCGACAAAGTTATCGTGGGTAGCGGCTGCAAGTTTTCGGAATGACTCTTGGTGATAACCTGGACGATCTTCGATCCATGTGAGCAAAGCCATAATCTCCGTTGGATGCTCGGTGTACGTCCTCGGCTTCTTCCGACTTCGAAAATATGTTGCGCGGTCTGTTGCCTTATGCAGTGCTTCTTCTGACTTCGCAAACAGTTCGTCTGACTCAACTAAGCTTTGGATACGGGCCGCCACCGTTGCATCGACCAACTCTGTCCCAATCAACGACCCAAACTTTGCTTTGTATTCCTGATTCAACATCAGCCTCGCACAGCGCACGGCAAGGATGATCTCCGTTCTCGAATTTGATTTACGTTGGAGGGCATTTGAGATGTGGCGGGCTACTTCTTCGGCCCAAACCCTATTCAGCCCGGGTCCCGTAAACTGCATGATTCCCGAGAGGTTCTGTTGATAATTTGCTGCGATAACTCTGGGGAGTGACGTAAGCCAGTCTTTCTCACTTAGCACTTTGGAGTCGTTGAGTGCGGTAACCAAGTTGATTGCACGCTCTGCCGGGGTGGTCTCGCTTCTCGCGGCAGCCATGTATGTTCGCAGCGCAGAACTTAGATACGGGCTTCCAGGCGTGAGAGCGTTTTTAAGGATCCACTTGTGGATCGGCTCGATAAGTTCCCATCTACTAGTCCAAAACAACCCCGATTCCAGGATCTTGGTTTTCCAAGACGTGCTGTCGGATTCGTTGAGTTCGTTGTGAAGGAAGGCGTAATAGCCCTCCGGATCAATCGTCTCAAATACCGTGAAACCGGCTTGTCGAGACTTCGGACGCCATTCAGTCATTTGGGGAAGTGTTTGCTTTAGCGCCGATACAATTTGCTCGTTTGTATTTTCCGACGCAAGTGCCTTAAGAGCCCTTAGAGCTTCGTTGATTCCCTCTGGGCTTTTCTCTAAAGGCAGGATTCCGAGCCATTCACTCAGCGGCCTGCTGTTGTAGAGGACTTCAGGCTTGTTTTTCGGCTGGAGCCCTCGTCTCTGAGCGTCGAGGTAGGCCTGAGTATCGCGCGTCCTGGAGCTTCGCGTTCGAGATCCATTCGATAGACTTGATTGGTCGTCTTCTATGTTTGGTCGTTGATCTTCAGGCAACATTTCGAATGCCTGCTGGTAGAGAAAGTAAGCGAGCCAGTTTTTGGGTTTCGCACTTCGGAGGTCTGCCGTAGAGGATGAAGTCCAATTTGTACTCCATACAAATCCAGGCCATTTCAGGGTAATCCGTTGGTTGGCTCTCATCTTGGAAAGCATGTTGAAGTCTTCAAGTGTCCAGTTAAGGATGTTTAAGCATGTCTCCGATGTATTCAAGTCCAGTAGAGAGGCGAGCAGCAAAAGGCGATTTGCAAGGCTCGCACGCGGAGCAGCACCACTTTCGATACTTAGAGACACTCTTCGGTTATCACTGACAATAGATGTTCGGCGATTCGAGCCGTTGAGCGAAGGATCGTAGCCAGGGGCAAGCGCGTAGAACTCGCTACTGACAGGTGTGAGCTGAGTGATGTTTTCCTGGCGAAGTTCGTTGAGCATCTCTCTCGCCAGCTCTTTGAGCAGAGCTTCTTGATTCTGCGTTAAAGCGTCGAGGTGCACTGCAGTCGTTAGGATGGCCAGGGCTTGGAGTCTCAAACTTTCGTCCGCCGGAACGTGTTGCAACGCATCGAATGCGTGCGGGATGATCAACCTGACTTGATACCCACGTGGATCTGATTTCGCCGTCGGAAATTGGCTAAGCCAAAACCCCGGTAGGAACCGTTCGGAAGAGAGAACTTCATCACCTATCCTCTGGCGAAGGGAGGATTCCAATTCTTCGATGACATACCATTGCAGCAGGAAGCGGGTGAGTTCCTCGTACTCCTCTCTGGAGCTGTTCTTTCCTACCAGTTCCTTGGTCAGGTCGATCATGGCGCCTAGATCTTGTTCCCGAACGTTGTTTATTTGTTGGAGGATTCGACGACGCCACTCTGAGTCGGCATGCTCAAATTCTGTTCGGAGAACGCTGCCAAAGCGACCATCTGGATTGGCCTGAGCGAGCAGGAGAAATCCCTGTTCGTCAATCTTGTAAGAAAGGACTGACTCAATCCGAGCTCCAGCCTGACTCAAGGTCGAAGACTCAAAGATGACATTGGTTTTGCTATCGAGCTTGGGCAGAACACGCGTAAGAGTAGCAGTCACTTGCGACGAGTTTTCCTCGTTTAGCAAAGCTGCGATGGCTTGAATCGCACGTCCTAGCCCTTTGGGGCTCCGTTCTTGTTCGAAGTTTCGCAGCCAAGCAGACAAGGGCTTGCCGTCGTAGACCGGCTCGATTGCTTCACCGTCTTGCACCCCGATCGATGCCGCGCCGTCGCCGCCGTTTGTGCGGTCAATGTCAGAAGCAAGCCGGCTGGTCTGTTGTTGCGAGAATTCCCTAGAACGAGGAAACTCTTGGGCGAAGGCTGGATCATGAAAGAGCTGAATGGCTGGGCTCTTGACTGTCTGCAAATAGGCCCGCTCCAGTAGTTGTGCGAGATTGCGGTGCGTACAGCCCTCGGTTGAAACAAAACCAACAAGCGGAAGATGGAGCTTGTTGTCGCCGAAGACCACAACGCGTGCTCGCAACTCATCGGAGGTGAGAGAATTAAAAACGAACGCGTCGCCGGGCTGGACCAACGCGTCGGAGGGCGGTGCCGGATCTGAGCTTAGCGAGAGCACCTCTTCCGTTATGAACGGGCCAGGGTCGGTGAGGTCGCGTCGAAAAACTTCGACAAAGGGGTTTCGAATCCTCTTGGGGTATACTTCTTTGTTGAGCTTGTCTTTCAGGGAACCTAAAGTCTCGCCCCTCACGTTCACGAGACCCACGATCGCCAGACGTACCGAATAGTCTTCGGACACTACCGCAGGGGTAAATACGCCGGCATTTGTAATGGACCGAACAATCAAGCGATCGCCGGGCTGTAGTTCGGTGTCCGAGGATGGCAGCGTTCGAGGACTGGCAAGCTGCGTTGGTATCGTCGAGTTCTGAGAAATCGTGGCGATTTCGGTCTTTCCAGCGAAGAGTCGAAATGTCGCGCCGTCGATGGAGACTTGGTCACTGGCTGCGTCGATCTCAATCTTGTACTTGCCAGAGTAAAGTCGCGTCGTGTTCACACCGGGAACAATCTTCAGTTCCTCGTAGAACTCACCGTCGCGCATCAGCTTGACGGATACGTCTGAATCAGAGCGAATGACGAGTTGCCCTTTGGTGGTCTCTAAAGCGATGAGCACTCCGCCCAAGATCAAGGCAGGAATCGCAAAGCACGCCGCGACCCACTTCCAACTTGAAGTCTTGCGTCTCGCACTATTCGAAGGCGGATTTGGAACCGAAGCAGCGTTTGCGATCGTCCATTGGTGTGAAGCATCGGACGGAGCCAGGCTTTCGTTCTCCTTGGCAACGACGATCAATTCTTCCAGGTCGGAACCGTCGGCGAATTCGGTTAGTTGTTCGGCAACATGAGTCGCACTGGGGGGACGGTCCGCAGGATCCCGAGCGAGCATCTTGGACAGCAGATCACTGAGTCGCTGAGGAACTTCCTCGCGAAGACTCCTGAGTGCGGGTGGTTCGTGCGTCGCAAGCAATCTCAGCTTCGCGAGCGGCGACAAGTCAGGAGCGGCTGCCAGTGGAGGTCGACCGCAGAGCAAGCGGAATAGCGTCGCGCCCAACGAGTACATGTCGGCTCGGTAATCTACGGACTCGGCTCGTTCTGCCTGCTCGGGCGCCATATAGTCGAGTGTGCCCATGAGCTGCCCCACCGTCGTCAACTCGGCAGATGCTTCGTCCCAGGGCCCCAGTCTCGCCAGACCGAAGTCGAGGATTTTTACTGCGCCGTTCTTGCTGAGCATCAAATTGGAGGGCTTAATGTCGCGGTGGACAATGCCTTCTGCATGCGCGTGGGACAAACCCATCGCGATTTGGCGAATCAACTCGCACGCATCCGCGATCGGCAGTGGCCCAGTCGCCTTGGCAACGCGGCTGAGATCCAGTCCATCGATGTGTTCCATGACCAGATACTGCATGCCTTCAAATTCGCCCGCGTCTGTGGCGGTGACGATGGCTGAGTGGTCGAGGCCGCCTGCCGCGCGAACTTCGCGTTGAAACCTGGCTGCAAAATGTTCGTTGCGAAGTGTGCGTGTGGGTAGAAGTTTGATCGCGACGTGTTTTCCAAGTCTGCGATGCTTCGCGAGGAAAACGGAGCCCATCGCGCCTTGGCCCAGTGGCTCAAGAAGTTCATACGGACCGACTTCCGAAGAAGGCGGTTGCCAACCTCGGGTGGACTGCGAGGGCGAGATGCTGTCGCGTTCGATGATCGATCGTGATTTCTCCAATGCCCTCGTCACTACCGAATCTGTCGAAGGAGAGTCCGCTGCACGTGTTCCGGCGGCGAGTTGGTGGTGGGAATTCGCATGATCGCCGTGCGAATTGTCGCTTAGGGAACCGTTCGAGTTCAATGCCGGGCCAGAGGACGAGCCGACGGTGCGCACGAATTCGACGAGCGTGTCCGGATTCGACTCAAGTGCAACCATGGTGTCCTCGCAGGCGTTGCACTCCGCAAGGTGGCTCTCAATTCGTTTCGATTGCTCGGCGTCCGACCAGCCTGCCAAATACTCTTTCAGAGTTTGACGCGGTAAGCACGCGTTGTCTTTCGTCATTATTCGCCCCATGAGTCTATAGTACTCTTTCTGGTAGCCAAATTGGTGTTTACGCAGGGGGCAAGTCACAGATTGAAGCTGCGGCTGCGGCTGCGGCTGCGGCTGCGGCGTTAGGCAGTCCTTCTGAAGTCACCCGGACGGAGTCCTGGCGACTGAAGCATCAGTCCTCTGCCCCGGCGGAAACAGATTCCTCGGTGCTGAGGACTCTCTGGGAATGACACCTGCTGCTTCCACGCATATTGCAGTACTTGCTTGGCCTAGTTCTTTTACGCTGGTTACTAGAACGCAGAGGGTGTGACAGCATATTTCGAGGTTGTGTGAAATTCCGAGTGGTGGAGTTGGCTTTTCTCGAATGAGACAGCTGAGTTACTATGGATAGCAGCGTTGGCTCTAGCAACACAGTGGCTGCGGACTAGTCAGCGGCTAGCATCGCCGGGTAATTTATTGATAAGCGTATGACCCAAGCAGACAAAACTCGTTTAAGTCTGCTCTCCCGAGCTCGGCGCCATGACGCGCAGGCTTGGCGAGAGCTGGTGGATCTCTATGGACCGCTCATCGCGCATTGGTGCACTAAGTGCAGTTTGAGTTCGCATCAAAGTGCGGATGTCATCCAGGAAGTGTTTGCATCGGTCTCACGTTCGTTGGATACCTACCAAGCACGCAAGGAAAACGGTTCGTTTCGGTCCTGGCTGTGGACGATCACGGGCAACAAAGTCAAAGACTTCTTCCGGCGGAATGCGAATCAAGGCTTCGCTACCGGTGGGAGCACGGCGCTTGCCCAGCTCGAGCAAATCCCGGAAATCGCAGAGCAGTCGCTGGTCCCTGATGAAGAACCTACGGGAGAAAGCGAGATTACCGCTCTGGTACAACGCGGGCTCGTACAAGTTCGCTCTGAGTTTGAGGCAAGGACTTGGAGGATCTTTCAACGCAGCGTCGTTGACGAGATTCCAACGGCGGTTGTCGCAGAGGAGTTTGAGGTCACGCCTGCAGCCGTAAGACAGTCTCGAAGTCGAGTACTACGTCGGCTACGTCAGCAGTTGGGCGACATCGAATTCTAAAATTGCTTCGCAAATTCCCTTCGAGAACTGCCCTGCAGTCCGCTAGAAACAGCCTTGCACAGCGTTCCGTTGTAAACCCGCAAGCAAGAGCGATGAGGCCCCACCGGTTCGTGAGCTCGGCACCTTCCCAGAGGGGAGGTAACAGAAAAGAGTTCGTCGGAAGTGACGCTTGGGAAGAGGAGTTGTGTAAATGGAGTGCATTGTTACCTCCCCGTTTACGAGCTCTTGGCGAGAATTCATCGGGAGGTCGGGCGCGGTCGTCCGGGTGGGAGACTGCGAAGCCCCAACCAAGACTCTATCAGTGGTAGTGCAGCAGACGGGCGTTAACTCTCGGCGAGTTGCTTTAGGTGGGGGATCAACTCGGACTCGGTGAAGAGCGGCCATGCGTATTCGCGAGACTCGGCGATGGTTGCAGAGCGTAGTTGTTTTTCTAGACCGGCTATTTGTTTAGTGGTTTCGTCACGGAGGTTGTCGGTGCAGGCAGCCAGTGCGGAACTCACTTTCTTAAGATCCTGATGCCACTGCCACTTTTCTCCACGCGGCGGAATCGATTTTATCAGAGCCGATTTGTCCAAGCAGAGCTGTCGGAAATCTGGCCCGAGATCGACATCGAGTTGTTCAGGGCTGTGCTTTAGATCCCAGAGACGCGTGCGGAACTGTTGGATCTGCTGCTGGATGCTATCTACAGAAGCTGAGGCCCCGGTCAGCAAAGGGAGGTGAAGCGTCGCCGTAGCGACGGCCATCGGAGGTGCATCCACGGAAAAGAAATTACGAATGATGTTGTCGGTAACTTGGTCGTACTTGCCACCGCCAATTCCATGCACGAAGACTTGGCTCATGAAGAGTCGCAAGTACATAGTGGTGAGTAGCGCTCGCGGTCGGATTTGGACGCCGTCCATTTGCAGATCCAACCATTGGTGAACGGCTCCTTCATCGTCCACAGCTCCGTCAATCGTAGTTTGCCAGCCGGCTCGATCGCTGAGAATAAGTTGCCCGTTCAGATTGCGTATCCAAAGTCGTTGGCGGGTGGGGTTTTCGGATCGGTAAACCCACCACGGTCCTTCAAGCCAACCATCGGATTCTTCGAGCGCTGGTACCGGATGCGCTTCGTTCCGAATTCTGTGTGCCAGGCGATAGGCTTCACGGCATTGATTGTAGACTTCACAGAACCGCGGCAACTCCACCATGATTTGCAGGCTGAAGCGGGCGAACCAGTCCGTATTTACAACAGAACTGAGCGGCAACTCGAGGTTGTTTACCCCTGACTTAATTTCCATCTGATGTCTTGCTCGGGCGAGTGCGAGGCCCAGGCGGTGATCTTCATTCAGGAAATGGCTAGCCAGCGCCCAGTACTTTTCGAGTAGAAGTGGTTCGTCCGTAGCGACGTTGAAAGTTGCCAATGCTCGCTTGATTTGCTCAGGGAATGCATCCCAAGTTGAACGGGATACAAGTTGTCGATGCTCCCAAGGAATTGCACTTCTTGAGTCATCGAAAGCAATTTGCGTTGACGTCAGATCGCCCGAGGAGGAAAGCCGTGGCACTCGGAGGGCCGTTGAGCGGCAGAGGTCGTTATCGATAGCGATATTGATAGCCGTTGCACTGGAGTCACGGGCCAGTGAGTTCAGCAAGAAGTTCTTGAACCAGACTCCGCTATGAAAAATTTCGGGTTGATGACCTGAAATGAGGAGCGGAGGCGTTTCGGCTCCTTCGGCGGACTCGCTTCCAGCGGCGAAATTCGCCAAGTCATACGAACCGGTGTACCGCCGCGCTCGCTCCAACAACTCGCGTTGGGCAGCGCCTCTAGCAGCACTTAACGGAACTCCGCAAAACTCGGGTTCGTCCTGCAATTCCGCGAGAGGTCTCGCTTGCTTGAGCGTTTCTACAATTTGCGCTCGCTTCGGCATCAGAAGAGAAGTTCCGTCGGAGCGAGGAACTTGGTACTGCTGATAGGATTCGGCTTTTTTCAAAGACGCACTCAGGTCGAGACTCGCTTCTATTGGAAAACTCATACCGGCAAACTTTTTTCGCCCGCCGCTTCCTTGGTTGCTGCCGCAGGCTACTTGCAGAGCTGGCTGGGTTGTTGTCTTTCTGGCAAATGAAAACCGCGGGTCTTCATCGCACGCAGGCTCTTGCAAATCACATCGCGATAGTAACTCAGGCGCTTTTCAGCGTCGTCCAGAGTCCCACCGAAGGATCGATTTAGATCTAAGTAGATCAACGGAACGGGCACCTCAATGATCCGCATTCCACGCATGGCCGCTTGCACCCACAGTTCCAATGGCATGGCGTATCCATCATTTTCGATCTGCAGGCTCTTCAACGCCTCAACTCGATAGGCTTTAAAGCCACAAAACGCGTCTGTCAGTTGAAGATCCAGGAGGTCGTTGAGTTCGCTCGTGATCTGACGATTGATAAACAAACGCTGAGAGGGAGGGACGCTATCGCCTGCGTAGCGTTTCAAATATCGGCTGCCAGAGACAATGTCGGCGCCTTCGCAAGCTTTGATAAAACGCGGGATACGTTGAGGTTGGTGTTGGCCGTCGCAGTCCAGTGTCACCACGTACTCGTAGCCGTGCTCGCTGGCAAAGTCGAAAGCGGACTTCAAGGCGGCCCCGTAACCTCGATTCTCTTCGTGACGAACGACACGTACGAACGGGCCTGTCTCCTGATCTGTCCACGACTCGAGCCGCTCGCTGGTGCCATCCGAGGAACCGTCATCGATGACCAGTACATGGTCAGCGTGTTTGCCGACCTCTGTCAGGACCTCATCGACGAAAGCCTCTTCGTTGTAGACAGGTAGAGCTGCGATCCAATTGCTCATGAATGAAGCCGTTCGATGAAGCCGTTTGAATTGGTTGGAAAACTTTCGTGTGCTCTATGATACGCGCGGCGCAACTTGAGCCCACCTAACGAAGACGCGATTCAGGCAGTTTGCCTTACAGCGGGATCGGAAGATTCCTGAAAATCGTCAGACTAACCCGTTGGCTTCACGCAGCAGAGTTTCGGCAACCGGAAAGGACAGTGCCCCTGAGTCTGAAGAAGCTGAACATGGTAAGAGAAAGAATTAAAAGCCTTCCATAGATCCCATTCGCTTAAGCCCACCGCCTGATTCTCTTCAGGTGCGTGGGTGCCAAAGATTTCACCACAGAATATCTACTTCGCAGTATTCGATCTCTCAGCGTGAGCCGCCTGCGTTAATCGCGAGTCCCCATGTAACGCCAAACGTAGTAGAGCAGGGTTAGGACTGCCTGCAGTGTGGCTGCGACGTAGGTCAAGGCCGCAGCGTTCAAGACTTTGCTAACGTAAGGTAGTTCCGGACCGGAGATAATGCCTAGGTTCACCAAATCCACTTTCGCCCGAGCGCTGGCATCGAACTCGACTGGCAAGTTGACTACTTGGAATACGACTGTCATGGAAAACAGCACAATCCCTGCCAAGAAAACCCACTTGCCCAGAGCGGCAGTCGCCAAGGACATAGTCATGACCAGACCGACCATTAATACAATGGATCCGAGACTACTCCCGAAGTTTGCGGCTGGGACGGCCATGTTGCGAAGCACCAAAGGAGCGTACTTCTTCGCGTCCTGCAGGGCATGTCCGACTTCGTGAGCTGCAATTCCGACCGCCGCCATCGATTGGCCGCCGTAGACACCTGGGCTCAAACGCAAGACTTTGCCTCGTGGGTCGTAATGATCGGAAAGTTCCCCGGGCGTCTGCTCAATGGAAACGTCATAAAGACCATGGTGGTCTAGAATCTTCTTGGCCGCAGCATAGCCCGTCATCGAAGCACCGACGCGGCTCATTTTCGTATAGGCTGACTTCACCATCCACTGAGCCACGAAGGCCAACAGTAGTGCTGGTGCGATAATAATGAAGTACCAAATATCAAAGAAAAACATCGTTCGCTTCCCTCGTTCACAAACTGGGGGCTCGTTGTCTGCATCAACGAATCAAACAACTTCGGTCAAAAAACTGGCAGCAAGACCCATGGATTGCCATTGTGTAGCACATTTTGGACCAAAATGATGGGTCAGCCGGCCATGGATCCTCCCCAGTGGGACAAATTGTGTCCATTATTCGGCTTAACGCGATCAGTTATTCACGATGCTACAGGATCTAACCGAAAGAAATCTTCGCAATCGAGAATCGGGGCTTGTGGTGAACACCGGAATTCGATTTAATTTTTAAGTCAAAATCGGTTGGAAATTGCCATTTCGAAGGATTCATTCCGCCGGTCGCCAGGAAGACCAAATGCCAGAGTGGCGGAATTGGCAGACGCGCTGGATTCAAAATCCAGTGCCCGCAAGGGCGTGTGGGTTCGAGTCCCACCTCTGGTACTGAAGAATCGTTGGGCGAGGGAGCCCCTGCGAATGCCGTTTGAAGCAAATAGAATCACTTTTTCAAGCTGGAAACACGATGCCAACAATTAACCAGTTGGTCCGAAGAAACCGCAAAGTACAACGCAAGCAGACCAAATCGGTCGTCTTGGATAAGTGCCCTCACAAGCAAGGTGTTTGCCTGCAAGTGCGGACGATGACGCCAAAGAAGCCGAATTCGGCTCTTCGGAAGATTACGCGGGTTCGTCTATCCAATGGCAAGGAAGTCACCGTTTACATTCCTGGCGAAGGCCACAACTTGCAGGAGCACTCGATTGTCCTCGTGCGAGGCGGTCGAGTACGCGATTTGCCAGGGGTTCGCTACCAGGTCGTCCGTGGTGCACGCGACACGCTGGGCGTGGATGGCCGTAAACAGGCTCGCAGCCGTTATGGCGCGAAGAAGTAGCGTTCGGACTGAATCGGAATCAGATTAGAGACACTTAGCTTTAGAACAGATAAATTCGATGGGTAAAATCACAGCAAGTCGCACTTCACTGCGGCCGGATCCGAAGTTTCAGTCGTTGTTGGCGGGCAAGTTTATCAACTGCCTGATGTATGACGGCAAGAAATCGACTGCGCAACGAGTGTTCTACAACGCGGTCGATTACATCGGCACTAAGGTTTCGGATCGTCCGCCAATCGAAGTTTTCGAACAGGCTATCGAGAATGTGAAGCCGTTCATTGAAGTTCGCTCAAAGCGAGTCGGTGGTGCTTCTTACCAAGTGCCGATGCAGGTCAATCGAGCTCGACAGCAGTCGCTTGCAATTCGTTGGCTATTGGCGGCTGTTCGTGAAAAGAAGGGCCGAGCCGTTCACGAGAAGTTGGCTGAAGAGTTGTTGGCTGCCTACCGCAAGGAAGGTACCGCGATTTCTCGCCGCGAAAATACACACCGTATGGCTGAGGCCAATAAGGCGTTTGCTCACTTCGCCTGGTAGTTTTAGTCGAACCACACTAAGGCCACGTCCTCTTGCTGATGACGTGGCTTTTTTTATTGCCGCATCGAGACCTTCAATAAAAGATTGCGTTCTTGAACGCTCTTCGCACACCGAAGGTCTGAACGAACAATTTCACTAGCGCACAGCGGAAAACACCATGGCTCGTGACCTTGAATCCATTCGTAATATTGGGATCATCGCTCACATCGATGCCGGAAAGACCACCGTCACCGAACGTATGCTCTACGTGAGTGGTGCGAAGCATAAGGCGGGTGGCGTTGATTCTGGTACGACGGAGACAGACGACGATGCAGAAGAGCAAGAACGCGGTATCACGATCTACTCGGCTTGTGTGACGTTCAATTGGAAGAAGATCACGGTCAACTTGCTCGACACGCCAGGGCACGTGGATTTTACGGCTGAAGTCGAACGTTGCTTGCGTGTTCTCGATGGAGCCGTCGTGGTCTTCAGTGGCCGTGAAGGGGTTGAGGCGCAAAGTGAAACTGTCTGGCGCCAGGCGGATAGGTACGAAGTACCACGGATCGTGTTCATCAATAAGCTCGACCGCGAAGGCGCTGACTTTTACCGTGTTCTGGATGAGATCGGTCCGCGGCTGAACGCGATGCCAGTTCCGATTCAGATCCCAGTCGGAATGGGCCCCAAACATGTAGCCGATCCGTTTGTCGGAGTCATCGATCTAATTCAAATGAAAATGGTTCGTTTTTCGGAAAACGATGACGGACGAGAAGCGGTCGCCGAGGAGATCCCTGCAAACATGCTCGACGACGCGCAAGTCTGGCGCGAGTCGATGATGGAGCACCTGTGCGAAATCAGCAACGAAATGATGGAGCTGTTTTTGGAGGAGAAGGATATTCCCGAAGAACTAATTCGGAAAACACTTCGCGAAGGTTGCCTGAGCCGAACGATCCAGCCAGTCGTTTGCGGTTCCGCGTTGCACGGCATGGGAGTCCAGCCCTTATTGGACGCTGTTGGCGACTACCTCCCCTGCCCTCTCGATCGACCACCTGTCGTTGGAGTGGATCCGAAAAAAGAAGGCAAGGAGCTGTCACGAAAGCCATCGCCGAAGGATCCGTTCTGTGCTTTGGTCTTTAAGATCTTGCCAGCAAAGACCGGCGATTTGTACTGGATTCGTGTCTACTCGGGGACGCTGAACTCCAATTCACGAGTACTCAATCCAAACCGGAACAAGAAAGAGAACGTCGCCCAGCTTTGGCAGATTCATGCAACGAAGAAGGAGAAGCAGGGCCAAGTAGAGCAGCTTGAGTGCGGAGATATCGCTTGCGCTATTGGCCCTCGAGACTCAATCACGGGTGATACGCTTTGCGATACCAAAGATCCGATTCAGTTGCCGAGCATTCAATTCGCCCAAGCCGTCATCTCGATGGCGATTGAACCCGAGAATACGGGTGAACGCAAAAAGTTATCCGAAGTTCTGGAGATGCTGGAACGGCAAGATCCGACTTTCGATGCTCTAGAGAACGAAGAGTCTGGCCAGACGCTGATTTCGGGGATGGGTGAACTGCACCTAGACGTGATTAAGCACCGGCTGACAAGGGATTTCAATCTGAACGTAAAGTTCTATAAGCCGCGAGTGAACTACCGGGAAACAATTGCTAATAAAGTGACGGTCGAGGGGCAGTGCAATCGGCAGATTGGTGCGACTCAGATGTTTGCTCGTGTTCAACTGGAAGTCGAGCCGCTCGAAGATCGTTCGGCTGATTGCATCATCTTGGATCGCTTCTTCGGAGAAGACGCCCTGCCCAATGAGCTGAAGGACGCCGTGATGGAAGAGCTGCGCGGGCGAGCAGAAGGTGGCGGGGTGATTGGTAGTTTTCCGCTGTCCGGCATGCGAGTTAGTTTGGTTGGCGGAGAAATGCGAGAAGTTGGATCGGACGAAGTTGCATTTCGAATTGCCGCAAATGATGGCTTCGATGAAGGACTAAAGGCCGCTCAGCCAACCCTGCTCGAGCCGATCATGCGGATGGATATCGTGACTCCGGATAACTATGTCGGCGATATCGTCAGCGATCTGCAACAGCGGCGTGCAATCATCGACTCCACTGAGTCTCGAGGAATCATGACGGGCGTCATCGCTTTCGCCCCGCTCAAAGAGTTGTTCGGCTACTCGTCCGCAATCCGCTCGCTCAGCCAAGGCCGAGCTGGATGTTCGATGGAACCGCACGGCTATCAAGAAGCGCCGGCGCAAGACTTAGAGGGTTTCGCTATTTAGCCACGACCGACGTCGAGTGATCACGATCTCGTGGCGATGAAATTTTCTGCAAACCGTTTTCTGCAAACCGTATTGAGAAGGTCGCGAGCACGTCAGCAGGTTGAGGTTCTCTCGCCTTCAAAGCGGACTAGCTGCAGGTTCGATTCGACTCAGCTGGTTTTCTCACTTAAGAGTTGATCGTAGACTTTGGCGACTCGCTCGCACATAACAGATTCGCTGAACGACTCGCGATGCCGACGTAGAGCTTGATTCGAATATTCGACCCAGCGCGTTCGGTTGGCCGTCAATTCGGCAATACAGTTGGCTAGACTCTGTGCGTTTCTGGGCTCGGCTAACAGCCCTTCGCTGCCATGGCGTACAACTTCCGGAGTTCCCTCAACGCTAGTCGCCACGACGGGTACTCCCGCGGCTAAGGCCTCGAGTACGACCATCGGCATGCCTTCGCCAAAGAGACTTGGCAGGACCAGTACATCTAAGTCCAGCAGAGCCTTGGGTATGTCGCGCACAAAGCCTTGCCAGTCGACGCTGGAGCCGATGCATAGCTCCTCTTGAAGCAGACGAGTTTCCTGCTCGTACTCTGGGGTTTCGAAGGAGCCAATCAACTGAAGACGTATGTCGTTACGATTCAGATTTTGTTGGAGGTGGCTCATCGCTTCCAATGCGACTTCGACACCCTTACGAGGGCGCATAAGAGCGATCATGCCAATGTTCCAGGCTTCATGGTCCATACGTGTGGCAGGCTGAATGGGTGGCGACGCCGGGACGCCATTGGGAACTACGGCAAGGCGGCGGCGTGGTACACCGAGTCGCAACATTTCGCGACGGAGGCTTCGGCTGACAGTCACGAGTCGATCGCAGGAACGAATGGCCAATCGCTCCACTAACAGATTGATTTTGTTGATCATCCCACGAGTGCTGTCACGGGATGTTGGACTGTGGACGTGATACACCCAGGGAATACCAGTCTTTCTGGATACCATCGATGTGATCAGTGCCGTTCGAGGCGTATGAGCATGCAGCAAAACGGCGCCGTGCTCATTCGCGTAGGCGGCAAGTCGGCCGACCGCACGCAAATCGAATCGACTTTGCATGCTCGCGTCGAAGATTGTCTCCGAAGCCAGTTCGCAGTGGTCGGCGAATTTGCCGGGTTTCAGGCAGGCAAAGCGTGGCGCGTAACCAAATTCGGCGAGTCGCTGGCCGAGATGCTGTTGAACGCGTTCGGCGCCTGAAAAATGTTCACCGTTAATGACATGAATCACGGAACGCAACGCTCGAGTCGTTGACGTGTTTGACTCAATTTCAGCACTAGCCAGCGGGACCGCGTTTAAAACGGGCGCAGCGATTGGTTGCAATGAGGGCAGACCCGATTCGATCGGCATTGGGGACTCGATGGTTGAAGTGGGCGATTCGAAGTGCTGGATCGAAATCCGATGATCCGCATGCCTCAACCATAGAATCCCAACTGGGAAGAAAGCCCTGACTCAGGGGGCTCGCGAGCGTCACGGATCTCATTCGCGATTGCCGTGACGGTTATACCGCCTTTGACAGTTCGGATTTTACGCAGATACGATCGCGTGGACTTCAGCAAGGCTCATAGTACAGAAGACCAACCTTTGAAGTCAGCGACCCGCGACTTCCGGCAAGACATCGACGTATAGAACAGCTGGTCACGGACTTGGCCGCTACCTGCAAAAAAAGAAGGCGAAACACATAACTGCGTTTCGCCTTCTCGAGACTTTTTAGGACTTCTTGTCGGTTACAGGCCAGAGTCTCCTTCTCCGGTTTCGCCCTCTTCCTCGTTGAGGCCGAGCATCGCTTCCCAGAACTCGACTTCCTCGTCCGAGGTCACTGGGGACGGGCGAGAAGGATCTGATACGACGTTAAGA
Source organism: Pirellulaceae bacterium (assembly GCA_045105035.1). GTDB lineage: Bacteria > Planctomycetota > Planctomycetia > Pirellulales > Pirellulaceae > Aureliella. The sequence goes on along the minus strand of JBGCCZ010000160.1, from coordinate 1,674 downwards.
GTCGACTTGTAGTCTTGACCATCGACACTTAATTTCACTAAGTAGTCTCCCGTAGGGACGCTACTGCTACGTCGGCCTCTTCCCGACGAGGCGCGTCGCATGTTCCAGTCCACCGCATGGAGACCGGCACTCGTATCGACGTCTTCTTCGAACAGTGTCTCGCCCAAGAGCGTGGAAATGGTCAACTCCGCACTGCGAACGTTCGAGCCGAGTGAGTAGAAGATTTTCGCACCAGAGTCCGGATTCTGGCCAACGAAGTCGCGCGTTCCGGCACTCCCTCTCTCTACTCCCGAACGCCAGCGAATTGCCTTGTTCGGTTCGTAGAGAGTGACGTCCGACTTCAAGGACTCTGGCGACAACTGTCGTAAGGCAGTCGCATCCATAATCCAGATCGCACGGCCATGCGTGCCAGCCACAATCTCGCCTCGAGTTGGATGCTGGGCAATTTCGTGTACCGCGACTGTTGGCAGATTCGAGTTGAGTCGAGTCCAAGTCTTGCCTCGATCGATCGAAACCCATACGGAAAACTCACAACCCAGGTACAGCACGTTTTCGTTCTCGATGTCTTCGCGTAACACACGAGTCGAACCAGCGCTGGTTGGCAGGTTGGCTCGAATCGAACGCCATGTCTTGCCGTAGTTCTCAGTTACGAACAAATGCGGCTCGTCATCATTGCTGCGGTGACCGTCTAGCGTTAGGTAGCAACGTCCATCGGCAAAGCTTGACGCATGAAGAGAGCTAACCCAACGTGGGTCGGAGACGAGTTCGTATAACGGAACGCTGCCATCGGATTTCTCTTCGGCTTCGCCTTCGCTGGATGCGTCGCCCGTTCGTGTAGCTTCGAAATCAATCGAGAAAGAACCTCCATTAATATCGATCGTGCCGGACATCTTCGTGCCTGAGAGCTTACAAGAGAACTCTAGTTCCGCTTGGTCCGTTGTTGCGACCATGGTCAGCGATCCAGAAACGGGATCGAACTTGCCTTCTGCGATGTCACCATCCGAGCGAGAGCTTTCGAAAGAGCCCTTTACCTTGTTGTCGTCTTGCAGTTTCAACACAAGTGTAAAGCCCTCACCTGGCGGCATGTTCTCACTGATGAACTTGCCATCGTAAGTACCTGAAAGCGGGTCGCCGGTCGCTTCCGCGTCCTCAGTCTTTTCTTCAGGCTCATCGCCGGAGGCTGCATTCGTAGCCATTGGTTCATTGGGAGTCTCAGTTTCTGAGGCAGCGTCAGTTTCGGAAGCAGTTGCCTCCGCGTTGGCAGCCTCTTCTTCCGTCGCTTGCTCGTCTGACTCCGAGGACTCTTCGCCGGAGGGCTCGTCTTTCTCAGTCGCTTCCGGATCCTTTGTTGCTTCTTCGGTTTTCTTCTCTTCTCCTTCCGTTTCTGCAGGATCATCTGCGGACTCTGCGGTTTCTCCAGGCGGAGATAGCTCATCCTTGGTGATCTTGTCGTCGCCGTTCCGATCGAAGCGTTCGAACAGTCCTTGCATACGCTCGGAAGCCTCGCTCTTGTCCAAGACCCCGTCGCCGTTCTCGTCTTGTGACATGATGAACTGCAGCATGCGTTCTGGATCCATGCGACCGCGGCCACCTCGGCCTCCTCGCCCGCCAGGACCTCCCTGGCCACGACCTTGGCCCGCCCCACCACGCCCGCCAGCACCACCACGACCTCGG
>JBGCCZ010000159.1:0-9835 GCA_045105035.1 Pirellulaceae bacterium | reverse complement strand
GGACTCTGGACTCTGGACTCTGGACTCTGGACTCTGGACTCTGGACTCTGGACTCTGGACTCTGGACTCTGGACTCTGGACTCTGGACTCTGGACTCTGGACTCTGGACTCTGGACTCGACGCTGGCTCAGCTCCGCACCTGCTTCGTCATCGCGGCTCTTCGACGGCGTATTTCGCAAGTGCTTTGGCGACTCGACGCTAATGCTTGCAACAGCCCCACAATATTATGGCCGATATTGACGTTCACCTGGGCGGCCTGATTCATCAGAATCCGCCATGGCTCGAATTATCTGCATCGCGAATCAAAAAGGTGGAGTCGGCAAGACGACCACCGCTGTAAACCTGTCTGTCGGCATGGCGACGGCTGGCGAACGCACTCTGTTAATCGACTTGGATCCGCAGTGTAACGCGACGACGGGAGTCGGCATGGAGACCGCTTCGGCCCATCCATTGCTCCTCCAAAAACCGCTGAAGGAAAGTGTGACTTCCACCAGTTGGGAGAATCTAAAGCTCCTTCCCGGCAGCCGCAGCTTCGTTGACGTTGACCGTCTGGAACGCGGCGAAGAACGTGACTCCAAGATCCTCCGTCAGCACCTTGAATCCGGAATGGCCTCGTACGATTACGTCGTGATCGACTGCCCGCCCTCGCTTGGGCAGCTTACGCAAGCTGCGTTAAGTGCTAGCACCGAAGTTTTGATGCCGATCCAGTGCGAATATTACGCAATGGAAGGGCTTACCCAGATGATTCATGTAATTCGCGATGTAATGCAGAACGGACCAGGCAGATTGACCTTTGGCGGGATCCTACTAACCATGTATGATCCCAGCCTCGAACTGACTCATGAGGTGGACACGGAAGTCCGGGAATTCTTCGGTGACATCGTATTTGACACCGTCATTCCCCGCGATGTGGCTATCTCGGAAGCCCCCAGTCACGGTGTTAGCGTAATGGATTACGCTCCGCGAAGTCGTGGGTGTCGCGCTTATCTCGAATTGTGCATGGAGGTACTGGAACGTGACTAAGGATCGACGGCTTGGCAAAGGACTTGCCGCGCTTCTGGGGTCTCCCCTAGAGGAAGACACCGTTGTCGACGGTGAAGTGAGCTCCAGTACTCCTACATCGCCGGGCACCTCCCTTTCCCTGCCTCCACAGGCTGCGGCGGGACAAGCTGCGCGGCAGCGTCCGCGTTCCGCGAAAACGCCAGAGCCCGACCGTCGCTCGGTCACCGGCTCCATTCCGCTGGCCGAATTCGAACAACCAGTGGGCGGCTCGTGCGAGATCAATGTCGAAGAAATCGACAACAATCCCTTCCAGCCTCGCAGAAAATTTAACGAAGAAGAGATCAACGCGCTTGCTGAGAGTATTCGCGAGCACCAGCAGTTGCAGCCCGTTTTGGTCCGCCGCGTCGGCACACGCTATCAGTTGATCAGCGGTGAACGCCGCTTGCGAGCTACTATCGCCGCCGGCCTGCCCACCATTCGCGCTGAAATACGCGAAGCCGACGATCGCCTAGTTGCCGAACTCGCCATCGTTGAGAACCTACAGCGAAAGGACTTGGACGCGATCGAAAAAGCGATGTCCTTCCGCCGCTACTTGAAAGAACACAAGTGCAAGCAAGAGGACTTGGCAAAGCGACTCAAGATCGACCGCAGCACCATTGCCAACTTGATGCGACTGCTCGAACTGCCTGAAGAAATTCAACAGTGGGTTCAGCATGAAAAAATCACCGCCGGTCACGCGCGGGCTCTGCTACCACTCGGGGAAGAAGAGCAGCAAGTCGCCTTTGCCCAACAGATTATCGCCGAAGGCTGGAGTGTTCGAGCAACAGAGCGCCGCGTCAGTGAACAACTAGACGCCGAAGATAGCTACCTGCCCAACTCAAAAACCAAGAAGCGTCAGAGTATCTCGCCTCAAGTTGCCGCCCTGGAGCAACAATTGAAATCTTCGTTAGGCACGAAGATTGAGATTCGTCAAAACTCGCGCGGCAAAGGCAAGATCAGCATCAACTTTGCCAACAACGACGAGTTCGAACGCATTTGTGCGATCCTGAATCCGAACTCGGGTCGTCACGCGGCTTAGTCCCAAGTCCTCTGCCTTGTAATCCATATCGCGCAGTCGGTGTGATGCATCAAGAAACGTGAGACGGATCCCAGGAACAGCCTCGCTACCTGTGATTTCCCAGTCGCGCCGACGAACAACACATCGGCTTTGCGTTTTTCGGCTAGCTCACGCAACGAGCTACCCACGTGCAACGCCTCGTTAACGGAACAAGTCACGTTCACGCTGTCCCCGAATCCCGCAAGCTGCTCGAGTTCACGCCCCGCTTTATCTAGTGCGGGAGGATCATAGACCTCCGCCTCCGGAACTAAGTTGGGCCGCTCGAACACCTTGGTGATGTGTAGCTCCGTGTCCTTTGGCCACTCCAAGGCGATGATCTGTTCCCGGGCAGTAGTCGATTCTTCAGAGCCGTCTGTGGCCAACATCAGATTCCAACCGTCGTCGAGCTTGAATGGCTTCCGCACCAATAGGACACTGCACTTTGCATTGTTGGCAACATGGTCGGCCGTACTACCGACTACGACACGATAGATCGCGTTGTGCCCGTGCGCGCCCATCACGATCAGATCCGCCTTGACTGCCTCCGCAGTTCGTAGAATAAGCGTGCCCGCGTGCATGTGTTGCACAGTCGTCTCACACGGAGTGCAGAATTCTTTCAAATCGTCAGCGGTTCTCTTCAGCACCTCGAGCGCGCTGCGTTTCTCAGCTTCGTAGACCGCCACGCCATCTGGTGTAGTGCTCAAGTCGAGTGGAGACTCTTTGATCGCGGTCACCAACGTAACGTGTGGCTTCTCGCGAAAGGGAAGCTGCTTGACAACCTCGATGGCTTGTTGGGAAGCCTCAGAACCATCAACCGCAAGTAGTACATGCATTGCCATGGTCATTTCCTTCTTTCATGAGTCACATGGGTGGAACGTCTGAAAGAGGTTTAAATGCAAACGTAGTGCCAGGCTAGCGAAACAACGATTGAAACTCGCGCGGATCTCAATCGAAAGTGATTGACCAACTCACAGGGATCGCCAAAACGAGTTTTGCCAGGCGTTGTTCGGGCCTGAATGTTCAAACTGCCTGCACTTAAAAGGTCAGAAGACATAAAAGGTCAGAAGACACAGGCCCGAACGATTGGAAGCACCGCGACGAGCACAGAAGTGTGCAGGTGTGCGGCCGGGACTCGCATTCAGATTGCAGCGTGTGCACCTACGCACACTGTATTGGCGCGCGAGAGACCAAGAATGCCCAGGCCAATCAAAGGCTCGAGTTCGGTAAGAGCTTGAACAAATCTGTCATCCTCCCATTCTGCACTCGTCGCCAGAGGACACGTCGCCAGAGGACACAGCACTCGTCCCCCACTCTTATCGTTAATAAGACTCGCGACCTGCCCTCCGGCCTTTCTCACTTGGTCACTCCGTGTAGGTGCTGACCGCGGCGAGACGCTCGAAGGGCATCCATCGTATCCACGGGTGCCCCGGGATCCTCTTGTGACTGCATCCATTGCTCAAGCGCGGCACGCAATCGGCGTTTGGACTTCTGATGCCCCTGTGTTTCCACAAGATTCGTCATCTCGTAGGGATCATCGCTGGTGGCGTACAACTGTTCCGCGGGACGTCGCATGTACCGTTTCATTAACTCGTAGGTCTCGCGTCCTTGAGCTGGATTGACGCCCATCCAAGTCGCCCAATAGGGGTTATTGAGTCTGCCGCCCCCCATCAAATGGTGCTCCATATACAGCTCGCCGGGCAACAAATTACTGATATAACGCATCTTGCCATCGGTGACCGAACGAATCGGATAGCGTGGCCCTTCAGGCAGGTTGTTGTGCATGGAGAATGCGAATTCGCGGTGCGTGTCAGCGTTCCCACGGAGCACTTCAGCGAAACTGGTCCCATCGAACGTCGCCGACGGCTCACCGCCTGCGAGCTCAACTAATGTTGGAGTGACGTCGGCGTATTGAACTAGTGCGTCGGTTCGCTTTCCCGCAACGATTTTTGATGGCCAAACTGCGATCATGGCTGTGTGCAATCCCGTGTTCCAATTGGTCCACTTACAGCCGGGAAACTGAGATCCCTGTTCTGAGGTGAAGATCACCACCGTATTTGCCGCCTCGCCCGACGCGTTCAAGCTCTCGAGGATTTCGCCGACTTGTTCGTCCATATAGGTGACTTCAGCTAAGTAGTCGGCAAAGTGTTTTCGCGTTGACGGCGTGTCCGCGAGATTCGGCGGCAAGCTGATTTCGGACGGAGGGTACTGCGACGCATCGCCCATGACCCAAGGTACATGGGGTTCGACCAGCGCAACCGTCAAGCAGAACGGCGTTTCGGCTCCCGCAGCCATGTAGGCTTGAATGTCTTCGCATTTATGTGGCTGAGTCGGGTTGTCAACGCAATTTGGCTCGAACCCCGCCACGTCATCGAACGGGAATGAGACCTTCGGTTTGACATGTACCTTTCCCGCAATTCCGACGCGATAGCCAAGCGGACGAAGCAGATGCGGCAGACTCTTGGTCGACGGACGTGATGCCGAATGATTCCAAGCGCAACCGTTGGTCAGCGGATACTGTCCAGTGAACAATTCGGCTCGACATGGCTGGCACATGGCGGAGGCGACATAGGCCTGATTGAAGGTCAGTCCCTGGGCTGCCAATGCATCAATATTGGGAGTCTTCGCATTCTGTCCGCCGTACAGCGGGAGATCGTTGTAGGTGCAGTCGTCCGCCATAATGATCAGGAAGTTTGGGCGTTCAGCAGCGTTGAGGGACGCCGCAACGAGCATGACAAACAGAAGGGCCGTGAAATTTGCAAACGTCTTCATTTCGATGGTCCGCGGAGGAAAAAAGGACTGACAGCCGTCGATGCTACTGCCACGACTTTGGTGCTTCAGCGTTACCCGGAGTCGCATACACCGGGGCTCTACCCCGGATGTAGTCTACTTTAGGAGGCCGCCAGTTCGGGATCCACCAACTTGGCGTATCCCAACGCAGTTTCGGGAAAGTTGACCGAGTGCCCGAGGACAGACCGTGCCCGAGTGCCCGAGGACACAGCATGCCTTGTTGTTCAGCATGCCTTGTTGCCCGAGTGCCCGAGGACACAGCATGCCTTGTTGTTAATGGAGCCTTCAAAGTTGCCTACGAGACCGAGTTCCCGAGGACACAGCATGACCGAGTGCCCGTGGACACAGCATGCCTTGTGACCGAGTGCCTGAGTTCCCGAGGACACAGCATGCCTTGTTGTTTGCGAAAAAGACAAAGCAACGAAGCACAAACTTGTGAAACGCTGAGTTCATATTTCGCATGGTGAAACCATTGTCACAACCCCTTCAAATCAAGGGAACATTGAACAGTCACGAAGATGGAGGTGTTGTGCTGCTGGAGTTGGTGGAAGATTAAATGCACTGCTTCTCTACTGCCCCGAACGATAATAGGCTCGATCACTGGATACACTCAAATCGATCCTGTTCAGAAAATATCCGAACGCTTTCTCTGAGACAGGGGCAACGGTTGTCAGCAAGATCTCTTCGTCTCGCTCGACAACGTCCACGATAGAAGTGCTTCCAATGGCGTTTGTCGGAGCGGGAATTTCGATCATATTGCGTCTGCTCCTCAACTTCGGTAGCCGAGTTGGAAAAGACTCAGCCAACAAGTTGTCTGGCCCCTCAAAGAAGCCGACGATTCCCATCGTATTAGAGAGCGGCATCTTGCGGTTTAGGAATGACAACGCATTCGGAAGCCCAACACTGAAATCACGGACGTCACTTGGATGCAATCCGCGAAAACGAAGCAAACGAGTGCCCTTCCCACCATTTAGGTTGGGTACAGGAGCCGTGTGCACAAGGTTATTGAACTTTCCGTATCGCTGACGCAAATCGATGGTCGAAACCACTTGCGTTTGCAGACCGAGTGCCCGAGGACACAGCATGCCTTGTCGTTCAGCATGCCTTGTCGTCCAGCATGCCTTGTTGTTAATGGAGCCTTCAAAGTTGCCTACAACTGTCCGCCTAGCAACTACCGATAGGCCCACGGAAGCTAGTTGGCCTAGTTTGCAGTCGCTTCAACGGCCGCATCCAGTTCTGAAAACTTGATCTTGGTTTTAACTCCGTAATTCTTGGTAGGCCAGCTTTGGATGCAGTCGACGACTTCCAGTTCTCGCTTCTTCACAGCATCATAGATCGCTTTGGTTCGCTCCCGGACAGGAGCGTTCTTCCTAAGCCAGACACCATCGTCCTGGAAAAGCAACTTCTCCTTTGGGAAATAGAACAGCAGGTAGTCCGTGGTATGCATGGAATCTAAGCCAATGTCGAAAACCTTCATTGAGTACTCGCCGTCTGTGATTTCTGCCTCGCCGTCAAATATCTTAAGCTTCAGGGGCTGCGGTTTGTCCGCCAGATCATCCGGCCTTCGCGTGTGGGGAAACTTAACGAGTTGCTTGAGGTAGGGCACTGTCTTGCTGGTCGTGAGGATGGTCGCTCCTTGAGCCACGAACGAACGCATGCCTGCCAGATAGTGAGGATGATGGTGTCCGAACGCGAAGTAACGAACTGGCTTCCCCAAATTAAGCTCAGCAATCTTGTCTAGGATTAGCTGGCCATTGCGCGAAGACACTGGCGCATCGATGACCAACAAAAAGTCATTGAACTCAACTATGGTCGAACGTGAGTCGGTGTGCGTGACGTGGAGAAACGTGATTCGATCGTTGTACTTGTCGACTTCGACTAACTCCTTGGGCAAGCTTTCATCCGGTTGCAGCTGGTAGTCCGCAGGAATCTTTGCACTGGCAGGAAACTCTTCAAACTCCGCACTAAGCACTGACAATCGAAATGTCGTCGTGCCAAAAGTCTTCTCAACAATGCTGGTCGGATACCTTACTGGACCAAGCAATTCCCAATCCGAATAACTGAACTCGATAACTTGGTCTCCCCACATCTCGTGGTGCCGTTTCCAAACAATCGAATCCAATTGTGAAGATTCCAATGAAAATCGACATTCGAAGTTTTCATCACCATGGGAGCCGAAAGCCACTAACTGTTCTTGTTCTCCGTCAATATCGAATTCTATTTCATTCTGTTGATTCAGTACGTGCCGCACCAGTGTCGCAGGTGAGTATCGACAGCTCGTACGGAGGTACTCGAAATGGTCATTCCGCGTCTGCTTCTTTACGATCCCCTCTTCGGTACGCAGCAAAGAGTCCTTGGTGTAGGCAGTGATCATCTCCTTGCCCGCATTGCTCTCTTTCAACGCGAACGCTTCTTCGCCTAAGAAAACGTCACCGGCCACTGTCTGCGAACGAGTCTCCCACGGGCGAGTGAGGTGGCCGAAGCGACGCTCATCTGCTTTCATACGTAATCGAAGCGACCTACTGCCGGGAAAAAAACTTGGTGCAAGTTCGACAAACTTCGCGGCGACGTGCTCAGTCTGTTCGGCGGTCTCGTCTGCACCGCGAAGATTGACGATCAGTACAAATGTCAAAAGTATCGATATCAAACAGACTAACTTCATCAGATTTCTATTCCAATTCGATACGCGGCTCAAATCAGGGTACGTCACTGATTCAACATGGGCATGATAGTAGCCCGACTGTCCCGGCCGGTACGCAGCATACTCTCGGCTCGTAGATTCGAGCTACTTTGTGAAGCTTGAAAAACGGATTGGCCCTGACGGCTCGAATGCAGCGTCTTGCTCGCAACAATGCAGGCGTGCAATATGGATGCTACGCACACTCCCCTCGAATCGCTCGGCGAAAATTCGCTCTATTCCAAAAACAGCCAGCGATCGCTGCGGAATTTACCCCGACGTTCTCTCCCCGTAGCGTTTTTCTTGCGTTTTGTTATCGCTGTTCGTGGCATGAAAGTGGCGTTTCCGTGGGGTATGGTCAAGTGCCCGAGGACACGTCAAGTGCCCAGTGCCCGAGGACACAGCATGCCTTGGTGAGGCATGTTTCTCAATTTAGCAGAAATTCCCTGTAAGGTTCTGGTCGCTGGACGCGTCTTCTGTGCAGTCGTTGTTTTGATTGCTTAAGGAGGTTGTCGCCGTGGCTCAGCTCGCGAGAGAAGAACTGTTTTCACCAGACGAAATTGCGTGTATCCACGTGATGAATCGTGCAGTGCGCAGGTGCTTTTTACTGGGCGATGATCCGGTCAGTGGAAAGAACTTTGATCATCGAAAACGCTGGATGCAGAGGAAGCTGAACCAGCATGCCGCCTACTTCGGTATCGATCTGCTGGGTAGCGCGATCATGTCGAACCATTTTCACTTGGTACTCCGCTCTAGACCGGACATCGTAGCGACGTGGGACGACACAGAGGTAGCCCGTCGCTGGCGGATGCTGTGTCCGCTGCGAAAGCATGAGGACGGAACACCCCAAGAACCTACCGAGTTTGAGTTGAATTCGATTCGCGCGGATCCGGATCGGTTGAAGGAGGTTCGTTCGCGGCTGAGTGATATCTCTTGGTGGATGCGTTTGCTGTGCCAGCATGTGGGCCAGCGGGCGAATCGCGAGACGGGGGAAACGGGCAAGTTTTGGGAGAGTCGATTTCGTGCAGTTCGTTTGCTCGATGATTCCGCGATATTGTCAGCGGTGGCGTATGTGGATCTGAATCCGATCCGAGCTGGTTTGGCGCAGACGATTGAGGAGAGTGACTTTACGTCGGCCAAGCTGCGGTTGGAGGCTCTGTTAGCGAAGTCAGCGACACCAACGCCTCCCAATTCGCCGGACATGAAAACAGCTGCTGCATCGGATGCCGCTTTGGCTCCAGTTCACGTTGATGAACTCCGTCATGCCTTGGGGCCGCGACCGAGTGTTGGCGAGGCTCGCTGCAGCGACAAGGGCTTTTTAAATATGAGCGAGTCGGAGTATCTCACGCTTCTAGACTGGACGGCTCGTTCGATCGTTCCTGGCAAGTCGGGTTCGACTCCGCCGAGCATGCCTCCGTTGCTTCAACGCGTGGGGCTGAAGCCAAAGAGTTGGCTACAGTTAGTCCAGGGCTTTGGCGAGCTGTTCCATCATGTGGCTGGCGAGCCGCATGAGATTGCGAAGGCTCGATCACGTAGCCGCAAGATTCGCTTTCGAGTCCGAGCCAAGGTCCAGCAAGCCTTCTTGGCTTGAGTCTGCCTCTCGCTCATCTTTGTCCGAGCCAGAGCCAACGATTGCGCTCGGCGTGCGCGCCGACGTAGCCAGTTCGGACGAATCACTAAGCCGCAGCCCCTTGTACGATACGATCGCTGCTCCCTCTTTCACGAAAACCGCTGAGCGGGATGTTCGTTGGACTACCACGGAATGCTGTGTCCACGGGTCGGTTTTTAGCCTAAGCGTTTACTACGATCCGAATGTTGCTCCCTCGTTGACGAAAACCGCTAAACTGGGAGGTCGTAAGACCGCCATTCCATCCTGTCTCCACCGCGGCCCGGCTAGCCTTCTTGGCTTGAGTCTGCCACTCGCTCATCTTTGTCCGAGCCAGAACCAACGATTGCGCTCGGCGTGCGCGCCGACTTAGCGAGTTCGGACGAATCACTAAGCCGCAGCCCCTCGTACGATTTGAATGCGGCTCTCTCTTTCACCAGAACCGCCGAACTGGATGTTCGTAAAACCACCACGGCATGCTGTGTCCACGGGTCGGTCTATGCTGTGTCCACGGGTCGGTTTAATATGTCCACGGGTCGGTTTAATACCCGCCTCGATTACGAATACGTCTTAGTTCCCCAAGTCCCGCAGAATCCATCCGTTCTTGTCAGCATCGGGCTTATCGCACCAGCTCAATAGGTAGCGACCGGTTTTCGAGAGCACTTTC
>JBGCCZ010000158.1:0-16539 GCA_045105035.1 Pirellulaceae bacterium | reverse complement strand
CGCCTGCAGAGATCATGATTGGCGAAACGGCCAGCATTGAACTGACGTTCGATAACATCGATGCAACCGATGCGGGGTTTGGTCCATTCATTGACTTCTATCTTCCGGTCAATGGGGCGGACGGTGTGAACGGAGCCGGCGTTGATGGGTTTTCCTACGTCCTAAATTCAGCCAACTATTTGGCGACGCCGCTGGTCACAACTGTGCTAACGTTTCCCAATGACGGCGGGGGTGTTGGCTCCGTAGACCATCCGTATGCAGTAGACGCAAGCGGTACAGCACTACCGGTTTCGGGAGCGGCCGGCGATCAGTTGCTTGTGTTTCAATTGCCGTTTGGTTCGTTCACCGCAGACCAGCCGGCAGCGACAATGAACTTTGATGTCCAGCTTTCGAATTTGGCCGACCTTGCTACACCGCTGACGTTTGCCGCACGTTCCGGATTCCAGTTCGGGAATGACGCGTTGGACAATCCGGACGTCGATCCAACTACCCTGAGCAACTCCAACGCCAACGCGCAGTCCTGGACTCCGACCAGCGCACCCGACACACGTCTGATCGAGCTAGAAAAGATCTACGTTGGCGAAGAAGACGAAACGGCAAGCGGACCGAATTTCGCCCGCCAGTATCGCATCAACGTCAACATCGCAGATGGACAGACAATTACACAACTGGACATCACCGATGCGCTTCCCAACAACGTCGAACTCGTCTCCGTAGATTTGATCAGTCCAAGTGGCACGACGACCAACTTGCCTGCGACCCCCGCAAATACGCCGAACAACCTCCTGACAGTGCGCGTCCCTAGTGTGGTTGGTACGGCAGCCGACGTAGACGCCTCCCTGTTGTTCACCTACATCATTCCATTCCGCGACGCGGACTCTGTTGAGGTAATCGATCCAAGCTCGGGGGATGATGCGATTAGCCAGAACGAAGCGTTCGCAAGTGGTCAATGGACACCGCTTGATACGCCTCGCGATTCTGCAGTCATCGCAACGGCTGATCCGGCCGGTTTCGAACACATCCTAACACCGAAGTCCATCGCAACTCAAAAGTCCGTGGTGATCTCGAACAATCAAGGTGGAGCCGACTTCTCCGCCGGTGACACTCTGCTCTACACGATCGACTTCCAAGTCTCCGACTTTTTCGCGTTCGAAAACGTCTTTCTCCTCGACACACTCTCTGATGGCCAACGTTTCAACACGTCAGCGCCTCCGACTTTGACGCTCACGGAGCACGGCTCAACATCAAGTGGCAACATCGACGCAGCGAACATCATCGTCACGGACAACTTCAGCGGCGCTGGCCTTCAAGATGGCACGCAACAAATCCAGTTCAACATCAGTAATGAACTCGTAACTCGGACACTCGGCGGACAAATCCACGGTGGACTGGTCCCAACAAGCGGAACTGGAGGCGGCGATCCAAGCTCGGGTACGTTTGATTTAGGAGCCACCCAAGGAACGCTGACCTTCGAAGCCATCATTCAAGACTCATTTGACGACGATTTCCCCTCTGGAGACGCGTCAATCGACGAAGGCGACCAACTCCGTAACGACGCCACGATAACGGGTGACCTACTGGACTATCGCACGAACGTCCCGACGACCCAATCCGAGTCCGACACGAGTTTTACGGAATTCGAAATCGCTACGGGAACGCTCACGAAGTCGATATACGCGATCAACGGCAATACGACTTTGCCATCACCGCTTCAAATCTCGCCGGGCGACTCGATTACCTACCAGCTCATTTCGCAGCTACCCAGCAGCGACTTCGAGCAACTGGCCTTTCGAGATTTCCTTCCACTGCCGGTGTTGCTCGCCAGCGAAGTCACTACGTTCGTCGATACCGTTGATGCATCCGTTCCAGCGGCGGGTTCAGCCAAATTTGGGCCAAGCGATACACTACGGGGCATCAACGGTGCTGTACCTGCGATGAGCTTTGATACGGGTGCGAATAGCTTGCTGTTTGATTTTGGCTCGTTTGACGATCCGCTGAACCAGATTTCCACAGTCGATCTATTGTTTACGGTCACTGCTCAAAGTGCCCCGTTTGCAGATGGCCTGCAGTTGACGAATCAAGTTCGCCGAGTGCAGGACGCCACCAATGCACCGGACATTAGCGCCGACGCGATCATTCAAATCGAACTTCGCGAACCAGAGTTGCATCTCACCAAAGGTGTGGTGGCTACGAACAATCCCAACGCAATTTTCGCACCTACTGATGTTGGGCCAGTCGCCTTTTCCGCTCCAGGCTCTGCGGGATTCCGAGGCGCTGCAACGATCAACTCGGCCGGTCTCGCTGGATTTCCGATCGACAGCAATGCGTCCAGTCTCGACGCGGATGACCTCGTTACCTTTGCGATCGTCATCGAGAATCGGGGAACGAGTCGCCTAGGTGCCTTCGACATTCAATTTCGCGACACACTGCCAGCGGGGTTCGCCGTCCCTGGAACGGGTCTGAATCTATCCATCACCGATGGCACCGGCGCCGCCCTTCCCTTCACGACCTTAGGGACCGGGCTCTTCGACGCCACCGGCGGAATCGAACTGGACGACCCAGGCGCAACGGCTGCCATTGGCGATGGTACGAACGCTGGTACACTAGATGAATTCGATAATAGTGACGGACAGAACATTCTGGTTCTGACGTACGACTTGCAGGTTGAGTCTGACGCCAGTCCGCTGGACACGCTCGAAAACACGGCCACTCTGTTCAACTACGCAGGAGCCAACGGAGGTGTCGACTTTACTTCGGTAGACTCCACGGATGTCGCTCAAGCCATCATCCAAGCGACGGCTATTTCCAAGTCGATCATTTCGACGAATCTCACCCACACTGCGAACGAAGATGTCGCCATCGGTGAAATCGTCACTTATCGCAGCACGCTCACAGTGCCGGAGGGTGTCAGCGACAGCTTCGTTTGGACCGACACGCCAGACTCTGGACTCGCCATCGTCGATGTACTCAGCGTCACGGGCTCCGCCGCGTTGAGCTCCAGTGCCGGTACGTTCGCCGCGATCGCTGCTGCCGCCACGATTCCCGCTAACGGCAGCAGCGTAACACTAGACTTTGACACGCTTACCAACTCCGATACCGACAACCTCGCTGCTGAGACGATCACGATTGACTATCGAGCTGTCGTGTTGAACTCCGCTGGAAACAACCGTACACAAACACTCGACAACTCCGCCGAAGTCACATGGACTGGTGGTAGCCGCTCTGCCGACGCCGACGATCTAACGATCGTGGAACCGCTACTCAACGTCGCCAAATCCATCACGCCAAATACCAGAGAAGCCAACGAGACGGTGGCCGTTTCGCTAACGCTGACACACACGGCAAACAGCGACGCGAACGCGTTTGATGTCGTACTCTCCGACATCATGCCAACCGGACTGGCTTACGCTGGCGGACTGACCTTCGGCGGGCAGACTCCGGATTCTTCATCCGATACGGGAGGCAACGTCGTTGCTTCCTACAACACATTCGCACTCGGAGCTTCAGCGACGATCCAATTCAATGCCACGGTTGGTGTAGGGGCAACGCCCGGCGAGAACATAACCAATGACGCTTCGGCGACGTGGACCAGCATCGCTGGAGACGTGACGACGGCTCAAAGCTCGAATCCGCAAAGCGTTGAACGCACCGGCGACACCTCCGATCCCGGAGGCGCCCGAAACGACTACCTCGACACCGGATCGGACTCGGTCACGATAGCCAGTCCAACACCCGTCAAGTCAATCACGCTAACCGACCAACTGCATACCAGTGGGAACGATGTGGCAATCGGCGAAGTCGTGAATTACACCGTCAGTATCACGGTACCGCAGGGCACCATGCCCGGCACAACACTCGTCGATACCCCCGACACTGGGCTCAGCATCGTTGACGTGCTTAGCGTTACGTCCAACTCGACGTCAGTTACAACGAGCAGCGGCACTCTTGCCGACGTAGCTACGAACGCCGTCATCGCTGCCAATGGAACGTCCGTCACGTTCGACTTCGGAACGCTGGTCAATTCCGATACCAACGCCGGTGTTGCCGAGACACTGACGGTCGTCTATCGAGCTGTTGTATTGAACGCGAGTGGGAACGACCGAGGGCAGGATCTTGATAACAGCGGCGAACTGCGATGGAATGCAGGAAGCACCGCCGCCTTTAATGCCACGGATCTAACCATCCTCGAACCGGAACTCAGCATCAGTGCTGTGCCGTCTGTAACTACCGCGGACGCGGGCGATACAGTGCGCTACACCGTTACGCTCAGTCACTCCATCGCGAGTGACGCAGATGCGTTTAACGTAAGCCTGGAGAATCTGATCAACTCCGTGGGCAACCACCTAGCCTACGTACCATCGACATTGAGCATAACCAACGCTGGCGGTGCAACGCTCGACTCCTCTTCGGACAGCGCCGGAGATCTGGCAGCCATCTGGAGTAATTTCCCACAAGGAGCAACAGCCACGATCGAATTCGACGTCCAAGTGCAAAACTCGGCTCCAGCCAATACGGGTTTGGATAACGTCGCGGGTATTGAGTGGACGAGTCTACCGGGCGATGTTTCTACGCCGATTTCAAGTAGTCCGAATTCAGTCGAGCGAACCGGGGATACCGCGAACAACGGTGGGACAGAAAACGATCACAGGTCCAACGCGACCGCCACTGTCTCCACCCCACCGCCAGATTTAGAGAAGTCCATCGTTGCGACCAGCTCGAGCCTCTCCGGTCAGTCGGAGCACGATCCAACTGCCACCGATTTGCTCATTGGAGAAACCGTCACCTACTCGATTGTGGCCTCGCTCCCAGAAGGAACAAACACGCTCGCCGTGTTCGATCAACTCCCCTTCGCCACGAATCAGCTCGAATTCGTATCCGCTTCCGTTGGCCGAGTCGGGTCGAACCTAACAGTCCCTACACCCACCCAAACATCTAGCGACACCAACGGCGATCTCATCCTTGACCGAGTCGAATTATCGTTCGGTAGTGTCCTAAACACTCCGGACGGGATTACAAACGCGGACGATGAAATTGAAGTCCTCGTTACCGCTCGACTTATCGACTCCATCAACAACCAGAACGGCGACCAGATCATCAACGACGCTTCCGTTGACGTCAGTGGAAGTACTTCTACCGCAACGGCGGCCATCGACGTCGTGGCACCCGTACTGGACATCGCCAAGTCGTCCACGCCCAACTCCGCGCCTCCAGGTTCCACGATTCCGTACACGATCCAAGTCCAGCACAACGCCGCTTCGACGGCGGGCGCCTACGATCTCGCGATCTCTGATCTACTATCCGACACGAACTTGGAGCTTATCCCCGGCACGGTCAGCACGTCGCATGGTTCTATCACAAGCGGCAATGCGACCGGAGACAGCACACTCGGCGTCTCCATTCCTGAGCTATTGCAGGGCGACATCGCAACCGTAACGTTTCAGGCCATCGTCAATCCATCCATCGGAAGCGCTGGCGTCAGCATCACAAACTCCGCAAATGTGAACTACGACAACCAGCCCGGTACCGGAGGACGCGTTGCCTCGGATCTGGACTCGAACACCTTTACGACAACAACACCCGCGATCGACTTGGCCGTAACGAAAGTTAGCAACATCGATCCAGCCGTCATCAATCGGCCCTTCTCCTACGTCATCACCGTCACCAATTTAGGCCCTTCCACAGCAACCGGAGTGACGGCTACAGATGCCATTCCCGCCAGCTTAACCATCGAGTCGATTGTTGTCTCACAAGGGACTTTCAATCTGGTTGGTTCGAGTCTCACCGCCAACCTTGGAACACTTCTGCCAAATGGGGACGCAACGATTACGGTGAATGTAACCGCGCCGTCAACCGAACAAACTCTCCTGAACACCGTCAATGTCTCTGCCAATGAGGCCGATGGAAACGCCGCTAATGATCAAGCCATCGACACCACTGAAGTCGTCGGAGTTTCGACGATCGCTGGAGCGACATGGATTGATACGAATAGCAATGGAATCCAGGAAACAGACGAACAAGCTCTACCAGGCGTTGCAGTCCGCCTGCTCGGCACAGACATTTTCGGAGCCGCAGTGGATCTGTCCATCACCAGCGATCTTGCCGGAAACTACCGCTTCGTAGATATCATGCCTGGAAACTATCAAGTCTTACAGAACCAACCGCTGCTTTTTATCGACAATGCAGACTACCTCGGCTCTGCAGGCGGAACACTGGGCAGCGATCAGTTCTCAATCAGCTTGGCCGCCGGAGTAGACGAAGTCGGCTATAACTTCACTGAGTTGGGCTTGAATCCCGCCTACCTCGGCAAACGCGGTTTCCTAGGTTCGATTCTCCAAGCTGGCGGCCTCGACTCGATCAGTTTCGAAGTCTTCTACACCCTACTCGAGCCACTCGGCGTCGCCGACCTGAACGGCGACACGCTCATCGACAATAGCGACCTAGCGATCTTCCAACAGACCTTTGGCTCGGCTAGCTTCTAGCTTCCAAATGGATGCCTCAAAGCAATCAGCGATACGGGACTGCTTGTCGGAAATAGCCAGCTTCGGAGTCGTTCCCCGGGGTGTTTACAGCCACAAAAGCTGTTTACCTAACGGCCAATAAACTGGTATGTCGATCATTGAGAGTGGAAGCCGCGGCAAGCAGCGTAATGCTTGCTTCCCTGACTTTCCCAATCGATTCGAATTCCGTAACAGGAACATTCCCATGAGCTTGCTTTCTACCCATACAATTCGGTTCAGCCAACCTGTCAGCCCTCGAGGTCGGAATCTCCGATCGGGTTTGCTGGCAACAGGCCTCGCTTTGACAGCAATGCTGACAAGCAACATCGCCTCGGCTCAGTACCGTGCACGTGATAGTGCGACCGCAGGCGGAGTCGCGGGAGCGATCATTGGTGGGATCATCGGCCATCAGAATGATGAAGTTCCCGAAGGCGCGATCATCGGCGGTGCAGTCGGGGCTCTAGCCGGCGGATTGCTGGGCAAGGCGCAGCAAGAGGACTTGAACCGCCAGCGTTACGCTCAACAGCAAGCCTACTACGCTCAACAACAACAGTACTACACGCAACAGCAGACGACTCGCTTGAGCGGAATCTCAACGCAAGACGTCGTTAGCATGAACCGCAGTGGACTGAGCGAGACGCTGATTCTCGGACAACTCTCCGCTCGTGGCGTCCAACGCCGACTTGAAGTGAGTGAAATTATCGCCCTGCACCAAGCCGGCGTGAGCGACAACATTATCGGAGCGATGCAGTCCGTTCCACTGGCAACTCAGATCGCCAGTCGCACTACGGCACGTCCTGCGACTGTACCTCAGCAGCCCGTCTACTCGCAGCAAACGGTCATTAGGCAACAACCCATCGTTGTTCGCGAGCCGGTCATCTATGCTCAGCCTCCCGTTGTCTATGAACGCGTCTACCGCGCTCCACCTGTTTACCACCGACCCTACCATCGCCACGCCCGTTCCGGTGCATCCATCCGCATCGGCTTCTAAAGAAGCTAAGCGGCTCGCACCCCACCGGCTCGTTGAACTCGCCACCTCCCCTGAGGGGAGGTAACTACTTCTCACTAGGAAGCTTGAGTTCTAAAATCGTTCTAACAGGCAGCTTGATCTCCATTCACGTCACCTTCACTTCCCAAGCTCCAAGCGAGAAATCCTGGGAAGCGACATACAAGGTTGCGAAGCCACGAGCGGATAGGGCAATAAACGTCGCGTGTAGAAAGTTCAGAGAACGCCCGCACTCCAACGCTTCTTACCCCTGATCTACCGACTCACTCGCCTTGCCAACACTCGCCGGCTTGTAAAACAACCCGGCGGCAAACAAGAACAAGAGCCCTCCGATCAAAGCCCACTTCCACGGTGGAAGCTGATAGTTGGAACTGAACGCCAGCTCCAGCTCCAATGGCGCGTCCTCTGCCACCTGCACACTGCGGCTAAAATCATAGACCGTGCCCTCTTCGGGCAAGCTGATCAAGATCGCTTGCGGAGCGGGCTCCGTGGTGTGTTGATGCATTACCAGGCGGCCAGCAATCTGCTGCAACACCGCATTGTCTTCGCTCGAGTTCCCAGCCAAAAGCTGACTGAGCTCTTGCGGCCGGAAATTCAACTGATCTTCTTGCAGGATCGGATTGATCGAAGCAGCTTGGCGTAGTTGCTCGTTGTCCGCTACCGAAGCATCACTGCGGCTGTTGTCCAGGTACAGTCGTTGACGCCGTGTGTTCAGCCCAACGATCGCCTGCTGAGTCTGCAAGTTCTCTAACTGCACGCGAGCGTCTTCGTTCGAAGCCGCGTCCAACGCGTTGTAATTCGTCACGCTGTTTAGTGCTCTCCGAGCCTTGGTTTGCTCACCAAGCTGCAAGAAATCGTTCGCTTGCTGCAACATCTGAGCAGCCTGCTGAGCTTGAACTTGCCGTTTGCCACTCGCCTTCGAAAGATACGAGTCTCGGTCGTAGCTCTCGCGGTTGTCGCGTCCCACCAACTCCAAATTCCCATCATGGTCCGACAGCTCATAGCCGCGTGGTGCAATCACACTCCACTTCATATTCTCCAGCGGAACATTGAGCTGCGGACTCACGAGATTCATTCGATCGATACCGCTTCCCGTAAGCGAATAGACAAACCGTACGCTTGCGAATCGATCGTCCATACCGGGCAAGATATAGAACTGCCAAGCGTTGTCGTCTTCGCCCTGTCGAATGGAGTGCACGCTTTCACCATTCACAAAAATGCTAAACAAATCACCACCGACGGGCAGCTTTACCGTAAGACTGCTCCGCTGAATGACTTCCATGCGAACATCGACGGCAGTCAATTGATCTCCGGTTGGAGATAAAACGGTCGTCAGCGTTCCCTCCGCTACACGTAATTTCAATGCTTCGGCCAATGAGTGCCTGATCACACGAATTGCCAACGGCGTTGTCGTCGCCACGGCTCGCAGTGCCAATGCTGGAGTCGTGCGTTTTCCAGAGTCGCGAAGTGTTTGAGGCACGCTGTTCCAATCTGCGATTTGCCAGCCCTGCGACATCGGCCCAGTTTCTATCTCCAACCTTCCTCCAGCTCGAACGCTGAAGTAGTAGCCGAGTTGCCGCGACTCTGGGAACTCAATGGGTACGAGGCTCTCCGCATCCGCTCGGTCCCCACGCCGTTCATACTCAATCTGAAACTGAATTCTGCCGACCATCCTCCGCTTGAATTTCAATTCCCACACATTCGAATCCTCGGCCGTACGCACAAAGTCACTCACCGACTTGCCAGTGGCACGAACTGTTTTGATCTCCTCGCTGTCCGTGATGGGCAAGACAACTTGGAGCGTTCGAATCGATGCATTCTGAACTCGGAAATCCGCGATCAGGGTCGAACGCGTCTGCCCCTCGCGGACCGTCACGTCGTGGAGAACTTGACCGGTAACCCATGGAGCCAGTTTTTCAATTCCGACTTGCAAACTCCAATCCTGCTGCAGCAAGCGGAACGCTAACGCTCCTTGCTCGGTAGCCCCCATCGAACGCGGGTCAGCCTCTGAAACGTTCTGCCGTGATATTGTCCTCAGCCGTATTCCCGTGATTGGTCGCACAACCAATTCGCCGGTTTGACGAGCAGCCTCGTTCACGACAAACCGCGGCACGGCCCAATCAGTTACATCTGTCGGAGTCGCACCGCCCAACGTGAGCGCGAATTTCTGCGCTCCAATGGTTTGCCCATTCAAGTGCAATACAACGCGTCGGACTCCCGCTTCGTCAATTTCAGACCAATGGTGCAGTGCATCGCCTGAGAGAGACTCGACTTCCAATCCCTCCGGCAGATCGAAACTCAACTTAAACAGTCCCGCTCGGGTAATGTCCGCTACAAAGTTGATCCCCAGGACAACACGTTCATCGCCAAAGGAAAGCACCTGCTTCGAGATCGCACGCACCTCTGGAGAAACGGGAGCGACCCTGAGACTCAGGCTCCCACCTTTGGCTCCGTAGCGATACACACGATGGAGTACCGATTGAACGTCCTGCATCAGGAGACTGTCAAAGTCGCCGAGGTTCACTTGCGTAAGCGAATCCGCTTCTACCGACTCAGGCTGAGCGTCGTTGCCAAACGCGACACCGATCAACCCGACTTCGCCCTCCGCGCTTTCAACACGCAGCGGCGAGAGTGTGACTTCCGCTGGCAGAGGGTCTAGCCCACGTTGCGTCTCGACAATGACATTGAAACTCGCTGGCGCCGCCTCTGCGACCTCCACATCCAGTTTGCGCGACTCCGAGTCGAACTGCCAATTACCAACCCAGCCACTCACACCGCTGACGGTCAGGCCTTCGGGAACAAGCATTGTCAACTCGCGCACTTTGCCCTGCGACGTACTGACATAGATGCGATGTCGCCCGTCCACCACACCTGGCCCCGGCAAATAGAGGTTGGAGCCTTCAACAAAGAACTTGGTCTCTTCATTCGAAACATTTCGGCCCTTGGGCGTAACCACGATCGAAGCACCATCCGGCCCAAGCAAGACCCTCGCTTTCGTCGAAGAGTCTGACTCCAGCTTTTCAATCTTGGCTGCCCCTTCACATTTCACTTCCCAGTTGCTTTGATCAACGTCGAGAGTCACCTCTTGGACAGCCGCCGTACCGGTCAGCACTGGCAAACCAGCTCGCATGGAAACAGCCTCCACTTGGTATTCGAATTTGGCAGTCAGCGTGACAAGCTTTACAACATCCTGGTTGAGGGCTTTACCGTTCTCCGGCATTTCGCCTTCTACCTCCGCGTCTTCATCCAACTGGAGCGGTATCGTAACCAGATAGCAAAGGCCCAGTCCAGGAACGTCCCGCTTCACAAGCCGCAAGCCTTCCCCCGAAAACTTCGTCATGATCGCCGGTGCTCGCAATAGTACAAACCGGTCTCCCGGTTCTCCGCTCACCTTGACTTCCCCTTGAGCATTCAAAGGACTCGAGTCGGAGTTGATCTGCCAGCTTTGAACAATGGAACTGGCCGCTCGGATCGAATCATCCTCAGCGGCGAACGCTGAACCGCCAGCGCTAGCAGTACCGAAAAACGCCAACGATCCAGCAAGAAGGGCGAAAACGGTTGTTGCGACTGTTCCAGCTTCCCCTCCCGAGTTCTCTCCCTTTTTATCCGTCTCAGCCTCTGCTTTCGCACGCCTGTTCTTGCGTCTTGCAACCGCGTCCGCGTTCAGCTTTACGAAGTATCCAATTGCGTTCCGAGCAGCGGGCAGAAACATCAAGAAAAACCCGGCAACACCGATGAAGGCGAAGAACAAGAACGCTCCATTGGTCTGGAACAATAACCCGACGCTTGTCGTAAGCAACGCCGCAACCAATGCAATTCGACCGCGATGCCCCAACGTGTCGTGGGCGAACTTGGCCAAGAACAAAACCGCCAACAAACCGACGATGGCCATCGTCACTCCGGGCCAGTTCAGATAAGCAAGCCAGCCGGGCATGTTTTGAACCTGCAACCCCACCGTTTCGCCGGCAGCCAGAACTGGCACACTCAACTGCAATTCCGGCAGCGGTTCGATCTCATTGAAAGCTTCCATTGCGATCAATCCACACGCGAAAACCGCCCCCCCGAACAACAACGTTGAGATAGCAGTGGTCAGCCCCGTTCTTCGTCCAACAACCGCACCAAGGAACGCCAGCAGCGTTACAAAAGCGAGTTGCATTAGTCCGGAAGCAGCGACCCACTGGAAGCCGTTCGGCCACAATACCGGAGGCGCTGGCTGGACAGAACCACCCGTTGGCACTAACACATAATTCTCATCGCTCGCGATACTCCACTGAGTTTTCAACACGGGCGCGTAAACGGTCGGCAAAACCAACTCTGGATTCTTCTCATCGACCGCTGGCTTTCCAAGTCTCAAAGCGACTTCGACGGGTACGTTTGGGTCCGCGCCGCCTGGTAGAGGAATCAACGTCGCCTTATCGGCTTGCCGCGCCGTCACCGGCTGTCCATTCACGGAAACCGCCCACAATCGCACTGGCTCGCCTGGCAAATCAATACGAAGAGTTCGCTGCCCACGTGACTTCACATAGTAGAGAACATCAGTGACCAATTCTCCATCTTTAGAAACGCGACTGCTCGCTTCGGAGAACTCAACGACTTGAGCCGCTGTGGTCCCGGGTTGGAACCAGGTCACTTTCAACTTCAAATCGAACGGTCGTGAAGTGTATTGCCAGGTGCCCAAAGCCGGAGCCGTGCTGAGCAGTCGAAATTCCGCTGGAAGTTCCAAAGGATCGAGTACCAGTAGTTGACTGGAAGCGAACATATTCTCCAACTCAACTTGCATGGGACTGACAACCTGCACAAACCCACGATCTCCCTGCACGTCGAGGGGTGTTACTTGCCCCGCTTGGAATGAACCGTCGACTTCATTTGGTTTCTCTTCGAACGTCACCAGCAATGTGTACGACCCCATGACCGGCTGGTGCAACGAGACGACCAACGTGTCCCCCTCGCGTCGCCAAGTGCGAATATCCTGCCCATCCACTGTCACGTTGCCTAACGCCTCGGGAACCGTCAATCGCCACTCCGAAGCCGGTGCCCCGGTCACAAAGTAGTTGATGAGCGAGCTTCCGTAGATCGCACCTTGGCTCAGTGAGTACAGATGGAACACATCGGACTGAATGTTCCGCTCAAGCAACTCGATTTCGACACTCGCCGACCAATCGGCATCTCGCAAACGAAACGCCTGTTGCAGGTTCGCAATCGGTTTTGGGAAATAGGACAGCGGCTTTTCGGTCAGCCCTTGCGTCTGGCTGCCCGTCATACGGAAACCAGGTGCGCCCACAATTCCGATATCGCCTCGCACGTCTTTCGCCTCCGGAAAGGCAATTCGCGGCAATTGCCAAGTTCCCGCCAACGCGGCGTCGTTCTTCTCGAGCTGCAAACTGACAAGCTGTCGCCCTTGAACCTCTTTGCCAAAGATGACCTTCAAATTACGAGTCGCAGCCCCGTCTTCACTGGAAGCGATGTAGTCCGCCAAGCCAGCCGCTGAAACGGAGACAATCGAATAGTCCGATGGGATTCCGAAATTCCATTCGCGAATGGACGCTTCACGAATATCCAATTCGATGTCCGCTCGAACGACGCGATCCGATTCAGAAAGTTGATAAAGCAACACGTGAGCAATGTTGACTTCCGGCTGGATTCGATCAGCAGAAAGGGTGAAGCCGTAGTCCGCCGACGGGAACCGATAGACGAAGACTTGCCTGGCAGCGATTTTGGTTCCAGGATACTGTTCTGGGGCCAGTTGCGTTAAACCGGAGAGTTCTGTTGGTTCAATTCTCACCGATCCCATGTTCGACAGTCTCACGGTTCCGGCATGGCGAATCGCACCAATCGGAGTCACCGTGGTTCCCACGACGCGAACAGGAAAAGTATCGAGTGGCGTTTGGCTGCGAATCGAGACTTGGATTGTACCGCTCATCGGTTGGCTCAACGTTATCTTCAACCGGCGACCTTCGCCCTCATCCGCATCGGCGACCTTCCAAGCCAGCAAGTTCGCGCCTTCAACATCGAGAATCTCGCCTGGACCTTGCAGCTCAAATTCCAACGACTCCAACTCGCCCTGAAGCACGCGATAACTCACTTGATGATGCTGCTTCAACAGCCCGGGGCCCAGTTGCGATTCAATCAAGGCGTTGGTCGTAAAGAACAATTTGCCTTCGCCTTGAGTCCGTGCGTTCTTCCACTGCAAGCGAATATGTCCAGTCGCTGGCAAGTAGCTTTCCCATTCGACCCCACTCCTACGGCACGTAACCAAATCAGCGCCCCGTCGCCACTGTATATCCTCTTCAAAGCCTTGTAGTTTCAGTGGAACCACAGCGCTTGAGGCGACAGCGCAATCGATGCCTTGCCACTCAGCATCCGCCGTCTTGCTCGATTGCTGTGAAGCAGAGACCTCCTGCTGAATACCGGCCACAAATTCGAGCGTAACGGGATAGCTACCGACTTCCTCAAAAACTAACTCATAGAAACGGTCGTTCTCAGCACCGGCCAGCACCAGTTGGTAGTCATCACTTTCAGGCAGAGTCCCCATCGCGACGCGACCGGACAGAACTCGGAGTCTTGCACCCGGCTCAGAGACGATCGCAGTTCCACTAAACTTGAAAGACACGGATCCACTCGCGTTGTCTAGCCGACCAACCAAAGCCGACTCGACCATTTCGACTGGCAAAGGCACGGCGCCACGTCGTCTTAGCTTGAACGCCAGTTCGCCACCGCTAAAAGTCTGAAAACCACGTTCGCCATCGATCGTATCCAGCACGGAAAACCCGTTTGCTCGAGCCAACTTCCCAGTAACTGACCGAAAGAATTTCAGCTTAAGCGTTGCATTGAACCCGAGTGAATCACCGGGCGCGATGTGTGTGATGAACAACGTCTCTGGCATCTCATCAAATTCTTGGAGGATACTGACGGTCACCCCAGAAGACTCAGCCTGGTCGTCTTGCAACTCGAGCTTCAGATCGAGAAATCGTTGCGCCCCTTTGCGCCTTACCGACCAAGCGCTAACCCCCTTACCTTCAACCGATTCGATACGACCGGGACCTTTGATTTCCAGTGAAGCAACTTTCGCTTCACCTTGAACGGGCTTCAAGTTCACGATCAACGACTGACGCACTCCTGATTCACGTACTTCGACTGCTCCGAGGATCGAAGTGGAGAATAGGAACGGCGTTTTCTCTTCCTTCCCTCCAGGCGTGATGATGATCGTTTGCCCACCGCCTTCCGAAGTACGACTCAGTGCCGATGCGGTCGACTTGCCATCTTCAGTTTCAGCTTTCGCATCCTCTGAGTCTTGGCCAAGTACGTTCGCGGCCATCAATCCGATGGCTGCCAACAAACCGGCAAAGCCCATGGCCTTCAGTGAATTAAAGTTCATCGTTTCGCCCTCAAGGAGAAATCTTCTATGCATTGATTCGTAGTTTTTCATTCCGCCCCACCGGCTCGCTGAACTCGCCACCTACCCACGGGACGAGGTAACTTTGTTTGTCTCGTAAGCGTCGGTTCCATCCAACTGACTCTCGCGCAACATCCTTGTAACCGACTTCTCGTCACCTTCCCTTTCCGAGCTTCCAGGCGAGGAAATCTGGGAAGGTCGGGCGCCCACGCCCGGGTAGGGTTCTTCTCAGCAAACCCGCGATTCTAAAGCCCCCTCCGGCTCGCTGAACTCGCCACCTACCCACGGGGGGAGGTAACTTCATGTTCCCGAACAATCCTGAACCTCCATCGAGGGGAGGTTACTTCGTATGCCTCGTAAATCTGGACTCCACACCAACTATTGGATCTCCGATCTGCAGACCCTACTTGGAACCGCCGATGCGACGAGCCAACTCGATCATGGCTTGCAGTTGTTGCACGCGTTCATTGTTCTGAAACTTCGCCGGAAGTCCTGCGATCGACTCAGCCACCGCCTTTAGATCCACGCGTTCGCCCAAAGCGTCGCCCTTCAGTTTCGAAGCCAAGCTGGCTGCCGCTGAAGCAATCTTGAGTGATGCACTTGCCTGATCCATGCGAGATGCATTCGGCTCGAACGGAATTGGCCACCGCTGTTCAACCATGCGTCCGGAGGACAAATCACGGAAGCGGACCGAGACCGACCCAACATCGCCTTCACCATCCGGCTTCGCCTCGAACTGATACACGGCTACGCCCGCCTCGGCAGCCGCCATTTCCGCCGCATCGACTTTGTCGTTCCGGAAATCTTCTTTCTTCAGCCGATGCTTCTCAAAGCCCAGCAACTTGTAGTTACCTACACGCTGTGGGTTGAATTCAATTTGAACTTTGACGTTCTTCGCCGAAGGCCTCAGTGCACCGGCGATCTGCCGCACGAAACCGTCGTCCGCGGATTCCAAGGAGTCCAGCAAGTAGTAGCGTCCGTCGCCTTGCCGAGTCAGCGTTTCCAACACTTCGTCGTTCAGGTCTTGAGCACTGATCCCAGCCGCGTCAAAGGCGATATTCGCATCTCGCATTTGCAGAACCATGCCCGACAAGCTCTCCGGATCCGCGTCACCTAGATTTACGGCCCCATCCGTCAACAAGACGACTCGGTTTTGAGCTCCCTCTAACTGATGCTCCAAAGCCTTCTCCATCGCCAACTTCAACGCAGCTTCGATGTTCGTCCCACCTTCACTAGGCAACATGTCAATCAGTTTCACCAACTCCGCCGCTTTACTTCCAACAACACTGTCCGCCAACAATCGCGGTGAGCGAGCAAAACTGATCAGAGTGATCTCATCCTGCGGCTGCAATTGTCTAGCCAACAACTCGAACGCTTTGCGAACCGTTTGCTGCCGATCAGGTCGCTCCATAGAGCCAGAATTATCCAGCAGCAGAGTCAATCGAAGCGGTGTACTCGCTGCGCGGCCTGTAGCCGCGGTCCGCATTGCCACTCGCAGCACGTTTCGTTGCTGAAGAAACGGATGCACGCCTTGCTCCAAACTGCAGGACACTCGTTCACGACCGACTGGCAACGGATCGTGGTAGTCGAATGCATTCACGAATTCTTCGACGCGGATCTTGTTCGCGTCTGGCCACTCGCCA
>JBGCCZ010000157.1:0-5998 GCA_045105035.1 Pirellulaceae bacterium | reverse complement strand
CGTCTCCGCGGAACACGGGCGAAAGTTGAGGTCCAAACCGTCCCATCCAATCGACGCGCCCGACCACACGACGCGCTACTTCAGGAGTGTCTTGAGGTCCAGTTGGGGTAGAAGGGTCGCGCTCCTCTGGACTGGTTGGGTTGTTCTCAGTTTGAGGTTGGCGGTTGTCCGTTCGCTGATCCAAGGCCGCTACGTTGCCGCGAAAACTGGATTGGAGGCTTGCGTTGTTCAATCCGAAGCCACCAAGAAAACCGAGCAGCAAGCAAGCGGCTAGGGTAGCAAAGGTCGAGAAGGGGAGGAGGCTGCGTCTTCGTCTAGCTGGAGGTTGCTTCATTGCGGACAGAGTCGCGATGTTGTCGGCGTTTTCCGCCCCGTTTTCTTTGCCGGTAAGCCCATCACCGGGTTGTTCACAGACCATTGCGATCGTGTGTTTCACAGAACGATGATAAATAAAGTCCAACGCCAGGTTCTTCCATAGTTCCGGTCGTCGATCCAGCTCGGCCAACACTTGTTGGGTAGCCGCAGAATCGAGCTCGCCCTCCACAAGCAATTCCATTTGGTCGAAAAGAGTGCGGTCTGTATTCTGCGCCGACTCGGAGTTTGAGTTATTGAACATGTTTGTCTTCTCCCGCAAAATTGGAACGTTCAAGCGAAGAACGCATCCGTCGTCTGGCTCTCAGCAGACGAGATTGAATCGTCGACTCTGTAACTCTGCATACCGCTGCAATCTCTTTGCAGCTCAAATTGTCTTGGTACTTCAACAGTAAGACTTGCCGATCACGCGCGCTCAACTCGGCTAAAGCACTTCGCACAAGCTCTGTTTCTTCGGAGGCGACGATGCCGTCGACTGTGACCGAAGTCGTGTCAACCAGGCCGGAGTCCGCGAACTTGCGAATCTTCCCACGCTGCCTCGCCTGGCTACGTCGGAACAACAACGCTTGACGAATTGCGACTTGGTAAAGCCATGCCTTAATCTCTCGAATTTGGTAGCCGCGTTTATCATTCAGCAGTGCTGCCAGCGAGACTTCCTGGAGGACATCTTCTGTTGCGGATTGGTCTCCAACCCGCGCGTACACGACGGACCACAGCCACTGACGGTGCTCCAGAAGTACGCAAGTTGTGTCCATGTCGGTCTCAGGTGGCAAAGTTCGTCCCAGATCTATGCCCGAATATTGTCAATTTGCGTCGGCTTCGCAAAGCCGCGAAGGCTAACTTCGGTGGCTTTCCCCAGCCAGAAACGGCCTCTGCTGGCCTCAGTAGTAATGTTTCCGTGGTTAAGGATGCGTCCCAAAGAAAACCGAGAAATATCACAGCAAAGCCGAATCGCCAGCAATTGGCGGCAGACGTGGGATCGCCTGGGACTATTCACAGAGTCGCGATATTTAGTGTCGAAGCCCCGGCATGCTGGAGCCACGGACTATCGCAAGGGGCCAGTGAAAGTAAACTCGTGGATTCGAGTACACATTGGGAGAAGTTGGGTATGCGTTCGGTGCTTGTTTGGTTTCTGCTTGTTGTTTCGTCTTCCTCGTTAGCGACTTTCAGTTGCCGGCGTTGTGAAGCTCAGGACGCTTCCGGAGCTTTGGAATCTGCCATGATTCCGAATTTGGATGGACGGTTTGATGATTGGGGCTCCGCGACTGTCGCAGTACAGGACCCGAGCGGAGATGCTCTTGGGGCCTTTGACGTAATTGAAATGTCCGCGATGACTCGCGGGACAACGTTGTTCGTGCGGCTTCGATTGGCTGGAGCAATCCAATTGCAGAATGGTAGGGAAGAGGACGGGAAGCTGATCCTTGAACTAGAGGGTCCAGATTCGACTTTGCGACTGGACTTCCGTGGCCGAGCAAACAGCGTCGACGATGGGAGCTGGGGAAGATTCGCTTGGGACGAGCTGTCCTTCGTCTGCTTACCAACGATCTTGTCCGACGAATACGAGATGCAAGTCGACTTGGCTGCAGCTGGAATTGGGGTGGGCGATGTCGTAAATGTGAATTGCTCTGGCTCAGACTCACTCAAACGATCGCTGACGGTGGCGTTGGAAGATTCCATTCAGGAGCGAGCCGATACTTCGACGTTTGCCATGCAAGGGATGATTCGGGTTGCCAACTTGAATACTCTGCGCGGTGGACTCGCCGATAAAGAACGCGGTCCTCAAATCGCTCGGCTGATTAAGGCCGCGAGTGCGTCGGTCTACTGTTTTCAAGAGGAACGCGATGAGGAACTCTTTCGCAAGGGAGTCGAGCGGTGTTTCGAGTCAAAGCCGAACACCGTGTGGCATGAAGGTTGTGGGATTGTATCGGACTACCCGCTGAGGAAGCTACCTTTCGCTACGGACGCTGCGGCGGTTGGCGTTGTTACGATGCCGGAAAGTAACGCAGAGATTGTTGTTTTGGCGACGCACTTGAGGTGTTGTGGCTATGCGGGAAGCGATCGCGACGATACGCGGGCTGCACAAGCTCGACAGATCGCCGCGGAAATTCGACGCCTGCGGGCTGGAGCCTTTGGTGAGAAACTCAAGTCAGCCCCGGTCGTCATGGTTGGAGACTACAACCATGTTGGATCGTCGCGACCGTTGGATGTGCTGGACGAGGTTGGACTCGCGGATGTACTCGCACGCTGTCCCAGCGATGGATCTGCTTACACCTGGCGAGCGATCAGTCCGGAAGAGACCTTTTGGCCCGGGCGTTTGGATTTGATCACCCATTCCCGCGAATTGAAGCCGCGGCACTGTTGGGTGTTTGACTCCGAGCGGATGACTGCTGCGCGACTGCAAGAACTTGGGCTGAAGAAGGAGGACTCCCGCTGCAGCGATCATCTCATGCTCATCGCTGATTTCGATGTGGAGTAGAAGCACCTTTTGAGCCCTACCCGTGCGACCGCGCACGACCTTCCCGGAATTCCTCGCTGTACTCGGAAAGGGAAGGTGACGGTCCTTGGCGTCGCGATTTGGCCGCCGAACCGAGGTCGGGGTATCGCGGCGATGGGACTGGTGCGACGGTATGTCACCTCCCCTCTGGGGAGGTGGCGAGTTGACGAGCCGGTAGGGCTTTGAGGACATTCGAATTTGGCGACAACTGCGTGTGTTGCGGAATACATGTGAGCCCTACCCGTGCGACCGCGCACGACCTTCCCGGAATTCCTCGCTGGACTCGGAAAGGGAAGGTGACGAATGAGGGGGGCGTGGTGCGTCTTGCTATCGCGGCGATGGGACTGGTGCGAAGGTATGTCACCTCCCCTCTGAGGAGGTGGCGAGTTGACGAGCCGGTGGGGAATTTCAATCTTCGGCTGGGATTCCGCAACGTTGTGGCGGCTATTCACCTATTCCGCAGCTCACGCGAAAGACATGGCCATCGGGGTGTCGCAAGTGGCATTCGCGGACTCCCCAGGGTTCATCTATGGGCGGTTGCGTCGCAATGATGCCTTGCTGGGTGGCTCTTTGATGGAGTTCGTCGACTTCACGCTTCGAGCTGAGCCACCAAGTCATCCAATCGCCGTCAGAGCCAACTCCGCTTTGCAATTCGGCAGGCACTCTTTGGCTCCGTTGAGCCGACGACGAGCAACTTCGGACATTCTTTTACGCAATTGACATTCGTTGTATTCGCTACGTTCGACAGCGATTCGCTAATTCCGAACGTTTGACGAGACGGAAAAGTCGCCTCTCCGGAAAGGCAGCATAAATTTCAGTGTGGAGGTGTGCGCTCGGATTGCGCGCAGAAGGTGCGTTTGCGGCTAGTGTTGCATGCACAACTTCGACCTCCTGGGCTGCTCACGCGCTGTCAGCACTTTGATTCAAAGTTCGTCGGCGGGTGAGGCCTGCGGAGCAATGCTGAGCTGAATAAGCCGAAACAGATCTTGTGAGGACGCCCTACGAATGGGCGGTAGAAGTTGTGAACATGCTGTCGCGCATCCTAAGTGAACTCGATCGATACCTGATCACTGCGAACCTTCGTAAGGAGGTGGATCCCAACGCACCGAATCAAAAGATCAACGCAACGGTGCTGGAAGATCGGATCCTCTACAGTGCCACTCCGCTAGGTGATCCGTCGATGCTGGATCCTTCGTTGTTGGACGCCGATGCGCTTGATCCGAATCATATGGATTTGGACGATCTGCCAACTGCCGCAAGTGGACAATCTGGCGATGACGGCGCGTTCCAAGATCAGGAGGACACGGTTCCTGGAGAAGAGCTCGATACAGATCAAGAGCAGCGCGAGATCTTCTTTATTGACGAGAGTGTCGATAACTTTGACGAACTTGTTGACGATCTGCTGGCGATCAACGATCCGAATCGAACCGTAGAGATCGTCATTCTGACTTCGGATCGAGACGGCATTGACCAAATCACTGATGTGCTTGGCGGCATGCATGATGTAGATGCAATTCACATTGTTTCCCACGGTTCGGCAGGCCAAGTCCAGTTGGGCAACTCGGTTCTCAGTAATGAATCGATTGCAGGCTACGCTGGGCAACTTGCACAATGGGCATCGGCTTTGGATTCAGGCGCCGACTTGCTCTTCTATGGATGTGACCTAGCCAGCGGCGACGGCGAGACTTTGGTGGAATCGATAGCGGAGCTGACCAGTGCCGATGTGGCGGCGAGTGACGACCTGACGGGGCATGAGGAACTCGGTGGCGACTGGATTCTTGAATTCCAAGTCGGCGATGTCACCACCGATGTAGCATTCAGCTACGGGGTACAGTCGAGTTGGGACCATACGCTGGCCACGATCACCGTAACCACAACGGACGACGAAAATGATGGAGATACTTCGAGCATTAGCGCGCTGTTGGCGAGCAGTGGTGGAACGGGTATCTCGCTTCGCGAAGCGATCATTGCGGCCAACAACACGGCTGGCGCGGATACGATCACGCTGGGAAGTGGGGTCTACGTTTTGGATATCACCGGACAATTCGAGGAAGCTTCGGCAACCGGTGACTTGGATGTGCTCAGTGAAATTGTCATCAATGGCGACGGTGCAGGAGTGACCACGATTGATGCCACGGGGCTCTCGGACAGACTGTTCGACGTGCACGCAGCCGGAAACCTGTCCTTGAATGGGCTGACGATCACAGGTGCCAGCACGACAACCGAATACGGGGCAGGAGTTCAAAACGTCGGCACGTTCTCCGCAACAGACCTGGTCATCAGCAACATGACTGTCTCCAACGCGGATGGAGCCGGGATCTACTCGACTGGGACCACCACGCTGGAGCGCGTCTCGATCATCGGTAGCAGCGCCGTGAATGGCGGAGCCATCAGTGTTGCGGGAGGCGTGACCACGTTGACCAACGTCACCGTCAGCGGAAACCAGTCGCAATTCGACGGTGCGGGAATTCATGTATCCAGTGGCACAGTGGACGTTGTCCATTCAACGATTGCCAACAACGATTCCACGAGCGGCAACGGGGGTGGCCTGTTTCGCTCGGGCGGAACGGTGAACGTCAACAACTCGATCGTTGCGGATAATTCCTCGGTTTTCGGCGGCAACGATGTGCACGGCACGATTGTCAGTGGCGGCTACAACATCATCGAGGACAACAGCAATTTCACCGGATCAGCGGGGACCGACATTCTGGGCGTTGACCCAGGTCTCAATGGACTTCAATTGATCGACGGAAACTACGTTCACACTTTCACCACATCAAGCAACGCTTACAACGCCGCCAACACCGTCGGAGCCCCAACAACCGACCAACTGGGCACCGCTCGCGACGCCAATCCCGACATCGGTGCTTTTGAGTACGATCCACTCACAGACTGGATCGGTGTCGACACGACGAGCGACCTGATTGATGGAACGACGACCAACGTTGCGACACTATTGGCAAATCGAGGTGCTGACGGACTCATTTCGTTGCGTGAAGCGATCATCGCCATCAATAATGATTCGGGAACCAACTGGACGATTTCGCTCGCCGCGGGAACTTACAATTTTGCCTCGGGCACAGGGGATACCGCGGGTGACTTTGATATCCGCAACAATATGACGCTTGTGGG
>JBGCCZ010000156.1:0-26900 GCA_045105035.1 Pirellulaceae bacterium | reverse complement strand
ATTCCCGCGAACCAGGGCGGCTAAAGAATGCGTCGTATCTGAAGTATCGACGCCTCGCCTCGAAGGCTGAAATACAATCGGTGCGGGCCAGGGTTTCACGCGAGCTCGCGAGAAATCGTTTGGACGGTACCTACCGCCACTACCGCCACTGCCGCACTAGGCTTGCTCAGGCCTTACCCGGCAGGTCCAGTCAAAGAGTCAAGCTACACAAAGTAGCTCGTATCTCGGAGCCGAGAATAGGCTGCGTTCCGTCTGGGACAGCCGGGCTACTATCCTGCCCAAACTGAAGAAGGGACTCACCCTGGCGAAATGACCGACTGTGCAAGTCACTTAGACTGTGGCTCTTTCGGTTTTTCCTCAACCGCTTCGGTCGCCGCCGCCAGCTTCACCTCCGATGCAGGTGCAGCGTTCTCTAGATTGGGTTTCGGGGCGTCTTCAAACGAATGCTGCGCATAGTATTCCTTGAAATCCGCTGACGACCGCAACTGCTTCTCTCTGTCGGTCAACAAATCCATACCGCCTACGCGAGTACCCGCGAATCGAGTTCCGTCATAGATACTGCCGCGCTGCCAAGGCCCGACGCCAAACACCCAAGTATCCCGTGCACTACTCGACGCTTTGGCTATCCCAGACTGCCAAACTGGAGTTCGTGTATCACGCTCGTAGGCGAAGACAGCAATCTTTGCCGCCCCCTGTTTCGCTTCACGGCGAGCTAAAGACAATTCAGGAACCGACGGTACGGCCGGAGCATTCACAAAGACGCTACTAGCGGTCCGCAACAGGTTGTTAGCAGGCAATCCATACGTCACGTTATGGCCGTCCAGCCCGAGAGCCCCGATCCGTGCTTCCGCCACCAAATCCGCCTCTTCCCGGCCCTCCACCAGCATGACTCTATCCGCTAGCATTTGCTGACGAATGGAGCTGATCACGTAATCCGAATCGACCAGAAGCGCACTGCGTACCGTCTTCAAATAGGTCGTATCCAAGTAGACTTTGCGGCCCGACAGCGCAGTGAAATCCAATTGAGCTACGGTTGCATCCACAGCGTCACTCATCAGCAACTGCTCAGTCGCTTTGAAGCTCTGAGTCGTTCCACACCCAGCGCAAGCAACTGCCATAAAGCAGATCAAATAAAGTAGTGGGAATGCACGCATTGTCGATTCGGAGAGGCTTGCCAACACAGGCAGGACCGTCGAAGTTGATAGGTAGGAGTTTTGGCCCACTCTAGGTGGATGCCGGCGAGATCGATCGGGCATTCTGCCTAATCGCTATGGCTTAACATCGGATATTCAGCCCCCCGGCTTCAATAGATCTTTTCACAGTTGCTAGCACCTCTGCGACTGGTCCCAGAATTCCGTCAACATGCAAGCCCAAGCTTTCACAATTGGAAAGCAACCTATAAGAACCATTTCAGATACCTAGGCATTTGGAAATTCAAAAATGACAAACAAACACACAACTTTGGAAGTCGTCCTTGGCGGCCTGATGCGACGCTACCAGGAGCGAGTTCCGGCCGTGAACCATGTTCTGTCGAATATGATCCAATCCGGTTTAGTGCAGTCAGAATCTGAGATCGAGAATGATCACATTGCGTTCCGAACGATGGGCGTCGAACACTTAGGCATTCAATCCTTTGAGAAGATCTTTCGCCATTACGGTTACGAACGCCGCGATGCGTATCAATTCGCAACCAAGAAATTGGACGCGTTTTGGTACGCGCCACCCGAAGATCGGTTCCCACGAATTTTCATTAGCGAACTCCGCGTGGATGACCTCGGCAAAGACTCGTCTCAAATTCTCCGCAGCTACACCGACGAAGTCACCAGCGATCCGGTCGACGCCATTGACTTGAATGATGGTGCCGCCGTCGACGCCTTCTTGCATCAAGGCCTTTGGAGAACACCAACGCTCGACGACTATCAGAAGCTAAGCCAGGAGAGCGAGTACGCAGCTTGGGTGATTTACAATCGCTATTACCTCAATCACTTCACTGTCAGCGTACACAATCTGCCAGCTCCGTACAACGAAATCTCGAAGTTCAACGAGTTCCTCGAGTCGATCGATGTAAAGCTCAACGATGCGGGCGGCAAGATTAAGGAAAGTCCCGATGGGCTCCTTCTGCAGAGTTCGTCTGTCGCCGAGATGGTCAATGCAGAATTCCAAACCACGGACGGCGAGAAAGTCCAACACGAAATTGCTGGCTCCTACGTCGAGTTCGCGGAGCGGCGGCTTTTGCCTGAGTTTGCATCACTCGCTGCCAACCAAATCGAAAGACACCATCGACGCGAGGGCTTCGAGGCGGGTAACGCAGATAAGATTTTCGAAAGCACCTTTCGCACTCAAACCGGTGCGGAATAAATTACACACCGTTCGTCAAG
The DNA here is from genome assembly GCA_045105035.1 of Pirellulaceae bacterium. GTDB lineage: Bacteria > Planctomycetota > Planctomycetia > Pirellulales > Pirellulaceae > Aureliella. Next base: position 24,522 of record JBGCCZ010000156.1, on the reverse strand, counting down.
AGCCACCCTGTACGGCCAGCGTCTTAATTTTTCTCCACCCCGCCGAGACTTGTCCCCTTTCGCCTTGGCAAAACCAAAAGAATGACGCCAGACTCAGGATTCAGATAGCTATCAACGGTCACCGGGCAACAGTCTACGTGTGGCCTCTTGAATCAAGTCGGCCGCTCGCTCAATCTCATCGACAGTCGTAAATCGGCCCACTCCCAGGCGAATGCTGCTGCGGGCTTCGTCTTCGGAAAGCCCCAGTGCCGTGAGAACGTGACTCGGCCGAGGATCGGCACTCGTGCAAGCACTGCCGCTACTTATCGCTAGCTCGGGGACTTCGAGCATCAAACTCTGGCCTTCGATCGGATAGAAGCAGACATTGAGGTTACCGGCGTGTCGCACGGGCAGTCCTCCAGTGGAGTCTTCCGACTCAACCGTTCGCGAGCCTGCCCATAATGGCCCATTAAGAAAACAACCGGTTTCAGCTCGTAGGCGAACAAAGAGCCTACTTCGCAACTCAAACATCCGCTGAGTGTCTTCGGCCATCGAATTGTGGCAGGCGGACAACGCGGCTCGCATTCCGATAATACCCGCAGTGTTGAGTGTCCCCGATCTCAGATTCTGCTGCTGGCCGCCGCCTACGATCTGCGGCTGCAAGCGGACTCGCCGCTCACGGCGACGAACGAACAGACCGCCAACTCCTTTGGGACCGTAAAACTTGTGCGCTGAAAAACTCAGTAGGTCGACGCCGAGCATATCTACATTGACAGGAATCCTACCGACAGCCTGGCTTGCATCAGTGTGCAAGATCGCGTCTCGTTGCCGGCACAACTGTGCGATCGCCGGTATCGGCTGAATGACTCCAATCTCATTGTTCGCCAACATTACGCTTACGAGCGCAGTATCGTCATCGATCATCTGGTCGAGCGTTTCCAGGCAAACTTGTCCAGGACAGATTGAATCGCGACCGAGCACGGGAGCAAGCTGCACTTCGAACCCTTGCTTGCCTAAGCGTTCGAGTGGATCCAACAGCGCCGGGTGCTCACTAACGACACTAACAATCTTGCGTCGCTTTTGCCGGGGCCGCAGACAAGCCCCGAAGAGTGCCAGATTGTTGCTCTCCGTCGCACCGCTGGTAAAGACGATTTCATCATCTGCGGCTCCAATCATCTCGGCAACATGCGCACGCGAATCGTCCACCAATGCCGCTACCTGGCGGCCTGCTTCATGGGTCACGCTGCCTGCATTCGCAAATTGGCTCTGCAGCAACGGCAACATCGCTTGCAGCGCCGCAGGATCTAAAGGAGTGGTGGCGTGATGGTCGAGATAAATCAAAACTCGTGACTGCTTTTTCTTCGTTGGCAATAAGTCCTAGAACAAGTGATTGAGACAGAGTTGTGACCAAGTCTCGAAGCGGTCGAGTTCTTGCTTCATGCTCTCAACTGATTCAAAACCACTTTCCACCAATTCCGTCTCTCGAGCCCGGGCGTCCGTGGACTCTAACGTCAACAAGTGAATGATTCCTAAGTGCACGCGCCCAACCGGTGTCGAATCATCATAGATGAAGCCAACCATCTGATCCTGGTACGCTGAATCGATGACCATTTCCTCAGTTAACTCACGCTGCATCCCAGAACGGTAGAGATCTTCACCGTCGGCATCTTCCTTGGAAATGTGGCCACCAATTCCAATCGACTTGAGCGCATGCAGCCGCTTTTCCCCTTGCCCCTTACCGCGTGTGTACTGGAAGACAGAAGGCGTCGCAGGGTCAACCCGCAAAACTGCGTAGGGAATCAGTTGCTTGAACGTCGGATCCTCCTCAACGGTACTTCTCGGACGAAACTCCATGTAACTGGGATCAAGTAACGTCGCGAAAGCCTCTTCGCTAAACGCACGGAAGCCGCTGAAGCGACCAATCGCGTTCAATCGTTCTTCGGGGATCACTAAGACGTGTTCTTCGGACAAGTTGGGCTCCTTTTAGACTAAGCAATGGATGTTCAAGTTTGTGGCTGCGTCCAACCCGTTCATGCCATCGATCCACCGGCAGGCCCACTGAGATCACTGACGATGGATGATCAGCAAATCACTGCGCTAGAGAATTAACATGCAGTCGCCGTAGCTGTAGAAGCGATAGCGTTGTTCGATCGCTTCGGCATAGGCTTTCATGGTCAATTCGTGGCCCGCAAAAGCACTCACCAACGCGAGGAGCGTGCTCTTCGGAAGATGAAAGTTCGTCATCAAAGCGTCCATCGCCAAAAACTCGTAGGGAGGGCGTATGAAGATATCCGTTTCGCCCTGCCAAGGTTGAAATGCTACACCCGTGGATTGAGCCGCCGACTCCAAAACGCGAGTAGAGGTGGTCCCAACGGCGATGACACGGCCACCATTCTCGCGGCAGTGGCGAAGCTTGGCTGCAGATTGCTCGGTGAGCTCACCGCTTTCCAAATGCATTTTATGTTCAGACAGTTTCTCAGCAGAAACAGGCTTGAAAGTCCCCAGTCCGACATGCAAAGTCACTGCCGCAGTAAAGACCCCTTTGGACTGCAGGTGACGAATCAAGTCCTTCGTAAAGTGCAGGCCGGCGGTTGGAGCAGCCACAGAACCAGGATGCTTGGCATAAACAGTCTGGTAAGACGTCACATCAGTGTCGACCATTTGCCCATCGCGAATGTACGGCGGCAAGGGAACCCGCCCAAACTTCTCAACTAATTGGTTTTCATCCATGTCGATCGGTCGGACGGCCAAGTGGCCGCCTTCGAGCTTGGACACCACACTGAGCGCTGGTAACTCGCGCCCCTCACGGTCACGCAGCGACAACGTTTCGCCAGCCGTCAAGTTTCCGCGCGTCTTGCTTAGCAACTCGCACACACCGCTGCTCTCATCGGTACGCAACAACAGGCCTTCCCATTTACCGCCTGTCGAAGTTCGCTTGCCGACCAGCCGCGCGGCAATCACTTTGGAGTCGTTTAAGACCAACGCGTCACCCGCCTCAAAAATCTCAGGCAAGTCCCGCACGTAGCGGTGATCGATCGTCCCACTCTCGCGATCGACGAGCATCAGCCGCGCATCGATCCGGTGCTCGACCGGTTGCTGGGCAATCAATTCGCGGGGAAGTGAAAAATCGTAGCCTGCTATTGAGTCTTGGTCTAACTTGGTTTCTGCCATAAGTTCAATCCATTCGTCGTCAATTCAACGTAGCTCGCGTCAACAAGCGAGGGAGTATTGGCAAGCGCAAAAAGTAATGGGAAAAAGCAATGATCTTAAAACTCTCACTCTCCCTCTAAGCGCAACAGGCCAGCACTCCATTTTAGCTATACTGACACAATTAGAGCTTTCTACGCTTCGCAGTGTTTCGGGTAACTCCCCAATTCCAGCAGGGCTCAAGCGAGCAACTGCCTCGTGCCATCGCTTGTGAGCGTTTCTTGTGCTAGAGCACTTCGCCGCAGAGAGCCAAAGATACCTGGATTACGTCTGCACTGAAATGACCAGCGCGAAAACCGACGACGCAAACGAAGCACTGGACGGGGCAGCCAACATGACAGCATTTCCTCTTTTCGCAAGCTCCTATCCGTGGCATTCACGGGCCAGTCACTAGTTCTAGCAGCATGAAAATAGCTTTCGTGATTACCGAGCTTCTTCCCGGCGGAGCAGAACGCTGCCTGGTCGAACTTGCCTGTTTTTTGAAAAAGAGCGGGCACGAAGTCCGCGTCTGGCAACTCTGGCCAGAGCCGCCGGAAACGAAGCGACATCTCACCGAACGTTTGGTGGATGCAGGAGTTTCAGTTCGACACGGCAATGCATCACGGGCGCACCAGTTTCCCGGTACCGTGATCCGGTTGGCCAAGGAACTTAGACAGTTCGCCCCAGACGTTGTGCAGTCCTTTCTCTTCCACGGTAATTTTGCATCCGCTCTTGCCCGCCCCAAGAGTTCGCGATTCTTCGGCGGAGCCCGAGTGCGGCAACCAGAGAGACTCCGCCAATGGCTTCAACGGTTGGCAGCCAAACGCATGGAGAAGCTTATTTGCGTCAGTGACAGTGTCCGACAGCATTGCGAGGAATCTGAAGGAATCCCAGCAGAACAGTTGGCCGTCATCCCGAACGGCATAGACATCGATCACTTGACGCAGCAAGCCAGCCAACCAGTCGACGACAAAGATGTGCTGAACAAGCATTGCCGAACGTTGCTCTTTGTAGGCAGACTGACTGAGCAGAAAGGCGTCTTGCCCTTCGCGGAACAAATCGATCCGCTTTTGAATCAGCTTCCCGAACACCAAATCGTCTTAATTGGAGAAGGCGATCAGAAAGAACAACTCGTAAAACGCATTCAAAGTTGCGAGCATCGAGATCGAGTCTATGTGCTTGGCTGGAAGCCAGCAGTCGCGCCATGGATGCTGCGGGCTGAGCTCATTTTCCTACCGGCCAGCTACGAAGGCATGCCAAATGTTATTTTAGAAGCCATGGGACTCGGGAAGCCCTTCGTTAGTTTCGAAGTCGATGGAATTCATCAGCTGCTAGGCCCGCACGCAGACTCGTCTCCTCAAGTTGCGAAAACGGGTGACTTCGCCGACTTCGCTCAACGCATCGTTCAAATTGCGAATGATGCAGACCGACGCATGAAACTCGGACGCGAAAACCAAGCCCGCATCCAAGAGGAATTCGCATTGGAAAACCAGCTCCCCAAATACCTGGAGCTCTACTCCAGCGTTGCCCGCTCATGACGGCCTTTTAAGCGAGCGTTCTAAACGAAAACAGCCCCTAAACGAACACAGCCCCTAAACGAAAACAGCCCCTAAACGAAAACAGCCCCTCAAGATGAGGAGCTGATTTCAATTTTTGATGCATTGTCGGCATAGGAGTCTTGCGAATCCAGCAACCGAAAGATCATGCGCTGCCGGGAGGAGTCGGCATGGCTTCAATCGACTGGTCAATCAGCCCGTACTCGGCTGCCTCCTCGGCCGACATGAATCGATCTCGATCCGTATCCTCTTCGATCTTATCCATGGTTTGGCCCGTGTGCTTGATCAAGATTTCATTCAGCTTCGTTTTGATACGGCTGAACTCCGTCGCATGGATCAAGATTTCCTCGGCCGTTCCTTGCATGCCCGCCAAAGGTTGGTGGATCATGATACGAGCGTTCGGCAATGCGTATCGTTTGCCTTTCGTACCAGCCGCCAGCAAAACTGCGCCCATTGAAGCGGCTTGCCCAATGCAGAACGTGGCCACGTCGCAGGAAACAAATTGCATGGTGTCATAGATCGCAAGTCCCGCACTGACGCTACCGCCGGGCGAGTTGATATACAGGTGGATGTCTTCCTTCGGATTGTCGGATTGCAAGAACAACATTTGCGCGACCAGAGCATTGGCCACTTCATCATTAACTTGCGTTCCCAGGAAAATAATTCGATCTTTCAACAAACGGCTGTACACGTCGTAGACGCGCTCTTCGCGGCCGCTTTTCTCAATTACGTATGGAATGCCTGGCATGGGATTCTTCCCTTTAGTGGGTTCCGTTGGGTTCGTTCAGTCTCAATTTGGAGCTACGTCACCCGAATGTTCTGTTAATTTTCTTCAATGCAAGGTAGTGGGATCGCCGGGATAAAGTCTCGTCCACAAGCGATCCGCACGCATATCATCGGCTCGGTTTCACGACAAACTAAGTGGCGGGTTTGTCATCGTCTCCGGCATCGACTGGTGGCTTGGCGAGAAGTTCATCCACCAAACCGTACTCCTTCGCCTCAGCCGCTGTGAGGAAAAAGTCGCGATCGGAATCTGCCGCAATCTGCTCTGGCGTTTTTCCGCAGTGCTCGCCGAGAATTCCGTTCAGCAATTCCCGATACCGAAGGATCTCATTCTTCTGGATTTCGATATCCGAGACTTGGCCAGAAACACCACCCGCTGGTTGGTGCACCATCACTCGACTATTTGCCAAACAGTAACGCTTCCCATTGCTGCCGCCAGCCAACAGAACCGCAGCACCACTGGCCGCTTGTCCAACGCAATACGTAGCAATCGGGCAGGACAAAATCTGCATCGTGTCGTAAATCGCCAACGTGGCTACGACGTCACCGCCAGGGCTGTTGATGTAGAAATGAATGTCCTTGCGGCGATTTTCACTCTGCAAATAAAGCAGCTTCATCACTAGTTCATTTGCGTTCCCGGTATGGATCTCGCCTTGCAGGAAGACGATCCGATTCTCAAGAAGCAAGTCACCCAGGGTCATTTGTCGCTGGCGCTGGTAGCTTTGGGCTGCGTGCGACGCCTGGATCTCGCTTGGGAACCCAACACCGAATGAGGCGTTGTTGAGCTCTGTTGGGCCTAAAATTCCAGACTCATTCAGATTGGGCCTTCCGTCCGAAGACTCAAACAATTTCGGAGAAGTCAACTCACACTCCTTGTAACGTGATGTTGGGGTCCAGCGGATGGTAGGGGCAACTTGCACTTCGCCGCGAATACAATCGCATGACGAAATTACCGATGCACCATCTTTGTTTGCACAGCACAAAGGTCGGGAGATCCGAATGCCGAAATCGAATGTGAAAAACATCCACCCGTTATGTGCTGTTTCAATTCGTTGGTATCGATACGTTCAATGTTTGCACTGTGGACTTTTTTGGCAAGGTCAGCTTATTCATTTTGAACGGATTGCGAGGACTCCAGCGCTTCATCTCCACAAGCAAACAGCCAGCATCCCACAGAACCTATCGCAACCTAGGCAAGCCAGTATTCGCCTACGTCAATCACGACGGTACCAAACGAAACAAGCCGCCTAGTTTGGATAACTTAGGCGGCTTGCTATTAAACTCTTAGGCGTCTTCTGAACGTCAGAATCGATTACTCTTTATCTTCTTTCGAATCTGGCAATTTTGCACTTTGCTGAACCGGGGAAGCTCCTTCGTCGTGCTTCGCTTCTGGGATTTCATCGAAATCACCCGCAATCGCCATGCTGATATTTGAAGTATCGGAATCCGTCTTCAGGAAGCTCATGTCTTCCTTGTCCGTCAGTTTTCCATCCGCCGTGATCGTATCGATGACACGTCGTTCGATGATCTGATTGCGAATCGCGTCCATTTGCCCGGTCTTTTCCAGACGAGCGCGAACTCGACGTGGTGAAGAATCGGACTGCTCGGCAATGAGCTCGATTTCTTTCTCGTAATCCTCTGGCTCCGCTTCGATCTCGAGATCCTCAGCGATTTTCTCCAACACAAAGTGCTCACGCAGAGCTTGAACAGTTGAATTTCGAGCGTTCATTCTCGACGCGTTCAAGTAGCTCGTAATCTGTTCTTGGTTGAAACCGCTTCGCTGAAGCTCCAGCATCGTTCGCTGCAATTCACGATTCGTTTGACGACGGACGAGCGACTCGGGGAGGTCCCAGTTCGCCTCCTTCGTTAATATCTCAACGATTTGCTTACGCAAAGACTGCTGCTGGTGAAACTCGAACTGACGCTCCAATTCTTCTTTCACGAACCCTCGCAGCTCTTCGGTATCGTCGAAGCCCAAGTTTTCGAGCATCGCTGGGCTGATCTCGTCAACTTGAATCCGCTTGACTTCATGAATCTCGAAAGTCGCAGCGACTTCCTTTCCATGCAATTCTTCATTGGCGGCAGACTCTGAAATCGTAACTGTCGCTTCGAAACTATCGCCTTCCTTCTTGCCGACGATAAGAGAGTCGAAACCCTCAAGCACTGCGTCACCGAAGGCCAGTTTGGGGCGAACCGCGACAGTCTCTTCTTCAAAGGCAGCAATCTCTTTGCCTTCGTATTTGAACTTGCCGTTAAGAGTTACGGAGTCGGCTAGCTGCACATCGCCGTCAACCGCCTCACCTGGCATGAACCGAGTCAATGTGCGGGAGAGATGCTCGTCAACGTGCTCTGTTGTCAGGTTGCAGCTAGGATTCTCGAGCTCTAGCCCCTTCCATTCCGGAGTCTCAAAATCAGGACGTACCTCGATGTTGAACTCGAAGACAAAGTCGCCACTCTCGGGCAGTTCGACTGCTTCGTAGTCAAAATCAGGCTCGCTGATCGCCGAGAAGTAGTCACCTTCGGTCACTTGCTGCAAACTGTCCATGACCAGCGAGCTCTTCACTTGCTCGTCGATTTGGTCCTTAAACCGAGTTTCAACGAGTTTGCGGGGTGCCTTTCCAGCGCGAAACCCTGGCAACTCTGCCTTAGGAGCCACCTCGTCGAAGGACTGCTCTCGGTATCGGCCGACCTCTGCCACCGGGACGCTGACTGCAACGTGACGTTCGCAAGTCGATTTCTCAGATACCTTGACGTCAATTTGCAACGCAGGTTTCGCTTCGAGTTGCCCCGAGTCTTCTGTTGCTTCGTTTTCTGTTTCTGTAGCAGCCATGCAAACCGCTCCCGCTTTCTAAACTCTCGAAACTGATGTATCGCTACGATGACTGGATGGACTGTAGCTGAATAAGCCTTAGCACACTCTCGAAATCCGCCTCAATCCGCAATCGGGCGAACCGCTGCAAAGTGGGTCGCTGAGGGCGATCTCGCAACAGAGGGCGACCAAGACACGATGTCCTAGACGTCCAAAGATGAAGAAAGCATCCCATAGCGGGAATTGCAGAAGTACGCCGCGTCTCAAGAAGATCCACTCTCCGGAGCCTAAAAGGACAAACTTCCGATGGAGGGGTCGATTGCCTCGACACGTTCTCTCGGCCAGTCGCTTCCAAAGATCCTACGCAACCCTGAGACGAAAAATGCGGCCCGGACGGTAAAACAAGAGCGGACGATGGGATTCGAACCCACGACAACAACGTTGGCAACGTTGTGCTCTACCAACTGAGCTACGTCCGCATAGATGCTAAAATACCGGCCTGCCGCATTATTTTGGCACACTGATGGAGTGAATAAGAGAAGACCACCAGTGTCGTCTTCTACCCAGGCTCTCGATCAGCGGCAGATTATATGGTTCGGCAATTCTCTTGCAATAGCTAGATTACAAGCGGCTCACGCCATACAACCAGCATTTGGCTGTTAACCGTAAATTTTGCCTGCAACCAGCCAATTTGCGAGCAACCGTCAAATTCGACGTTTCAAATTATCCCGGCATTTTCTCTTTCTCTAAGGCAAGCAATGCCCCTGCCCCTGAAACATACCAGCCGCCAGAATCCAGCAGATTCAGACTCGGCATGTTCGTTCGCTAGGAAATCACGCGACCTGTGGGCTCTTAAGGCCTGGCCCGTTGCATGCCTCATTTGGTTGGCCATCGCCGTTTCTTGCGGCGTTGCTAACGCCGGACTGACCGCCTCCGAAGTTGTGGTCGTCGTGAATGGGCAGTCGTTTAACTCCAGAACGCTCGCCAACCATTACGTCGCTCTGAGAGACATTCCGGCCCAGAACGTTATCGTCCTACCCGAAGTTCCCAATTCTGAAGTCGTCGCCGTAGACGCATTTCGTCAACGCATCCTGGCGCCATTGCTGGAGGAGATCGACGCCCGAAATCTATCCCACGTGCAATGCATCGCCTACTCGTGCGACTTTCCTACAGCGATCGACATTTCGCAGGACATGAAGCAGCTTGGAAAAGTAGACAAGGTCTTTACCCGTAAAGCGTCGATTAATGCGCTGACTTACCTGTTTCAGTCCACGATGCGAGCCGTTCCGAACTACATCACGTTGATGACCAACTCGTACGCCCGCACGAAGATCGACGACTACTTCCGAAATCCACTAGGCGAGTTGACCGCAGAGAAGTGGCAAACGGCCTCCGATCTAATGAACGAAGCCAAGCACGCGGAAGCTTCGGAGACACTCGAGGAATTGTTCAAGGAATACCCGCACCAATTCCCGATGGCCTACTTGGCCGCTGCGGAGGCCGCACTCGCAGGCCAAAAAGAACGCTCAATTGAGCTCCTGAATCTAGCCATTGAAGCTGGCTGGAGCGCGGGGGGCTATTTGGCTAAGGACTCGAGGTTCGACAGCTTACGAGACGAAGCAGACTTCCAAGTGCTCGACTATCTGCTTGACCCCTCGCAAGTCTACTTGCTGCCTACAGCGTCTTTCAGCGTTTCCCGCGAAGGCAAAGACCCTCGCGATCCAAAGCGGACGACGACCAAGCGACTTTCTTTCTGGAGCCCCAATGGCATCCGTTTGAACCAAGCCGATTTCGGACGGCGTTACCTACTCAGCACAGTCCTTGGCGTAACGCGTGGTAGCGGAACCACGTTGACCGAAGCTCTCGAGTACCTAAAGCTCTCTTCTCAAGTAGATTCGACGCACCCCACCGGCACTTTCTACTTTTCACTTACAAAAGATGTACGAACGACCACCCGGCGAGACGGCTTCATCTCAGCCATCGACGCCCTGAAGGAGATGGGATTTGGGGCTGAGTTCATCAAGTCAAAACTACCGCAGGGAAAAACTGACATCCTCGGGCTTCAAATCGGTACTCCTTCGTTCAATTGGGCCAGTTCGAAAAGCAAGTTTGTCCCGGGTGCCATCGCGGATAACTTGACCAGCTTTGGCGGAGTGATGACGAGTAGCTCGCAAACGAAACTCTCAGAGTTCATGCGGAATGGAGCCGTTGGAAGCTCGGGCACCGTCACCGAGCCGTACGCAATTCAGGCCAAGTTTCCGCTACCGATGCTTTATGTCCACTATGCCCGCGGCGCAAGTTTAGCCGAAGCCTTCTACCAATCCGTCAGTGGACCGTATCAGCTTCTAATTGTCGGCGACCCGTTGTGTCAGCCATTTTCGAATGCGCCGCGTATCGAAGCATCAAGCGAATTGCTGACAACAAAAGAAGACGGGAGGATCTCCCTACCGCTTAGCCTCGATGGCCCCGACTATGAGGCCTGGATCACCGACTCTCGACCGGAGTCGGAGCGCATCGAAGCGCTCCGGCCGACGCATGTCGCATTACTACTTAATGGCGGACTCAGTCGAACCCAAACGGCCCGCAGCAATATTGCAATCGCACTGAAAGACATGCCGCGCGGCCACCATGAACTCAGATTGCAATTGGTCAACCGTAACGATCCGCTTGAACAAAAGTCGGAGTCTTTGGTGCCGGTTTGGATCGGCCCGCGAGATCTGCTGGAGATCAGCATTCCCGATGGTGAAGTAAAACGTAATGCTGGTGATGGACGACTGTTCAGCGTTGCGTCACTTCGAGACAAAACGATCAAAGTCCAAGTCGAGTGTGCGGAAGAGGCAGAAGAAATCCGCCTGATGCATGCCAGCGAAGAATTGGGACTCATCCAAGGAGGCTCAGGAACAATCGAAATCGACTTATCCAAAACCGGTCGCGGCCCCCTCCGCATCTACGCGGAAGCCAAACTGCCCAATGAAGAGACCGTTCGCAGCCAGCCACTCTGGCTTCGAGTAGATCCGTAGGACGCTGGGCGGCAGGCACAGGGCCTAGCACTCGAGTCCTCCAACTCGAGAAGCAAAACTCTTGACGAATTGACTACGGAGCCGCCAAATTGTGGTTCGGATTCACGTAAACCACAAAATCTATCTCCCTAGTCGCAAGCCTGACCGCCAGCGATAGAATCCAAGATCATGCCGCTGGAGAGTGGGCGAGAAGCCTACTCGGATCAACCGCGATTCTTTCCTGGGGCTTGCCAAGACTTGCCTAGTTGAAGTCTTGCTCAAGCCTCTGACCGTTACGTAGGCCCATTTATGTCCACAGTTGAGCGTAAAAGAAAGCCATGGCGTCCAGATGCGGACCGGCCATCTCAACCGATTCTCGACCGAACGCCGCCCTGCGACGTTTCTGCAGAAATCGCTGTGTTGGGAAGCATTCTTCTCATGCCCGACGTCTGCGATGACCTAGTCATGATCCTGAAGGCGGACGACTTCTACGACGATGCGAACCGTAAGCTTTACGAGCACGTTACAGCCATGGTCGACATGAACCAGAAGATCGATGTGACTTTGCTCGTCAATCGGCTCAAATCCAGCGATGACTACGAAGCAGTCGGCGGCAGCGCCTACTTGGCGAAGCTTGCGAATGACGTTCCCAATGCGGCCCATGCGGTTTACTACGCGGAAATCGTCCGCAGTAAATCAACGCTGCGCAGGCTCATCGAAGCCGGCACAAGTATTCTCCGCGATGCCTATGAAGAGTCACGCGACCCGAAGGAATTACTCAGCCAAGCAGAGCAACGCGTTTTTCAAATCCAAGACGAACGCAGTAGCCAATCCGCCAACTCCATCAACGACTTGCTCAAAGAAGCAATGGAGCGGATCGACTCTCGCATGAAGGGAACGCACGCGGTCGGCGGTGTCGACTCGCACTTCACCGACTACGACCAGATGAGCGGCGGCCTTCACAATGGAGAGCTCATCATTTTGGCGGCTCGTCCGTCGATGGGTAAAACCGCCTTTGCACTCAACGTGGCTTCCAATGTGGCCTTGATCGGAAACGCTCCCGTCCTTTTTGTCAGCCTCGAAATGTCAGGGATCGAGCTCGCCGACCGGCTCTTATGCTCTGTGGCGGAGGTCAATGGTCACCGTTTGCGCAACGGGACGATTTCACAAGAAGATCGCAAACGCCTAGTGTCGAAGGCGATCGAAGTCAGCAACGCGCCGCTCTATGTCGATGATTCCCCAAGTCGCACGGTTAGCGAAATCTCTGCGGTCGCTCGTCGGATCAAACAACGCGACAAATCACTGGGCCTCATCGTGATTGACTACCTCCAACTCATTGAGCCAGATAATTCCCGCGACCCGCGGCAGGAACAAGTCGCAAAGATCGCTCGACGCCTGAAGGGAATGGCCCGTGAACAAGAAGTCCCCGTATTGTGCCTCTCACAGCTCAACCGCCAAGCAGAAGATAGCAAGGACCATCGGCCGAGACTCAGTCACCTTCGGGAATCGGGAGCGATTGAGCAGGATGCCGACGTGGTAATGTTCGTGCACCGCGAAGAATACTACCACCGTGGCGACGAAGCAGCTCAGTACGCGGGCCAAGCAGAGATCATCATCGCCAAGCAGCGGAATGGCCCGATCGGTGAAATCGAACTGATTTGGGAGAAAGAGTTCACCCGTTTCAGAGACCGTGCGGCCGAACGGCATAGCGAGTTCGACAACTACTCTGAATTCGAATCGCCAGGTGGCTACTAAGGCACTCACCTGGCGAGGCAGCGGAACACAGGGACTTGCAGGTCAAAGAGCGACGAACGCGTCGCTCAAAGCCAGCCACCAATCACGTACATCTAGAGCTGGTTTACTTGATGATGCCGTGAGCTGCGATGATAATATCCGCGCCTGGTGTCAAATTACGCAACTTGTGAACGATCACTTCCTTGTCGCTCGCGCTGCCCTTAGTCGCCTTGTCCAACAACTTCGCCACCTTCTTTTTTCGATGACGACGACGACGAAGTTCTCGCCTACGCTCACTTCCGCTCATGCTACTACCTTGATCTCGTTATGAATGTTGAAAATTCAGAGTCTTTTGTTGAATGTCGCAGGTCGTGAGGCCTATTGCCAGGCCGCTCTACGAATAAGCACTCTCTCGACATAGGTTCAAAGGCTACTCGCACAAATCTGGTCGGTCAATCGCTTTCCGCAGTCACGTAGCACTCGCCAAATCGTCTTTAACGCTCAATAATGACGCCTCGGACGCGTGATTTTCCCCAGCACGCTCGCGTCCCATCGTTTGGCTCACTGGTTCATATCTCGAACAGGGACACGAAATGAGCGGCCCCATCGCAATCGTACTTGCCGCAGGACGTGGCACTCGGATGAAGAGCGACTTACCCAAAGTCCTCTTTCCTGCACTCGGCCGTCCGATGCTCTGTTGGGTTCTCGATTCATTGAAGAAAGCCGGGATTTCGAAGAGCATCGTTGTCGTGGGCTACCGAGCCGACTCGGTGAAAGAAGCTCTAGCGGACCGCTCGGACGTCGAGTTCGCTGTTCAGGAAGAGCAGTTGGGGACCGGCCATGCCGTTGAAATGTGCCGTCCGCTACTTGGCGATCACCAAGGGCCCGTCCTAGTCGTGGCAGGCGACTCACCTTTGATTCAACCTACGTCCGTTTCCAAGATCCTGGAAGAGTTTGACGGCGAAGACCGGTCCTGCCTGTTGGGGACGCTCAAAAAGGAAAATCCACAAGGACTCGGCAGGATCGTTCGAGACTCAGCGGGTCGGTTCGAGCGAATCGTCGAAGAGAAAGATGCAACTGACGAACAAAAGGCCATCCAAGAGGTCAACATGTCAACGTATCTGTTCCGCGGTCCAGACCTACTTTGGGCACTCTCGCAGCTCAGCAACGAGAACGCACAAGGCGAGTTTTACCTGACTGACTGCCCGGAGATCCTTCGAAATGCAGGTAAATCAGTTGATGCGCTTCCCGTTCTGCAACCCTGCGAAGCTCTGAGTATCAACACCGTTGACGAACTCACCTTAGTCGAAGACAAGATGCGAGAAATGGGCTATCAACCTGCTGGATAGGCCGTCAAAATGAGCCTTTGAAGAGCCAAGCGTTCTCGCTGTAATTTCAGCGCCGCGGAGCTTTTTCAGGCTGCTAGTTCATTGCTGCCCCAACAATCGCCGCCTCACTACAGACGCCAAGATGCACCGCCAACTGAAAATCCTGAGCGGCCAAGCAAATCCAAAGCTAGCCCAGGATATTTGCGACGCACTTCACCTCGACCTCGGCTCTATCACGCTAGGTAAGTTTCCGGACGGGGAGAATTACTGCAAGATCGATGATGACGTGCGCGGTCGTGACGTTTTCTTGGTTCAGCCGACTTGCCCGCCAGTCAACGACAACCTGCTCGAACTGCTGGTGATGATTGACAGCTGCAAACGGGCCAGCGCCGCCCGAGTCACAACGGTCATTCCGTACTTTGGCTATGCGAGACAAGACCGCAAAGACGAGGGCCGCACGCCGATCACTGCCAAACTGGTAGCCAACATGATCGCCCGTGCTGGCGCAGACCGTGTGCTGACAATGGACCTTCACGCGGCCCAAATCCAGGGCTTCTTCGATGTCCCCGTCGACCACCTGTACGCTGCACCGGTGCTCAATGGATACTTCATGGATATGGGCTACTCAGCGGACGAGCTCGTAGTCGTAAGTCCGGACGAAGGCAGCATTAAGCGAGCCATTGGACACTCAAAGCGTCTGGGCGGCAGACTTGCAATCGTTGACAAACGCCGAGATAACGCGTTCGAAACGACCCAGAAGAACATCATCGGTGGCCCCGTTGAGGGCAAAGTTTGCTTGATGTTCGACGATATGATCAGCACGGCGGGCTCAATCTGCGGTGCCGCCAAGTTGGTGCAGGAGTTCGGTGCCAAAGAAATCCACTTGGCCGCAACCCATGGAGTACTCTGCGGCAACGCCACCGAAAACTTGGCTGCAGCACCGATTCAGTCCTTGTGCTTGACGGACACCATTCCCGTTCCGACCGAGAAGAAACTCGACACGATCCAAGTCGTCTCTGTGGCTCCAATGCTGGCGGAGGCAATTAGCCGAATCCACAGAGATCAGTCGATCAGCGCCATGTTCCGGCCAGGCGAAGACCGCATTTGAACAGCAACTTTGGGAATTCGCCCGAGCCCGAAAGCTAAGCGGGCCGGATTGACTTCTAAGCCAATTCTCTTCTGCCCCTCGTAGCACTCTGTTGCCTAGTCGGATTCGCTTTCACAGTTTTTACTCGGATGGCTCGGAGCGGAAGACGGCGACAATGTCCTCGATAGGCACGACAAAGTGCTTATTATCCGGTTCGAAGTCAACCGGGATCGCACTCTTCGGGTGGAACAAGATCTTGTCGTATTGCCGAAGCGGTACATCCTCGTCATGTTCGACTTGTTGACTAATCGTCACAATGCGGCCAGTGATCGTTGGAATTTCCGCAGCGTCCGGCAGCGCGATCCCGCCCTTCGTCTCCCTTTTGGGCTCATCCTTCAGGACAAGTACGCGGCCACCGATAGGCTCAATGTACTGCAGCGTTTGTCGTTTCTTAGCCATGGAATCCATAGTGTTAGGGTGAAGGGTCGCAAAAAAGCTACTTGACCGTATTCATTCCGACAAGTCGAACCGCCGAGAGCTCCCCGGGTTCACCGATGGCCAGTCACGAGCGATTCGAAGGAGAAATCCGAGCCTTCCCACCCCGACAAAGGCGTTTCGGAGTGGCCCATTGCGGGACAATGCCCGATAACCCTACGAATGTTGCCCTTGAAAGAGTTGGATGTTTTGCGATACTTGCGACCTTCCACACATTAAAGAAGGCGATCTACCGGACTTTCTGACGGGCCATCTCGTAGAAGCTGGACGCTCCATGGAGCCGGTCTATTGCCCAAGTTTGGCGTGCGGCCCACACAAATCAACGATCCCTGAGTGTTCTAGATCGCACGTTCAGAACGCCCAAATAGCTATCCGATCACCCTGACGGATTCCCACAAATACTGACAAGTAAATAGCTTAGACTAATGAGCACAGACACGATTGAAGTCCAAACCCGCGAGGGGACCGGCACTCTAGCATCAAAGAAACTGCGTCAAACGGGTAACGTCCCGGCAATTCTTTATGGGCACGGAGAGAGCAATGTGAACTTGGCCGTCAAGGGAGACAAGCTCAACAAATTGATTCACCAAGGGTCAAAAATCCTGTCTCTCACGGGAGCGGTCAACGAGACTGCACTCGTCAAAGATGTCCAATGGGACGCCTTCGGCATCGATATTTTGCATGTGGACTTCACTCGAGTTTCTCAGTCGGAAGCGGTTGAAGTAACACTTCCGATTGAACTGCAAGGCGAAGCCCCTGGAATCGCTCAAGGCGGGAAACTCGCCTTCCTACTTCACGATTTGACTATTTCCTGCCCTGCCAACGCGGTACCTGAAAGCCTCAGTGTTTCAGTGGCTGATTTGAAGATGGGTGAGTCGATTCAAGCGAAGGATGTGACTCTACCGGAAGGGGCGAGCGTTGCTGGCAATGAGCTAGACGTAGTCGTCCAAGTGGCTATTCCTTCCAGCATGAAGGGCAAGGGCGCCGGCGAAGATGGCGACGAGGCTGAAGAAGGCTCGGTTGAACCCGAAGTGATCGGGAAGGGCCCTGGTGAGGGCGATGCAGAAGACGCAAGCTAGACAGCAATTCGCCCTAGCCTGCTACCTCGGCGACTTCCCAAACGGTGGGATAAAGCCGAGACAAGATCGACAGATATAGAGTTTATTCGCTTCCCGGATGGCAAGCATGTCCGGAGCGACTGAGAGCTTAAAACTAGTCGTCGGCTTGGGGAATCCGGGTCGCAAATACGAAAATACAAGACACAATATTGGCTTCGACGTTATTGATGAGTTAGGGCGCCGTCTATCTGTCGGTGCATCCTCATCAAAATTCGAAGGCGAAATAGCGACTGGGCAATTTCAGGGGCAGAAAGTCGCTCTGATACGTCCCCTGACTTTCATGAATTTAAGCGGCCGATGCGTCGCGGCTTTCGTGAAGTTTTACAAAATAGATCCGTCAAAGCACCTGCTTGTGGCCTGCGATGATTTGAGTTTGCCATTTGCAAAGCTCAGATTTAGAGCACGGGGTTCCGCCGGTGGCCAAAACGGGCTTAAGGATATTATTCGAGCAATCGGGACGCAGGAGTTTTGCCGTTTGCGATTCGGGATTGGTCAGCCGCCTCCACAATGGGATGCTGCGGATTACGTGCTCGGAAAATTCAACGGGGATGAAAAAGAACAACTTGCTGGCGAAATCACAAACGTCTGCAACGCTGTCGAATGTTGGCTGAAGAGCGACATCGACGAATGCATGAATCGATTCAACTAGGACATCGCTTCATTCAAAAACCGAAGACAAACCAACTCAAAAAGAAACATTCGAACTAACGAAGTTAGCCTGGAGTTCAAACTGTGCCTGCCACGTGTTACGACTGCTTTTTCCTGCTAGACAGCAACAAATACAATCGCGATCCCGGTGGAGTCGCTGCCGCTCTGCAGAAGACTATCGAAGATTACGGCGGAGAGATCTTGGTTAGCCGACTCTGGGAAGAGCGTAAACTGGCCTACCCGATCAACGGCCAGAACAAGGGTACTTACTGGATCAGCTATTTCCGCATGGACGGCACTAAGCTTCCAGAGTTTAACCGCACGCTGACTCTCGACGAGCGCGTACTGCGATTCCTCGTGACCAAGGTCGATCCGCGTTTGGTCGACACCCTGGTTGCCCACACCTCTGGTGAGGCGGAAGAAGAGACAGAAGAAACTGCAGAAACGGCTCCTGCCTAATCGAGACGGTCAGGCATTTCACGTCGGGTGTCCACAGTTAGACCACAGGAGACCAATACCTTATAGTTTACGCACTTCACCTAGAGTGATCGTCCAAGTTAAAGCGAGCTTCCCCCTCCAGGCAGGGTTAGAGCTCGCAATTCATTCAAAGCTTGGACGCTGGAGTGATGTTGAAGTAAGCAACAGGTTCGAGGAGTTCCAATGGCCAGCTACAACCGAGTCATCTTAATGGGCAACTTGACGCGAGACGTCGAATTGCGATACACCCCGGCTGGAACACCCGTTACGGAAGTCGGCTTGGCGGTAAACGATCGTCGAAAAAACCAAAACGGCGATTGGGTCGACGAAACGACTTTTGTAGATGTAACGTTTTGGGGACGCACGGCCGAAGTTGCATCCGAGTACCTCAGCAAGGGTTCGCCTGTTTTTATCGAAGGTAGGCTAAAACTCGATACCTGGGAAAAAGACGGCCAGAAGAACTACAAGCTCCGCGTTGTGTGCGATCGCATGCAACTACTGGGTAGCCGAGGCGAAGGCCCGAGAAACTCAACGCCAAGAGAAGACTACGGGCAACAGCGTTCGGAAGCTCCACAAGCCGAGGAGCGAATCGCGCAAGATGCTGGTCCAATGAGCGGTCCGGCTGGCGGCGACGACATTCCTTTTTAAGTCAAACAGTACAAGCTGAATCATTCGAAGAATTTTGGTGAATCATATGGTCTCTGCAAAAATTCGCGCACGCCGCCAATCCTTCAAACGCCTTCCTAAAGGTCCTAACGGTGGTGTTGAGCTACTGCTGATCCAGAATGTCGACAGCGTCGGCAAGCAGGGAGAGGTCGTAGAAGTTCGACCCGGGCATGCAAACAACTACCTTCTCCCTCAAGGTTTGGCCATCATCGCAACCGATCATCACAAGAGGATGGTCAAGAAACACCGCGAGAAGCTAAAAGCAATCGAGAAGACACGCCTCAGCGGGCTGCAAGAACTCGCATCTTCGATCGCACAACAGTCGATCACGATCGAAGCCAACGCTAACGACGAAGGTCACCTGTACGGTAGCGTTGGAGCTGCTGAGATCGTTGGGGCCCTCAAGGCCAGCGACATCTCTATTATGGAAGATCAAATCCGACTCGAGGGTCCACTCAAGGAACTTGGCCTCTACACGGTCAAGGTTTACTTACATCAAGACATTGAGTGTGACTTGAAGGTCTGGGTTGTTCCTGCAGCCGCCTAAGATCGTACAGCACTCGGTCTGCGAAACCTCATAGCAGCCAACTTGAACAAAAAAGCAGCTAGATCCGGCCGATCCTCATCGGTCGGATCTTTTTTTGTACTTGCACCGCCATGGTCAGCTCAAGCACTGCTTTCGCTTTTTGGCATAGTCTTCCCTAACCGGGCCGAAAACGTCCAAAACCGTAACAGAACCTCCAACACCAGAAGCGCAGTGTTCAGCTCCGCCGGGAATCAAATACAGATCGCCCTCTGCCAGCTGATAGGAAGTTCCTTCGATTTCGAGCTGTAGTGTTCCTTCAATCACGCAGCCGCCCTGCTCATGCGGGTGCGCATGCAAGGGTACCTCGGCCCCTTCTTCGATCGTGACGCGAGAGAACATGATTTTCTCTCCGTGTGGCACTTGAGCTTTTACGCCGGCTGCAAGCTGAATCGTTGGCTCGCGTTCTAAGTCGATCGGCCCCATTGTTTGCTTAACCTTTTAAAAATATTTGCGGATGACTGCCACGTTCTCTCCAACCTACCTCAATCGGCTACTGGTCTCCCGGTAGATTGTCGGCGGCAAGTCGCCTAAGATCACGGAGCTTCGCGATTGGACCGCAGAATTGTAATGCGGCCTGACCTCCAGCGGTCACTGCACTCGCGACCGTACTGAACTTCCGTGGATGGAATCCATGTTGGTAGCGATCCCCAAAGAAAACTTTGCGCAAGAATGCAGAGTCGCAGCCACGCCCGAGACGGCCAAGCGGTTGATCGACAAACTGGGTTTTTCCGTCATCGTCGAAGCGGGCGCAGGAGAAGCGGCAAGTTTCCCGGATAGCGCCTACCAGAAAGCTGGCTGCGAAATTGCTGGTGAAGTCGAGGACTTGTGGAATCGAGCTGACATCGTGCTCAAAGTTCGCAGCCCGAACGCCGCAGAGGCGAGCTTTCTACGTGCAGGGCAGACTCTGATCTGTTTCTTTTTCCCAGCACAGAACGAAGAAATTCTTAGAACACTTGCCAGCACGGGAGCCAACATTCTTGCCATGGATGCAGTTCCAAGAATCAGCCGAGCGCAGAAGTTGGACGCACTTAGCTCCATGGCCAATATTGCTGGCTACCGCGCAATTGTCGAAGCAGCCAATCGCTTCGGCAGGTTCTTCACCGGCCAGATCACCGCAGCTGGCAAAGTACCTCCAGCAAAAGTCATGGTTATTGGAGCTGGTGTTGCTGGGCTTGCTGCGATTGGCACAGCGCGTGGCTTAGGAGCGATCGTGCGTGCCTTCGACGTCCGTCCTGAAGTCGCTGAACAAGTGAAGAGCATGGGTGCCGATTTTCTGATGCTGAACTTTGAGGGCGAGGCAGGTGGTACAGCCGGCGGATACGCCAAAACGATGAGCAAGGAATTCATCGAAGCTGAAATGGCCTTGTTTGCCAAGCAAGCCAAGGAAGTCGACATCATCGTGACAACCGCCCTCATCCCAGGCAAACCAGCTCCCAAGCTGATTACGAAAACCATGGTAGAGAGCATGCGACCCGGTTCCGTCATTGTCGACTTGGCTGCAGAGCAGGGGGGCAATTGCGAAATGACCGTGCAGGACGAGGTCATTGAATACGATGGCGTAACCATCATCGGTTACAGCGATCTTCCCAGCCGGCTTCCGAGCACCTCTAGCCAGCTTTACGGAACCAATTTATACCACGCGTTGGACGAACTTGGCGGAGCGACAGAATTCCGCATCGATATGCATAACGAAGTGGTCCGCAGCATGACTGTTGCCAGTGAGGGAAGCGTCACCTGGCCTCCACCACAGATCTCTGTATCAGCGACACCAAAGCCAGTAGCGACCCCCAAGTTGGAAGGCGACGCGGGAAGAACAAACGCACCATCGCGGCTTCCAAGCATCATTGCCTTAGCTGTAGCCGTGGCTGCACTCATTGGACTTGGATTTACAAAAGACGCGTCACTGTTGACCGACTTCACCGTCTTTACCCTTGCCTGCATTGTCGGATGGCAAGTCATTTGGAATGTCACTGCCGCACTGCACACCCCCTTGATGAGCGTTACCAACGCGATCAGTGGCATCATCATTGTCGGCGGCATGGTCCAAGTGGGAACCGCGAACCAGATTGCCGCGATCCTCGGTGCGGCCGCGATCTTCTTTGCCAGTATCAATATTGCTGGTGGTTTCCTAGTCACCCAACGGATGCTCAAGATGTTTCAGCGTTAGCCGCTTGCGTCACGATTCGCTTGCATACCGCTCGGAAAAAGCTCTCCCCCTACACGCTCCCCTCGAATCTCTTCGCTCCAACCTGAACCGTCATCATGTGGATCCTGGCCGAAAATTCGCTACTCGAAAACACGAATGAGTGGACATCTGCTCTTTCACTGAATCAATCACTCGCCACCGTGGCCTACTTGGCTGCAGCCGTCCTGTTCATATTCAGCCTCGGAGGGCTCTCCAACCAAGAATCGGCCAAACGCGGAAACTGGTTGGGCATGATCGGCATGGTGCTCGCGATCGCGGCCACCGTTTTCGGCAGCATGCTTGGCGGCTACGGATTGACGACAGCCAGTATTTTTCCTGCAGTCATCATCGGTGCGGTCATGGCGGCCCGAGTTCCCATGACGGGAATGCCGGAACTGGTCGCCATGCTACATAGTTTTGTCGGCCTCGCGGCCGTCTTAGTGGGTATCTCAAGCTACATCGAACCCGGAGTCCACGTTGAATCGGGGCGGGAAGTCGTCCACTTGATCGAGATTTTCATTGGCGTCTTCATCGGAGCAGTGACGTTTACCGGTTCGATCGTCGCGTTTCTCAAACTTCGAGGCAGCCTCTCCGGAAAGCCACTAACGCTTCCCGGCCGCCACTTGCTTAACCTGGCTGCCGTCGCCGCCTGCGTGGCACTGGGAGTCTGGTTCTGCCGTGCCGGCCACTACCCGGACGGAATGCTTCCACTGCTCGCAATGACAGCAGTTGCCTGCGTAATTGGAGTCCACATCGTGGTCGCGATCGGAGGTGCTGACATGCCCGTTGTCGTCTCGATGCTCAATTCTTACTCCGGCTGGGCAGCCGCCGCGGCGGGCTTCATGCTCAAAAACCACTTGTTGATAGTCACCGGCGCACTGGTCGGAAGTTCTGGTGCAATCCTGTCCTATATTATGTGCGCTGCAATGAACCGTAGCTTCATCAGCGTCATACTCGGTGGATTTGGCACCGGTGGAGGGGGAGGCTCCTCAGCAGAAGTCGAAGGCTCAGTCACGGAATTCAATATCGACGAAACAGTCGATCTCTTGAACGAATCCAAGTCGGTCGTCATCGTCCCAGGCTACGGAATGGCGGTTGCCCAAGCGCAGCACTCATTGGCGGAAGTCGTCAAAATTCTCGCCAGCAAAGACAAGCTTGTTCGCTTTGCCATCCATCCCGTTGCTGGCCGATTGCCCGGGCATATGAACGTCTTGCTGGCCGAAGCCAACGTACCGTACGACATTGTGCTCGAGATGGACGAGATAAATGACGACATGCCCGAAACCGATGCCATTCTCGTCATCGGAGCCAACGACATCGTCAATCCTGCGGCACTGGATGACCCGAACAGCCCCATTGCCGGAATGCCAGTCATCGAGGTCTGGAAAGCCGCTACCGTGATCGTGATGAAACGCGGCATGGCAACCGGATACGCCGGAGTCGACAACCCGCTCTTCTATAAAGACAACACACAGATGCTCTTCGGAGATGCCAAAGCTAACATTGATTCCATCTTGCAAAAGCTGCGATGAATTTCGTCTAAGGACTGAACGACTGCAAGTCGATGATGCCGCCACAAGCTCGCGTCTGCAGCACGTGGTCAATTGCGTTGCTAGGGTTTCTTCACTAGGACCGCTTTCAATTTCTCAGTCACCCAAGTATCACGGATATTCGGCGACTGAAGCACCATCATCCAGAAGTTGTCGGCCATCGTTTCCTCGGGATGAATGATGTAGCCTGTGTTGCGACCAATCTTTCGCATGAAATCGGGAGTCGACATGGGTCCGCGCAAGTCGGGTTTTCCATCCTTCAACCGCGGTACCAATTTTCCGTCCTGCTCCTGCAACATCAGGAGCTTGAAATCAAGGTTGCCCATGATGCCACCCGGCTGAGGCTTCTCGTTTCGCATCATTGTCACAGGGATTGCTGGCAACATCTCGTTTTCGAACTTAAGCTCAATGAAATGCTCATGCCGCGGCGCGTCCGGATTGGTTAAACGACGTCCCAGCAATGCACCAGGTAACTCGATCTCATCACATCGTTGAAAGCCAATAATTCCATACAGCTCATCTCGCAGTCCACGATTGTGGCTACTGAGCACATGAAACAACTCATGCGTTAGGATCGTCTCCATCTTCTCCGGCTCAGCAAAGAACTCATCTGGCAACAAGATGCTAGCAGCACGGCAGTGAGGTGCACCAAACTCCACATCCGCACTGACTCGAATCAAATTGATCTTCTTTGGCCACGGCAATTCAAGTCCAGAGAGCTTGGGGCTCAGACGCTGGATTGTGTTGGTCAGAGCACTCAAGTCGCCTTCTTTCCAATCGAGGACGCCTGATTTCATGGACGCGAAATAGATCGGCTCGTCAACCGGTTCATCCCCACCAACACGTAGCTGCCTTTCCAAGGGCTGCATGTGCTTCGTAAAGTCATCTGGGGTGGAGACTAGCTTCTGCCCCACTTCCTGGCTGACGAAAACAAGCTCAGTGGAGTCCGTCAGCGATTCCGCGCGAACTTCTTGCCCGTGAGCAGTTGTCCAAGTCGCGAGGGTCAAACAAAAACCCAACAGCAGGCCAACCCCGGAAAAGCCTAAATTGAAGTCTGGACCGACGGCCGGCCGCCGGAGTGTGCCTCGGAATGTCTGGGGAATCAACATAGGGTTCTCCTCACTAATCAATTTGGATCAGGAAATGCTTGGGCCAAACTCGCATTGTACATTGACCGACAGATTCTATAATCTGGCTCCGAGCTGGGGGTGTGGCGGAACTGGCAGACGCGCTAGATTTAGGTTCTAGTACCGCAAGGTGTGCAGGTTCGATTCCTGTCACCCCCACTTCGCTCAAGATAAAGGACTTACGACAACCCGTCGCAAGTCCTTTTTTC
>JBGCCZ010000155.1:0-2709 GCA_045105035.1 Pirellulaceae bacterium | reverse complement strand
TCGTGTGCGTCGGCGTCTTGCAGGCCCCGGCGCAAGGCGATTCGGAAAATCACTGGGCGATACAGCTGCGCAAATTGCTCCCACGCCTCCCGGTTGGCCGGGTCCTTCACCTGAACCAACAGGCTTTCTCGAGTTTCGGGGAATTCATGCACTGCGAGGGTCTCCTACCGGTTAAACACGGCTCAACTCGCGATCTTCTGTAGAACCAAAACTTTTTCTGCGATTATCTCGGGTAGATGACCCAAGCCTGACATCGTTTGATGAATTGGGCGACAAGCTCAGCAAATTCGAGAAGGGTGTTTGGGACCGAAAGACGTCTTTTGAAACCGTCATCGACGTAGCAGCCCAGCCAGATGATCGAGCCGGGATCACCGCGGACCGCGACTGGCCGACACTCATTCTGATTGACGGCCACGGAATAGTTGTAGGCTCGGCAAGCAAAGAGTCGCTGCAAAAACTGTTGGAAGAGCTTCTCGCTGATTCGAGGTAAGTGACGGTAAGCAGCCTCGCGAACGAAGTCGAGTTTGTTGTGTCCTGCGTCCATCGGGCTGGCGTGCTCGGGCTTCGCAATTGCTTCTGCGGCTGTCGTATTGCAGCGAGCTGGTTCACTATCACCATTGCTTTTAATGGTCCTGCTGGGATTGGGATTCTATATTCCTTACGTTGCATTCCATACCATCGTTTTTGAGCGAATGATTGCTGTTTATCGAGAAGGAGGAACCGTTGTGTACCTGATGAATGTTGCTGACGCTTTCGGATACTCAGGTTATGCAGTTGTCTTACTACTGTTCAGCCAACAATCAACCGAAGTTGACTTCCTGGGAATAATGAATGGCATCGCATTTGCCGTTTCAGTTCTTTCAATAGTGATTTTGATAGGTATGGGCGTCTACTTCTTGCGAGAAATGCGTTGCGAACTTTCGTCGCAACATCGCCCAGCAGCACAAGAACTGAGCGACTGAGTAAACCAGAGCTTGGCAAAAAGCCATCTTTGCGGAGCTCGCCTGGCAAACCGGAAGCGACGGAGTAAAGTCGGACCATTCCAAAAGCAATTCGTCGTTGCCGACGTTCTGTATGCGAATCTGGGGAAAGGTAATGTTCGGCGATCAGTTTTTGCCAAACTCCATGATGCGTGGACATTTCTGGCTACACGGCAGGCTGATAAGACTTCAACAGGCCGCCAAGTTTAGTTTGGTGGGTATGGACCGATCCGATGGGCACAGATGCTACTCGACGCTTTAACTGTGGTGGCAGACCAAACGGATTTCATCTTCGAAGAGATTATGCTGCTTTCCGTGAGTAGCTTTTCAATATTCCGCCAAGGCGCTCTTCGCATCGGATATCGGACAACCGAATCGTATCTGCGGGTTTAGGCAGCTTGCCGGACTTCTTGGTCGCCGTGTGGGTTGGTCGCTCGTTTTCCAACCCCTGATGAGGTCGCTCCAGATGGTAGTGCTCGCGAAACTCGGAACATAGCAGGCTCATATGCTGTTCGCCGAAGACGATAAAGTGGTCGAGGCATTCTTGCTTGATCGTTTGCACAAATCGCTCGACAAAGGCGACAGTATTGGGTGACCGAATTGCCGTTCGGCGAGTCTCGATCTTTCTTGTTCTTAAATGCGTCGAGAAACGGTTGCGAGTATTTGCCGTCGTTTTCGTGCATCAGGATTTTGCAGGGCAGCTTCTCTGATTTACTGTGACGAATGAACTCCTCGGCTTGCTCAACCATCCACTCTTGATCGGGCTTGTACGTCGCCGGAGTGATGAAAACTCGACGAGTTTCAACGTGCAGGAACACAAGAACGAACACGTCCCGCAGTCCGGTCTTCGAGACGATCTTCTTTGAGAAAAAGTCGCATTGCCACATGGTCGACGCGTGCCGTTTCAGGAATTCATCCCACGTGCCTGGGCCGCGCTCAGGTCCTGTCTCATAGCCATTGCGTTTCAGAATGTTTTTCACCGTATTTCGAGTCGCCGACTCGATGCCAAGCTTCTTGAGTTCGCCAAGAATCCGGGTGTAACCCCAGCCGGTATCCTTAGCAAGTTTCAGAATCAGCTTCTCAATGTCTTCTGCGGTTCTCGGCCGGCCCTTCTTGGGCTGTTGCTTTCCCTTCTTGCCCGAGTCTTCTCGAATCCAGCGACGAATCGTCGATGGATGGACGATCGTTGCCAGTTCGTTCAATGCTGAACCAAGGTTCTTGGCAAATCGAACCAGCCGATTCTTCTCCCATTGAGTCAAGCTGATTCGCTTCGGTAGTCGGCTTCGCAGGATCTGGTTTTCGGCCTTTAAGTAGCTCACTTGGCGGGCCAATTCCTTGTCCGTGGACTTGGCGATTACGAGCATCAAAGAGGTGTAAACGTTTCGGAAGCTCGCCATCGAATTATGCTGTGATTTACGGGGAAAGTCGCCATCGGAGCGGACTTCTTGCACCCCGGGTTCGGGCTTCCAAAGTAGTCAGCGACGGCCCGATTTCAATTCACGGCATGCTGCCGTCCCGCCATCTCGTCAGAGTCGCGTCACACACGACCACTTGAAGATCGAATGCGACGCTCGAACCAGCGAACTTTTCAACCGCCAAAAGTTGGAGAGTGTCACGTCGCCGCATCCTTAATCGGATGCGTATCGGAACCCGCAAGTCGCTGTTATCTCAGCACTTACAAATGTGAGTACTCCTCGCGAATTCTCGTGTAAGGGTCCTGCACAGGGAG
>JBGCCZ010000154.1:0-7130 GCA_045105035.1 Pirellulaceae bacterium | reverse complement strand
GATAGCTAGTTGGCGAAAGAGGTTCAACGCCACTGTGCAGACGTCTCGCAACTCGTCCTGCTTGGTTTCGTCCTTGTTGAGGACCCAAGGTTGGGCGTTTTCGACGAAGGGGTTGGCTCGATCTGCAAGTTCCATGATCTGGCGCATCGCTCTTGCGTAGTCGCATTGCTCGTACGCCTCAGAGATTGACTCGCCGGCTTGAGCCGCGTGTACAAACAGCCCTCCGTCATCGGGATATTCTTTCGCTAGTCCGAGCTTGGCGGCAAACTTGGCCGTTCGACTGGCCAGATTCACGACTTTGCCAACCAGGTCGGAATTCACTTTGGTGATGAACTCATCTCGATTCAAATCTAGATCATCCAAACGTGGCCCAAGCTTGCTAGCGAAGTAGTACCGCAAGAAGTTGGGGTCTAAATGATTCAGGTAGGTTTCGGCTTTGATGAACGTGCCTTTGGACTTACTCATCTTCTCGCCGTCCACGTTCAAGAATCCGTGAATGTGAACTTTCGTAGGCAAGCTGAAACCGGCGGACTTCAACATTCCAGGCCAGAAGAGGGTATGGAAGTAGGTAATATCCTTGCCAATAAAATGGTGGATCTCACAGGCGTCTGACTTCCACCAGTCCTCGAGCTTCTCACCGTTGGCCTTGCACCACTGATGCGTACTGGCGATGTAGCCGATGGGCGCGTCGAACCACACGTACCAATAGTTGCCCGGAGAATCGGGGATCTCAAAGCCGAAGTACGGTGCCGGTCGCGAAATGTCCCAGTCCCGCAGCGGCTCGCCGAGGAAGTGCCCTTTGAGGTAATTGGCGACTTCAGTTTGCAAATGCTCGCCGTTCTGCGTCCACTCGTTCAGGAAATCGTGAAGCTGTTCGAGCTCGACGAAGAGATGGTCGCTGCTGCGGACTTCAGGCGTCGCCCCGGAAAGCGTGCTAACAGGGTCGATCAGATCCGAGGGTGAATAAGTGGCACCACACTTGTCGCAATTGTCGCCGTATTGATCTGGCGATTTGCACTTCGGGCACGTGCCTTTCACGAACCGATCAGCTAGGAAAGTGCCTGCTTCCGGATCGTAGAGCTGGCTGACCTCGCGTTCGACGATCAAACCGGCTTCGCGCAGCTTCGCCCAGATCTCATCGCATAGCGCTTTGTTTTCCGGTGTGTTCGTGCTCCCGTAGTTGTCAAACTCGATGCCAAAGCCTGCAAAATCCTGTTCGTGGCTGGCTTGCATGTCGGCGATGACTTCCGTCTCCTGCCGACCTTCGCGGCGGGCCCGCAACATAATGGCGGTGCCGTGGGTGTCGTCTGCGCACATGAATACGCAGCGATTCCCGCGCAGCTTTTGAAAACGGACCCAAATATCCGTTTGAATGTATTCCACCAGGTGCCCAATGTGGATGGGACCGTTCGCGTAGGGGAGGGCGGCGGTCACCAAGATTCGCCGTGCTTCAGTCCCTGAAGTCATGGAAAGTTCCTAAAGTCTCGATGAAGGATGCTTGGGCCGTGGATACGGGCAGATCAGGCCGGGATTGTAGCAATCGCCTTGGATCTTGCCGTCCACCGTTTGCTCAGCAGATCCGCTTTTTTAGCCGCCGAGTTCACGAAAAGGTTCAGGGGAATGTGCCAGATTTTGTGCCTCGAAGCCGATTTTGTGGGTATTCGAAGGCCTTTCCGGGGCTGAAACCGCCTGAAACCCAGGGGATTTGACCTGTTCAAGTCGCTCCGGCTTCGCCATTATATGGGGCCATTCGGAACGACTGGCGAATAGAACGAAGAATCCCAGACACAGTCTGGACAGTCCCATATTGCGTGGAGATCTCCCATGTCCCAAAAAATCATGGAGCTTGTCGAACAAGCCTCGATGAAGGCTGACAAGCCACAGTTTGAAGTTGGCGATACCGTCGACGTCCACACGAAGATTTTGGAAGGCAACAAAGAGCGGATACAGGTCTTCTCCGGCGTCGTTATCGCGATCAGCGGTAGCGGAACCCGAGAAATGTTCATGGTCCGACGTATCGTTGCTGGCGAAGGCGTCGAACGTAAGTTCCCTGTCCACTCGCCCAAGATCGAAAAGATTGAAGTCAAACGACGAAGTGTCGTCCGTCGAGCCAAGCTCTACTTCCTCCGTGAGCGAAGTGGTAAAGCTGTTCGACTCCGCGAGCGTCGCGTCTAGTTAGCATGGTCTCCATCAAGTCGATGGGCTCGAAAAGCCGTTGGTTTCCGATGGATCTGAGTGGAAGGCAGTTGTCCTCACTGAGATGAAACGATTCGACGAACTGAAAGTCGCTCTCAAAGATCTAACAGACGCATCGAAAAATATTTTAGGCCGCTGGATTCCTTCCGGTGGCCTTTTTTCGTGGGGGCCTCCTAAACAAACAGGAGCGAACTCTAGTCGCCGAGGACGTTCGAGCCGCGATGCACTCGGGGTTCGGGGAGAACATGCTGCGGCAAAATTCTTGAAGCGGAAAGGCTATCGAATCGTCGCCCATAGCCATCGCCAGAGGTTGGGTGAAATTGACTTGATTGCGATCGACGGCAATTGCATTGTCTTCGTCGAAGTCAAAACCTGGCGTGACGACTCGAAGGCGGATCCTTCCGAAGCGGTCAATCATGCCAAGCAAAGGAAGCTAACGCGAGCCGCCCTCGTGTACTTAAAAGAAAAGCGGCTCTTGGATCAGCCCGCTCGTTTCGACGTCGTTTCGGTCGTTTGGCCCGAAAGCGAACGCCGCCCCCAATTCCGACACTTCGAAAACGCTTTCGAAGCTGTCGGCAGCGGGCAAATGTACAATTGATATGACTTGGGGGAAGTGTAGCCTCGTCCAGCCTCGGTTTACACGTCGGCTGGATCCGGGTGAACCCAAGGAGCTCGGTAGGGGCGAGCTAGCAGCTGGTTGGCTTCCTCATCACCGATGACTTGGTGTGTTGCTGCATCCCAGGCTAGAGTTCGGTCCAGCTTCATCGACAGGTTCGCAAGAATACAGCTAGCCGATGAGATGTGCCCCTGTTCAATATCGGCGACTGGCTTGTCGCGGCTTTCGATCGCTGCTAAGAAATCCAGCATGTGGCCTCGAATCGCGGATGCAACGTGTTGTTCCAGGGCGAGGTCCTTGGTGTCGGCCACGTCGGTCGGGAACTTGTCCAGTTCGAATAAGGCCGACCCCGTGAGCTTCTCGCCTCCGCCACGCGGAACGAACTCGTACTTGTTCACACTCAACTTCAGCGTGCCCTTGTCGCCGTAGATGAATGCCGCCCACGGATATTCTGGATCCGGAGCGTTGCCCCAGCTGCGGTGGGTCCAAACCACATCCAACTCGTCGAACTCAAACGTTGCGGTTTGTGTGTCCGTGATGTTGGCTCTGCTCTGTTTGTCCACCAAAATGCCGCCACTACTTGTCACCCGATTGGGCCAGCCTAGGTCTAGTGCCCAGCGGACCGTATCGAGCATGTGGACACACATGTCACCCACGATGCCGTTCCCGTACTCCATGAATGCTCGCCACTTGCGTGGATGCTGCATTCCGCAGTACTCGGTCATCGGCGCGGGGCCCACCCACATCTCGTAGTCCAGGTTCGGCGGCGGAGCAATGTTGGCTGGGTTCTCTTTCGATCGCATATGGTAGTAGCAGCATATTTCGGCATAGGCCACATTGCCCAGCAAACCTTCTTTGATCACTCGGTTGACCGCTTCGATCAAGTGCGGAGTGCTGCGTCGTTGAGTTCCGACCTGGACGACCTTGTTGTACTTTCGTGCGGCCGCCAGCATGGCTTGGCTTTCGACGACATCGACTCCAGTCGGCTTCTGCACATAGACATCGGCACCCGACTTGACCGCTTCGATCATTGGCAAAGCATGCCAGTGATCGGGCGTTCCAATAATGACAATGTCGAGGTCTTTTTCCGCTATCAACTCTCGGTAGTCAGCGTAGCATCGTGGACGTTTCTTGCTTTGCTGACGGGCTTCGACAACGTCCGCTGCCTCCTTGAGCATCTTGCTGTCCACGTCGCACAGCGAAATCACATCGACCGGTGCGACATTCATGAGCTGAGTCAAATCGCACTTGCCGTACCAACCTGTGCCGATGACTCCGACTCGCTTAGCTGGTCCCTCCACAACGGCTCCGAGACTCTCTTTGGCCGCTGCGGTTAAACCCGCAGTCGCTGCGGAATACTGAAGAAATCTACGTCGATCCATTGGAGCACCTCGCGGTAATGGGAGAGGAAAGAAGTCGAGGGATCGCAGCTGCAATTTCCTCGGAGTCTTCTACTGAGCAACGTCAAGTTAAACCACCGTCGGGCTCAGTCAAGCGTGTGGGCGGCAGTGGCAGGGTAAGTCACTTTCTCCGTTTGGGCAGGATAGTAGCCCGGCTGTCCCAGCCGGAATGCAGCATATTCTCGCCTCGGAGATCCGAGCTACTTTGTGTAGCTTGAAAAACTGCTTGGCCCTGGCGGCAGTGAGCTGAACCAGGCCGCTTGAGAACTAGCTGTCGAGTGTCGCTCCCCGGTACTTCATCTTCGAAGCCGACGGACTCGATGAAAATCGCTCGGCCAACTCAGGAATGTCGTCGTCGTGGCCAAGCACAATAACAACATCTCCAGCGTTGAGTTCCGTAGTGCTGGGAGGATTGACGACAGTGGCACCATCTTTGTGCCGAATTGCCACAACGAGGAAACCATGGTTGCTGCGGACTTCAATGTGTCCCAGGTCCTGCCCAGCCAGCGCAGAACCCTCGGCGACTTTCAACTCATCAAAGTGCAGTCCGATCTGTTCGAGTTCTTCGTGGAGGTGACTCTTCTCATTCATTTCATCCAAGAGATTTTCGGCACTCGGGCGGACGATCAAGTGAGCGACTTTGGTGGCTCCGATAGCTGCCGGCAGAATCACGCGGTTTGCACCGCAGCCCAGCAGCTTTCGCTCCGTACTCGGGCACTCTCCGCGGGAGATAATCATCAACTCAGAATTCATAGCACGGGCCGTGATCGTTACGAAAACGTTGAGCGCATCTTGAGCGAGCACCGTTGCTAACGCGGCGGCTCGTTCAATTCCGGCTCGCTCCAGAACTTGTTCTTCCGTAGCATCGCCTTGGAGTACAAGGTAATCCGGTGATTCTGCGGACTGCAATCGGCTTTCGTCGCGGTCGACGATGACGAACGGCTGATTGGCTGCGTCCAGCTCACGGGCCAGCATCGTTCCCATGCGTCCCAGGCCACAGATAATCGTGTGGTTCTTCAGTTGTGCGATCTCGCGCGTCATCTTCCTGGCTCCCATAGCTCGATTCAGTTCGCCGTCGATCAGCAATTGCATAAAGCCGCCGATGGTGTACACCACTGCGATATAACCGACAACGATCAAGCAGATGGTCAGCATCCGCAGGGCAACCGTGTCGACAACTACAACCTCTTCATAGCCTACCGCGAAGATGGTGATGATCACCATGTAAATGGCATCCACGAGCGTCGCGCCGGACCACATGTAACCGGTGACAGAAATGGCGCTGATGAGAAAAAAGAACCCGAGCCCGGTCAGCACTTTGCCTATTGGGCCTGAGAGCTTCATTCGATTGCCTGAGCGGAAGAGCCGTGTTGCACGTTTAGAATGGCTACGACTTTAGCATAGTGCCGTCGATCCGGCGGAAATCGCTGCAGAGGTTTAGCAAAACTCGATGCGGCAGCTTCACGCCGGCCTAACCGGTTGCCGAGGCTTCAAGCAGAGCGACGATCGGCGGCCTCAATCGGCGTGTCGGCGCGTTGCTGTTTCAGAAAGTCCTCCAACACAGTCTCAATCTTGGAGTTGAGATCGTTCAAGTCATCGAGGACTTGATTGTGGCGGGCCTCGATTTGCAATAGAAAGTCGGCTCCCTCCGCTTCTGCGTCGATTTCGTCCTGGGAGTCTGTGTCTAAATCGGCTCCTGATTCTGAGTCCGATGCCGGAATGTTCTCGTCCAGCGTCTCCACCTCGCCTTCTTCGACCGGCAATTGCTCGAGCTGCACGTCGGTAGGAGATACCCCTTCCGTCTCGGCGCGGGCGATCGTGAGCTTTGGCATTTCCTCAGTGGGCTCGAATTCCATGCATTCCTCTGGATTTTTAGCTGCAAATGGCCGCTTCTAGGCCGTTTCGTGATGACCCAACAGCAAGGCAGACCCTCCGTCTCAAACCGAGACGCGGTCGCTCGATGTCCGGGAGAAGGAGGAAAACCTGCTTCAGAGCTTGCAATCGGAACATTCTGAGCTGGTTTCGAGGTCGAGAGCCATTTATCTCGCTGGGTAAGCTCACAAAACTTTGACGATCGCACGTGTTATGCCGAAGATGGAGGGGAGCGGGCTCTGGCGGGGACAAGGCACCGAAGATGGAACTGTAGTCCAGAGTTACCTGATTCCAACGCCCAGGCCCTCCCGCACGGGGCTCTCGGCACAAGCGGCCTTTACTGGAATACGACTCAGGCAAGGCTCCGGACCGCGGCATGGAGGCTCGACCACGGCTCTGCGAGCGGAAAACGCCTGGACGAACATGGAATCAGTCACTAAACTCCGGGACTCCACGCATCAATCCCCCGGAAAACCGATCAGCAAGGTAATGGAAAAGAATGGTTAAGTTGATGGTACGCGACCGCGAAACGATTCAAGAAGCGGTCCGACGATTCCGAAAACTGGTAGAACGCAGCGGAATCAAGAAGGAAATGCGTCGGCGCGAGTACTACGAAAAGCCGAGCGAAGTAAAGCGACGCAGTCGTCTTCGCGCCGAGCGAAGAGCTCGACGTAACCGGCAATTGTCCAACGGCTAAGCTCTCGGCTCGCTGAAACGAGCCAGACACAGGTCACTGGGACCCACAGCTGCTCGTCGGCAGTATTCCAGTCACCAAAAATTCTTCCGCATTCGGGCGATTAGCTCAGTTGGTTAGAGCACCTGCCTTACAAGCAGGGGGTCGCAGGTTCGAGTCCCGCATCGCCCACTCTTTGGTCCCGTCTCCAGTCGTATTGACGGATCTGGAGGCATCTTGGCCTGTCTTTTCTTAGGTCGAATTCACTTCTCGCTGGCTTTGTTCTCTTTCGCCAGTTATCCGGAGTAGTCGAAGGATCGGATCCGAATACCAGTGCAACCCGCCAGCACATCGTCGAAATCCCTGGCTCTCT
>JBGCCZ010000153.1:0-12292 GCA_045105035.1 Pirellulaceae bacterium | reverse complement strand
CCAACGGTTCAATTCCTACTTCTCTGGAAGGAGCACTCCCATGAAAGTCGTGTTTGCAACAGATGGTTCTGACTATGCGGCTCGCGCTGCCAAAATCTTGAGCAAGATGACGGCTCAGTGCCCGATGGAGCTGGAGGTCATAATGGTCACGTTTGATCCCGACGAGCCCTCTCCCAACGTCGCTCGCCCTTGGTACGAAGAATATCGAGAGTACATCACTAAGAATGTCGAAGGCCATTTTGATAGCCTGCGACCACTTCTGGAGAACGATTGTCAAAAGGTGAACTCGTTACATGTTCACGGCGATCCGAAGCATCAGATCCTGGAACGCGTTCGAGAAACCCAACCCGATCTAGTTGTGCTCGGCGCGCGAGGTCACTCAACACTTGAGAGCTTCCTCCTCGGTAGCGTTTCAGAGTGCATCGCATTCAATGCACCCTGCTCAGTGCTCGTGCTTCGACCCTCCGAGGACGAGAACGCGGAAGATCAAACGGCTCACGCGATCCACCGCATTCTAATTGGCGTCGACGGATCTCAGCGAGCGGAAGCCGCCTTGGCCGAGTTGGCAAGACAGAAGCTAGCACCAGAAACCGCTCTGGAATTAGTCGCCATCAACAAGCCGTCTGAGATTATGCTAGGCGACATGGCCTACTATCCCGCCACCATTCCCGAAATGGAAGACGGTACCGAGGCACTCTTGAAGGAAGCATCTGAACGGTGGCGAAACAAGCTTACCTTTACGAAGAAGAATCGCATCACTGCCCATCATGTAGGCGAAGCAATCTGCCAACAAGCCCGCGACTCCGAGGTTGACCTGATCTTGTTGGGCGATAGCGGTCACAGTCCGCTTGGTAAGCTACTGCTGGGTAGCACGACGAAGTACGTCCTGCGTCACGCCGACTGCAGTGTATGGATCTCTCGCTATGTGCCCGATAGTGAGACGACTTAGCAATCAAAGACTGAGACCATCCTGAAGGACGAGCCAGCATTGCCCCAAAATCCACTGGCCATCCCAGCGACATCAACGCTCGCGCTCAGACTACTGTGCTTTATGGGGCTAGGCTCTGTTGATTAATTCCAGTTGAGTAGCATTCTAGTAGATGCAATCTTCAGGAACGCTAGGTAGTTGTTTGCTTGTTTTTCGTAGCGTGTAGCGATCCTTCGGTTCTCTTTCAGCCAGCCGAAGACACGTTCTACGATGTTCCGTTTACGGTATGTAGCTTTCTGAAAATTCGCTCTGCGTTTCTCGGTGCTGCGTGTGGGAATCACGTCTTTGACACCTCGACTGAGGAGTTTTGTCCGGATCTTGTTTGAACTGTAGGCTTTGTCTCCAGCTAGCGCCTTGGGTTTTCTAGTTTTGGCTAATAGCTGTTCATCAAACAATGACTCCAGTGACTTAGACTCGTGGGCTTGCCCTGGTGTCAGCACAAATGCGAGTGGAATTCCTTGACCGCTAGTGAGCATATGAATCTTCGTGCTAAAGCCACCCTGCGACCTTCCTAGTGCGTGATTCGTTGGTTCTGTCGCCTCGCTGGACCGAGAGCCTGCCGCGCTTCGATGGGCTCGGATGATCGTACCGTCCACGCACCATAGCGAATCATCAATGTCCAACTCGCGATCCAAATTGCGTAGAACGTTCATGTAGATTCGATCCCAAATCCCTGATTTTCTCCACCGGACAAATCGCTTGTAAACGGTAGACCAATTCTCATACCGTTCCGGCAGATCTCTCCATGGTGCGCCAGCAGCAAGTATCCAAAGGATTCCGTTGATCACTTTCCGATGGCTACACCAAGTTCTGCCTGGCCTCCGGGGACGTTCCGCCGGAAGATACTTCCGTATTGCATTCCACTCCATATCCGTGAGATCATGCCGATCCATGGCTATCTCCTTGGGTGACTGTTTTGGCGAACAACTCACTCGGGAGATAGCCAATTTCTCGGCTTGTGAAAACGTTTAATCAACAGAGCCTAGTTTCGCAGACGAGGGATCGACCTCTCTGCGCAATCTCACAGTCGTTCGAGCACTAGTTGGTCCGATAGAACTTAGCTTCGGCGTCCGACCTATCACCGTTTCCCGATCTCGCATCTCGAGTGCCTGAGGGCGAGTACCAACGGACACCTTCCATGCGAGTAGCTTCCTCGAAGGATACGATTCTCTTCTCAACACAGCATCCGATAAGGTCATAATCTCGAAGCACCCACGGTTCAAAAGCGTGCCTCGGACGACTCATCCCCATTCTGTTTTCCGTGGAGATAAGTATCACTGCATTTTCCTCCCAGCCGGACTCACGCACTTTGCGCGGAACTGACTGCGAAGTTGGAATGCCGATGCAGTCAAAGTATCCCGGATCGGGTTCAACCAGGACGCATGGCATTTCCTGCCCTTCGCGCGATAGC
This sequence comes from Pirellulaceae bacterium, assembly GCA_045105035.1. Taxonomy (GTDB): domain Bacteria; phylum Planctomycetota; class Planctomycetia; order Pirellulales; family Pirellulaceae; genus Aureliella. Next base: position 9,893 of record JBGCCZ010000153.1, on the reverse strand, counting down.
CAGTCCCGAACCGCGAGCCAACCGTGGTTCCAATCGACGTTGCTACCGGCCAAGTATTTTGAGGTGTGGCTAGGCCCTCCCGTCAACTCGTTGCTGTAGGAGAGGCCGAAAGGCCAAGTCCCGAATCCCTGATGCACGATCCAAATAAGGCAGACGAATGACAGTACTCGCAAGCCCTTTAACGGAATTCCCACGAAGGAAGTGCGCGTCGTTCCAACAAACACTCCTGACGCCAAGATCGCGATGAAGGGGAGAGCAGACCAGAGGTATCGGGTGTGCTCATTCATGTTTGTCTTGGCAGAAACAAGGAGGAACAGGACCGCCGGGATTCCGAAGCAAACGAGCAGAGCTTCCATCCTCACGCGAAGAGTCAAAATGGAAATCGCTACCATTGCCAGCAGACCGAGCGGCAGTTTGAGGGAAAGCGCCATCAGGTAGTAATACCACCAACCTCCCTGCTGCCACTGCCCAAACAAGAAACTATCGCTCGGTTCATCGAAATCCTGCCACTGCTGATCAATCCCACGGACTAGCGCACCCGGAAAGGGGACCGGAACTCTCCCGAGCATCGTGCCGACAAAACGGTTTCCCTTGGCGACTTCTCCACCGTTGAGGAAATCTGAAACAAATTCGAATTCGTCCAGGGTACGAAAGGTATCTACGAACCGATAGCTACCAAGAACGACGAGCCAGGCGGAAAGGAGAATCAAGAGAACCAGACACGCTCCTCTGCTGGCTGTTCGGACTAGGGTTGGACCGGGGTTCTTCGTGGGTGTCAAGCATCTCACCCGAACGCAGCTACGCGATGCAAGAAGCAATATCGCACCGATGGGCCATAACAGGATCGCTATGATCCAGACCGACTTCGTTGCGATTGCAAACCCTAGCAGAACACCAGCAACAATCGCATCAACCGGCGTTCCATGTCGATGTGCGAGCAGCCCTGCATATACCGCCCAAACGCCCGCACTACCGGCAGCAATATCACACGTGTACAACGCACCGTACCCGAGAACAATCGGATTCAACGCCCACGCGGCTGCCGCAACTGTGCCAGCCGTCTCGCAGAATATCTGACGGGCAAGCAAATAAACTCCTAGTGTTCCCAAAAGAACGATAGGAACGCACATATATCGTGCCGTGTTGAGATAACCGAGAAAGCTGTTGCCGAGCTCATCGCGAAGAAGCTTGCCTCGAACGAATTCTTGACGAACTGTCTTGTCACCGAACTCAGGAGTCCTTGGAACAACGAGGTCTGTGCAAATTGCGATGGGAAGCGTGGCCCAAAGGCGAACCAGTGGCGGATTGACGTTATACAGCTCAGCCCTGCCCGTCCGCCAATACTCAATGCCCGCAGCCAAGTGGGCTGCTTCATCACGAGTTGGGCTCAACCGTGGAATCGCACAAACAAGCGCTATTGCCTGCACTATCAAAACGATGAAAAGTACCAGCGGTAGCACTCGTTTCACGCTCCGTTGCAACGTTCTGGGGAAAGTGGTTTCTGACAATTTCCCCCTCTTTCTTTTTTTTAAACTTGCACTCGCTCGACGTCCCCCTATTTTGAACCGTCTGGCTGGTCCGATCCTACCAGCAATTGGGAGTCATTGCATGCGTTCCGTTTTGCCGTACCTACCGACTATCTTTGCGTCACTCGGCGTATCGGCGATATTCGTCTATCTCTTCGTTCCAGTCCACGCTCCTAGCTTTGAAGACATCTGCCATCTCAATCGAACCCAAATCGATTTTGGAAGCCTGTCTTTCTATCAAGTTGGCGAAGAGAAACTACGGTTCGAAAATAGATCGAATCAAAGCGTCCATTTTGAAGTCGGAGTGGACTGTCAGTGCACGCGAGTTGTGCCTGACCGTGGCGTAATCGCCGCCGGGCAATTTGCCGAGCTGACTGTCAACTACACTCCGAAGGGTACCGGGACGGTCAAATCGGCGAATCGAGAGACAAGCTCCCTCATAGTGTCGGCGAGAGGCCCGTCGTTCGTCGTCGAGAGAGAGGTCGAGATTGGTGCCCAAGTCTTTCGTCCCATCCTGGCAAACGACCGGCATTTAAACCAGAAACTGACTGCGTGTACGAGTCAAGAATTTGACATAGACTTGAGCCTGAAAACGGATGTCGATTCTTTGACGTTAGTATCGAAGCCCAGCTTTCTGGAAACTGCCATCATTGGTGAATTCAACAAAACCTTCCAAGCGGTAAAGATTCGCTGTAGGTCTAAGGCGTTTGATCGTCCACAGATGCTCAAGGGCGAGCTTGATCTAACTGTCAAAGTCATCAAAGAAGACGGTGTTGCAATCTCCGAGGATTATTCGCTGCCTCTTCGATTATTTGTCTCGGAACCTTTTGATTTGTCCAATCAATTGGTGCTAATGAAAAAGAATGATGTCAAGGTCGTATCAGTCAATGCAGGCGAAGCGATTCGTACGCTTCGGATAAGTTCAGTCGATTCTGACTGCGACTTTGTTAGGGCAAACCAAGTCAATGAAAGACAAATTGAACTTTCGTTGCACCCGAGTGGGCCCCCTGACCTACAACCCGAGACGAACTCTAGACTTAGGTTGGTCATCGAGTGTGTCGGCGAGGTTTCAGCTACCTTCACCAAACACTTACCAATTCTCTTTGAGAACTAATCTGTCTGAACTGCAAAGGTAACCAATCATGCGTAGGAAATTTGTCAATCTCGTGCTCAGCCTGGGTACAGTGCTCGCGTCGTACCCCTTGTTTGCGTCATTGCCGAGTTGTCAAAGCAATTGCAAAAACGGATTTGAGGGCACTTACATGTTCATTCAAGTGAATCCAGCTTACCCTGCAGAACTGCAATGCTGGTATTTTCCCCCGAGTTGTGACGGAAACATCAAAACGGCTGCAAACGACGGCGTATCAAGCAGTACTGCGGATCCTCATGAGATGGAGGTTTATCGCTGGTACGAGTGTGATCCAGTGTGCTCTTTACCAACGCCGGAGCATAAAATGGAGATTGAGCTTGGTACTCAGGATGACCCTTACTCCACAACGACTGCAAACTGCTTCCACTGCAACCCCGAGATCTGATCTCGATAAGCGACTGTCGGTTACGTTTCTATTCGAAGGGGAGGCTACGAGATGAGTTTAAATTGTGTTCGAGACGTAATTCTCGTCCTCTTGCTGGTTCAGTCGCAGTGCACAGCGCGGCCTACCGATATTGGTGATCTGCCGCTGGATGACAACTCGGCATTAGCCGATCTTCTGGTAGCTGAATTGCTTCGGTATGACCAACAGTTTAACTCGACAGTTTCGCTTGAAGCGAACGCCAGGGGTTCGTTTCTGGACCCCACAGGAGATCCCTTCGGGAGTAACTCCAAGGTCGGGAAGGCCCGTAAGACATCTACGAAGTATCGCTTCAAGTTGATCGCGTCGGATTCAAAATGTTTCGTCGACTACAAGATCGGGAGAACCGACGCAACACTAACCTGTTCGGAAGGTCGTTCCTCTAAAATGCTTCGAGGTCCAAAGGGGCGAATTACAAATGTCTTCCTCGATTGCAAGCCCCCTGAGGCCCCACTAGAGATGCGAACACTTTGTGGCTTATTTGGACAGACGCCGTTTGTCAAAAAGAACGGAGTGGCAAATGACATAGATGAACTTGTAACCGTCGTTCGAAGCTTGAAGTTCTACGAGATTCGGTCAAGTAGTGAATTCGGTGAACTCCTAGTGATGCGTGTCGCAGAAGATCTGCCTCAGCACCAGTACGTCAAATTTTCGGATCGCTATCAAGAGTTCTGCTTTGCATCCTGTCAGGACTACATTCTACCAGTAACTATCGCTAAGCACACAGAAGTTGGTATGCCGGAGGGTGTTGGCGAGGCGAGTTTGATTCAGTGCGACGACCAAATTTTCGAAATAGGCTACGAGTCGCACGACGGGATTGTCGGCCCTCAAAAGTGGAGAAATGTAGTCTCATCGGTGTATTTGACTGAAGATCGCAAACCTGTGTCAGACCCGAAGATTTATAGAGACTTATCATTGCGAGTCAGTCGTTTTTCTGTACTGGAGAAAGTTCCCAACAACATCCTAAACGTGAAAATACCGGATACCGCGAAAATCAAAAATCTCTGTGAAGCGGAGAGCTTTAAGGCGCAACAGTTTGTACAGCAATCTGCGCCGACGAGGAATTGGCTACTGCTAGTGGGCGGGGCCATCTGTTGTCTCACCGCATTCATTGTTTGGAAATGGCAAAGGCGAGTTTAGGGGCAATTCCATGAGGAGACCTCCATCGTCTCTCCACGAATCCCAACCTGGGTTCACTCTGATTGAATTACTTGTGGTGGTCGCGATCACGGGCCTTCTCGTAGCACTCCTTCTTCCTGCGGTGCAAGCCGTGCGGGAGTCTTCCCGAAAGGTTCGGTGCCAAAATAACCTCCGTCAAATTTCGGTCGCGGCTCAAAACTTTGAATCTGCGTTCCGATTCCTCCCGTCAAACGGATGGGGCTTTCAATGGATAGCAGATCCTTCCCGAGGGTACGGAAAACACCAACCTGGCGGATGGATTTTTCATATTGCTCAGTTCTGCGAATTGCAACTTCCAACCTCCACTAGTGGCGATCCCGTTCAAGACTTTGACATCCGAACGCAGCTCAGCACGACTCCCTTTACTTTGATGTCGTGCCCAAGCCGCCCGGGACAACCACTTTCCCTGGCCAGTCGCACTCCAAGCCCCATCAACGCCGCATTTAGAGCCATGGTTCCCAAGACCGACTACGCAGCAAATGAAGGCGACTACATGACGGGGACGCTCGGAGGGCCGAACTCACTCGCGGAAGGCGATGACCCGAGCTACCCATGGGTTAGCCGCAAGAATGCAACCGGTGTGGTGTTTCAACGAAGCCAGATTTCGTTCGGACAAATCACCGATGGTGTCTCCAATACGATCTTGTGCGGTGAGAAATACGTTAGCTCGGACGAGTATTTCACCGCCAATGATCTGGGGCATGACCAGAGTTTGTATTCTGGAGTGGATCTCGACCTAAACCGATGGACGATTGAACCACCAGTAAGAGATTCTTCGGAATCTGCTGTGACCCGATTTGGTTCTGCGCATGCTTCCGGAGCATTCATGACGATGTGCGACGGCTCCGTACGACTTGTGAGTTATGCGATTGAGCCGCTCGCGTTTCAGCGACTGGGAAACCGTCACGATGGTCATGAATAGTACGCAACGCGAAGGATCGGCGAGGATTCTTGCGAAGGCCTCAAGGTACAAGCGGGTTAGGGCCTACGCCCGTGATTGGAAGTTTGACTTTCCGTGCGATCAGGGCAGCAACGCACTGATCCGCCTGCAAACCAAAGAACTGCCAGCAATCCGCAGAATCGCCATAGTCGGACAGCTCGCCCAATAAGCATTTCTTTCAGTGGTCTGCGATCGGCCATTTTTCCTCGAAGTTGAAAACGAAGTGGTAGCCTTCGAAGCCGGAAATTTTTGCCGGCCCTTCGAACTGACTACTTAGCCGGCCCATTTCGTTTCGAGCTCAACTCATGGATTCCGCAGAGAACTCAAGTCCTTCGATTCCGGCTCCGGCCCCAAACCGCACTTCTCAGCTTTGGAATCGGTTCCTCAGTCATAATCTGCGACTCGGTAGAGGTCGCGACGTACGGCTTGCCTTTTGGTTGCTTGCTACACTGGCACTGTGCTTCCTCGCGTACATCTCCAGAGTTCACGAGATCACGCATGACGTGTTCCACGAGATGGCCTTGTTCCGCGAGTTCCTTGTCCTGGGTGAGTTCCCCAAGTCCGAAATCTTTGCGTACACCGATCGCGTCGATCCATCGGTTCACCACGAGTGGGCCACAGGTGCATTGCTGTACTTTGCGACTGTCGCATCGGGTCTTGGACTGACTGGTCTGGTCGTTCTGAAGTTTGGTCTCGTTTCTGCAATGTGGTTGGCTCTTTACCGAGTCGCTCGCATGCGTGGTGCTCATCCGTACATTTTCGCAATCCTATCGGTCTTCTGCTTCCCTGTGTTTTGGGTCGGGTTTGGAACCGTTCGCGCTCAGTTGTTTACGCTCTTGTTCATCGCCATTCAATTATGGATGCAAGAACTCGATTACCGAGGTCGCCGATGGTGGTGTTTACCCTGGCTGGCCATGTTTGTCCTGTGGTTGAACGTGCACGCTGGTTTTGTCGTCGGCTGTGGGATGATCGCCTTTCATAGCATTGAGCGTTTCTACTCCGCTTGGTCAGTCCGCAAGTCTGTCGCGGACGCCGCAAAGGCCACTTGGCACTTGATGGCTCTAGGACCAGTCGCCGCCGCCTCGACACTACTCAACCCGTACGGCTCGCAATACATTCCGTACCTCATTCGCGCGATCACCATGGAACGCCCGCAAATTCGCGAATGGATGCCTCTGTGGTACACGCACGAACCATCTCGAACACTGACTCTGTTCACAATATGCCTCCTGCTGTTCGCACTCGGCTTCTACGCCAACCGCAAACGAATGTGGCATGGCGCGGCCTTTCTAGGACTCGCCGCCTTTATGACACTCAAGCACATCCGCCACGGATCGATTTTCGGTGCCGTTTGGATCGCCTACGTGCCTGCTTGGTTCAGCCGAACTCTGCTAGGCAAACGGATTGTCAGCTACTTGGAGGCTCGACGTACGACGACGATCGTGGCGTGCCAAGTCCTGTGCGTTGTGTTCCTCGCTTTCGCCTGCTACCAGCCGTTTTGGAAACCAACACTCCCGCCGCTACCGCGATACTCTTCCGCCAGCTTCCCAGCGGATGCCATGGAGTACCTTCGAGCTCACGACTTCGAAGGCAACTTGATGACCCCTTTTCACGTCGGCGCCTACGTTTCCTGGGAGATGTACCCCGAGGTAAAGGTCAGCTTCGACGGCCGCTACGAAGTTGCTTACCAGCCGCACATGATGCCCGACCACAACCGCTTCTATAACGCCGAAGACCAATGGTGGGAGATTCTCGACAAGTATTCGACGGATGCAGTGCTCATTCACAAGCAAGCCAAAGTCTGCGAGCAACTCTCCGAATTCGATTCTCCTGACGCAGTGCCACATCCGACCCAAGGCAATTGGCGGCATGTGTACGAGGACGAAGCGTTTATCATCTTGGCGTCACAGAACATTGAACTTCCGCAAGTCGATCGCCGCGGACTCACCATTCGTGATTCGGCCGCAAGTGCCTTCACTTATGAGGACTCGCATTGGCACCGCGAATCCGCTCCGCAAGTTTTGGCCAAGCGTTCGGATAGGAAGGCATATCCAACTACCGACGAGCTATAGCGTCCTCCAGCCCGGCAACACAGTTTCCTACTGCTGCTGTCGCTGATGCTCAAGCCGCTTTCGGTTGTACGCGTCGATGGTGTCTTTGTGACGAATCACACCGATGATCCGCTTGTCGTCCTCGACAGACATCACAGGCAACTCGTCTACATTGGCAATTGTAAACCGACTGAGCGCCGTGTTGAGATCATCTTCTGGTGTAACGGTAATCACTTTTCCATTCATGACGTCGCCCGCGTTGGCGATCTCCCAGATCGTGTCGTCGTAAAGATACGAGCGAACGTCTTCGGTTGAAAAGATCCCAACCAAGCGTCGATCGTCATCCACGACTGGAAAATACCGTTGATCGGTTTTGTCGAATAAGTGCACAATCTCGTTGAGACTTTTTCCTTCGTGAATCAACAGCATGTTCTTCGAAGACTGGAAGACATCACCGACCAACATGCCCTCGAGAACATCCACGATAAAGTCGCCGCGGTGGGCTGGTGAGTCGAGGCGGGTGGCGACCTGCTTTTCGTACAACGTCCATTTCCGCATCAGCAGAAAACACAGTGTAGAGACCCACATTGCAGGCAGCAGTAATCGATAGCTGCCCGTCATCTCGGTGACCATCAAAATGGTAGAGAAGGGTGCGCGTGCACAACCCGCGAAAAATCCCGCCATACCTACAACAGCAAACGTGGCCGGCTGCGTCACAATTTGAGGCATGATCGTGTGGGCAAGTTTTCCTACCGCGCCTCCCATACAGCCCCCGATCACCATCGAAGGCCCAAACACGCCGCCTGAACCGCCTGAACTGATCGTCAGTGAAGTCGTAACAATCTTTGCCAGTGCGACTACTAGCAGGGTCGAGACCGCAATATCTTCAACCCCTAAAAACGCGTCTTGCAGCAAACCATAGCCGCTGGCCAAGGAAGCAAGACTACTGGGATCATTGCCGGAGGCCCAATAAATGCCTAAACCCACTAAACCCGCGAGCAGTGCTCCAACGGCTGATTTCAAATACAACGGACCCGGGACTCGATCGAATACTTCCTGAGTCCAGTTGAACGTCTTGATATACAACACACCGGCTCCGACCAAGACGAGCGCCAAGAACGCATAAGGCAATAACTCGATCGGAGTTCCGAAACTAAACGCCAGCTCGTCGCCAAACAATGGCATGAAGCGATACTCGGGCGGCAGTGAGAAACAAAAGACCGAGTACGCGACAGTCGATGCCACGGCGGCGGGCATAATGACGTCCGCTTCTAGCTCAGCCTCGCGGTACAAAATCTCACCAGCAAATAGTGCTCCTGCGAGCGGAGCACGAAAGATCGCGCCAACGCCAGCCCCCATACCGGCAGCCAACAGAATCCGACGGTCGCGGGCTGACAGATTTAGCGCCGTCGAGAGCACCGAACCGACGCCTGCTCCGATTTGAGCGATCGGGCCTTCGCGGCCAGCCGATCCTCCGGTTCCAAGCGTGATTGCTGAGGCGATCGTCTTGACGATCGGCGTCCGTAGCGAAATTTCACCGCGTTTATTGTGGAACGCATCGATGGCCGCGTCCGTGCCGTGACCCGATGCCTCGGGGGCGAAACGATACGCAAGAAAGCCAGCCGTAAAGCCGCCCACCGTCAACAACACCAGCAAACGCCAAGGTTGGAGAACTCCATCGACTTCCGGGAAGGGCGAGTAGTCCGCCACCGCTTCGGTTGCCGGGAATCCAGCGAACAAAGCCAGACCGCCATACTGGCAAAGCTGGACTAACGTTTGAAACGCGATCGCGCCTACGCCCGCCGAAACACCAATCAGCGCAGACAGCATCAACCACTTTCCAGCCGCTGGAAATTCGAGGTCACGAACAAGGGAGAGGACTTTTTGGTTCACGCTTTTCGTACTAGCCAGGGATGTTTATCAAAGCAAAGCCGCATTCACCTTGGAAGCGCTAACTTAGGAGCATCGATTCTCCCACTAAATAAGCCGACTTCGTTCGATTTCACAAATCACCCGACGAAAGAACGCCTCGGGAAACATGAACCGCTCGCCGCGAGCTGGACGCTCAGAGCGGCGACTTGAAGTCACCTGCACTGGCAATTCTGCAGTATGCCGATCCGTCGGTTGCCGACTGACTTAGAGGGCAAAGCACGCAACTGATCTTCGATCTTTGACCGCTGGTGTGCAATTCTAATAGCGTGCTCGGGCTCCACAATCTTAAATTGCGTTTGCTTCGGAATCGGCTGGAAATCTGAGCGACGCATGGTCAGCTCGTCGAGGCCGCTTGCTGCGAGGCGCGCATGGTCTCCATACTCCGGCGCAGTATTTTCTCGACTCCAGGTTTGTAGTCGAACACTTCGACACTCACCCAGCCCGTGTACTCGACATCCCGAAGTGCTTCGAAGATCGGATCGAAGTCAACATCGCCCATTCCTGGCCCGAGTAAGTTCGGATCATTGGCGTGGAAATGGGCCATGTGGTCGCGGTTCGCCCGGATGACGTCCGCTATCGGCTTCCCTTCCGTACTCATCGCCTTCACATCCAAGTGCAAGCGAATGTTCGAGCAACCCAACCGCTCAATGACACTGACCGCCTGAGACGCATGATTCCAGTAATTGCCTTCGCC
>JBGCCZ010000152.1:0-29800 GCA_045105035.1 Pirellulaceae bacterium | reverse complement strand
TACGCCGATTGAATCGGCTCATCAAACTCAATGGAGTCGAGATCGAAGCCGCCACCGCTGAATGTGAACCGGAGAACGGCTGCATCACCATCGACAAAGTTAAGATCAATTCCGTCGTGCCAAACCGCTTGGAAATCGCCTCCGGTATCAGGAATATTCACGGTTCCCAGATGTCGCAAGAATCCGGCGGAGTTGCTCGGTGCGGCAGAGATGTGGATCTGGCCGCCCGCGACGGTCGAGGCAACTTGAAAGCCGACACTGTACCCATCGCCGTCCACGTTCGCCGTGTATTCAAGCCACTCACCGTCTTCGATATCCGTGATGCCACTCTCCGTAGCGTCGACCCCTGTGTCAGTCCGGAACGAGCCCTGTGAATTCACCGAATCGGAATCATGATAGGCAATACCCTCCATGCCGACGTCGAAGTGCTCGGCCTCCAGCACTGTGCCACGACCGATGGTTGGAATTGCTTCTGGGAAGTGTGTTTGCAGTGCCTCACCGGGTACTAGCGTGATCCAGGGTTGATCCACGATCGAAGTGTTGAGGTAGAGATTTCCGAGGCCATCGCGGTAGAAAGCCACGCCCGAGTGAACTTCTCGCAGCGCCGCCTCGGTCATCATTTCCTGGCCGAGACTCGGCGTGTAGTTCTGAGCTCCAATGAACTTCGTAACTAGTCGCGATTGCGTGACTTTCGATTCGATCTCAGGAGAAAGAGCCGGCCGCCCGCCGTCCTGGTTCGTCATATTCAGAGCGAAGCCATTGGCGGGCACACCATTCCGCATGAATTCGACCGTCAACGTGTCCTCTACTATTCCGTCATTATTGCTGTCTGCTTTCGTGGCAATCTGTGTCCAGTAGAACTGCTGGTTAATCTCATGACCGCCCATCGCGTCAATAATGTCGCCATCGGCGGAAGTGTATCGGACGAGCGGTTCTCCGGTGTCGCCTGGTGGAAACAGAGCTTCCCCATCATCGAGGTTCTGGATGCGAAGCCGAGCATAGATATCGTCAGTCAGGTAAGCGTCCCAGTCCGGGAGTCTGGTGTCGTCGGCATCAATCAGAAAGTCGACACTTGGAACGATGCTATAACCAACGCCACCACCGGCAGCCCCAGTCAACGAGCCGTCGAAGTCCATGACTGCCTTGGTCCACTGAGAGGGTTGCCCCAAGTTGTGGCCGTCCGGATTGTCCGTGAAATCGGAGACGGCGTGAGCCAAGTTTTGATAAGTCCCGTCCTTCTCGAACGAAGTCGAAAGGAACGCGTGATACATCGTCGGACCAAAGGAACTGCCCTCGACTTGGAAAGTGTAGGCGTTCTCTGCACCAAAGCCAGCGAAATGGGTGTTTGTATAAAGTCCCGAACCGTCGTAAAGGCGCGGCCCGCCGACTGAGACCTCAAACTGTGCATTGTCTTTACTGTGCCCAACAAACAAGCTGTTTGTGTAAATATTCTCCGAAACCGCCCAAGGTCCATTAGCGCTATCCGCAATCCGAAGGCCATCGAACTGCACCGTTTCAGCCTTACCTCGATGGTACATGGCAGCTTCGGACGCTTTGTAGTTTGTGAAGCCTAAGATTGTGTTTGTGATCACCGAGTTCGGATCGCTCGCGTCGCTGCGAGGCTCATACTCGTTGGCGGGCTGAATCGAGTCGAGATTCACATCGGTGTAGAAACTTCCATCCTCAATGTCACTGCCGCGGTCGAAATTCAATCCGATCGCGGTAGTGTGAGACGTGTTGTAATCGAATTGCCGCAGATCGGCGAAGATTGGACGGACAGCTTGATTGGCTTCGCCCAAGTCGCCTTTGCTGGACAAGCCGATGGCGGTTCTTGGCAGAGCGAACCAGAACCCAGTTCCGGCAGGCCCAGGATCCGCCCAATCGCGAACTTTGTCTTCGGTATCGGTGAAGCGAGAGTCTCCGGCGCCAGCGGCGATGTTGCCGACGAATGTGTTGTCGGGATTCGTGATCCAGTACGCCGCCGATGCGCTGAAGCGAGCGTTGGTTTCTCGGAAGCTATCGTGCGTATCGACGATGAACGGGTCGGTCTGACCAGGATTCGCAAAGCTATCGTCGTCTCCGCCGACTGCATGTACCCCAATAACGAGGTTTCCGATTAGCGTGTTACCCGTTTCGACTGCGTCTTCAAAGAAAAAGCCGTGTCCATGAATATCGTGCAAGACAACTCCTTCGATCAGGAGATTGTCCGTGCCGTGAATCGTCACCCCGCGATTGTTCGAGTTTGTGACTGAAGAGTTGCGTAGGATATCACCTGTGCGATCACCCCCTAAGTGCCAGTGGATCGGGTAACGGCCTTTCTGGCTGGCTTGCCCGAGTCGATCGAGCTGCACACCATCAACCACAATATCCTGGGCTGAGTCATGCATGAACATGACATGCCCACCAACGCCGATCTCAGCTTGCCGGTCAGGCAGCTGATCAATTTCATTCGGAGTCAGATCCGTGGCGGGGATCCGGTCGACCACGTTGATATCTTCTGTAGTGAAGGTACCTCCGCTGACATGAGTTTCATCGCCGCTCACATGCTCCGGAGTTACGATGTGCCAGCGATCACCGAACTCCAAATCCGTGTCTTGCTCGGCGCTACCTTGGATCTTGATGTTGCGGCTCAACAACGCCACTTCCGCACGCATATCGATTTCGTAGCTTTCGGATGCGGGCTGAGTTCCAGGTTCCGCATTGTCGGGATCGCCGTAGATCTCTTTTTCACCGTAGTGACGGAACTGCAGCGGGGCATCCAGTGTTAACGTTCGCGTATCGCCGGTGCCTTCAATATTCTCGATGAGTCGCACTTCTTGCTCGCGATAGTCATATGACGAACTGGCGATGACGATTTGATCTCCAACCTCCCAATTGAACTCTCCATCGTCTTCTGCCGAAGTGACGAAGGCGCCGTCAACCATGTCGCCCTCGTTGAAGTTTCTCTCGATCACGCTTGCAACTGTAATCGTAAGATCACTTGGCCCCGCGGTCGCGGCAAGCTTAGTGAAACTGATTTTCTCTTCGCCGTAAAACTGAACTCGCCCCATCATGCCGGTCATCAAAAATCCGTCGTTGTTGCGAACTTCCATGGTGCCTGGCATGTTGCCGCCCATATTCGTTGGAACCAAATGGGTCGCGTATTTGTCGGTCCCAGTAAGTTCCAGTGTGAAGTCGCCCTCGTCGTAACGATTCTCAGCCGTGCCGACGATAAACTGACCGCCACTGTTCACATGGACCCAGTTGGCTTTAAGTCGCTTGTCAGGAAAGCTCGCTTCCTCGGGCACGACCAAATCACCGTGCACGACCAACTCTTTCGCTTCGTGTCTGTCGCTCGACAACTCAACCGTGACTCCATGTCCGATGATCGCTCTTGTTTCCTCAGTCGGAACGCCCTCGCTCCAGATGGATGGATCATTCCAGTCTCCATCCATCATCGCCGTCGTCAGCAGTTTCCGACTTTCCAGCGATTCGACCCGAAGTGCATTGCGCAAGTGCCGCCGCGATCGTTCGCGATGTGACTTGGCGTCCCGATCCAACCATCGTGATAGCATCTTGATCGCGGGGTTCTTCAGATTCATGTTCGCTGCTCCGGCCTGAAAGACTAGTAGAAGAGAGCCGGGGAGTTCGATTGGCAGGAATGTGTTTAACGATATTGTTCACACTGCCACGGAAACTCCCGGTTGATTGGTTACGCGACCTATCGCATGGATTTCCTTCACCCAAAATCGCAATTTCTGAGGTATCTACGGACGACGATCTTTCTGCCCCACAAAGGAATCGCGTTCGTGATTACGACTGGCGAAACACCACCCAGACTGGCGAGATACCACCCACTATGCGAACCGGTCTTCGGAGCCTGCCGAGAGGGGGCAAGGAGCAGAGAAAGCGGACACCGACCGTACTAGACTAGGGTCGCGTTAGGAGAGGCTGCGTGCACAACAACGAAAGCTGCACGTACCACTTCACCGTCCAACGAAATCACACGAGCGGCCGCGAGCAGATAGAAGCTGTGAGACCGGTACGCATTATCGATGTTTGCGACAAACGCAAACTTTGATCGGCAGCGCAGTTGGAGTTGTCAGTAGCAGTTGTGCTAGCGGTCGTCACTAACTGGACGCACGGAACCGGCGAAGGGGAAGAAGTTGCGCCGCGCGATCTCGGTGGCAGACGGCTTGTTCTCGACTGGACAAAGCACATTCCACCCACCCATGAGACTGTTATCCGAAGACCATCTAGCAGGCACGATCTCGATTTCATTGGCCAATTGAATGTAGACGTTCCGGGGTTCCAGTCGCCAAGGCGCCGACTTGGGCTGATCAGCACCCTTTTGAACAATACGAAACGCTAATACCAAGTCGTCTTCGGCCTGGATCGACTGAGCAAACTTACCCTTCATTCGAATCGACTGTCCCGGTGCAAAAGCATTGGTCGGTTCGCTAAGCGAGACGGTATGCTCGGCCGCAAGCCCCTCTGCGTCTAGAAGCCCGACTTGCATTTCCCAGTCAGCATAAAAGGGAGCAATGCCTGCGTTCCGGAGTGAAAGCTCGAAATGCAAGACCCCATCATCCAGCACAACGTGACGCACTCGATCAAGCTGAAAACTGTATCCAAGTCGGCGATGCATCTCGAGAAAACTCCCCTCCACCGTCCAGTCCGGCAACCGTCGACGTATGTCCTTGGCCTCCGGCATCAACAGAGTCGTGTAGCGAGCTTGTTCGATAAACTCAGTACCTTCCTCAGTCACGAAGAAGCGTTCCCAGTACTGGTCTTCCACGTTAGGCGGCCATTCCCCGGTGATCGGTCCATTTTCCCAGAGGCTCGTCGCGCCGACTTTCTTGCCAAAATCGTAACCGTGGTCCGTGGGGGTAGCACTCCCATTGGAGTAACCCATACCGAAGCGGGGTTTCACCGACTTTTCGTCCGGATAACGGATCTGAGTAAACGCGCCAGCCGGAAGCGTCTTTACGTAGGCGTCTAGAAGCGCGCGTTTCGTCCGATCTGCCGGACTCCAGTCACTACGAGGGAATGTATGCCACTCTGACCAGAAGCCGAGCAACCCCACTTGCAAGATGAACACTCGAGGATCTTCAGCGAAATACTCAGTCAGCGCTTGAATCGCCTCCGTTGCTTCTGTCACGTAAGCGGGCGAGTTGTACTTTGTCGCTCGCATCGGCCGACTGCGCGGATCGTCTGGATCCGCCGTACCGACGTGCTCGCCGACGCGTTCCAACAACCACTTTGGACCAACATAGTTTTCGCTGACCGGCTCACGGTAATCCCAGTCAACGACGAACTGGAGGATCAAATGCCGTCCGCGTGTACCCGGTCGATCCAGCACCTCTTCGACATAATCAAAGTCGAAGTCATCATCTCGTGGTTCGAACTTGCCCCATTCGAGATACTGAAACCCAACAGTCGCAAAGTCATCATCCGCTCGCCACCAACCTGAGCCGAACCCTTTCAGTGGATTCTTGTCCGGCCCGTCTGTCTTCCGAGGATAGACAGTCGTAATTGACTTGCCGCGTTTCGCAACGAAAGTCACGAAATCGACATTGGCTCCTTCGACAAGATTCGTGAATCGAAGCCTATGCCTTCCCGCCGCCAGCTCGATTTCAACAGGCTTTGTCTCGGTATATTGATTCCACTCGCCAGTTTGCGGAATCTCGACCGCTAGCAGACGCTCTAGCTCACCGGCTTTTTCCGCCTTTGCTACGGCCAGCTTGCCACCCTCCTCGGAAGCAACGCGTAGAGTCACTTTGAACTTAGTGTCTTCCGGAACTTCGACTTCCAACTCGAACCACGAGTCCTTCCAGAAATATCCCAGGTTCTGCTGGCCACTGCATTTTTTGCAAGGTTCAGAGTAAGGGTATTGCGCACTGGTCGCCGCAAAGTCTTCCGCCTCAACGAGCGTTCTACCACGCGTTCGCAACTCGTGAACTTCCGCAAAACAAGAGCTCGCGAATATCGACCATACGAGGGGCAAAATTTGCAGGATTCGAGTCGGCATATCTGACTTAAATCAACGGGCAACGAACTGGAACATTCCCAATAGTATCCTACGCGACAAGTGCCCCCAAAGCCCTTCATCGAAATCTGCAAGATTGTTGGAGCAGGGAACTTCCACCCATCTGATACAATAAAGCCTGTTCTGACGCATTATTGATATCCTCTCTACCAGTAAGCGATCATGCCATCCGACAGCGAAAATCTGACCCGGCTGCTCCAGGAGCTTCCCAGTCGGCAGGATGAACTCTACGAGTTCGTTTACAACCACCTGAAGTCGATTGCCCGCAACCGATTGCTGGGAGAAAGCCGAAACAAGTCGTTGCAAACGACTGATCTAGTCAACGAAGCCTACGTTCGTCTGGCGCGTCAAACGACTTCTTGGCGAGACCGACGGCACTTCTACGGAGTCGCCGCCGAAGCCATGCGAAGAATCTTGATCGATGCGGCTCGCACAAGAAATCGAGCCAAGCGCGGTGGGGAAGTAACGCATCAGTCGTTGACGGGGATCTCCTTGCCCGACTGCGAATGGGAAACGGAGATCCTCGAACTCCACGAGGCACTGAAGCAACTGGAGACCGAGTCACCTGAGAATGCAGAGATTGTCCAGTTGCGTTTTTTCTCTGGCCTGACGTGCGAAGAGTGCGCTCAGTTGCTGGAGGTTAGTATTTCCACCGTCGAGCGTCGCTGGCGTTTCGCTCGGGCATGGCTGAAGACCCGAATGCAAAGTGCTTGAGGCGGCTTATTTTCCGCTCGCAAATTTGGGAAAGACCTAACAAACGTACAACATGCCTGATCCAAACAAAGTCAATCAAGTGTTCGATATCTTCGAACAGGTAGCTGACTCACCAGCAGCCCAGCACAGTAAACTGCTGGACGAACTCTGCCCGGACGCGGAAACGCGTAAGGAGGTAGAGAATCTTCTAGCTGCAGATTCAGATGAAGACCCGCTACTGGATCACTCATTATTTCCACAAGCGACTGCGGTCGAAGCTGGCGAAACAATTCAGGGGTACAAACTCATTCGTGAGATCGCTCGTGGTGGGATGGGCATCGTCTTTCTCGCGGAACAGTTCGAACCAGTCCACCGTCAAGTTGCTTTGAAGATCATTAAGCCTGGCGTTGATACGAAAGAAGTGATTGCAAGATTCAATATCGAGCGGCAAGCATTATCGATGATGAATCACCCAAACATTGCTCGAGCTCTGGATGCAGGTAGCACCGAAACGGGGCAGCCTTTCTTCGTCATGGAGCTGGTTCACGGTAAACCGATCACGACCTATTGCGAGGAAAAGCGACTTTCGCTCACCGAACGCTTGGAATTGTTTACGACCGTTTGCTTCGCCATACAACATGCGCATCAAAAGGGGATCATCCACCGCGACATTAAACCTTCCAACGTCATGGTGACTGAGTACGACGGACAACCTGTCGCAAAAGTGATCGACTTCGGTGTTGCCAAGGCGATTAGCCAAACCGTTTCCAGCGTGACAGTGGCGACTGGATTCGGTCAGATCATCGGGACTTTCGATTACATGAGTCCGGAACAATCCCGTGTGAATCAGCAGGATGTGGACACTCGAAGCGATATCTATTCGCTCGGAGTGCTCCTGTACGAAATGCTGACCGAGACGCCGCCGTTTGACCGAGATCGACTCCGATCGGCTGACTTGGATGAGGTCTTTCACATTATCCGCGAAGAAGATCCTCCTCGCCCGAGCGTACGGATCGCCGACTGTCGCAAAGGTCGCTGGGCGGAGCAGCCAACCCAACTCGGTAGTGCAACCACCAGAAAATCGGCAGGCGACGTCCGACTGCAGGCCACAATTGAACAACCTAGCGATCGACGGCCGGATAAATTGTCGCGCCGCATCAAGGGAGAATTGGATTGGATCGTGATGAAAGCGATGGAGAAGGAGCGTAGCCGGCGCTACGCCACGCCCAATGGAATCGCCGATGACATCACGCGTTTCCTCAGCGGAGAAGAAGTGTCGGCATGCCCACCGTCACCCCTGTATCGCATCCGCAAATTCGCGAGTCGGAACAAGACGGTTTTGGCTACGTCTGCCCTCGTTTCCGCCGCAATCCTCGTCGCGGTTCTGGGGATTGCTTATCAATCCGTACTGTCATCCAAGGCGATCGCGAAAGCAAACGCGGAGAAGTTTGAGTTCATCATCGAGACGGTACTGGGAACGAACACCGGCGGCGAATTAACAGACTACAGCCCTGATCCGAATCTCAAATTGATGATTCTCCTCCGAAACGCGAGCGATCGAGTGGATGAAGCCTTTGCAGACGATCCGGAACGCGGAGCTAGCATGAAGTCCACTCTGGCAAGCCTCCTTGCGAACGTGGGCCAATACGATGATGCCGCTCGACTCTACAACGACTACTACCAATACGTGAAACGGACCCAAGGCCCGAACGCGCGTGAGACCATCGGAGTCATGCGGAACTTGGTACGAATCTATATCGAGGAGTCGAACTATGGGGAGGCGCTCGACCTCTCGGAAAGAGGCCTCTTGCTGGCCAAAGAGCACCTCGGTGCCGAAGACGAGTTGACTCTGCAGTTCCTGAGCGATCGAGGTGACTTGGACTTCCGGATAGGGAACTTGGAAATGGCGGTGAAGGAGTATCTTGCAGTGCTCGAAACGCAAATGCGTCGGCATGGCCCTCAAGATCCCCTAACGTTGGCGACCAAGACTCGATTAGGAATCGTGTACGAGGAGCTCCGACGTTTCAAGGATTCGAAGACACTATTTGAAGACGCCTTGGCCTCGTACGAAAAATCTTTGACTTCACATGATCCCCGACTGGCGGCAGCCAAACAGAGACTCGGCAATTGGTACTTGAACGCCGGACGCAGGCGCGAGTCACGTGATGACTTCCTTGAGGCGGAAGAGCTTCTCACCCCCAGCTTGGAAATCTATTACCGCAATCGCGGCAAGGACCATATGGATTCACTAGACACGAGTTTCGCTCTTGCTCAAACGCTCGTTGAACTCCAAGAAATCGACCGAGCTCGCGCACTACTCGAGGACCTAACAAGCCGGCTGGAGCTACTGCGACACCCGAGCGACCTCATGTTGCAACGTTCCAGGAATATGCTTGGCTGGATCTACTTGCAGACCTCCGACCTGCTGGAGGCGGAATACCTGCTCACGAACACGATGGACCGAATAGATCACTCCGAAGAACAGAAGTTACTTGCGATCCAAGTACGGAGCAATCTAGCCATTGCTCGCTATCGCATGGGGAAAATCAAGGAAGCAGTTCTCCTAGATGAAACGACGCTTCAAATGGCTGGGGACCGTCTCGGAGACTCACACCACGAGACCCTTGCCACCCAGACGCGTCTCGGACTAGGCCATCTCGAGCTTCAAAATGATCACTTGGCGATCCCGCTCCTCGTCGCCTCGGTGGACGCGTTTCAAGGCCAGCCCGAGTCCAAAGAGATCGAGGCTATTCTGCGTGAGCACTCGCAACATCAATCTGCCTCTACCGAACCCATCGAATCCCTCACACCTCCGTAGTCTTAGGACAACCTGGAGAACGTCGATCAATCTCGATGGACCGAAAACGGGAGCGTCGAACTTGCACATCCGAGGACAGTGAAGACACCGAAATCAGGCAAGACTGCCTCGGGCGGTGGAAACTAAGCAAGTTAGACTGTGAACCTACGCTAGATAGTAGACCGGCTGTCCTAAGCGGAACCCGAGCGAAACCACGGCTCGAAGAGCCGCGCTACTTAAATGTTGTATCCTGTCCGTTGCTGTCGCCAGCACCAAAAAGATACAGCGGGTAGTCCGTATCGGGTAGCATCGTGAACGTGTTGCCATTCATGTCTCCGAGCGTGGATGTCATGGTATTCTCGAATCCCCCTAGGGAAACATCAACAGATCCATTTTGGATATAGACATAGTCGTTCAACATATTGTTCGAACCAAAAACGCCACCGCCCGGGGGAATGAATGGTGTCCCACCTGAAACGGATGCCGTCAAACCTGAAACATTGAACGCTCCAAAGTTCACTGTGCCACCCGCGAAGGTGGAGGTGTCTCCGGGGACTCCAGCATTCGACCAATCGAGGTGTGTAGTTGGGGTCTCGCCTCCAAAGGCATCCAACACGAAATCAGCCTTCGCTGAATCTCAGGAGGACAGAAGCAGGGCGGTACAAATAACCGCTGTAAAAATAGAACGCCAAGAATTGAAGTAACGCATGTTGCTAGACCTCGCCTTAACTAGCTGGTGATCAGGTAGGGACCACCGCAGACTTCTATCGATTGAAGCTCCAATTCAGGGACTTCAGGCCGAAGACGCGGTGCCAATGACTTCTTCGCGATAAATTGACGCGAACACCTCCACCCAAAAAGCGAAGAATCCTCACAAAATCACAGAGCGTGCCTCGGAGCCATAATTTGCCGATTGTCGACGACGCACTCGCGTGGCAACCGCGCCAATGGCACCGAGTAAAAGGAGCGAACTTGGTTCTGGGACCGCAGTTGAGTTAATCGAGAACTGATAGCTTCCCGCGGCCCCTGTTCCAAATATCCGTTCGTCGAGCTCTGTGAAGTCGGACGTGAACCAACTAGCGTTCCCGGGTCCCGTTCCTGGAAATAGATCAGTCAGAGTGAAGTCTGTTTGCCCAACGCTCCTGGATGCAAAATCGAATTCACCAAGGATGACCGAACTCGCACGAATTCCGTTGACACTGGAACTGGTATACGGCGGTTGGAAAGGGCAGCGCTTGGCGTGTCAAAAGTGTAACACGAGGTGCTGACTTCCTACCGAGACTCATTGAAACCTAACGATCCAAGGCTTGCAGCGGCTCGGTACTCGGTATTTGGAGGCCGGGCGGCGAGACGAGTTTCTAGAGTTCTTTCAAAAGGCCGAAACACATTGCGAACCGAGCATGAAAATCTACTCTCGCAACCGGGGAGCGGACCACATGGACATACTGGCTACCAGTTTCGGTCCAGCTCAAACAGTGATTGAATTGGATAGGTTGAAGCGAGCTGGAGCGATTCTGGGCGATTTGACTGGACGTCTCAATTCCATGCGGCATCCCGGAGATCGCATGTCGCTCGAGGCGATGAACATGCTCGGCTGGATCTACTTTCAGACATCTGACCTGCTGGAGGCGGATACTTGCTCACGAACACAATGGACCAAATAGAGCACTCCGAAGAACAGAAGTTGCTTGCGTTTCAAGTCCGGAGCAATTCGGCTATAGCTCGCTACCGATTAGGGAAGATCAAGGAAGCCGTGGTGTTGGATGAGATAACACTTGAGAATGCTGCGGTTGCTCTGGGGGACGATCACCGCGAAACACTGGCAGTACAGACTCGCCTAGGGCTTGGTCACTTGGAATTGCATAACGAACGCCTCGCACTCCCGCTCCTTCGCGACTCGCAATACTCGCTCAAAAGACAACCGGTGAGTAAGGGAATCGAAGTCATTATTCGCGAATGCAAGCAGCATCAACAAGTCAAAGTCGGCGAAGCGATGGATCCCTTTCCGCAGCCATAGATCGTGGAACCGACTTGAAAGATTCGCATTTCCCGGATGCGACACGCGCCATTGCATTGGCACGCGTCCCATTTTCAGATCCTGAGCTGAAAAGAAGATCACCCTAGATGTATGTAGGGCAGTGGAACGGTTTGTAATCGGTTGGAATCAGTTTTGATGGGGCTGGAGATCGAGCGGCGAGCTTTTTCAGTCGTTTAGAGCGGCGCTCAACTCAAGCCAGCGTTCCTCAGCTTCGCCTAAGTCCATTTCCAAGGCCTTGAATTCGTTGTGTAGCCTCAGAGCCTCATCTGGATCTGTTTCTTGCATCATCAGATCTTTCATCTCCGTTCGCTGCGTATCCAGGGTGCGGATCTTCTTCTCCAAATTCTTTAGCTGTTTCGCAGCCTTCCGCGGATCCAACTCAAGCAGATCCGCACCTTGGTCGGCCCCGTTCTTATTGTTCTTGCCGCCTGATTTACCGTTCGCTTTGCTCTTGGAATTGTTGTTCTTCGACTTATTGCCTTTGGTTTGCTTGGGAGACCGATTGCGTTCGCCATCATCGATCTCCTTATTGATATAGTACAAATAGGAATCGTAGTCGCCGCTGTAGGTCTTCGCGGTTTGATCGCGGACTTCAATAATGCTGGTGGCAAGTCGCTTCATGAAATGGCGATCGTGACTCGTGAAAATCACGGTCCCTTGATACTCAAGCAGCGCATCGGAAAGCGACTCAACGGTTTCCACATCTAAGTGGTTACCGGGTTCGTCGAGCACGAGAATGTTGTAGGGACCCAGCAATAATCCGGCCATGCAAAGTCGAGCACGTTCGCCACCGGATAGAACTTTGATCTTCTTCCGGACATGCGCATCTCGAAACAGCAGCGATCCGGCAACAGCTAAGACCATTTGGTTGGTCGTGCCAGGTGTTGCCTTGTATTCCAAATATTCTAAGACCGTCTGGCTTTCGTCCAGGCTTCCATAGACGTGCTGGGCGTAAACGCCAATTTCACAGTGATGCCCCCACTTCGTCTTGCCTGCCAGTGGTTCTAGCGACCCAACAATCGTGCGCAACAGCGTTGTCTTGCCTTGTCCATTGTCTCCAACGATTGCAGCTCGCTGTCCATGTTCAATCTCCAGCTCAATATCGCTAGCGACCGTATGTGCAGCATTCCCTTTCGATTCAGGGTAACCAATGGATAAATCCATTAGCCGAACCGCGGGGCCTTCGCGAGGCGTGACGATCGGCGCTCGGATGGAAGCGGTGGGAAGGTCGTCAGCGATGTCGAGAGTCCTCAGTCGCTCGAGCTGCTTGCCCTTTGAACGAGCTTGACTGGCCGTACTTGCCCGCGCGCGGTTCTTGTCAATGAACTTTTGCAAGTGCTTCTGCTTCGCTACAACCGTCGCATTGACTTTCTCATCATGTTCGCGTCGTTCTGCTTGATAGACGAGAAACTCTTCGATCCTTCCCGGATACATCGTCAACTTGCCGCGCGACAAATCCAAGGTATGAGTACACGTGGCTTGAAGGAAAGAACGATCGTGCGAGACAATCAACGCCGCTTGTTTGAAGCGTCGTAAGAAGTGTTCCAGCAAAATTTGCGTTCGGATGTCCAAGAAGTTCGTCGGCTCGTCCAACAATAGAAGATTGGGCTCTTGCAAAAGTAGTGAAGCCAGCTTGACCCGGGTTTGCCATCCGCCTGAGAGTGCCGATACCGGTCCAGTCAGGTACTCGCCCTTCAGTTCAAACTCGCCACCGACTTCGCCGCATTTCCAGTCGGGTTTGCCGCTGTCGCGCATCAAGAAATCCAGTGCGGATTCGCCTGGTAGAAAAGGGTCGTGCTGTCGCAGGTAGCCCACGCGAAGGTACGAACTCTTCGTGACCTCGCCCTTGTCCAGTTCCTCTTCCTCGAGCAAGACACGCAGCAGAGTCGATTTGCCCGCGCCATTGCGACCCACAAAGCCGACTTTCACGCCGTCGTTGAGCGTGACTTCCGCGTCGTCCAGAAGGATTTGCTCGCCGTAATTCTTATCTGCGCCGCGTACTTGAATCAAGATTCCCATTTGTCTCTGACACTCGTCGCCATTCGGTTTAAAAGCCAGAGTTTCCGTCAAATGGCCCCGTTCCGCCAGTGCCACTTGAGTCAGACCTGGGTTGCCGCAAACGTTTTGAACGGTCAGGTGGCTCTTGGCTCGAGATGGCTCTGGACGAGAGCCCGTAGCCTGTAAATCAAGTCTGTCAGAGGAATGCCGTGCGGCCGGTTTATGGCTGATTGCGTAAGAAAGCCGCTGAACAGTAGGGAACGGAACAGAATCAGCAGAACAGCGCACAAAAAAACGCAGGCGTTGGATAACCAAACGCCTGCGTTTCTCTAGTCACTCAAAGCGACCCAGAAGGGGCTCGAACCCTCAACCTTCGGATCGACAGTCCGATGCGCTAACCAATTGCGCCACTGGGCCTCGCTTAAGTATGTACGGATTATACGTCGGCTCTTGGGAGCTGCAAGTCCAGAAAATCAACTGAGTCGAGTCAAATTTGTGCTCCTGGACGGTACCCGGTAATTCATGCTTGGCACTATGTTCGCCTACGAAAATAGGAGGGCAAGATCCCCGTTAAATGGCCGCTAAGTGCAGGCAACGAATTGAAAAAGCGACCACCCGTCATGTGAACGGTGTTCGGAATTTTGGGCCACAGCGCGGGCACTCCACAGCCTCAAAATCGCTAACACCGGAATAGGGTGAATCGTATACCGCCCTGGACCCTACGGCTCGTCGACAGATGCTCCTGTCTGCCCGACGCGGTTCGGCAACGCGTCCTAGTTTTTCAGCATCGCGACGCTTCCAGAGTCTCCTTTGGGCAGCGTTCACTTTTCTGAATTCGAAGGTATACGATGTTCGACTTTATTGGACGATATTTCAGCCGTTGGGGCACCAACTGTGGCGAAGGTATCCAGTGGATGCTGAACGAGATGTCCGTGAATCAGTGGGCGATCCTAGCGGGGGTCTTTGTATTCGCAGGCTTCATGGCGCTGAAAACGAAAATCTAGATCCAACGGAAGACTATCGCTACTTTGGCTCAGCCTGCCGAGTGACGATCGGTACGTATCCGATCTCCATTCCCTTCGGCGGCGTGACGATCAGGTTCGGATCGATTGAAGCCAGTTCGCCAATACGAGGCGGAGGCAAGTAGTCGCGATCGGGTTGCCAAGTCCTGTGGATCCTCTCGATGCGTCTTTGCATTCTCTCCCGCTCTTCTGCGGTCAAGTCCGCATTCAACAGGGCAGGTTGGTCAGCGAATCGATACCAATAGTACGTCACTACGCTACCATCGCCAGGATATGCCTTGAAAGGTCCCGCAGCCGGCCCAGGCGTTTTCCAACTCGATGTAGATTCAGTGGGTGTGACATACGGTTCTTGTGGACGACGTCCAGGACGATCTAGGACAAGTGATTCGAGAGCAGCTTCGGGGACGTCTTCCATCGAAATCGGAGTCCACGATTTTGAGGCTTGTTTTTGGGCTCCTCGATCACCTCGCGCCGGCTTGGAATTTCGAGGCTTGGCTAGCAGTTTGTAATACTCCGGCAGGACGACGCCACGCTGACCATCGGTATCTCGCCTCGAAACCAGAGGCTGCTCCCAAAGATAACCAAACGTGTCTTCTGAGAGGGCGGTCGGTTGTGCGAAACTATCCCACGCCAATGGGTCGCGCTCTTCGCGTTCCGAGCCTTGTTCATAGATGCGCCATGTTGCTCCGCCTCGTCCCGGAAACTTGTGGATGACCGACTGGTCTGCGTTGATGGTCCCAAGTGATTTACTACCTCCAGAGAACCAGTCTTCAACCGAGTTCCAAAGTGCTGATTTCTTATACGAGCGAATTTGGTGGACGACCACGGATTCGCCATTTTCATTGGTTGGAAAAAAGGTCGGCGCAACTCGTGCGAAAGACTCCGAATCAATCGTCGCCTTGGCGGCGGGCACGTATTGTGTCTCCATTTGCAGCGCACGATTCGGATTGGATGGACGAACGTCCAAGAACTTGCCAGCCAGCTCCGGACGATCAACGGTTGCCTTGGTCCAAAAGTACGGCGCGAAGAACGTCAACGGACCTTTGAAATTGGCGGTGTTCAAGAACAGGGTCCAGCACTGATTGCCGGTCGGAACTTCCGCGCCGGCCGTCTTTCTTTTTGCATCGCTCAGCGGCAGAGGTAAGTAGCCGTAGCCAAATAGCTCGCCGCAAGTGCCTTGTTTCAAGTTCAATCCATCTGGAGGCCACAGCACGGAATTGCTGAGCTGAACGACTGCGTATTTGCCATTGGGTTTTTTCCAGTCCCGGCCTTTACCGGCTCCTGGACCATTTGCCCACATGCTGAAATTGAGCGCGACGCCGCCCATGATGAACTTTGGCGTGGTCGTGGCAAAACGCGTGTCTCGCCACCACCCCAAACCGCCTTCGATGTCGGAGTAGCGACGCTCGACGGGTTTCTCTTCTTCCAAAGCGTGCATCCAAGTTCCGAAGAGTCCGGTTTGAAAGCGATTGCCGGGATACTTGTCCAGCAGCGGCCAGGCCGCCACATACATGGAGTATCCGCCGCCGTACTCCTCTGACACCCGTTCGTTCGGCACCAATAAGTAACCGGACATCTGCCAGTCCTCATTCGTCCCAGTCTGCTTTGAGGGTACTTGCGCGCCCGTTCTAGCCGCAGTGACGAAAACAATACAAAGCACCGCTGTGTAGCTCAGCAGGATGCGGCACGCTGGGGATATCGTTAAAAACGCAAATTGGGACAACAAGAACGATCTCCTGGACTAACGAATCAAATGAACTCACAGTTTTCGGTACTGTCGCGATAAAGGGACAGTGTATCAGTCCGACTATTGCGGGTGGAGCGGTTGAGGTAAACTCATCCGAATTGGTTCCTTTCGCGGTGATCAAAATGACCGCGTCCAGCTCAAGTCCATTTTTCAAGGGCGGGGAGAGCTTGGATTCCAACCGAGTCGAAATTGGCGAACCAGCCGGTAGATCATTAATGAAAATTGGTTGTCGGGTCCAACACGCATCCCTTCACGCAACTGCATTCAGACTTTTACATCGAGACATTGAGACGATGAAATCACCCGCAGTCTCCAGCGTCAATTCC
Organism: Pirellulaceae bacterium; assembly: GCA_045105035.1. Taxonomy (GTDB): domain Bacteria; phylum Planctomycetota; class Planctomycetia; order Pirellulales; family Pirellulaceae; genus Aureliella. The sequence continues at coordinate 13,151 of JBGCCZ010000152.1, read as the reverse complement.
CAATTCTGGATCTGGGGGTTGGTTGCTCTCTTGATCCTCGCGCACCAGGATAATTGGCTCTGGAACAACGATTGGCTCGTTTTTGGATTTCTGCCAATCGGCTTGTTCTACCACGCTTGTTTGTCGATCGTCGCATCCGTGTTTTGGCTGGTTGCGATTCGCGTCGCTTGGCCGGGCGGCGTGGATGAGGCCTCGGATGCGGCACCAACCGAAAGTGGAGGCACCGCAGAATGACTCAGTTCATCATCATCCTCATCTATTTGGGACTACTGCTTGGCTTGGGTTTGTTTGCGGGCCGCCTTTTCCAAGGAACAAAGAAGGACTACATGCTGGCCAGTCACTCGATTGGGCCGTTTTTGTTGTTGATGTCTCTATTTGGGACAACGATGACCGCGTTTGCTTTAGTCGGCTCTTCCGGTGAGGCTTTCAAAGAGGGAATTGGCGTCTACGGGATGCTCGCATCGTCCAGTGGCATTGTGCATTCATTGTGTTTCTTTGTGATCGGCGTCAAGCTTTGGTCGCTCGGACGACGCTATGGCTATTCGACACAGATCCAGTTCTTTCGGGATCGACTCGACAATGATTTTATTGGGGTCCTTCTGTTTCCGATTCTTGTTGGACTGATCATCCCTTATCTCTTGGTCGGAGTGATGGCCGCGGGGCCAGTCATGCAAACGATGACTGGCGGAGCCTTCGTGGGCCTATTTCCGACGAACGACCCTAGTACCAGTGGCGGTCTCCCTCCTTGGCTCGGTTCGCTGCTGATCTGCACCGTAGTATTGGTATACGTCTTTTTCGGTGGAATGCGTGGAACAGCTTGGGCGAATGCGTTTCAGACTGTCGTATTCATGATTCTCGGTGTCGTCACTTTTGTAATTATTGCCAACAAGCTAGGTTCGGGAGCGTCATTGGATTTCGACAAAGACGGCAAGGTGACTCTGCAGGAGATCGAAGGCAACGTTCGCAAAGCGGCTGACGTTCGGCTTGCGGCAGCAAATGGTTCGCTTGCATCTGCAGAAGATGACGACTCGAGGCAGAGGGCTCGACAAGCAATTGAAGCTGCAGAACTCTTCCTGGCCTCAGTGCCTGAGAATGCAGCCAAGCGTTGGGCTTTGATATCGGACTTGGATGTCAATTCCGACGGAACGGTTTCCGAAGACGAACGCCCCGGTTTGTTGGCCAATATGCAGCGAGCCGGCGCGGCCATTTCCAAGGAGAAGGCCACTCGGGAAGGTATGTCGAAGACGAAATTCTTGACTTACCTTTTGATTCCCTTGTCTGTCGGTATGTTTCCGCACATCTTCCAACACTGGCTTACAGCCAAGAGCGCAGATAGTTTCAAGTTACCAGTGGTCGCTCATCCTATCTTCATTTTGATTGTGTGGGTGCCTTGTGTGTTGATTGGAGTCTGGGCTACAACCGCGCTGGTGCCGGCGTTCCCTCCGCTTCCCACGACGCCTCAAGGGACCGTGAACGCAAATGCGGTTCTTCCTTTTTTGGTGAAATCGCAGACTACCGCTCTGCTCGGAGGGCTACTTACGGCTGGTATCTTGGCTGCCATCATGTCATCGCTCGATAGCCAGTTCTTGTGCATCGGTACTATGTTTGAGAACGACATGGTGACACACTACTTGGGTAAAGAGAAGTTCTCTGACAAGCAGCAGATCTTGATTACGCGCGGATTCATCGTCGCGATTGTCGCTTTGACTTACCTCCTCAGTCTCTCCAATCCTCGGAGTGTATTTACGCTCGGCGTTTGGTGCTTCAGCGGCTTCAGTAGTTTGTTTCCGCTCGTGTTCGCTGCACTGTACTGGAAGCGTTTGACGGTAGCGGGTGCCTATGCGGGAGTCCTCGCGGCGATTGCCTCATGGATCTACTTGTTCATACAATCGGGATTCGGAGCCAACCGTTCTTACACCGTCGACATGTCCTTCGGCGATAATACGTTTGTCACGATGCCGGTAGTCACGATGTTTGTCTGTTCGCTCTTTTCCATGGTGGTCGTATCGCTGATCACCAAGCCGCCAAAGAAGGAAGTCCTTGATCGGTTCTTTCCCGATGACGCGACTGCTTAGCTCAATTGGATCGAGGCACTCCGGTTGGACGGAACCTGCTTAACTTTTGCTTTCGAGTCGACATTCCCTGGACTCCACTTTCCAACTCGCTTTTCCGGATAGCCCGAGTGGCGTCCAATCGTCTTCAGAGTTCGATCTTACGCCCTCAGGAATCATTATGTCCCAAGCTGGTAGTCAGGGAACTCCGATCGCAAGCGAGTTACTTGCTGCGGTCGCTCGTAGTCACTCGGCAAACGAATTTCGCGAGTCGGCGCTCCGAACGATTACTGCTAGTGTTTCCAATGCGCGAGTCGTTTGGGTGCACCAAACTCTTGAGAATTGGTCCGTCGTTGGTTCTGCGAATTCCATTTCCCAGCTACCGATCGAATTGGCCGCCGAGTGCAGTGATCAATCCGAAGTTCTCAGCAGCGATGACTGGCTTGCGATCCCAATTGCGGAACGCTCGACGCCTGCCGAAGTACTGATGGTTTCGCCGGCTTCGAGCCTGGATGCTACGGAAGCGGAGGGGATTGGAAAGCTGCTGCGAGGCGGAGTTCTCATTGCCCAGGAGCACAGCGAACTTTCGGGCAAAGTCGAGCAGTTGGAGGTTATGCTCGAACTGGCCGCCGAATGGCAGCGCAGCGAGGATCTTACGGAGCTTCTCAACCACATGGCACAAGCCGCTGCGCGACTCTTGAAAGGTGATCGTGCGTCGATCTTTCTGTGGGACAAGAAAAACAAGCAACTCGTCGGCCATCCGGCGCTTGGGGTGGAAGGGGAGCCGCTTCGCATTCGCGACGACCAAGGAATTGCCGGTCGTGTACTGAAGTCTTCAGAGTCCGAGCGGTGGGATGACTCGGGAGACCCCAAGGCGATCAATGCCAAAGTGGGTCAAAAACTCGGCTACGTGACTCATTCTCTAATCGCTGTACCGATGCTGGATCGCAAGCGGCGGCCCATCGGTGTGTTCGAAGTGTTGAATCATCACTCGGGCTCATTTTCCGCGAAGGACGAACGATTCCTAGTTGAGTTAGCCGAGTATGCGTCCGCTGCGGTCGAGAATACGCAGCACATTGCTGCGTTGATCGAAACGAAAGAGCGACTCGTAAAGGACGTTTCGGAAACGCTTCAAGTGGTTGGCGATAGTCCCTTAGTGGAAGCGTTGAGGGATACCGTTTCGCGCGTTGCACCAACCGAGCTGGCAGTATTGGTCCTCGGGGAAAACGGAACCGGCAAAGAAGTGGTGGCCCGTAGTCTGCATTTACAGAGTGAGCGTCGCGACCAACAGTTTGTAGCAGTCAATTGCGCTGCAATCGCGGAGACACTGTTGGAGAGTGAGCTTTTCGGACATGAGAAAGGCGCCTTTACCGATGCGATTTCTGAACGAGCGGGGAAATTTGAGGTCGCTTCTGGCGGCACTCTACTGCTCGACGAAATCGGAGAAATGAGCCTCAGCGGCCAGGCAAAGCTGCTCCGAGTTCTTGAGGATAAGATCGTTGTCCGAGTCGGCGGAACGAATCCCATTCAGACTGACGTGCGGGTGATCGCGGCCACGAATCAGGATCTGGTCAAACTAGTTCGCGAGAAGCGGTTTCGAGAGGATCTCTATTTCCGGCTCAACGTCGTGACATTGCAGCTGCCTCCCTTGCGAGAGCGCGGCGATGACATCGTTGTATTGGCAGAGTTCTTTTTGGTGCAATTTGGACATCAGATCGGCCGACCTCCACCGAAATTGTCGGAAGCAGCCAGAAAGCGATTGCTTGCTCACTCTTGGCCAGGCAACGTGCGTGAGCTTCGGAATTTGATGGAACGCGTCGCATATCTGACGAAAGGTCCAACCGTCGAAGAAACCGATCTTGCCTTTGTGCTCTCTCCCGCATCTTCGGGAGACGTCGCAAGTGTTCCATCCAACATGAGTCTTTCGGACGCCACGCACGTGTTTCAAAGGCAGTACATCGAACGCCACGTTACTGCCGCGAGCGGAAATCTCGCCCGCGCTGCCAAGCAGCTCGGGATGCATCGTTCGAATCTCTACCGCAAGATGTCCCAGCTTGGAATGTCCCAGGACACTGATTAACCAAGCACGGCACTTTGCCTCGTTCAGCTAAACACGAATTTGGCCGCGTTTCGGGGGAATTCGTTCTTGAGTGGTTATTACGAGGCAGTCCGTTTGTGTGCGGACGCCACCGATGCGGTTGATCTACAATGCGAGAGCTTTCGTGACTTTGCGTTTCTAACCCGCCGGTGATCAACATGTCTATTCCTCAGCAACAACCTGCTCTCACATCTTGGGGTCGGGGCTTCACTCGCAGCGTCTCAACGACCGTCAGTATGGTCGTTGTTTTACTTTGCCTGCTGAACGCCGCAGCGTTTGCTGTCGAGCGTCCTAACATCATTTTTCTTTTCGCGGATGACCAGTGCAAATACTCGATGGGCTGTTACGACACCCCTGGGGCTCAAACTCCGAACTTGGATCAGCTTTCCGCAGAAGGCATGACGTTTGACCGGCATTACGACACAACGGCGATCTGCATGGCGAGTCGAGTGAACGTGATGACGGGCCTATTGGAGTACCGTGCGGGGTGCAACTTCGAGAGTGGAGATCTTGTTCGCGATCGCTGGGAGCGGAGCTATCCAATCCTACTCAGGAAGGCTGGCTATCAGACTGCGTTTGCTGGGAAGTTCGGATTCTTGGTGTGCGACGAACCTGAGACCAAAGGGGAACTGCCAAAGTCCGACTTCGATGTGTGGCGAGGCGGGCCGGGCCAGACCTCCTATGACACTGCCAAGAACGACTCTATGAAAGAGTATGCCGAGCGTTATCCCCATTCGACACTTTCCTACGGTGCGTTTGGAAGCGATTTTGTTAAAGGAGCGACGGAAGAGGACTCGCCTTTCTGTCTTTCCATTTCTTTCAAAGCACCGCATCATCCCGTTCAACCGGATTCGAGTTTCAATGATGTCTTCCAAGGCACAGTGTTTACAAAGCCCGCCAACTTCGGGCGTGAACACGGCCAACAGATGTCGGTGCAGAGTCGCCAAGGCAGGCAGTATGAGCGGTTCTACAGTTGGTCTTATGCTGGTGAATACCAGAAAACCATGGCACTCTACTACCAACAGATTTATGCAATTGATGTTGCAGTGGGAATGATTCGTGGCACTCTTCGGGAATGCGGTGTAGCTGGGAATACGGTGATCATCTATTCCTCTGACAATGGTTTTCTGTGCGGCTCGCATGGCTACGGCAGCAAGGTACTCCCGTATGAGGAATCTGCCTGTGTTCCCTTAATTATCTACGACCCAAGAAAGCCGCTCAGCGCCGGCCAGCGTTGTGATTCACTGACAGGCAACGTGGATATCTACAGTACGATCCTGAGTCTGGCAGGAGTGCAAGAAGAAGTGGAAGTCGACGGATTCGATTTAATGCCTCTCTTGGATGATCCAACGCGTGATGTTCATCCCTATCTACCGCTCATCAATACTTGGGGACCGAAGCAGGTGCACAGTTTCGGAGTCGTGACTGAACGAGGCAAACTTATCTACTGGCCCTTCCAGGACGAGTTCATGAAGCCCACATGGGAAGCCTACAACATGCGCGATGATCGTCTCGAGCAGAACAACTTGATTCAGGAGAACGAAAGGCCCGAACTGTTAACTTCGCTCGAGGAGGCTTACTCAAGCGCGCTGGAACATTGGAAATCGAAGGCGGTTCCGTACCACGGCTATCAAAGATTCGGCTCTATCTTTGATGCGGACGTTGACTGGGCGGATAAAGAGGGCCTGTACTGAAATCAAACGAACCTCAGTGTTGCAGCAACTTTTGCGAACCAACGCGGCATGGAATTCTCATCTTTTGACGGTCTGAGTCGAGAATGCGCAGCTTTTCACAAAGAAACTTGATTCTCGATTCACAAAGATATCAGCCTGGAGAGTCGAAAAACGTTGAGCGTAGCGCTTGGATCTCGTAGTTTGGATCTTGATGCGGCGAAAGCGAGCTTCGCGTTCCTGAGTCTGGGTTGCGAGGTTCATGGCGTTCAACATTCCGCATCTGTCTTTTCCATTCTCTCCGACTGAGGTGCCACGAGATGACAGACCGCGCGATACTTGCCAAAGAACTGATGACAACCAACCTAGTGACCTTGTCCCCTGAAATGGATGTCTTGGTGGCCATTCAAGTCCTGCTGAAGCGGCGCATTTCCGGTGCACCTGTGGTTGCGTCCAGCGGTGAATTCCTAGGGGTCTTCTCGGAAAGCTCCTGCATGCGAGTGGTCATCAATGCCGCATATGACGACCTGCCGGATGCGGGACTACTTTCGTTCATCGATCGCGATCCGCCAACAGTGGATCCTGAAACGGATTTGTTAACCATCTGCCAGACTTTCCTGGATCAAGCAACTCGACGTCTACCGGTCTTGGATGCGGGCCGACTCGTAGGAATGGTCAGCCGGCGAGATGTCATGCGGAAAATCTCGGATTCCGTCCAAGGAAAACGCTGCGGCCATGCAGAACTTCTTTATCTATCCGCAATTCACAATGACCGGAAAGAGTCCATGGAGCTCCGTCTGGCAAAGTAGCTGAACCCGTTGAACTCAACGGAGCGAACATCTTGTGCCCTACGTCATGCGCACGCTTTCGGATCCGCTGGACTTCACTAGAGCTGTTTCAGTCCGCCTTCCGATCGAGGCCAGGAAGGGAGGCTGTCCGAGGTTCAGGCAAGCGTCTGGCTCATAGCTATCGTCGGACTTCCGAAGTAGCAGGGCAATGAATTGGGTGCGAATGTATGGGTTGAGCGGACTGGGAGGACTCCACAGTCCCTCTCAGCCACCGCTGCCTGTGATTGAACTGTTCAATTCGCCCAAATTGATTAATCTGAGAACTCGTATGCATTCGGTACAGTCGTCTGCCTCTGCCGTCCTCTGACGTCATTGTCTCTCGAGAATCGCCCCCCGGAGCCCAAAGTCAATGCGCTATTCAACCTATGAGCGCCCGCTGACGTTCTTTGATATTCTCGGATCGCTGTTTCGTTACAAGTGGCGAGTGCTACTCGTTTCGTCTCTTGTATTCGCCTTGGGTGTGGTGGCGATCTTTCTGTTTCCAAAGAAGTACGAATCCGAAGCGAAGCTCTTTGTTCGGCTTGGACGCGGGAGTGCCAGTCTTGATCCTGCCACTGTAGGACAGACGATTTCCATCCAAGAGTCGCGTGAATCGGAAATGAATTCGATTGTCGACATGTTGGAGAGTCGTGGGCTGGCAGAGAGCATTGTCGAAGAAGTCGGGTACGAGCGAATTCTCCAGAAGTATGCACCTTCCGAAGTCTTCATTGAGGACTTCACTGAGTGGACCGTCTCGCTTGTGAAAGACAACGTCCCCGCGCTGTCTGATAACCCTTCCAAAGAGGGCGATTTGACATCGGATGAAGTCAAAGCTCGCAAGGAGTATGAAGAGGCCGTCGTCGAGCTGTCTTCAAATTTAAACATCGTGTCGCCGAAAAAGTCGAATACTATCTCAGTGGCGTACCGCGGGCGAACTCCAGAGCTGGCCTTCGATGTGGTGAACGCAGTAATCAACAACTACCAATCGATGCACATCAAAGCGTATCAGTCGGGTGGAGCATTTGACTTCTTCAATGAGCAGTTCAGCGAACAAGAGCGAATTGTCGGCGCCGCAGAGAAGAAGCTCCGTGAGAAAAAGAATAGCAACGCCGTCGTGACGTTGGAGGGGAAACAGGTTTCCCTGCAGTCTGAAATCACCGAAGTCAAGAAAATGGCTCTGCAGAGTCGAGCCGATCTAAGTGCGGCGGATGCCAAAGTCAATGAGCTGCGAGCTGAGATGCTGAAGCTTCCGCGAGAGATGATGAGTCAGAAAACGCTGGGTATCGCCCGCAACGATACCGATGCTATGCGTGAGCGTCTCTACCAGTTGGAGATCGATGAAAAGGAACTCTCCTCAAAGTACGTTTCGTCGCATCCGGAGCTTGTTAAGGTTCGAGAACAATTGCGAAGCGCACGTCAAATTGTAGGCACGCAGCCGAAAGACCGAGAACAAAGTGTTGTGAGCGTAAACCCGGTTCGCATGGACCTCGAGAAGGAGGTCTATGTTGCAGAGGCCGACGTCGCACGACTGAGTGCCAAAGTTGAAGCTTTGTCCGTTCTGGAAGCCGAGTTGCTGGAACGCCTTACAAAGTTGAACGACTTGGAAGTCGAGTCGTTCGAGATGGAGCGTACGATTCAAATTGCACGACGAAACCATGATAAATATGCCTTGAAATTGGAAGAGTCAAGAATCAATGCGGCGTTGGACCGTGAGGCCGTTTCGAACGTTTCAGTAGTTGGGGAGCCGACGCTGCGATATAAGCATGCAAGCCCCAAACGTTCCGTTCTGTTCGTACTCGCTTTGCTATTCTCCATCTGCTGTGGCCTATCCGTTGCACTGGCGAGCGACTATGCGACGAATGCTCGGGAGATGCGATCAATACGGCTAGCAGAACGGAAACGCTACATCGAGGACCTTGAACAAGACCACGATGTCCGAGCCATTGGCGCCCGGGAGAAGCGGCAGCAATACATCGGATCCAACGAAGCGGAGTCTTCGACGGCGGATACTATCGCAACGGATTCGCCTGCAGTCGAAACAAGGGATCTGGGGATCGTCGATGAAGAAGAACTCGCGTCAACCATCGGTAAAGCGAAATAACGAGAGACGACTGAATCGCATACGCCCGTTTTCCAACTGCGGACTGCAGTTCCAATTTGATGACTGAAAAGCCGATGGCGACCCTTTCACCAACAACGGCCGATCCTCTGAGTGTCCCTCGATCCAGGGCCGATGCACAGTTATCGAATATCGACTGGACGTTGGACCGGGTTGCCTGCTGGTCGCTGACTGCGGCACTAGTATTCCTGATGGGTGCTGACTTCCGCGGCGACACCGGGGAAGAGTTCCAGGTCCACTGGCAAATCTATCTACGACTATTGTTGGCCGCTGTGGCTGGGGGCGTAGGTGCACTGCTCCTCTTTCCCAAAACGTATCGCGATTTCTTTTGCGTTCCGGGAATCCTATTGGTTGGCTACGCGGGCTGGTACTTGGCGACTTTGCCTTTCAGCGTTGCGAAAGGGTATTCCATAGCGGCTTGGGTCTCGTTGGTTGGAGTGCTTTTGTTCATACCGGCAGCAATGCGAATTCTTGGAGGCTTCCGTCTTGTAACGGCCGTTGCGACGGGACTCGTCGCTTTCCTGCTTGGTTCTTGGTTCGCCTATCTATTCGTTCCGGAGATCGGCGTTTTCAATGAACAGATCACGCGCACAGAAGTTTTCGAGCGGATGGGCGGACTCGGACATCCAAATGAACTAGGCATGTATGCCGCCTTTACCACCGTGCTCTTCGCGGGATTGGGAGTGTCGCGGCGGGTTGGCTGGTCACTGGCAATCTTGGGGATGATGCTAGGGTTGGTAACATTGGTCGGATGCTTCAGCCGTACTTCGATGGCTGTCTGCCTCGTGGGACTGGCCGTGACTCTCCAAGGTCAGTGGCGTTTGCGCAGCAATCTTGCGGGTATCAGCCTTGGCGTCGGTCTAGCCAGTTTCGTCTTATTGGCCGCCTTCGGTACAGGGCAACTCGATTGGCTGATTGAAGACGCGTTGCGCAAAGTTACCAAGACTGGTAACACCGATGAACTGGCGACTGCAACAGGACGAACTGAGATCTGGAGCTATGCGGTCACACAGATTGCTGAGTCTCCGCTGTATGGCTACGGCTACTGCTCGGCTCGCTTTATCATGGAGGAACACAGCTATCACTGCCACAACATCGTTCTCAATGCAATGATGTTCGGCGGCATTGTGGCCGGTCTGATCGTAGCGACGATGATTGCCTATCTAGTATGGGGCATTCTGTTTAACCCACGGCCCGAAATCGATGGCCTCGCTGCGATTCTCGTCACGGGCGGAATGGTCGAAGGACTCCTTGGTGCCCCCTCGCCTGCCGCAGCCATATTTCTTTGGGTAATGCTCATCTTCTGGCGTCAGCTCAACATGCAAATTGCTACGCAAACGACAGAAGCTCCTGAAAGATCGCCGGCCTACTCAATGCAATAGAGTAACTTGTGGACAGCGAGTGAGCCAAGAAAACAGCAATGGCTGATTTGATCGAACGTTATGCTTGGTGTGAACTTAGGCCGCCGAGATATCAAAATCCGATCGGCCTGAGATCATCAAATTTCGTCTTTGAGTTCGATGAACGATTCCGTTTCACTCTGTATCTCAGCTAGGGCGACTTACGATTCAGCACTTCCAAAGCAGCAAGCGCGTGCCTGCTGCTGCAAGATGCAAATCGCCTGCGACATCTTAGCTAGTAGCCCTTGCCGCTATCCAAGTCCCGAACCTTGTTCTTCGCACCGTCGGAAGTCAGCTCAAGGAAGTCGATGGAGTTACTGCCTGCGGAAACCTCGGCGACCAACTCAGATTTGGAATTGTATCGCTGCGGAACCTCTTCCTGCCGTCCGGAACCACCTTCTCCGCCATAGCCGCCACCGAAGTCTTCTCCGGTCTCGATATATACGGTGTGCTTGCCGACTTTCGCCCCATTTATTCCTCGTCCAAATATCAACTCATAAACGCCATTTTCATCGGTGACTCCGATAGAAGTTCCTGCGTTGTTGAATGTGTCTTCGTCTTCAACGACAGGATAGAACGTAACTCGGGCGCCCTTAAGAGGTTCCCCATCCATCTTGACAGTGCCAGTCACCGTACCAATGTCGCCGCTGCCGCAACCTGTCATGAAGGCCGTGATAGCAAAGAGCGAAGTAAGATTAATCAACCGGTTCGACATGATGACTCCAAATTATTGAATGGTGTGAGTGAGAGATGAGGATCTAATTCTTACGCTTTGCAATCTCTCCCAAATATTGCTCAGCTTCAACAAAGCTTGGATCCGCAGCCAATGCAGCTTCCAAGATCTTTTTGGATTCGTCTAATTCTCCAAGAGCGAACAGCGTGATCCCCAGGTTGATCAACGCCTCAGGATAATAGGGCCGAAGCGTAACTGCTTTGGCGAAGTTCTCCCGGGCTCGCGTCAATTCATTTCTGGCCAACATGGTCATTCCGATCCCTACGAAGGTCTCAGGAAGGGGCGGTCCAATTCTTAGTGAGTTTTGATAGTACACGTTCGCTTGTTCGGGTCTTCCGATGGCTGCGAGCGCCATCCCCATTTCCAAATTTGCCTGGACGTGATCTGGGAACTGATTCACGGTTTGTAAGAGCGCGTCCAACTCGGTTTGGAAATCCCCCTGTTTCTGCGCTGCTCTAGCAAGTTCGGACAGAGCCAAGACTGACGCCTTCTTTCCGGCCGAAGCAACATACGATTTCAGCAACTGCAACGCTCGCTGGTTGCCTAAATCACTCGAAGCAATTGCCGCATAAAGGTCGACCGATTTGTCTGTCTGATTATTCCGTGTTGGATTTCGATAGGCGAAAATTCTAGTATCTTTATTCGGAGAAGCGGGCTCCGTCTTGGCAGCAAGTCGTTCGTTTTCGGGACCAATTTTGGCGACGATCTTGTGATCCGTCATTACCGCATGAATCACGTCGTTCGTCCTGCGCTTCGGCATATGACAGGCGACACAGTCAGCAATTCCCTGAGTCGCGTGCCCTTCAGGTGAATGAGGCTGGCCAACAATCTCGCGCGACGTTTCGATACTTTGTGCCTCAGAGCAAGTCTCGACCTTGTGGCACTCCAGGCACTTGTCACGATAGAAGCTGACTCGCAACTCGTCAGCGACTCGTTGATGCGGGTTATGACAGGTCGTGCATGTCATGGCTTTCGATTGCACGTAGCATTCACTTTGATGCATTCGATAAGCGTGGTGATTGATCTCAAAATGATCGTTCTTACTCTTGCCGCTTGAATAATCAACGAGAGCACGAAAGTCGACGAGAGCCTCACCGGGACGGAACGAAAACTCACCTCGATCTTCTCGCACAAACTCGCTCACAATCTGGCTTGAAGGTTGGAGGTGGCATTGCAAGCAGACGTCTTCGGAGCGCTCTTGGCTGAGGTTGGATGGATTGACGATCGCCTCATTGATTTCGTGTGCAGTAGCACCACTGTTTGCCAAGTCGACATGAGCTAGTCCAGGACCGTGGCAGCGTTGACAACCAATACCCTGTGGAAGTTTTTCTGGGAATAAGTGGGGTTGCCAGTGAGCGTCGCTGCCGGCTTTATAGCCAACTGGAAAAGCGTTGTGGCAAAACATGCATTCTCTTGTGATCTTGCGCTGGAACCCCAAGTGATTAGCGTTGTCGTAGCCGGGGTTAAGTCGCCATTTTTGCTCGCCCGAATACCAGGCAAGCGGCATCTGGAAGTACTCGCCGCTGGGTGCGCGATAAAGGTAGGATCGTACATGGTTTCCGGATCCAAGGACCGCATCAACCTTGATTTCTAATCGATTCTTCTGCTGGCCTTCGGAGTCCGTTTGATAGCGTGCTTGAAAGATGTCGTTTCCCCGCTCGACCATTTCATAATGCCGATCGGTCGCCGGGTGGTAGTAGTGACTACTCGCAAAGTTCTCAATCCACTTCTCTTGCGTCGGTGCAAAGAAGGACTGAGCCATGCCGACATGCTGGTAGCTTTCGTACAACTCTTGGTGGCACTCAGCGCAGGCGGAGTCGTCCACAAAGCCGCTTCCGTCCACTTGGACTGCGATCGCTTCCACACTTGATTTGCCTAGCCGAACTTCTGTTTGCGTAGTCGGAGGTTGTACGTCACACCCCAACAGCAGCGCAATCAATGCACAAACGGCGCTCTTGATTCGTCTAACGGAGCGTGTAGGCACGACTATAAGAATCCAAGTGGAGTTCGATCGACGCAACGTACTCGGAGCCAAATGAAAAGAGCGAGAAAAGCAATCCTGCCGTTCTCGCTCACTAGGTTCAGACAAAATGCTGAAGCGCTCTACTCTGGAGTCTTGAACACAAAACCATCGTTTCGGCGACCCAATCGTTGGTAGACGCCGTGCGTTGGCTCACAGGGAGAGACATCCCAGATTCGGCAGCCACCCGCAACACTTGGTCGCCATTCGATACTCTGAGAAATGAAGTGTAC
>JBGCCZ010000151.1:0-16914 GCA_045105035.1 Pirellulaceae bacterium | reverse complement strand
TTTCGAATCAGCTTCCTAACCATTCGGATATCCTCCAGTTTGTGCTGCAAATACAGCGTTTCGACCATTATTTTCGTTGGCCAACGCGCTTCTCAACTCTTCAAAAAACGACCTCTTAAGCCGGTGTATTCGAGTGTAATTCAGCACTTACCGTCAGGGCTCGCGTCCTGGGAAGGTAGCACTATTGCGACGACCAAACGAAGCCTTCGAATTATTGGAAAGGCAACTGACTCGTCCACTCTGACAGAGCTGACCACAGGAATTGCTCCTGTGCATCGCTCTCCAAACATTGTAGCGGAAAAGATTTTAACGGCGACTCCAGATTCTGATAGTCATGTATTGCAGCTCAGCATGAAAGAATGAGAGCCCAGCTGTACGCCTCGCGCAGTTTGAGAAGCCCTCAAATCCGACCGCGTTCGCCCAACGCGGCCGCGCCGAGTGTCCGAGTCCTCACGGTTTACGTTCAAAGTGCGATCCAATTGCGAACAGCGGGCTGGCCAACGAAAACGCGTTCCTTCGCGACCGAAAATGCCAACCGTCTCGTTTTCAGCGTTTAGATGTCTGTGGGCCAACGGATCTCGCGTTGCGCCCAGCCAAGCCGACGGAACAAACTCTAGCGGAGTGAAATTTATCTCCATCGAGCCAGCTGTACCACACGAAGACAATCGGGTTCCGCTGCGTCTAGGCTCACACTGGCGTCGTTTTGAAGATCGCAAATCCAACCAGGGTCAATCATAGTTTCAACTTGCATTCAGTCGGACGGCTCTCCGAGGATGTGAATTGATTGGGTTCCGGCGGAGACAGTCTGGCTACGATGCACCCCAGAATGAAACTCTGATTTGCCCTGCTATTCCCAAGAAGTAACAGACCCAATTTTTTGCCGACTTGGTATATTAGGCAAGCATCTTAACGCAGATCAGATACGTTTTTGCGTAAAGGCTCGTGCGCCGACTTAGAATGGCAACTATCCGTTGATGACTTCATTTCGAAAACAGTAGAAACAATGCCTGGTCTCTCGCCTTCCGGCAAACAACTCGTCCAGACGCTTGCCGTTCGCTACGGGATCTCCACCGATGCGGTCACTCACATGTTAGGCGCCGTTCATAACGGGAACGGAACAATGGCCCAGTTTGGTCATCCCGAGTTCTGCGGTTCAGGTCAGTGGATGCGTGGGGGAATGACCATGGTCAGTGATCTGTTCAACAACAACTTGAAGTGTCTTGTTGACAACTTGTGCAACGACATTTCCAACGAGCTGGCAAACCATCAAGCGACTCCATTCACCGGCTCATCCCAATCCCAAAGTCAGGGTGGTATCAACACTCAGGCTCAAGCGAGTGGGCACATAGGATCTCAGAACAGCCTATTTGTTCCCGATCCCACAACAAATTGGTGGCCACCCGAACTGGGATCCCCTTCATCATTGGGATCGCAAAACAGCCTTCGATACGCTTACTTTGCTGGCTCGCACCGACTGGCGGTGACCACAGGCGGTGCACCCTGGATTTACGACACGCTCGATCACCAGATCAATGGCTTCGGCCAACAGCAGGGTGGCGGCCAATCGATCACCTTCACGAGTCAGTACGGAACCGTAAACCTTTCGTCACTGCCTGTATTGTCTCGCGACGGAAGTAATCCGTCGCAGCCAACACCATCGCTGGAGCTTGAACCGAGCCGTTCCTTCGTTGAGACACAGCCGGAGCACATACAGCAAACTGAAGCGGAGGTTTCACCACTGCCCTCGTCTGAAACCACACCGGCTTCAGATGCGAGGGAAGATGTAATCGAAACCCTTGAAAGACTTGGTGCACTGAAGGAAAAGGGATACATCACCGACGATGAGTTTGCAGCGAAGAAAACTGAACTCTTAAGTCGGCTCTAAGTTGCACGCAACACGGTTGACGGCGGTTGGAAAGTGCGATGCACTTTCATTAGAAATGGCATCCGTATTTCGCTTGCTCAGTCGAATCGAAAACACGCTGACTCGCCCCGGATTCGTCACCAGACGCCCCTATTGAAACTCCATTTTGAACCGGTGCATTAAGGCCTTCATGAATAGCACTGGCTGGGTGACATTCGCTGCGTGTGTATGGAGAAACGCTCGCTGACTATGCGGTCCTTGTCTCTTTCATTAGTCCCTAGACCTATCTTGCCATAGAACATGTCCTCACCTTTGGCTGACGCATCGAACATTCCACTTTCAAGAGCGGAGCAACCGTTTCGGTATCTGAAGCAGTTCAACTCCCCTGAATTTCTAAAGAAGGCATCTTGCAAGGATCGTCTGCGAGAATCGGATACGCGTTGGTTTCCAGGCGATTACCTCTCGTCTGTATTTGCTCGGCAATTGTGCGAGCGGCGAGCATTGCCGTTTAAAGAAGTACTCGAGAGTTTTGAGTTCTATGCCTGCGTTCGCAATAGGATCCGCGGACGATCCGTGGCCGACTTATGTTGTGGCCATGGTTTGGTCGGCATTCTATTTGCCATGTTCGAACGCGACGTTGAGCAAGTTTGCCTTCTCGACCGTGTTCGTCCAAAGAGTTTCGATCTCATTCTTGCAGCTGCACAGGAAGTAGCGCCCTGGACCGGAGAAAAAATCACGTACGTCGAAGCGCCGTTGGAACACACGCTTCGTCACGTTGAACCGGGCACGACCATTCTAGGTGTCCATGCGTGCGGCGCGCGAACGGATAAGTGCATTTCACACGCCATTTCAATACGCAGCACCATCGCGCTGCTTCCCTGCTGCCGACGCCATCGGCTGCACCCATCCCCTGAGTGCTTAAAGAACGTGTTAGGCGCTGATGTAGCCATCGACGTAGACCGTACGTACCGTCTTCATAACGCAGGCTACCGTGTCCGATGGGATCAAATCTCTCCGCACATTACCGAAATGAATCGCGTTCTAATCGGCGTGCCGCAAACAACTAACGAACACAATCTAACCCACTGAAGTTCGAGTGCCATTGGTGCGGAACCGGTCAATGCAACAAAGTCGTTTAGGTCCGCTGCCAGGATCAATCAGTGTTCTCAGTTGGGGCAACCTCAACAGACCAAACTCCTCCTGATGGAGCGCCAGCGACTTAGGGATCTGGCTCCAAGGGAAGGAAAGAACAGATTCCTTAGTCTCTACCGCGCCCTCGGAATGACGACGAAACGGACGTCCAAGACTGAAACTCTAATTTACCCTGGGTCCGTGACTACCAAGTCTCCGCCCAAGAGATATGCTCCGCGTCATTGGCCGACCTACGGCTTGAGTGCATTGTTTGGCGATGTCAGTCCGCCCACCTCGCAATCTAGCCGTATCCTTGAGCACTTCGAAAAATCTCAATTTCGAAGGCGTCTTACAGTCAGCCAATGGAACGGCCTTCACAAAAACGCGATCCTGTGTGCGTAACCATGTGCTCAACACGGTGAAGAGAGACTACTGCAGCAAGTTCACGCTGCGATCCAGTGTTGAAGTCACGCGAGCTGCAAACGAAAGAGAAAACCCAGTCGCGGTGGCTGCGTGAAGGATTAGCCCAGGAAGGGGTCGACGAGTCAGTTGCGACGCGTTGTTGCGCCAGAATCTCAATCGTTGGAAAGACTCTTTTCCATCTCAAAGCGATCGAAAGAATGGTCGCCAATCTCAACAGACTCCCTTTTTACGATACTAAAGCCCATAGCGCTAAATGCCGGCTGAGCCATCAAACTCGCATGGACCCATAATCGCGTTTCGCAATTCTCTAGCGCGTGCAATTCAATGGACTCATAGAGCTGGCGAAAAACCCCAGTCCCCTGTGCCAGCGGAATCACATAGGCGAAATCGATATAGCCACCTACTGCAAGACTCATGAACCCAACAATTCGCGTCTCTTTCATCGCGACCCGGATTGTCTGTGATTCGAGACGTTCGTTCCACTCCGATCCACTTCGGGGCTCGGGAACCCAAGCAATTCGCTGGTCTTCCGTGTACCTACTGCGTCCCCGCCTGACGGCCTCAAACATCACAACAGCAAGCGCGTCGTAATCATCGGCAGTCGCCTCGCGAATTCCAAACTTGTTTCTCATTGAAGTGAAGCCTCTGCAGCATCGGGACGATGGCGATCACCTGCGCGCGACCAGAGATTGCCCACTTGAATCACGTCCGGCTTTAGGTTCCGGTACATGACTTTGTTTCAAGTAGTCGGTTTTGCACCTCTCGCGTGCCTACTTCCATGGGCCGTTTTCAGTGACTTGGATAAACTGTTCTTCTTGATATCGGAACAGGCCGCCAACTCCTCCCAGCCACATACGGCCAAGAGAGTCTTCACAAATGCACATTAAGCCTGCCGAATCAATGCCGCTCTTCTTGTCGAATCGCGTAAAGGATTTCCCATTGTATCGATAGATCCCGAAGTGCTTTCCTGAGAACCAAATGTTTCCTGCGCGATCTTCGTGGATGCACCATATCTCCTTGCCTTCGATGATGCCATCTGCGGTAAAGTTGACGGAATTCTGCCCATCGAAACGGCAGATACCATTATGTGTGGTTCCAATCCACATATGGGCACGGGAATCTTCGATGATGTTGTGGACGAAGTCGCCCGGCAGGCCGTCCTTCTCCGAGACTCGGCTCAGCGTTGCCCCATCATAATGGTAGGCACCGCCGTTTGTTCCAAACCACACACGGTCAATGGAATCCACTGTAATGCAATGCACGATATCTGCGCTGGTTATACCTCGAGTTGGATCGGGTTTTGAACTCGGGATTTCAAATTTTGAAAAAGACTCGCCGTCGAATCGACAAACGCCGGCGATCGTTCCGATCCAGAGCGTTCCCTTCTTGTCAGCAGCCAGGCTCCAGACATCACGGCTGATTAGTCCGTCCTTCTCCCCAAAACTGAGGAAAGAGTCCCCGACGATCTTTGAAATTCCGCCTGTCGTCCCACACCAAATGGTGCCGTCCGCATCCTCAACGATCGCCTTGGCCGTCACTCCCTCGCCGAGATCGTCTTTGAGGTCATAGCTGGTCACGGCTCTATCATCGATTCTAAAAAGCTCACCTTCTCCACCAATCCACAGTACACCTTTGGAATCCTGGAAAATGATTCGAACGACACCGCCGATTGTGGCATCGGGATGAAAGTCCAGAATCAAGTCCTGCTCCTGCTGCTGCTGCGGCCTTGCAGAATTGGGTAAGTTTGAAGAAATCGCTGAGTCTTCCTGGCTGATGCCAGTTCGAGTCTCTACCGTTTTCGATGCTGAATTGCGGCTACAGCCATTCAACTGGAACATCAGACAGACGCAGAGGCACGTTAACGTTTTACGTAATTCAGAAGCTCGTTGCATGTCAGTTACCGAGGTACGAGTTGGCTACGATACAAGAAAGCTGGACCACGCCAGCGCTGATGAAAACGCCAAAGAGAAACGCTGATTTTAAAAACTGCATTTACGGCTGCAGCAAAGTTCAAGTCTTCAAGGCCGTCTGCTTCCCTTGCGGCGAACTTAACCAGCCCAAGAGAATTTCTTGCGGGCCACTGGGGTCACATACCCCGCGCTTGTGCTCTCGCTCGCAACGGTGCTTCAGACGAAACTGGAACTCTAGCGAATACACTGCAAAGTTTACTCGATTCGTATCCATACTCACGTCTCTGTGAACGTTGCGTTTGGAAGAAAACGGTCACAACTTCAGCAGCGATGTATAGGGCTCAAGCGACGCAGCAATTGCCGATGGAAGTCGCCAGTGACTTTGACCGCCCGGCCAAAGCCCTGCTTCGAACCTGGGGCGAATCGAAAGAGCTTCAAGCTTCCCTACCGCCTCGCCAAGGAAACAGAATTGTAAACCCTACGAGCTGACTTTCGATAGTGGCACAAATTGTCCCTCGGTTTGATCCCACAACTTCAGCGACAAACACGCTCGGATGTCACGGGGGTGAAGCGAAGTTTCGCCTGGCGTTTGCAGCTCCTCGAGAGCCTCCATGGCTTCGGGCAGCCGATAAAAGGGAATCAAGGCATTCATGTGGTGTACGTGATGAAAACCGATGTTACCGGTAAACCAGTTCAAGATGGGTCCCATCCGCATAAAGCTGGATGACTTCAGGGCCGCGTCCACGTGGCTCCACTCAGAATCCGGAAGCAACTCGGCCGAAGGGAAATTGTGTTGAGCGTAAAACAGATAGCCACCGATCAGACAGGCGACGAAAAGCGGAAGCACGACCGCTAACAACACCGACGTCGGCCCGAGCGTAAATCCCAACGTCGTCGTCAATACGAAGTGATTGAGAACTGCAATGCCACCATCAAAGTGACGCCCCGGATGCTGGACGAAGGGACGGATACTCATCCCCCACATAAAAATAGTCACATAGCCGAAAACGATTGTGAGCGGATGTCGTGTGACCAAGTACCCGAACCGTTCAATCCAATTCGCATCGCGATAATAGTCCGTCGTCATCACCGGAAACGAACCGACGTTGGGACCAAAATTCTTCGAATTATGCTTATGGTGATGAGAGTGGGAACGATGCCAAACACTGGGAGGGCTCAGTGTGAATATTCCATAGATCCAAAGAATGACGCTCGCAATCTTTGAGTTGTTCAAGATCGCGTGGTGCTGGTAGTCATGAAAAATGATGAACATCCGAACGCAGACGAGCCCGGCCAGCAAACTTGCGGGAATCCGAATCAGCAAACTCAGAGGTAATGCCGCAACAACGATCAAGCCGACTAACAAAGTCAATGTCGTCCAAAAGTGCAACCAACTCCGCCACCTCTGCTCCTTAGCGAAGTCCTTGCTGGCGATAAGCAGTTCCTTGCCCGTACGCATCCTATTAAACTCCTGAGTGACCATTTCAACTTAAGTCTCTTACCGCAGCTGAGAGGGCCTAGTCACGGCCAAGCCGATCATTAGACAGGATTTCGGCCTCTTTAAAAACGATTGTTTGTCGTTAGAGCATCGAGAGTGAGCCTAAGAGAACTCGCACTGAGTCCGCTAAGGTTGACCGACTCTAGACACAAGACAAACGAATGCCTGATCGAAGCGACAATAAGCTTGCAGCAGAACGGTGATGAGAGCCTTAAAAGAAGTTTTCTAGCAAGTGTTGATGCGAGTCTACTTCGACCTGCTAGCTCGATGGCGGAGTTTAGCCGCAGACTACTAACGTGTCGATACGCAAACGCCCGTCCATTCACCGCCCACTTTTGCCATTAGCACGTTGCCGTGAGAACTTCGCTGCAGCGGAATTTCCTTGAAACGACCGTCTCCATTTCACTCGTTCTCGAAGAGGCCGAGTTGCGTCAAACCTCCTGCCAACCCTTCCACAACCCGACGCGGCAATGAGTCAGCAGCCGAAATCGTGAATCCGAATCGAGCCGTCGAGACCGGCTAAAGCCCGAATTCTCCCTCCTTTTGACAGAAACCGTTCCACTTTCACCCGCTGAATTTGCGCAATACTTTACAATGGTGGGGCACATCGCCCTTCATCTGAAGCTTCGGAGTCCGATTCTGATCCGAAATTTGGCTGTATTGCTTCGTCCCGTGTATCTCTTCGGGCGGTGTAGATTCACAACATTTGGCTCCCAGCGGCAGGATAGTCTCCGCAGCTAAGGGATCCGCATTCGTTGACCTTACGGGACGAGCTAAGGATACGCGGCGACGCATCTTAGTTAACTCCGCGAGCAGCGATTCTTCTGTGTTCAGTGATCCTTGGTCGTGTTTGGATATTTCAACCAACGCGCAGTCTCGGTTCTCGGTTAATTGGGAGTTCGTAACTCGGGCGTCCCCTGTCCAGAGTGTCTAGGTTTGACGTGGTTGCTTGCCACCAAAGTAGCGAAACACAACGCGTCCAACAGCGAGGTCTGAACTCCAATTGAGGTCGTCCAAGTGTCGCCTCAGAAGTTCCTCCAGAGGGTCCGAGATGAATGAAAAGAAGCCAACTCCGTTGTCACCAGCAAGCAAAGCGAAACGCTGCCCAGTGTGCAAAGAGCCAACCTACTCCGCTGCAGGAATACATCCTCAATGTGCGGTGAAACAAGCCGACGAGCCAAGGCGACTGGAATTGGTCGCAGAGCGAAAAGCCCAATCAGAGAATAAGAAAACCGACTCGACATCCAACGACGCCGACCCCTCCTGATTGTGCGAGCTACAGAAGCCAAACGACCGCCGATTCATCCGCTTACGAAAACACCCACATGTCAGTTGCCGAATCGCCTGCCTTTCTCGCGGCCTGGACCGATCAAAGCATCCTCATCGGCGCTGGCATCGTTGGTGGAGTCGCGTTGCTATTCTTCCTCTTCCTCGCCCAACTCTATGCGAGAACTTGGCTCCAAGCTTACTGGTCGGGAGCGACGGTCCGTCTAAGTACGCTGGTCGGAATGAGTTTTAGGCAGGTTGGAATTCAACAAATCGTTCAATCAAAAATTGTGCTCGCCCAAGCCGGCATTGTCGGAGTCGACACTAGAGATTTGGAGGCACATTTCTTAGCCGAAGGCGACTTAGCTGGTGTCGTGCAAGCGATTGTGGTCGCAAGTCGTTCCGGGATCGACCTAAGTTTCGATCGTGCAGCGGCGATCGATCTGGCAGGCCGAAATGCCCTCGAAGCAGTGCAGACATCCGTATCGCCTCGCGTGATCAACTGTCCCGATCCGAAAATGAGCAACAAGGCTTCGCTGAGTGCCGTAGCGAAGGACGGAGTCGAGTTGCGGATTCAGGCACGCGTCACGGTTCGAACCAACATCGATTACTTAATTGGAGGTGCGACGGAGTCCACGGTCATCGCGCGAGTCGGTCAAGGAATCATTTCAGCAGTAGGTTCGGCAAATCAACATACGGACGTATTAAGCCGGCCTGATGCGATTTCGAAGCTATTGATCGACCAGGGATTGGATTCCAACACGGCTTATCAAATCGTCTCAATCGACATTGCGCGCATCGATATCGGCGACAACATTGGGGCGCGTATCAAGACCGACCAAGCTGACGCGGACATGCGAGTGAGGCAGGCTGAGTCCGAAGCGCGACGCGCGAATGCACTGGCCCGGTTTCAAGAAATGCGAGCTCTGGTCGGCAGACGCAGAGCAGAGCTGGTTGCCGCCCAATCCATGGTCCCGAGCGCAATCGGAGGGGCTTTCCGAGCTGGCAAAATGGGCAATTGTGCTGCACTTTCACTCGATTTAGTCGGCTTCAACACCGGCTCGGGATCTCAGCCGAACTTGTGGTAAAACTACTAATATCCGGAATTTTCACGATTTCAGAGCTTGTAGTGCCGCTTTCTCTCAGATCCCCGTTGCCTTCTGGGTGATAAAAGCCTATGTTTTTGTTCGTAGGTTTGCTTAGACATGCAAACTGTGATCGGTTAATAAGATTTTCGGTGAGATTCGCCGTCTATTCCGATCTCGAGAAGAACCGCTGGATACATCCCAGTTTCTCGCTTGGCGATCAGCTCGCCATCTCGCAGCCAACAATAGGTCTTGTGGACCCATCGGACGGCCGCTCGCGTCTCTGACGCAAATAAACTCTGAGCTTTCTTGTTGGCTCAGCATCGCCGCAATCTTTGTTGGTTCCCGAGTCAGAATTAGAACTCGAATCCCAATTCCAGTTGCTTCTGTGCCTCAAATTCGCACAGGCAGTCTGCAATTCGCCGCTCCAAGCGATCCATACAGTCGAACATTTCGCAATCGCAGAGCTTTGGCGCCGATCAATCAAATCGAAAGTATCAATTGAAAAATTTTGAATCGATGGAGTTGTTTGCTCCACTTCGACGTGCACTGGCCGAGCTGAATTACACGCAGCCTAGCCCCATCCAAGCAAAGACGATACCTGAAGCTCTTGAGGGAGCTGACATCCTCGGATGTGCCGATACGGGCACGGGAAAAACAGCCGCTTTCGCGCTCCCCATTCTCGATTACATCGGTATCGAAAAACCGAAAACACGTCCAAATCAACCGAAAGCTTTAGTCCTCGCACCGACTCGTGAGCTTGCTATTCAAATTGCAAGTAGCTTTCACAAGTACGGAAAGCACATGTCTTTTCGTCTTGCGTTGGTATACGGCGGTGTTGGTCAAGGAGAGCAGGTGAAGTCGCTTCGGCGAGGTGCCGACGTCCTAATTGCAACACCCGGACGTCTGCTCGATCTAATGGAGCAAGGCCACATCGACCTAAGCTCGATTGACATCTTCGTACTCGACGAAGCCGATCGAATGTTCGATATGGGATTCCAACCGGCATTGAAGCAGATCGTTGCAAAGCTGCCAGAAGAGAGACAATCCCTGTTCTTCTCCGCAACGGTACCGCCCAAAATAGCTTCGCTCGCCTCGCAAATACTGTTCAATCCGATCAAAGTGACGGTGGAAAGCAAAACCACTGCAGCGAAGAAAATTGATCAGTCTGTCCGTTTTGTGGAACGCGGCGAAAAGCTGGAACTTCTCAGTTCCTTGCTTTCTCAAGACAATGTCGATCAAGTCATCGTCTTCACACGCACGAAACGCGGTGCAAACAGCTTGGCACAAAAACTAGATCGCAAGGGATTTCGCTCTGCCGCGATTCATGGAAACAAGACTCAGTCGGCCAGGCAGCGGGCTTTGCAAGAGTTCCGTTCTAATAAGATCAAAGTCCTAGTGGCAACAGACGTAGCCGCGCGAGGCATCGATATCGATGGTATCAGCCACGTCATTAACTACGACATGCCGCTCGAACCCGAAAGTTACGTCCATCGGATCGGACGCACAGGCCGCGCCGGCGCTGAAGGTACTGCCATCTCCTATTGCACTGCCGATGAGATGGGCGAGCTGCAAGCAATCGAGAAAATTACCGAAGGACGCCTACAATTTGAGAATCCTGGCTCACGGTTTTCCGCCACCTCGGGTACAACTAAGAAATCCTCGGGACGTAGCCGATTTGGAAGCTCGAGTCGATCGCCAAAAAATTCGCAAAAACGCTCACCTAAGCGTTCACCGAAACAGAAATCACAACGTAACTCTGCTAGTAACTCCGAACGGAATCCAAGAGCAAGCAGTAAAAAGCGAGTAAGCAGCTCTGCTTCCAAGACTTCGCGCAGTGCGAAACGCCAAAAAGCCACTGTTGCCTAGTCATAGCAAGAGAACCTGCCACCTCCAGTAAAAGGAACAAGAGCATCGCAAAGAACCAAAATACATACGCCAAGCGTGTCCGAGAGATGGAAAAGAAACGCAAGGCCGAGGAAAAGCGAGCTCGCCGCCAAGCGAGAGCTCTAGCTCCCAAGCCTGCCCCTGATTTAGAAACAGATCAAGAAGATGATCTGGAATCTGGAGAGCAAGCGGAAGACAACGACGAGAAAATGGAAGAGAATACAGGCACGGAAGTCAACTGAGCAGAGTAATACCCTCCTCAAGACTACCGCTCACTACCGCACATGGTGCAGGCCGATTTTTTGCGAGTGTTCGCACTGCCTCACCAAGTTTTTTAAGAATTGGAAAGACGATGGAACAAGGTACGATCAAACGAATTACGGATAAGGGCTTCGGGTTTATTTCGCCGGACGGTGGGAACAACGATATGTTCTTCCATAGCTCGGCCCTCGAAGGTGTATCCTTTGAAGAATTACGTGAAGGTCAACGAGTCAGTTACAGTGTCGGCCAAGGTCCTAAGGGACCACGCGCGGAAAACGTGCGGCTGGAAGGCAACTAAGCGATAACGACTTGGATTGAAGCCACCGACTGGGCTGGATTGATTTCACAATCCAGCCCAGGCCGGGCCTCACGAACCGAGAAACCAAACTTTAAGAATCAAGATGGCTGTATTAAGCGACAAAGCACGTTGGAAGAAATGGGCGGACAACCTTCGTCAGGAAATGATGGTGTCTTTGACACCAGAAGTTTGCAAACCCATCGAAGCCATTATGGAAGAGTCCGAGACAACGAAGACTGAGAAAAGACTTAGGAGCGCTGCCTTCTGGAAGGCCTGCCAGGGAGGCACAACCGCCAACGATGCTATCGTCGTGGCCGGATTTGAAATCGACTACAATGTCGAAGATGACGGAACCGTCTGCGAAGTCACGTTCAAACTGAACTCGACTTGGCACAGCATCATGCAAAAAGTGCTTGACCGCGCTCGATAAACATACTGCTACCTCAGGAGAATTTCGACGGGAATGTGTTGTCACGCACCCGTCGTCCACGACTCAGAGCCGAAGCTAGGTAACACTTCGATAGTGATACCTGCGATTACCTGGGCTGAGGCTTCCATCATCATGCGGAGCATGCTAGCTACGTTCGGTGTGGCTTTCACTCTCCGAGTGATATCGAGGAGTGAATTTTCTGGTCAATTTTCTGCTCGAAAGGCCGCCACCTAATCTGGGCTACATTGGGCCTGCGATTTACTTGTACCGCCTAAATCCGATACCAAGTTAGCGGTTTCGTATTGGTCCGTCCAAGCAACTTCTTCGCTTCTAGATCTAGTTGTACTGTCTTCGCCCACCAACCAGATTTTTCACCGTTGGGCCAAAGATCCTGAGGAAGATGCGGCTTAATGGCTTCAAACATCTCGGCTTGAGTCAGGCCCGGCGACTTCTTCGGAAGAATTTTCAAAAGCACCTTGCGCATCGCTTGGTACTTTTGTCTGTCAACGCGACTCACTTGCCCAGGGCAATTGACGTTTTCGACTTCGATCTTCTCTGCTGCCATGGCTGATCCCCTCAGACTTCGTATCACCCCCCTACGGTAACGGATCGCCGCCTGCTGTGGTGAAGACTCCGAGCGTGTTACCAGAGGGATCTGAAAAATGGAATCGTCGTCCACCGGGATAAGACATCACGTCCTGAACGATGGTACCGCCCGCCTTCTTTACCGAGTCGAGGCTTGCCTCAAGATCCGCGGAGTAGAGTAAAACCAGAGGGCCTCCGGATTCAACTCTGTCCACCAAGCTCAATCCGCCTGACTCCCCTTCGCCCGACAACTTCTTGATGCCAGCGTAAACAGGAGCATAGTCGGTAAACTCCCAGCCAAACGCTGATCCGTAAAACTGCTGCGCTGTGTGCATGTCCGTCACGGAGAGCTCGATATAGCTGATTTCGTGATGCTTTAGATTCTCTTCGCTCAATGTAATATCCAAGTTAATCGAGTTTTCGCTGCCGGGAATTTTCCTGTAGGCGGGCCGCTTCCAATTGGTTCCTACTTACTCTGACGCTGCCGGGCGGCTACTTCGCAGTCGAAACGCACTGAATACAGAGGAATGCCGGCCGGTGCATTAACCGTTTATACCGCTTTGGATCCGCCTGCGAAAATGCCTCTGTGGGCAGAGGTTCAACTAATCGTTTGATCTGGAATCCACAACTCAACGGAGCCATGATGACCTCTTCGAACGATCGTCGGAAACTCGGAACCACCACGTCAACGCCGAAACCTCGCCACGTGCACTCGACCTGTTCAACCGAAAAGTAGCACTGAGTCTTGAAATATTCTGCGTCATGCATCGGATGCGCGCAAGAAAACTGGAGGATACCGTTCGGCTTCAATACGCGCTGGAACTCGGATAGAACGGCTGCCCAGTCTTCGATGTAGTCGAGGCATAGCGGCGCATTGACCACGTCGAATGTTCTTTCGCCAAACATATCTAGAGGCTGAGTCATGTCGACCTGCATGAGCACTGCGTTGGGTCCGAGGCGGTGCCGGGCGCATTTCAACATCTCGTCGGACACGTCGATCGAAGTCACCTGAGCACCTCGGCTCAGCAATTCTTCCGCGTAAACGCCCGGGCCGCAGCCGGCATCCAACACGTTCTGGCCTGCTAAGTCAGGCCACATTGAAATCATCGCTGGACGCTCGTAATACGCATTGTGCGGCTTACTGTCGATCTTCGCCGCGTAGTGTGGTGCTAGTTTTTGATAGGCGTCATAGGCCAGAGGTTTATTCGACAAAGGTGCTGCTCCGCGCGACACTACGAAGAATGAAAGATAATTGCCTTCGTAATCGTAGCAGCGAACGAGTTACTGCGAATCGGCCTCTTCTCTTTTTTCGGTGAGCCGCGCGACGATTTGATCGAATCTTGCTTCACCGCGGAGCGGGATTAGATCTGGCTCTCTTTGAACCGGAAACGGATCGGACAAACCTTCAGTGAGGCTACGCTGCAGGGCCACGCAAGCGCGGTCAACCCAAGTCACCTTCGAATCACCCTCGCTCACCTTTGCGAGTTGCGAGCATGCGCGGGCGAGGTCAAGTCGAAGGTCTGGGTCTTCGGCTTCCTCGGCAGACAACTCGTCGATCATCTCAGCAGTCTTATCCACATCACCCAGCCGAGCTAGATTGAGCATCAAGTTAACCTTGTTGGATTTCGTATCCGCATTTGCCAGCTGCTCCGTCCGAATCACTCGTGAACGCTCAAACAGCCCGAGAGCAGCATCGTCCGAACCTTGCAAAGTCCTCGCGACCCCTAAGTAGTAAAGCGACGATGAATAGTTACGCTTCTGTATAGCTTTACTTGCGTCCTGCTCGTGCAGGCTCTTCGCTAGCTGCATTGCTTCAGCAAGTGTGGCAGCCCCCGCATCCACCTCACCTAGTTTGAGCAAACTTTTTCCATAGTTCGAGCAGTGCATCATCAATTGCTCTTTGCAGTTCCAATCTTCAGGTGACTCTTTTACGCTCTGACGTGCGTCTTGCACCGCAGTCTCGAATAGCAGCTTCGCCTCATCGGCCTCTCCGTACGAGCATAGGGCCACTGCTCTTCCAGTGTCCGCCATGGCGCGATACTGAGTGAAAATTTTCTCGACTGCGTTTGCCGTCCCCTCGTCCAATTCCACAAACCAATCCGCGGGCTCCGCAATTTCGCTGAGGATCGAAGCGGATACGTCGGTAATCTCGCTCAGAGTTAGCGTCATTGCCTTCAATTGCCCTGTTTCCCGCTGCTTGTTCGCTTGCGTCGTTAACGCCTGAACCAGCGTCGCTGCTGGAAGAAAGGAAGTGGCCCCCCCCGGTTCGTCTTCCACTCGAGGTGCAGGGTTCGCCATGATGTCTCGAAGTAGATCCATGGCTTCGTCGTTCAAGAGCTTCGAATCTGCTGGATCACCAGTGACCGCTTCACGCACTCTGGCCCAACGTTGGCAAACGATAGCCATGTTTGCGCGTGACATATTGGTCCCGTCTTTGATACGCATACGCTCTTTGGCTGTCTTGTAGACTTTTCGGTAGATCGCGTCCGACTTCTCATATTTACCTAGCCCATTCCAAGCACTCGCCAATGATCCTCGAACGGAATTGAGCGTCGGGATCGCTTCCCCTTCGATACCGCCAGCCAGTGCGACGTCCAGCTCATTCCATCTCTGTTCAACGACCTCAAGAATCCCAATACGTATCTCTGACATACCAGGCTTCGTTGCCAACTTCTGATCGACGTCGGTCAATATCAACTGGATGTTCTTGAGTGCGAGTAGTGCCTGGGCTTCAGCCTGCTCTTCGTTCCGTTCAGCCTGCAATTGGGCTTCCTGAGCGAGAATCTTCTGGCGTGTCGCCTCGTCTCGCTGCTCTTTGGCGACATCACGCTCCTGAGCAATCAGAAGCGCCTGGGCGCTTGTCGTTGCCCAAGCCCAACTGGAAATGAATGCGGCAGCGATAAAGAAAACCGATGCCAAAGCTGACGGAATCGCGATTCGCGGGTTTCGCTTACACCAGCGGCCAAGTCGTTCAACACTGCTAATGGGCCGCGCTAAAATGGGTTCACCGGAACTGTAGCGGCGAAGATCCTCCGCGAACTCCTGACAGTTGGCGTATCTCTTGGCTGGGTCCTTCTCCAACGCTTTGAGACAAATCGTTTCCAGGTCCGCTGGAATTGAGGCGCTGAGGTGACGTAAAGGAACCGGCTCCTTATTCACCACTTGCGAAATCGTATCAACAGCACTTGAGGACATGAAAGGCGGGCGCCCCGTCACGCAAGCGTACAGCACGGCACCAAGCGAGTACTGGTCCGTTGCGCTGGTTAAGTCCCTGATTCGCCCCTGTGCTTGTTCCGGCGACATAAAACTGGGGGTACCCATAACGGTCCCCGTTTTCGTGTCGGACTGATTCGAGTCAACGAGCTCTTTCGCCAATCCGAAATCAGTCACCTTGGGTGTCCCGTTGGCTGATATCAGGATGTTTGCCGGTTTCAAATCGCGATGCAGGATTCCCTGTTCATTCGCAAGATGAATGGCTCTAGCGAGCGGTTCCAGCACCATCGCGGCTCGCTTGGGATCCAACGGCGATTCTTTGATCTGATCGACAAGCGTGCCGCCGGAAACATACTCGAGCACCAGGTACGGACTCCCGTCCTTCTCCCCGACCTCATAGAGTTGCACCACGTTCGGGTGCTGCAAATTCGCTATGGTGCGAGCTTCCGTCTCAAACCGCTCGATTGCTCCGTCATCGGCCGTGCCGACACCGAGAATCATTTTGACTGCAACCTCTCGGCGGAGTTTCAAGTGCTCTCCGCGAAAGACCACTCCCATACCGCCGCGACCGAGAATCTCCTCGATACGATAGTCTCCAATCTGACTCCCAATCAGCGCCTGCTGCGCCTCGTTCACACGCTCTCGACTTCCCCGACTTTTCTTCGTCCTTATGGCTCTAGGATCCGTCCCCAATTCAGTCGCGACACCCTCCTCGCCTGCTTCAATCCGGGCATCACGTTCGGCTTCGCCAGAGACGTGCGGGACAGTATCATTCGCCAAATCCAACTTCGTTCCTGAAGGCGGCTTGGGGGCGGTCGCCCCATCAAGGAGGTCATTGTCCGTAGGATTCAAATCGAGCGTTTCCGAATCTGGAAGCGATTCATGATTTGAGTCGGACTCACGCGGTGTTTCAGGATGCGGGTCACCATGGGTGAAACCTAACGAGTCTTGCTCACCCCTTACCCTTCGTACTTTTCTTGCCATCGGACCGAACTCGCATCTCCATTGAAAAACACGTGGAATTCACGTGACCTGCCTTTAAAGTCTCTCCAGAGTAGCAGAG
>JBGCCZ010000150.1:0-22432 GCA_045105035.1 Pirellulaceae bacterium | reverse complement strand
CTGGTGACATGCCTGCCGACGACCTCTTCGGCGATCCAGCTCCCGCAGACCCAGCTCCCGCAGACGACCTGTTCGGTAGTCCCGCTGAAGGTGAAGCTCCAGCTGGTGACATGCCTGCTGACGACCTCTTCGGCGATCCAGCACCCGCAGACCCAGCTCCAGCCGACGACCTGTTCGGTAGTCCAGCTGAAGGCGAAGCACCAGCTGGTGACATGCCTGCCGACGACCTCTTCGGCGATCCAGCTCCTGCAGACCCAGCTCCAGCGGACGACCTGTTCGGTAGTCCAGCTGAAGGCGAAGCTCCAGCTGGTGACATGCCTGCCGACGACCTCTTCGGCGATCCAGCTCCAGCAGACCCAGCTCCAGCCGACGACCTGTTCGGGGACCCGGCTCCAGCCGACGACCTGTTCGGCGATCCAGCTCCCGCGGACGACTTGTTTGGCGATCCTGCAGAGGGTGCGGGCTCAGCAGACGACCTATTCGGTGATCCACCAGCCGATGACGCAGAGGACCTCTTTGGAAATCCAACTTCGTCCGACGAGATTGACGACTTGATTGGCCAACCGACTGGCACCGAAGCCGACAACGATGAAGTTGTTGATGAACTTGACTACCTCTTCGGATCGCCAAACGAAGCAGCGGCTACAGACGAAGCCGAATCGACTGAGTCAGGCGATCAGGATGATGTCTTGGACGGCCTATTCGATTCAACCCAGAATCGCACTTGGAAGGACAACACCGGAAACTTCGAAGTCGAAGCCAAGCTGGCGGTGATCTTCCCGGACAGAATTCGTCTGCTCAAGTCAAACGGAAAATTCTCGACTGTACCAATGCGAAGGCTCAGCAAGGTGGACCAAGAGTTTGTGCAGCGGGTCGCAGCGCAACTTCCTGCCGGTGAGATCAAGTACGTTTCCACCGAGCTGTAAAACAGCTCGGTGAGCTGAAAGTCGAAACGCACTACGCTCATCCGACGAGCATTTCAGCAAAGTCTCGCATTAGTAAAATCAAGAAAAGAGGAGGCCCCGGCCTCCTCTTTTTCGTTTGATGCCGGCATGACCAAATTCGCTCCATAACAGCCCAGTGCATTCCTGGTCAAAAGTAGCTCCAGTCCACGACTGATTCGCAATTCTAGACGCGGCATGGACTACGATAGTCGTCCCAAGCAGATTCCAACTCATGCATTGGTCGCCCCCCTCGACGCAGTCGAGATAGCACCGCGACGTTTTGCTGAATCCTGAACGCTGCAAATTGAAGCGTGAGATAGCATGGCAACAAAACGCAAGACGACATCGCCCAAGAAACAACGCACTGCGCCGTCAACGACAGACCTCAGCGTGGGCCAGCCGGGGTCGGAAGTCCCAGTCCCATCCAATGGACCCACACAAGAAGATGCAGTCCAACATGCGTCCGCCACGACCCGAGTTCTTTTCTCGCTCGCCGTGGTCGGGCACCTTGCGCTCTTGTATCTCGCCCTCAGTTCCAACCTCTTTCAAAGTCGGCTCCAGCAAGCGGCAATGGGGTGGGCTTCGAGCTATTCCGTGACTACTGGACAGCAGTACGGGATGGTGCCCTTGGAACTAACGCACGCCGAGTCGTTCGACCTACCGTTGCTGATACAAACCCGGAAGAGCTCACCTCCGGGCCAGTCATCCAAATGGACGACTCTCGATGAGTTCCGAACAACGAATTTACCGAGATGGTCCAACCTCTCACGAAGCATGCGAGTGATCTTTGAAGATGACCCTGAGAACGAAATCCTAGCCGACTTCGCATTCACTATAGTTCGGCAGCTTGAGGCCAAAGATCAGGAATCGCAAGCGGATGAAATTCGATTCGTCCAACCTTTTGTGCCAAACTTCGACGAAGGCAGCGCGCTAGCCGATGGACTCGGAGGTTTGCTCGACACCGAACCGCAAGTCCTGTACTCGGCGACGGTCGTCCGAGATGACCAGGGCAGGGCAGTAGGCCTACTGCCAGACCAGGAGGATTATCGAAGTTCAGTCGCCACAATCTCAAACTCAAGCAACACGAGTTCGCCCTCAGACTAGGCATCAACATTCGCGACTCAAGCCGAAAACGCGTCAGCTCCCACGACTTCCTTGCCTCCAGTTCAACACCAACATGCTCAGCTCTTTAAAGAACATCCCTCCAGCCTGGAGCAACTTCTGGTTCAAACCGGCCGCGTTCGAAATGATACGCCCGCTGCGTTTCGGTATAGCTGTCGCCTGTTCGATTTGGATTGCCAGCTTCTTCCCGAACGTCTCGGTGTGGTTCGGCGATGGCGGGCTGCTAAGCCACGACCTTAGCTCCAGGACGATTGCCTACGAGGGCTTCGACCGTTGGCAACTGTGGTCACCACTTTGGCTTGCTCAATCCACAACGCTCATTCAGTGCTGGCTCGTCATTGGCTGCTTGCTGACAATTGCAGGCGCGGTCGGCTGGTTGGGAAGGATTCCATGGGGATTCCTCTGCTTGTGGTGCATTGCCTGGACACATCGCATCGGTTGGCTCGCCGGACCGACCGAACCTTTGATGATCGCCATGACGGCCTACGTGACGCTTCAGCCAGGTTCCCGCTGGAACTGGAAGCAGCGGGAGACGAGTGTAAATTCCGGCTGGACTGCCAACGCAAGCTTGCGACTGCTGCAGGTTCATTCTTGGATACTGCTGGCCGCTGGAGTTCTCATGCAACTCGCGAGTCTGATCTGGTGGCGGGGAGAAGCCGTCTGGTGGTTGGCTGCCGCAGATCGTTCAAACAGCCTATCCACCGCGACGCTTGCCAACCGAGCATATCTGGTGAACGCGTTCACGCATGGCTGGATTCTGATCGAATTGCTCGCGCTATGGTTGCTCGTCCCTCAGAGCACTCGACCACTCGGCGTCTTGCTCGCATGGATCTCCTGCTGCTGCATTGGTCTGCTCGCCGATCAAGCCTGCTACGCAATTTTGTTGGCCGCTGGATTTTCCGCGTTCTGGTTTTACAAAGAAGAAAGCAGCCCCAGAGAAAAGCGTTAGCGACGCGAAGAACGCCAGCCTTCGACTGAATGCGACTTCGTCGGCGGGTTCGATCGAATTGTCGAGACGGCCGGAGTTTCGATCCGACTTCGTGTCTGGACATTCGGTACGGAACTAATTGGCACAGCCATCTCCGATTGCACTCTGCGAAGACGGGAAGACGTCTCACGTCTCGCTTCTGCAACCGGCTCCTCAAAACTGGCCCAATGAATCTTCTTGGTCTGACCCGCAAAGCGAGCAATCTCAACCATGCTCTGCTGAGCGGTCATATCACCTTCACGCAGGAGACCTGGATTCCACCTGGACTTGCTATCAAAATCGTCGGGAACTGGAATCGGCTCCATTTCTACACCGTCCGCTGCACGCTGCTGTGGCAAATCCACTTCGGGTTTCGAGCGGGTTACTTGAGAATCTTCGCTCCGAAGCGATGGCACGTTGACCGAGGGGTAGGTCGGACGAACTCGTTCGCTGCGAGGAGATTGAACCAAGCTATGAACCCGACTAGCGGGCTCACCACGACTTGCACTGCCCCCGAAATCCTGCGGAAGCGAGGGGCGCATGTCGCCGCTTGGATCTGAACTTGTCGTTGGTGGAAGGACGTTCGATCCAGGTGGTGCTTCGCCAGGAGGCGTCGTTGGTTGCCCCCAACTCGGAGCAGGCGTGCGAGTCACTGGTGCTTGGGGCGCGGCGAGCCCCGGAACAGGCTGTGCGTAGCTTCCCGTAGACCCACCGCCAGTGGTTCCGTATCCACCGGTGCCATAGTAATTGTTGCCTAGCGGAGTTGTTGAGTATTGAGGGACCGGCACTGCAGGTTGCAATGCGCTGTACCCACGATAAGCGGACGCGTAAGGAGTTGTGGACGTGTACGGTGATGTTGCTGTGTAAGGGTTTGCAGAATAGGGGTTCGCGGCGTAAGGAACGGTCCGCGGGGATCCCGCGAGTGGAATCCCACCATTCGGGATTGTGTAAGTAGGGAGCGTTCTCGGCGCGGGTTGCGTCGGTGGAGCAACGGTTGATCCGAACAAAGCGGTTCGCCCCGGCACGGGTACTCGACCTGTTAAGTCTTGGTAAGACGTGCACGGAGCCATCTGCACTACTTGAGCCCCAGTGTTCGGGTCAGTAGCTAAAATCGGCCGATAGTAAGTCACTGGGCCTCGATACGAATTCGTACGAAAGTTCGGAACATAGTTCGCTGTCGGCAGGACACTAGATGCGACCGCGTTCTGACGCGGAGCCAAGTAGCCCGCAGCCCCGTTCCCAAGAACGGGTAGTCTGGGAGCGTAGTAGTTGCCATAACCAGCACTGTACGGATTAGCCGGGGCGGCGCCGTAATTTCCGTAGCCAACACCGTAGTTGCCGTATCCAGCCGCGTATCCGTTCGCTGGAGCCAGTCCAGTGCCCAAACCACTTCCCATAGGTACAGGAGTTCCAACTGGATAAGGCGCTGGGGCGTTCGATCGGCCAAACAGCCAGTCAATTAGCGGCCCAGCCTGTGCTTTTGAAGGCAGAGCAAAAGCGCCGACGACTGCGAAACACGCAAGCAATAAAGTTCTGCCGCAGCAAAGCAATCGATTTTTCACCATGGAATCTCTCCGGGCCACTCTGGTTTCGCTGCAAGAGTGTGTGAATGAGGCTCACTCGAACAGCGCAAATCCCAATTGGTGATCGCCAATTGGGGCGCAGAATTTCTGCATGCTTATGTTTGATGCCATAGCCACAGGTCGAGTCAACGACCGGAACGGCACTCTTGAGCAAATGCAATTGTTTTCCCAGGACTATCACTCGCTCGTACCGAATACAACGGTTGTAACGACGCGAACAGTGATGGAAAAATAACGCAAGTCCTACGCAGCAATACTAGGACGAGAACGGCGGCAGGCAAGGCTTTCGAGAAAGCAGATCCATTGCATTCAATTCGACTTGGAACCGAACTAAGCAGCCTTGAGATTTGGTGAGACAAGATCCTGTGGATCCTCGTCCGTCATTTGACTATCACGCATGGCAATAATACGGATTCCATGCCTATTCGCGAGTTGAATCGTTTCCTCGCGATCGACCAAGATCGTCTTTCCGGCTTCAATCACGATCGACTTTCCGCCAGCTTGGAGCATCTGCTCAACTGTTCGAGTCCCTATCGTGGGAACATCAAAACGCATGTCTTGCTCCGGCTTAGCGATCTTGACGAGAGTAAAACCACCTCTGGGACACATTTGTCCCGTCCGCTTAATCAAAGCGTCGGTGCCTTCGATGGCTTCAACACCAAGAACAACCTGATCTTGGACGGTAATACTCTGCCCAACGTCGAGCGCCCCCATCTGGCGGGCAATACTCCAAGCAAATTTGGCATCCAATTGTTGTGATCGGTTTAACCTGCCTTTTGAAAGCAGCCCCTCGGGCACCAGCAAATCCGGCGCTATGTCTTGAATGGCCATTACTTCCACGCCTTTCGATTGATAAGCCCTAACAACAGCGCTGAGCACCGTATCATCCCGTCCATCGCGTTGTTTCGTCACAAAGCTCTCACCAAGGACGCGATAGGCGGTCCAATCAGGGAGATGCGCAATCCAGCCCATTCCGTGGTACAGGATTCGGTCTTTGAAGATCTTCCCTGCAAGGACAACCTGCTCAATTCCGCGACGCGAAAAGAACTTCATCTGCTGCCCGAGTTTCAGAACGCCAACCCACCGCAGCTCGGTCGCCCACTCTAACAATTCTTCTGAGGCATGCCCCTTGAGCGCCGCCACGTAAACTTCTCGCCCAGCCAGTCGCGCTCGCTCGGCGACTTCAACCGGGAAACTGCCCCAGCCAGCGATAATTCCGAGCGGTCTACCGCTGTTGTTACTCAAAGCGTTGGGCGTGGTTCCTCGCAATGCTACTTCGTTCGCGTTCACGCAGCAGGCCTTTGCTCGTCAGAGGGACGATCCTTCGTTTCGTCCGGAACTTGACCTTGCCCACCATTGGGATGCGCAGTTTTTCCATCGGCGGCGGAGTCTGCTGCCGATTGCTGTTCCTGGAGCGTGTCCAACTCCTTCCGCATACGTTTGAGATCTTTTTGCATTTGAGGCAAGCGCGCGGTCAAAATCACTTGCTGGAGTTTTTCTCGCCTTGGCACCGCCGGACTACCGATCAGAGTAATGCCTTCCGTGACATCTCCGATAATGCCACTCTGCGCACCCACCACCACTCGGTCAGCTACGACGGTGTGGTCCGCGATTCCGACTTGGCCCGCCAAGACAACGTACTTTCCAGTCGTCACCGATCCGGAAATACCAACGTGTGCACAGATCAAATTGTGTTCACCAATGTGGCAGTTGTGGGCGATTTGGACAAAGTTATCGATTTTGGTCCCATTGCCAATTTTCGTTGCCCCAAACGCGCCGCGGTCGACTGCTGTGTTCGCACCGATCTCAACATCATCACCAATCTGCACCCAACCTAGCTGGGCTGCCTTCGTGTGCTGCCCGTTGACGAGCGTATAGCCGAAGCCGTCTGCTCCAATGACCGTTCCAGCGTGGATAACCACGCGATCACCAAGAATGGAATCTGGATAAAGCACGACGCCGTTCGATAACTTGCAGTCACGACCTAGCTTGCAATCCGACTGAACATGCGCGCCAGCTTCGATACGAGTTCCGGAACCGATCACTACGCCAGGCCCGACCGTGGCTCCTGGTCCGATCGAAACGTTGTCTTCAATTTCTGCAGTTGGATCGATCGTGGCTGCGGGATGAATTCCGTCTTCCGCGGTTGATCGCGCTGGACGAAAGAGCATGATTAGCTTCGCAAAGACGTCACGAGGATCGGTCACAATGAGTTGAGGCAACTCGCACTCGATCGCTTCCCGCACCAGAATCGCCGCGGCTGGCAAGTCCGCCAGTGTCTTCCGCTCTCTATCCCCATCTACCAGAGCCAAGCACCCAGGCTCAGCGTCTCGCGGAGGAAGCGCGTTGGTGATTAGCGTGCTGTCATCGCCGACAACATATCCTCCGACGAGTTCAGCGATTTCCTTCAATGACTTCGACGCCATCCGACTTCCTTGCCTGAGCGTTTCTCGTATTCCGGGCCGAACCCGTGTTGAAATAGAAGTGCTCGCTCCTCGTACCTAGCGCACAAGAAACAGCAATCCCAAGCTAGAGAGATAGCATTTTCGCCTAGGAACGACAACAGAGATCACGCAAATCCAAGACCGGAACGAGTCGCGTGGGTGCAGACGATCGAGTCGCCGAAACAGGTCTAGTCACTGCGGGAAATCGCAAGACCTGCGCGGCTTATCACACCGTCACGACTTAGGCCTGTTCCAACTTACTCGCCTGCAATTTTGCTCATGTACACGTTCAAACCAAGTGCAGCCATACTGCTAGCATTCAACATGAAGTGCACCACAATGCATGGCCAAATCGACTGCGTCGCCCGATAGAGCATTCCCAGCAGAATTCCCAGGGCAATCAACGGAATGAAGCTCAGACCATATCCCCAGTGTGCTAGCCCGAAGAGAATCCCGGAAACAATCGTGGGCCAAATCGGCGGGATGACGCCCTCTGAGCCCAACTGCTGCACCGTCACTCCGCTCGCCGTCGCCACAGAAGCGTCGACTCCAACGGCAAACGGATTATCTGCCGCAACTTTCGAAGATGCCATCGACTCTAGCGGAGACGCACTCTCCGAACCGGGCTCCAACACGACGGCTTCGATCGGTGCTAACGGTCCAGCGCTCAGTGAGGAAGAGAAACGTCCTACGATCGCTTCTACCGGGCTGACAAAGGGAATCGACTGCAGCCAGCCTTGGAGCAACACTCGAAACAGAAACTCCTCGGCAATTGGGGCGACCAACACGGCCGAAAAGCAAGCCAGCAAAAAACTAACCGCACTCCCGTCCTCGGCCATCGCGTCCAACACCGGATGCTCATAGGGAACTTCCGAAGTCAGCGTGACGATCAGATTGATCGCGAACATAAAGGGCAAGAACATCAGGCCTGCCACGATGCCGACGAGCACCATTTTTGGTAGACGCTTGAGCGACCACCCCAGGACTTCAATAGGACAGCGATAACGTAGAAGAATCCAAACGCAAATGACAACAATCGTGACAAAGTAGCTACCGCTAATGGCGGCAGTCAGCGAAAGCGGCATCGCGCCCGCCTCACCTTCGCCTCCCTGCAGCGTCTTAGGATCAATACCAAGCAGCGGAAGCGAGGCCGCGACGACGAGCACCTGTGCGGCGATCATCGTGATCATCGCGAGGACGATTTCGATGAAGCCCCAAGGTCTTGGCTTCCAGGGCAAGACGCCCAGCATTGTCTTTCCCTTCGACCAGGCAACTCCAACGACAACCCAACTGGTGATTGATCCGAACACAGCCAGGAGGAACAACAGGGTAAACATCACCAAAGCGATCGACAGTCCTGGATTCGCCTGCAGCATCTCAGGCGTGATGTCTGGCGTTTGAGTAGTGTCCATGTTGTCTTCACACGAGGCTGGAGTTCGGTGCGCTCAACCTCAGCAGGTTGCCGCGTGGCAGTATGGGAGGAGAAGCAGATTATCAGAAATGCAAAGTGCAAATTGCAAAATGGGGTCGAAGCCGAGCTTCCGAACTGGATACCATCGGCCTACGACTTCGATAGTTTGACAGCCTGAAACACGTAGTCGAGTCCGGAGCCTAGCGTGATGAGTACAGCCGCCCACATCAGCACAATCGTGGTCCACTGCAGCCATACTACCCCAGAATACTCGAGCAGTATCAGACTCGAGACGACAGCCGCACACTGGACCACCATTTTCCACTTCCCAAGCCAACGGGCAGAGAAATCACCACCGGCACCTTCAACCATCGCCCGTAGACTGGTTACCAGGAACTCGCGACAAATGATCACGGTCACCATCCACGGCATGACTTGGCTGCCGTCGGCTGCCGCGAGCGCGATAAAAGCTGCCGTGATGATGACCTTGTCGACAAACGGATCCAAAATCCGCCCGAGCTTCGTTACTTGATCAAACTTCCGCGCCCACCAGCCGTCGACAAAGTCTGTTGAGGCCGCAAACACGAAGACTGCCATGGCCGGGAGAAACGAATCGAACTCAATCAACAAACCGACTGCAAAAGCGAGAACCAAGCGAATGGTAGAAAGCGCATTGGGGACGTTGAACACCTGTGAGGAAGCAGCCAATCTCATTCTCCTTGAAGCTTACTAATTGGGTGCTGCACCAACGTCTGGACCGCGCACGCGATACAGCCGTTGCAGTCCAGTGCCAGGCTACCGGGGTCGTCCAACCGCAGCAGCGATCAAGTCGTAATCCTTGAAGCCGACAATCTCGACCGGCAGAATATCGCCCGCGGAATACTGCTTCCCGGCTTGTGCGGTGACGTAGACAGCCGCATCGACATCAGGAGCGTCTGCGTGACTTCGCGCGGACCAGACTCCACTCTCCGAATCAATTGATTGATCCAAGATGACTTCCATCGCCTGACCGACTTGGGATTTGCACCAGTTAAAAGCGATTTCTTGCTGCACGGCCATCAGACGGTCGCGTCTTTCAGCTTTGGTTTCATCATCCAAATGGTTGGGAAGTCTTGCCGCAGGCGTGTCTGATTCGAGCGAGTAAGTAAAGACACCACAGCGTTCGAAGGCCGCCTCTTGAACGAAGTCCACCAGATCTTGAAAGTGGGCTTCCGTCTCGCCTGGAAATCCAGTGATGAAAGTCGTTCTTAGCACCAAGTCGTCGATGCGATCTCGCAACTTTCCTACTATCTCCTTCGTCCCTTCGGGTGTCACCCGCCGAGCCATCCGCTTAAGCATCTCTGCGTTATGATGCTGCAAAGGCATATCAATGTAAGGAAGAATCTTCTCCGACTCGGCAATCGTCTCGATCAAGCGATCGTCAATGTACATCGGATAGAAGTACATCAAACGAATCCACTCGATACCATCAATCTCGTTGAGCTGTTCCAAAAGCTCCGTTAGCCGACTCTCGCCGTAGATATCGCGGCCGTAGTAGGTCGTGTCTTGGGCCACGATAATCAACTCACGAACACCCGACTCGGCCAACTCCCGAGCTTCTGCAATGACGGCTTCGATGGGTTTACTAGCGTGCTTGCCACGCATCTTTGGAATGGCACAAAACGTACACAATCGGTCGCATCCCTCGGAGATTTTCAGATAGGCGAAATGTCGCGGAGTGATCCGCATTCGCTTGGTATCGTCCAACGCTCGGATCGGAGCCGGACGAAAAATCGTGCGCTGCTCCTCGAGGCCATCAATTAGCCGACTAGCCATCTTGGTGATGTCATCACGACCGAAGACACCGACAAGCGAGTCGATCTCCGGACGAGCCGTCAACAACTCGTCACGCTCACGCTCCGCTAAGCACCCCGAGACAATGACACCTTTAATCCTACCCTCGGACTTCAGCTGCAACATCTGATCGATCGCTTCCATCGATTCCTTGCGAGCGTTATCAATGAAACCGCACGTATTGATGACGACGAAGTCCGAGTCCTCCGGGGATTCCACAAGTTGAAAACCATCCTCGTGCAGCAGGCCCAACATGCGTTCGCTGTCGACCAAATTCTTCGGACAGCCCAAGCTGACGAACGAGTAGCGGCCCCGTATCGGTCCCTCCGGATTCGGAACGCTCGGGCTCCCCGACGGGTTCAACTCGACAATGGGTAAAGAACTCGAGGCCATGGCTTACTTCAATCGACGCAACAAGAATCAAATAATTCCAACGCGAACCCAAACATACCTCGTGGCATTTCCCCGAGTCCGCGAGGGAGATTATATCGAAACGCCTAGTTTCCGCATGCCGAAATTAAGACTTTGGACGCCACTACAGGTTGCTCGGAAAGGCCAATTTCGAACTGCGACGCGCCGAATCAAGCGAACTCGAACTGAGGTCCAGCAAAATGAGGCTGGAGGTCAATCACCCTCTGCGCCAATAAGGGGAAGGCTCAGAAGGTCTTGGGCCTATCGGGTTACTCCGAGCCACGGCGCTCTTTGATTGCAGCGCTGGCGTGAAGCAACTCTCTTTGTTCTTCGTCCGAAAGAGAATCCAAGCCCGATCGATGGACTTTTCGCAACAATTCGTCGATGTCGACTTCTCGCCCACCCGAATCGTCACCTTCGTCTAAGGGAAACCCTTTGCTTTCCACATCAGGATCGCCGCTTGCGGCTTGCCCATCGGTGGACGAACGGATCTCTTCGGTGTCGAAAGAAAAGCCGAGCCCCGGATAAATCTCACCGTCCGAAGCAGTTCCCGCTTCACTGCCCTCATCGCCGAATCCATCCACGAATGGATCACTCTTAGAATGCAAGTCGAGCGCCTCGTCATCCTCACTGCCTGTTGTCTCTAGGCCTGGAAACGACAGGCTGTCGGAAACGGCTTCTGAAGGGTCGAAGTGTGGCCCTCGCAGTTTAGAGGAGTTGCCGGAGTTCAGAGTTAGGAAGCCCGTTCCCATCGGCACCATTTGATTCTCGAGCTCAACTGCGCGACGCAGATCCCATTGACTCGCGATAAACAGGTAGCTGGCCAAGAGGCAAGCCGCGGCCCAGCCGATCGCATCCACTTCTCCGGGCGCGTCTTTGAGCACAAGCATCAAGCCAATGCCCAGCACCATTGCTGCGAGATGCGAATTCAACAGACCAAGACTCCGCAACAAAGCAGCATCTTCTCCGTTTGGCTTGAACCATCGTAACAACCGATAGAGCAGAGCTCGGCCGTCAAAAGGAACCGCTGGCAGGCAATTTACCGCGATTAACAACAAGTTGACCCAGAATATCTGCGTCGCCCAAGCTCGACTCGTCCAGCCACCTCGAAAATCAATTAGGTCATAAACGGTGAGCACTCCAAGCGTCTCAGGGTAAACCGCCGCGTGAACAACCAAGGCAATGGCCATTAGCCCAATCGAAGCAACTTGTCCGGCCAGTCCATAAGCCACAACCACTTTGGCTGGTAAATATTCGTAGTCAGTTCTTAGATTTCCGGCTGGCCCAATCAGCGTACTCGACTCGTAGGAAAAGCGTCCTATCGCGAGCTGCTGAGAAGCGACTCGCACGGTCAGACTCGCCAGCCAAATGAGAGGCAACGTGATCGCAGCGCTCCGCAGCTCGCTGTACCCCG
Source organism: Pirellulaceae bacterium (assembly GCA_045105035.1). GTDB lineage: Bacteria > Planctomycetota > Planctomycetia > Pirellulales > Pirellulaceae > Aureliella. The sequence continues at coordinate 10,303 of JBGCCZ010000150.1, read as the reverse complement.
CCTCAAGGTAGCTCAAGCAGAATGTCATCAGCGAGAAGAGCAGCAGCGTGATCAGTAGAGACGAATGGATTTCGGATTTACCCAGTTCCCAACTGACAGGCTTGTCCTGCTTTCGCCACTGTCGTACTCGATTCATCCAATGTTTCACGAGGATTTCCCTAGGTCCAATCTTGTTCATTCCACGGAAGCGTTCGATTGCGAGGCTGGCAAACCGGCCTGGTCGTTACTTGAGATTCGATAACTCCGGCCCCTAGTGATCGTGGAGGCCCAAGTCGCCACACGGGCTGATTTCCCATCTTGTCCACAATCGCAAGTCGAAGCAAGCATTTTGGGTCCCTGCCACCGTCCCATAAGCAATCTGCAGAAACACAAGCTCCAAAAATTCGGATCGTCCGCTCTTTATCCAACTCGTCGCATCGCCTCCAAAGGCATTTCCGTCAGTAAAACCTGTATTTGGATGCCAATTTCTAAATCGCAGCCTCCAAATCGCTGCCCTTCTCACCAATCGCCTTTCTAGTCGACAATGCCACGAACAACCAAGCCCCCAGTCCACCCAAACCGCCCAATACCAGAAGATCCTCTATGCTCGCTCCCGCCGCGCTCTAGACGTGCTTCCCGACAATCCACTACGAATAACACTCCAAAGCTGCATTTACTGCCGCCTCAGGCCTAACAGCCCCACCGCAGTCGATCCCGAGCCAACGTCGAGCTTAAACGAAGAGCCCAAGCCGTGACCCACGCCGCATTCCAGAATCATGCCAACCCTGAACTGTTCTTCTCGGTCGGAGAACCAAGTGGCGATCTGCACGGAGCAAATCTTATCCAGGCATTGCGACGTCGGATTCCAGATCTTAGCGTGCGGGGTTTTGGTGGCGAGAAGATGGCCAACAGTAATTGCTACTTGGATTACGAACTGACCAAGCTCGCAGTTGTCGGATTCGCGGAAGTCGTCCCAAAACTCCGCGAATTCTTCCGTGTCGCAGATATCGCGTCAGACATTTTTGACGCGGAACGCCCCGACGCGGTCGTCTTGATCGACTTCCCAGGCTTCAATTGGCATATTGCACGTCGCGCCAAAGAACGCGGGATCCCAGTCTGTTATTACTTGCCGCCCCAAATGTGGGCCTGGGGGGGATGGCGAATCAGCAAAGTCAAAAAATACGTTGACCACGTCCTCTGCAACTTGCCGTTTGAGAAAGCTTGGTATGCGGAACGTGGCGTCGCGGCTGAGTACGTAGGGCATCCATTTTTTGATGAAGTTTCCAACCGGGAGTTAGACCAACAATTCCTCCTGGATCATGGCACCACAGGCGAGTGCACCGTGGCTGTCCTACCCGGCTCACGTGGAAGTGAAGTAAAAAACATTTGGCCGATGCAATTAGAGGTTCTTCGCGAACTGGCGGCCCGTTACCCCAAAGTCCGTTTTCACGTTGGCTGCCTACGCGACGAGCACTTGGAGCTATGCCAGTCCATGCTGAAGAGTCGGGACCGAAATATACAACTGGAAATGCATGTCGGTAAAACGAGTGAGCTCATCGAATTGGCCGATTGCACGCTGATGAAATCCGGCTCAGTGAGCCTGGAAATGATGGCTCGTGGAACTCCGTCCGTGGTTCTCTATCACGTTAGCCGATTAACCTACGCCATCGGCCGTATCCTCACAGACTTGGAAAGCATGACGCTGCCCAACATGATTGCAAAAGAGACGATCATGCCCGAGTTTCTGGCGGTGGGCAATCGAAAATCAGACACCATCGAGCGGACCATCGGTGCAATGGATCGCCTGATTGGGGACCGGGATGAACGCAAACGCCAGAAGCAAGCTCTGCTCGAACTCAATCTTCAATTCGGTCGCACTGGAGCCTCCGAGCGTGCTGCAAGTGCGCTGATCAGCAAGCTTGGCATCGACCAGAACGCCGCTGCCACAAGCTTCGACTCGGAATCTCTTGCAACTGGCAGCCGAAGAGCGGCCTAAGTTCAGAGCAGGCAGTGCTCCGCGATCTTGCCTGCGTCTGCCAAATAGCCAACGTAGAACGGCCCGAACTCTCCGTACTTGGCACTGGCTTCGTCAAACCGCATTTTATAGACAATGTCTTTGAGGTAGTCAGGGCACCGTGCCCACAACGTGACTCCCCACTCCCAGTCGTCCATGCCAACGGAAACTGTCACGACTTGGCTGACCTTGCCGGCAAAAGCCATGCCGCTCTGCGCGTGCTCAGACATCATGGCGTTGCGCGATGAAACCGGAGTGGTGAACCAGTTCGCGCCTACGTTTCTGCTCTTGTTCATCGGATAAAAACACATCGCTGGCCACTTCGGCAACTCGGGGGTCAGCCGCTGCGTGTTCATCATTGGCAACCGTTTTTCGTAAGCTGCAACCTTGGCGGTAAAGGCGGGCGATTCCGGGTCTTCGCCACCCTGTTTCAAACGATCGGCGTACTGCTCCGGCGATGGTACGTACTCTGAGATCTCCGTCAGCGACACGAACGAATACGTCGGCTCGAGCGCAGATCCAATCGACGAATTGAGCAAGCGTTGATGGATTGAGTCGATTTTCAAGGGGTCAGGATCCAGCGCAATCAGCGCGATATCGGCTTTGTGACCGCTCACGATGAAACTCTGCAGCCGAATCGGCGCTCCGTCCGCCTCAGGGTCCAGTATCCCGTGGAGTTCCTGCACTCCAGCCTGCCGCTCATCCGTACTCAATCGCTTCAATTCAGCTCGATTGATCCGATAGAACAAGTGCGAGCAATGCCATCCGTTTGAGGGCTCGACGCTCGGATCCGGCAAATTAGATGGACGCGTTGGTGCGGACACAGTTCTGAATCTCCCTAATTTGTCGATTGAATATCGGTGGAATCTCTAGCGTGAGACGCGCCATTCGAAAGCGGTCTTCTCATCCAAGGCCTCGCAGTCTCATCCAAGGCCCTGCAGTTTGCTTGTCCGAAGCCGAGTCTAAAGTCCCAGCCACGATTGAGATAGTCCGCCCTCGTCGATTCGGAAAAGCACCGCTAGAATTGGGGCCCGATCGCGGGCAATATCGGAAATGACCTGCAGCCACTGGCAAAGAACGCCAATTCCAGCGATCCATCAATCCGAAAACTCTAACGACGAATCGAGATGTCTGAACTTCACGAAGCCCGTTTGGCAAAGCTCAAGAAGATCGAAGACATGGGCATCGACCCATGGGGCGGGCGCTTCGCCGACCGCACTTGGAATGGCGATGCGCGAGCGATGGAGGATCAGGTCAAATTCAAGCTTGCAGATGGTTCGCTCGTCGACTTGCCCAACTTCGGTGGCGAAGAGCCGGTCGAGTATCCCGCCTGGAAGGCAGAGCAGGGCGAAGGCGAAGAGATCGGCCCGGAGCTGCGAGTTGCTGGACGGATCATCCTGCTGCGAGGACAAGGCAAGATAAAGTTCATCAAACTGCGTGATTGGTCCGGCGATATCCAAATCATGATTGGCAAGGCTCAAGTCGGCGAACAGGACTTCGAGCTGACGAAGAACTTTGACCTCGGCGACTGGATTGCAGTCGAAGGGAGATTGGGCCGCACGAACAAAGCTGAGTTGACGATCTTTGCGGCAAAGTTACACATTATGTCCAAGACGCTGGAGCCGCCGCCGGAAAAGCACGCGGGTCTACAGGATACAGAAATCCGGCAACGACAACGGTATCTGGATCTAACGTACAACGAAGGCGCGATGGACACCTTCTTAGCACGAACGAAGATCGTGCAGTCGATCCGGCAAACACTCGCCAATCGCGAGTACGTTGAAATCGAAGGGCCGACACTGCACACCATCGCGGGCGGAGCGGCTGCCCGGCCGTTCAAGACCCATCACAATGCACTCGACATTCCTCTGGTCATGCGGATCGCTTTGGAACTGCACTTGAAGCGGTTGCTGGTCGGCGGCATGGAGCGTGTCTACGAGCTTGGACGAGTCTATCGTAACGAAGGGATCAGCCCGAGGCACAACCCTGAGTTCACCATGATGGAAGCCTATGAGGCGTTTGGTAACTACGAAGTCATGATGGACTTAACGGAGCAAATCATCCTGGACGCGTTGAAGGCGACCGGTCAGGGCTACGTAGTCGAATGGAATGGGAAATCGATCGATTTCACTCCGCCATTCGCTCGGAAGACCTACGATGAACTCTTCGCCGAGGCCACGGGACTGGATGCCTCCGATCCCGAAGCGATCGCGGCGTTCGCATCCAAGATTGGCATCGACCCCGCCGGCAAACACCCCGACGTGGTGAAGAGCGAAGTGTTCGAGGAGAAGGTCGAGGACAGCTTGATAGGCCCGGTTTTCGTGATCGACTATCCCGCCAGCATTTGCCCGCTGACAAAGCGTAAAGCTTCCAACCCGAACGTGGCAGAACGATTTGAGTTGTTCATCCACGGCATGGAACTCGCCAATGCTTACACTGAGCTAAACGACCCGCAGTTGCAGGAAGACTTGTTCCGCACACAACTCGAAGGACAAGCCGACGAGGACTCGATGGCGAAGATGGACGACGACTTCATCATGGCCCTTCGCAACGGCATGCCGCCAGCTGGTGGACTCGGTATCGGCATCGACCGACTTGTCATGTTGCTGACCAATTCGCGTAGCATTCGCGATGTAGTTCTCTTCCCGCTGCTGAAACCGCAGGCCTCGGAAGAAGAAGTTTAAGGAGCCGAGACTTGGAAAATCCTCCACAAGTTGGCGTCATCATGGGCAGCCGCTCGGACTGGGAAACCATGTCTGAAGCGACGGCAATCCTGGATACTCTTGGCATTCCGTTCGAAGCCAAAGTCGTCTCCGCGCACCGAACCCCACAGTGGATGATGGAGTACGCGACTTCGGCAGAGTCCCGAGAACTACAGTGCATTATCGCGGGCGCCGGCGGAGCTGCCCACCTGCCTGGCATGGTCGCTTCGTGCACCGTGCTGCCGGTGCTCGGCGTGCCGGTCCAAAGCAAAGCACTCAACGGACTGGACTCGCTACTGTCGATTGTCCAAATGCCCGGAGGGATTCCAGTAGCAACCCTGGCGATCGGGACTGCCGGAGCGAAGAACGCTGGGTTGTTGGCAGCCCGAATCCTGGCAACACAAGACGCCGCGTTGCGAAAACGACTTCGATCATGGATGAGCGAGCAGACAGAAACGGTCATGCAGGACCGAGACCTCTCGAATCCATCCACTTAATTCGAGCACCAGCCAGGCAAGCCAAGCATGTCAAAGCCTCTTCCTGAAGACACGATGATCAGACCAGGAGCTTGGATCGGTATGCTCGGTGGCGGGCAACTCGGCCGCATGTTCACGCACGCCGCCCATCAACTCGGCTACCACGTCGCGGTATTCGAGCCTGAGCTGAATAGCCCCGCTGCTCAAGCAGCAGACCGCCACTTTCATCTCCACGATTACGACTCGCCCGAGTCAGCCGTTCGGGAGATGGCACAGCTTTGCGATGTCGTATCCCTTGAGTTTGAAAACATCGATTCTAAGCTCGTTTCACTGGCCGCCGAATCAACACTTACACGACCGGGCCACGACTTTCTTTCAATCTGCCAGCACCGCGCTCTTGAGAAACAATCCCTGAGTGATGCGGGCTTCCCAGCGACTCCTTTCGTAAAGGTCCATTCGCATGAAGATGCCCTGCAAGCCGCAGAAAAGTTTGGCTGGCCAATCGTGCTCAAGACGGCCAACGGCGGCTACGATGGCAAAGGCCAGGCGATCGTCCGAGACGCGAATTCCCTCGATGAAGCCTGGCAAAGACTTGGCGACTGCGAACTGATCGCGGAACAATGGATTGAGTACCAAGCAGAAGTCTCCACCATCATCGCCCGCAACGCGGACGGGCATTCCGTAGCCTTTCCAATCTTCGAGAATGAGCACGCCAATCACATTTTGGACGTCACTCGTTGCCCATGCTCGGAAGTTCTCAGCGAGTTGGAGTCTGAGGCAAAACGGATTGGACAGGGTATCGCAGAGCGTTTTAATGTAGTCGGTTTGTTCTGCGTCGAGTTCTTCGTCACGCGAGACGGCAAGCTCTTAGTCAACGAAATGGCTCCGCGGCCCCACAACTCGGGGCACCTAACCATCGAAGCGTTTTCGCAAAGTCAATTTGATCTTCAAGTGCGGGCGATTTGCAACTTACCTCTGCCTGCCCCCCAGCTTATCCGCCCCGCCGCCATGGCCAACTTGTTGGGCGATCTGTGGCAATCTGGTGAGCCCAATTGGGCTGCGGCACTAGGCCAAGAGAACTCGCACTTGCACCTTTACGGCAAGTCAGAACCAAGAGTTGGCCGGAAAATGGGCCACCTCACGTTACTACACGACGAGTCGTCTCTGGCTGCTGCCGAGTCCGCAAGACAAATCCGCAGCCAACTCTGCCCCGACTCTTGAACATCCCGCAGCTTGCAAGGAATCTCTCCTCCTCCGCGTGCGGCCTGGCCACCTCCGCCGCTTGCGGGGAGGTCGCGAGCGCTCGAGCGGGTGGGGCCGCTCTTCCCCAAATCTGACTCAAGAAGCTCTTCGCTCATTCCGAACACTCCCTACTTTCGAGCGATCCTACTTTCGAGCGATCGAAACGATGGCGGGTTCGTACTTGCGTGAGTCCCACTCCAAGTGCTCCATCGCAGCGGGCAAATCGAAAGTCCAGTCGGTCTCGCAAACCAGCGCTGAATCCGGCGGAGCGAGTCGAAATAGTTCATTCAAGCCAGGGATCAACTTCTCTTGCTCCGCTGCCCACATTCGATACGGCGGGCAGGCAAAAATGACCCAAGGTGAGTTGGGGGCCTGGATCTGAATATTGGCTTCTACGTGCTTCAGCCAGCGAAGTGTGTCGACGTGCAACACGCGCACTCGGTCCTCCAAAGACAACTCCTTCAGGTTCGCAAGCATCGTTCCCACGGCAGGTCTAGACAGCTCGAGTATCGTCGCCGACGACGCTCCACGACTGACGGCTTCCATGCCCAAAATGCCTGTGCCGCCGAACAGGTCCAAACACCAGGGGCCGTCGAACTTCCCGCCAAGCAAACTGAAGATGGCTTCCCGTGTTCGCTGCTTCATTGGGCGAGTTGCTGGATCGCCGTTGTACGCGACGAGCCGACCGCGCATTTCTCCCGATACGATCCGCAGCTTCGTTGGCGTAAACTTCGGCTTGCCAAATTTCGATGGCTTGCCACTGGAGACTTGGCCTCGAGCCGCCTTGGCAGATCGTTTGTGCGATTTCTTGGACAAGCATGAACCTTTGAGAATTGTCGAGCCGGTGGGCCACGGGAAATGAGCAATTGAAAACAGCGGACTCCCCCTTCACGGGGGCACTCTCACTTCCCAAGCTTCACGAGGAATGAGAGGAGAGTCAGCCAGTCAGGGCCGGAGACAGGAAATTCTCAAACGGAAGAAAATACGGCCGACCTCAGCTCCTCGGCAACCAGCGGTATCCTGGCTACACTGAGACTAGCTGAAGACCCACAAGAATATCGCCGGTTGGAGTTTGGTCGACCCCTGTCGCCCCTGTCGCCACCTCTCTTTCAGGCTGTATGTAACCTCCAAGCAGTGCTCGGTCGCAACCGCTTCCGAACTCGGCAATCCAAGACAACGTAGACACGGGTTGGATTCGGATTATCCGGCTCAACCGCTTATTCGCAAAACTGATTGTTTCGGTCGCAAACCATGATGAACTCAAAGACTTGCTGCCTTCTGCTTACTCTATCGATCCTTGTTGGTCTCGCTAACGTCCGAGGCCAGGATCAAAGCCAAAGCGAGCTTGGACGTGGCTCCGTCCCCGTGGAACCTCAAACGGAGGCCTTTAAAGTGGCCACGGACGCTTTTCGCCAGGAAGCGAAGAAACTAAGTGAAACTGCGATTCGCTTTCATGTTGGGACAGGAAAAGAAGAGCGCATGTGGAAGGAGAAGTTTGGAGAGATTTACTCCAAAGCTGCTCCACTATTCGTCAAAATGATGCACGAAGGAGCGAAGGAGTTGGTCGCCGCCCCAGAGCCGCGCCCGAACCTTGAACGTTGGCTATTCACGACACTGCAGCAAGAGATCGATGCCGACCGATTCGACGGCCTCGTACCAGTGTTGGAGATCTTGGTCAACAAATACCCGGAAGCGACCGAGCTGCATCGAATGATGGGGATGATAGCCGTGATGACTTGCGAGTACGACAAAGCTCGCGGCAGCATGGAGTTCCTGCTTACGAAGGATGAGTTTGAGTCTCAGATGAATGGGCTACTTAGTTCACTTGACGAGCTGAAGGCCGACTACCAGGTAGAGCTCGCCGCTCAGGACGCTGATCGCAGTGGTGCTCCGCTTCCAACTGCCATCATCAAGACAACTCGAGGCAATATCGAAGTCGAGTTGTTCGAAAACCAAGCTCCCGAGACAGTTGCCAATTTCATCTATCTGGCCGAGATGGGAGTATATGAGAACACGCCGTTCCACTCGGGAAAACAACATTTCTTAGTACAAGGGGGAGGCGACGATGTCCTGGAACCTCCGTACAAAATTTACGGAGAAATGAAAAAGCCCGGAGCTCGGGATTTCTACCGAGGCACGTTGGGCATGGCGATCTCCGGCAGTCCCGATAGCGCCTATTCCCAGTTCTTCTTTTCACTCATTCGCAATCCAGAAATGGATGGCGAGTTTACTGCTTTCGGGCGAGTCACCAAGGGAATCGAGTTAGTGGCGGCCATTACGAAAATCGATCCCGACGAAAGCAAGGAAAAAAAGAAAGAGAAACCGAAGCAGATTCCGGATGAGATCCTCGAAGTGGAAATTACCAGCAAACGCGATCACGAATATTTGCCCAACAAGGCGCAATAGGCCAACTCCCGTAGCAGGCACGCTCCGCCGCGCCCTCCGTATCTACCTACAAAGTAGCAGGCACACGCTCCGTCGTACCGTCCGCACCCTTTCACAGTAGTAGGCACGCTCCGCCGTGCCGTGGCCAAGTCCGCAAAGGCGACATATTATTTTGTGAACGGCACACGGAGTGTGCCTGCTACTGTGTTGCTACTCTTAAAGAACGGCGGAGTGCGGCTGATAGAAGTGAATGGACGAACGGCACACGGAGTGTGCCTGCTACTTTTTACTTTTGTTAGGGGAACGGATTGTGTTTGAGCTTTTCGATCCAAAGGGCGACGTCCGAAAATCGGCCGGAACCAACCTACCGCATTGGTACCAATCGGGCGTGACCTACTTCGTCACTTTTCGGACCGAAGACTCAATCCCGCCTGAAGTTTCTCGTCGATGGTACGCGGAAAGATCACGCTGGTTGCAGGTGCGAGGTATCACTGTGATAGGCGCAGATTGGAAAGAGCAATTTGCTGAACTTCCCAAAGACCAGCAGATTCAATTCCATGAGACATTTTCGCGACAGTTCTTGGAGAACCTCGACAAAGGCTGGGGAGAGTGCGCGCTTCGACGCAGCGAATTATCCAAGGTAGTCGCCGACAGCCTGCTTTACTTTGACGCGGATCGCTACCATATAGGAGACTTTGTAGTGATGCCGAACCATGTGCACTTACTTGTTTGCCTCATTGGGGACACCGATATCGTCAGCCAGTGTTACTCGTGGAAGAAATTCGCTGCCGGAAAGATCAACAAGGTCTTGGGCAAAGTCGGACGATTCTGGCAAGAAGACAGCTTTGATCATTTAGTGCGTTCGCCGGAACAATTTGCAACCATCCAGCGCTATATCGCCATGAACCCCCGAAACTTACCCAACGGCCATTATCACCTTAGGCTCCTAAAGTAGGAGGCACACTCCGCCGTGCCGTCCGTATCCCTCTCACAGTAGCAGGCACGCTCCGTCGTGCCGCGGCCACCAGCCTTCAAAGGCGATATACAATTTCGTTGGTACTTTTGCGGACGGCACACGGAGTGTGCCTACTACTTTTTTGCCTTTGTTGGCTCGATGGTAGAGTATTGCTCCAAGCTCGAGCATTGTTCCCAGGTAGGCACCGACTTCGTCTCTTTTCCCCTTTAAAGATCCTATGACGCGAATCACGTTTGTTCACACCGTTTGTGGCTTTGTCTTATGCGGCTTACTCGCTGGATGTCGCACGGGCCTTGAAGACAGCGTCGTCATCTACTCTGCGGCTGATCGCGAGTATGCGAAGCCAATCTTAGGTGCTTTCGAACGACGCAACGAAGGCGTTAGTATCGCACCGGTTTTCGATGTCGAGTCGACGAAGACTGTTGGTTTGGTCAGCCGCATTGAGTCGGAATCGAGTCGGCCACGCTGCGATGTGTTTTGGAACAACGAGATCATGCACACTCTGCGTTTGCAGGAAGCCGGTTTGCTG
>JBGCCZ010000149.1:0-5080 GCA_045105035.1 Pirellulaceae bacterium | reverse complement strand
TGGAGTGCAAAGCTAGATGGATTTGATGATGCAGTCTTCACCGAAGCCGTTATGACAGATGACGGTTCCGGTGTACTCTTCACCTACGTAGATGCAGCAGGCAACGTCTTTACTGCATCGCTGGGTCGCGGGGACTTTGTAACGTTCACCGGGGCAGACGGAACCAGCTTGATCCGAGTACTAGGCGCAAGTTCTGACTTCGCTTGGCAGCAGATTGATCTCTCCACGCCTCCATTCACGGCACAAAATTACCTGACCTCGATCGATGAGATCTTTGCTCAGGAAGACTTCTAAGAGCTTCCGACTCGCTTTACTAAGCCAGTCTTGATCGACGAAAAAACTCGTAGGGGAGAACCAGCATGGTTCTCCCCTATTTCGTTCCATGAAGCCCAACCGCGTGAGTGTGCTGAACCGGCCCAAATCAGGGTATACCGCAACTTCCAACGCTCCGATGCGTATAGTCGCCAGTTTTCCTGCAGCAGCTCATTAGAACGGACCTAAGCTTGCGCAACTGTCCATGCTTGCGCGCTGAATGCGTGCCGGGATCCAGTAAATAGTTCTGCAAACCACAGGCAATACAAGTTCTAGGACCTACCCCAGGCTCACACCTGGTTCTTTCTCGCCAACGCTTCGGACGCCCACAATGCTCTTTCGTAACTTCCGTAATCTACAGCTTCCTGACTCGCGCGGCCCGCTTCGAGTCATGTTCATACACACTGAGCTGGTTGTCGGAGGCGCGGAAACTCTACTCGCGGAGATCATTCGCAAGATGGACCGTGAGAAGTTCTCCCCAGAACTCTGCTGCTTAAAAGACTTGGAAGAACTGGGGGAAATTCTTGCTAAAGAGATTCCCACACATAGCGGTCTGCTCCGTCACAAATTAGACATAGGAGTCATACCTCGCCTACGTCGACTTCTAAAAGAACGCAAGACGGATGCCATTGTAACGATCGGCACGGGCGGCGATCGAATGTTCTGGGGACGATTGGCTGCATGGTCAGCAGGCGTGCCAGTGATTCTGTCAGCTTTGCATGCGACCGGCTATCCAATGAAAGTCGAATGGATGAACCGGTTATTGTCGCCCATCACCGATGGGTTCATAGGCTGCGCTTCGCGTCACGCCGACTACCTTGTCTCCGGTGAAAAGTGCCCAGCCGACAAAGTCTTCACCGTTTGGAATGGAGTGGACATAGAACGCTTTCAGCCTCTGGATCAACAGGAGGTTCGAAAACATCTTGACTTGCCTATTGGAGTACCCATCGCCGGAATTGTCGCTGCGTTAAGAGAAGAGAAACAGCATACCTTGCTCATCGATTCTTGGGCAAAAGTAGTCGAGCAACTACCCAAGGCTGTACTGGTTGTTGTTGGTGACGGAGTTGAAAGACAAGCTATCGAAGACAGCGTCGAACGGCATGGACTCGCTAAAAACGTGCGACTTCTTGGTACTCGACACAATGTCCACGAGTTACTTTCCGCATTTGACGTTAAAGTCCTCGCATCGCGCATGGAGGCGAATCCTGCTTCAACGCTCGAAGCCAACGCTTGTGGCATCCCGGCCATTGCCCCCAACGTCGGATCACTCCCCGACACGATTCGTCATGGTAAAACGGGTTTACTCTACGAAGCCAACAACTCCAAGGCACTTGCGGAATGCCTCGTGCGTCTGCTGTCCGAATCACCGCTCCGCAAGGAAATGGGAGCCGCCGCGTTGGAGCTAGTCCGGGAGCGATTTTCAGTTGATGTGATGGTCGGAGGCTACGAGTGCCTGATCGACGGTGTGTACCGTGCGGCATGTGCCGGCCAGCGATATCTTCCAGCAGAGCATGAAAATCGGATGGAAGCAAAGCTCCTCGCGAAAGCTGAGGAAGCACCGAGTCGTCCGTTCAGTCCGGATCTAACCAACGGAACTCTGCAACAGCTATCGAGTCTGCAGCATTAAGGCCACCAACCCAATACCGGAACAAGGCCATCTACAAGCAAGCGCTCTATCAGACGCGGTAGCAGACTCTGCCCCCACCAGACTCTGCCCCAATTGCTACCGGCGACTAGATTGCGTCCGGACCACGCTCACCCGTGCGAATCCGAATACAGTCATCCATTGGCAAAACGAAGACTTTGCCATCACCAATCTGCCCTTTCTCCCCAGTCTTGGCCGCCTTCAACACTGCGTCTACAGTGGGTTCAACAAAATCATCGTTGACGGCGATCTGCAACTGGACTTTGCGAATCAGATTGGTGCGCATGTCCGGCGCACGCGAAGACAACTGCCCTTTTTGACGACCGAATCCTTGGCAATCGACCACAGTCAAACGAAAGACTTCGACCTCTGTCAAAGCCTGCTTCACAGCCTCAAGCCGACTTGGTTGCACGATTGCGATAATTAACTTCACGCCGCGTAGACCTCAGGGTGCCAGAAATACAAATTCAAGGAAATCTAGAATTTGGGAGCTCAGAAGAGATATGCGTAAAGCATATTCGGCCGAAGTGTGAGCTGGCAAGACGTTCGGAAGATACTGGAGTCATCTCTACACCAAAGAGGCAAGAGAAAGCGAACGTCTGAAGAAAAGAAAATACCCCGGCCCGAACGCGTGAGGCGGACACTCGTCCGAGCCGTAGTGGGGTACCTTCAGGCCCAGGCATGAGCCGAAGCCTAGTTGATTGTCGAGTGCCCTTCGTGAGAGGGCACTCAACAATCGTTTCTGTCTCTCAGAGTCACAATGCAAACCGCCAGCACGCAACTCGATTCACGTCGAAAAGAAATGCTGCAAAGACTTAGTTTGCAGATGGCATTCCTTCCGCAGGGTAGGCGTGCATTCCGTGCTCAGAGATATCCAAACCGGTCTGCTCTTCTTCTGGACTCACTCGAAGAACGCCGACGACTTTGAGAATCACGAACAGAATCGCCATCGTCACGAACGCCCAACCGCAAATCGCCGCCGTCCCAATCAGCTGCGTGATGAAGTCGGTTGCACCACTTGCAAGGTGTGTATTCGGCAAAATACCGATGGCCATACATCCCCAAATCCCACAGAGACCGTGAACTGGAAACGCTCCGACTGGATCGTCGATTTGTAGTTTGTCCAGTAGTAACACACCTCCGACGATGATGACGCCGGCAACCGCACCGACAACGATCGACATCCAGGTACTCATGCAGTCGCAGCAGGCCGTGATGCCGACCAGTCCGCCCAGGATTCCGTTCAAGCTCATGGACAAGTCAGGTTTACCAAACATCGCCCAGCTTAGGAGAGTTGCTACCAATCCACCCGCACCCGCGGCTAGAGTTGTAGTAACTGCAATGAAGGCTACCGCCTCCGCATCCGCCTGGGAGGCGAACGCGAGTTGACTGCCAGGGTTGAATCCGTACCAGCCGAACCACAGGATGAAAACACCAAGCGCGGCAATCGGCAGGCTGTGTCCAGGCATGGGCATGCTCTTACCGTTCACGAACCGTCCGATTCGCGGGCCGAGAATGATCGCACCTGCAAGAGCTGCGAAACCTCCGACACCGTGCACGACAGCTGAACCTGCGAAATCCTGGAAGTCAGTTCCATTCCCGTCTGCCAGCCATCCGCCACCCCATTTCCAGAAACCGCTAACGGGATATACGAATGAGGTTAAGACTGCACTGTAAATGAGGTAACCCAATACCTTCATACGTCCTGCAACTGCACCGGAAACAATCGTGGCTGCCGTAGCTGCGAAAACGGCCTGGAAAATCCAATCCGCTTCCTTACTGTACGAACGATCTGCCGCCTCGGCGTATCCGTCCAGGCCAAAACCGCCCAACCCGAAGTAGCCGTTTGCTGGATCGACGATCGGTTCGCCATAGCTGGCGGGATACATCAATCCGAAGCCAATAATGAAGTACAGCAGTACTCCAACGCAAATGTCCATCGCGTTCTTGAAGAGTACGTTGACCGCATTCTTCTGAGCGTTGAAGCCAGATTCCACCATCGCGAAACCCGCTTGCATAAAAAATACAAGCACGGCTGCCAGGAACATCAACACAGTGTTCATCGCATAATCAACACCGAGTTCTACTGCGCCCTCACCTGAGTCCTCCACGACTTCAGCAGCAACATCCGGAGATGCCTCCTGCGCAGCCGCGATGGACTCAAATGAGAGACACAACCCCAACAACCCCACAAGGAGAATGCTTAAGCGTGCTCCACGCCAAATACCAATTGAATTCACCATACGTTCCGCCTTTCTGTACAACAGCAAGAAACCAAGGAGTAGACGGTCAGTTCACGCCACTGAACGTCCATAAAAACATGCTGTCGCAACTGCTCTTGCCCGGGCCATCCAAACCGAATTCATACGCAGAAGCGATCACAATTACGCGTAACGCAACCCTCGTGCCAAGAATGACTGCATTTCAGCCGCGAAACTGAGAGGACCGGTACAACAGCCTAAGGGGGCGATCGGTTCCGTAAGAAATCCAGTGCAAGAGTCTGGCAACTTAACGTGCACGTTTTCTACGCGGCAATGCTCAAGAAGTGTGCTTCCAACGGGAAGTCACAGTAAGACCGATCGGCGATTGCCGACGGAGAGAGAAAACGAAAAAAGCCAGCCGAGTTTTACCCGACTGGCTTTTCGAATTTTAAGCTGCCTGCCCCGACTTTGAGGGCAACAAGCGGACTAGAAGGTCAAGACCATGTCGCCACCAACGGTCGTTTGACTTTGGCCGAGCTCGTTTCCGATAACTCCGTCCTTGTCCCAATCCCAGCGAAGTTCTGGACGGAAGAGAAGGTTCTCGCCCATTCCAATATTCAGACCTGTTGTGAACTGGTAGATGTCGTTCTTGCCGCCCATTTGGTCGTCAATGTTGTACCACTCAAGGCGGTTACCCCAAGTCAGGTTGTCGCTCAGAGAGACCAACAAGTAGTTAGTGATATCCAGGGTCTCACGCTCGACAGCTCGGTCTACCGCAGTATCGGTGTCCAAGTAGTCGATCCAGAGTACGTGAGTCAGCGCGTCGCTAAGCTGCGTCGTGTAGATCGAGCTGGTCATGAAACCAACTTCGCTGCTAGCACCTTCGCCGAAGCGTCCGATCACGTATTGGTTGGTGACGTTG
>JBGCCZ010000148.1:0-14088 GCA_045105035.1 Pirellulaceae bacterium | reverse complement strand
AAACCACGAAAAAAGCCGGCGTTCTGCGGTTTGCAAAACGTCGGCTTTCGGAGTTTACCCCTGGCGGTCAGTTTCCTAACCAAACAGAGAAGTTGCGGGAGCCGGATTCGAACCGACGACCTCGAGGTTATGAGCCTCGCGAGCTACCGGGCTGCTCCATCCCGCAACAAAAATAGACAAGAAATGCCCGGTTTCGTCTAGGGCCCCCGGAAACTTTTTTTGGGTTACGCACCACGCGGCTCGATTTCGAGTGCGCACGAAAAAAGCGACTGAGACATTGCGTCTCAGCCGCTCTGCTTTGCTGACGGCCAGATAAGGAGGATTGACCTACGCGTTTATGGCAAACCGAAGCCTGGCCGCGTTAGCTGATTTCTGCAACTTAGTAGTTGTACATGGCTCCGAAGCTGAAGCCGTGAAGTAGCAGGGTTCCGTAGGTGTCGTAGTCGCGAACGTCGTCGTAGTTCGCGAACGAGTTCCGGACATTGTCAGGTGAAGTCGCAACGCCAGAAGCGACTACAACGCGGTAACCACTGTTGATCGTCCACTTCGGCGACACTCGGTAACCGACTCCAGTTCCCAACTCCGTCAAGAACGCGACAGTGTCTTTGTTCTCGTCGAAACGGTAGTCCACGTTGTTGTTGGGGTTTGTAGGCGTCCGTGTATCATCTAGATAGGCAGTAGCAAAGTCGGTGCCGATCCAAGTGTTCAAGTTCGAGCGGTTGTTGTAGATACCCGCTTTAACTGAGCCAAACAAGTTGACCCGCTTCGCAACGCAAAAGTCAAAGCGTCCGCCTGTTTGGAAACCGACCAAATTGTTGGTGGCGTTGACTTCGTAGTACAGATCATCTGCAGCTCGGTTGACCACGGTATCGTCCAGGCTGGCTGCGTACAGCAAGTTGTCTTGGAACCTGAACCAACGCAGGCCAGCAAACCAGCTCATGTTCAAGCGGCTGCCGCAGCGAGGAGGAGTCAAGTTGCATGGCCCTGTGGCGTACTTGCTGGGAGCACATGTATTGCAAGACGTTCCGCATGGGGCACAGGAAGAAGAACAACTCCCACAGCCCGCACCACCGCAATAGCCACAAGATCCGCGACCACTGTTGCGAGTTCCGCTGAACAGTGTGCCTGCTGTGGACATGTTAAAGTTTCGGGCCGCACACCCTGCAGCAAAGCCGATCAAGTTGATTTCTACGTTTTGGTAGTCAAACGACCGGGTAAGCTGATGCGTAAACGCGGCATCGTACCAGTCATATACTGGATACGGTGTTGTGGGTGCCGCAGGAGTTCCTGCCATCGTCAGATAAGTGAATGGGATTCTTGAACGGTACCCGCCCGCGGTAGAATTCGCACGAGTAACGGTTTGGTCTGATGGGAATACGCCCCAGTAGGAAACCGCAAGCGCGTTCTTCCCGCAATTGAAGTAGCGTCCAATCGTGCCCTCGAAGCCGGCGGCGGCACTCATTCGAGCGTCTCTTGTTGTCAGAATATCTGGCGAGTAGCCGGCGTCAGTAAAACTGAGCGGTATGTTCTTACTGTCAACTCGGTTGAAGACTAGCCCGCTCGTTCCGAAAAACCAAGGCTTTGCACCGGTGGGCAAACCACCGAGGCCAACGTGTGAATTCTGAGCAACCGGCATCGGGGCGTAGTTGTAGTTCGGAGCTACTGTGTAGCCCTGCGAAATCGGGGCCGGGCCGCAGGTTGAGCAGTTTGGAGCAACGGATTGCATCATTGGTGCAGCCATGACCGTGGTCGAAGGCATCGTGTTGCAAGTGCTACAGTTTGACGGAGCCATGGTTGTCATGCCGGGCGACTGCATCGCAGGTGCATGCTGGTGTACCATCGGGGTGGGAGACATTGTCATTGGGGCGGCATGCGTCTGCGCCGGAACAACATTCTGTGCGTGCTGTGCAGGTGCTCCCATCGCCGGAGCGGGGACGCTTGGCATGGGGGTTTGAGAGCCATAGATCTGCGTCTGTGCAGTAGCCAACTGGTATTGACCCTGATACGGTCCTGCGATCCCGTAGGATGTTGGCTGCTGAGCGTTGAAGCCTTGTGGTACCTGAGGCACGCCGGTTGCCAGTCCGCCAGGACGAACCGGGAAAGAGCTAGCGCCGAAATTGTCGTAAGACGTCGGGTACTGGCCGAGCGCCATTGAATTAAGTAAGCCGAGCGTTAGAGCTAAGCCGAAGAGCCACCGAAGTCGCATTACGATCCTCCTTGATTGTCCATTTCCGGAGGCAGTCCTTGCCTCCAGCTTCGCGTAGGAAAGCTATCATTAGTTGTGCAAATAGCTTTACTCGCTCAATCGGACCACCGCTTCGACGTTGTCAATGCGCCTGTACTCAAATGTTTGGAATGTAGTGAGGTGCCGAAACAGAATCGGTACAGCCCGCATACTTTAAACTTCCCGAGGTCAAAATGGCCGTGTTGCCGATTTCTGAACCGGGGAAAGTCTGGCTGATTTGAGCAACTCCGACGCTCGAATACTCTCAAGCTGCAACTACAAAAAAAGGGCGTCAGGTTTTACGCTGACACCCTTAGGATTTCTATGAGTTCGGATCTCAATTACGTTTCTGCAGTCGGATCCGGAAGGCGATAGAAGTGCATTTAGTCTTCCGTAGTTGAGCTGGCACCCGTTGAGGTCGGAACGGTAGGTCCGTCCACAAAGTAAGAGAGTTTCAGCCGCATTGGCTTGTCCGAGATGTCTGTCCTCACGAGGATGTCTCCCTGGATGCTGCCGACCGCGTTCGGTTTGAGCTCGAAGTTCAACAGGTGAGCCGGCTTTGCGTCCTCTGAGGGATCGAAGACAATGCTAGCGTAAGGCGACGTGATCTCCAGGATCTTGAAAGGCTTTTTGCCTTTGACCACGAGCCTCTGCTTATGACTGCTGTCCTTCTCGATCGTTCCCAGTGCGTAGGATTTGGGGCTCAGCTCGATTGCCGGGCGCACGTCGGCGGTCAACTCCACTGGAACCGACGTCAATCGGTTATCGTTCGTTTTCAGGATGAGTTGTTCACGCAGGAAACCAATTGGAGTATTGGGAGATAGCGTCGCTTTAATTGTGTAAGCCACGCGACCCGATTGCCGCGAAAGCTCGGTTACCTCGGCCTCGACAAGCTTACTCTCGCTAACCACGTCTTCGATCTTCCAATCGCTGCGTCCCGCGTAGTCCACTTTGACTTCAACGACTTTTGGCTCTCCCTCAGGAGTTTGCCCGAATGCAATCTCGCCAGGATTCATCACAACGTCGCTGCGGATATAGCCGCGTACGATTAGTTGGATCTCTGTGCGATAGGGCTGATCGATGGAAACCGTCAACGTGGCTTGCTTCTGGCCAGTGAACGTCCCCGTGTTAAAGCGAGCCAAGATAATGCCCTGCTCGCCGGGCTTGATCATGTCCTGCGTTTCGATGATTGGGGTTGTACATCCGCAACTTGCTCGGATCGACTGCAAGTGCATGTCGCGTCCGGAGGTGTTCGTTATGTAGAAGCGGTGCTCCGTTTTGGCGGCACGGGCAACGGTTCCAAAGTCGTGGCGTCGATCTTCCTGTTGAATTGCCGTTGACATCCAATTGCTGTTAATTGGAGCAGACCGACCTTGCGAGTATTGAACACCTGCTTGGCCGTAGACCTGCGCGATGGCAGAATCTGCGGCAGTTGAAGCGAGTGCAGCAACAGCGACGGCAAGAACGGTTCTTGCGGGGCATTTAACCAATGAAATCATGTAGTACCTCCGGACTGGACGCGACAAATGCCTGGGCAGGACCATCGCGACGGGTTTTTTGGATGCAGGAGCGGCGGGGGAGGGGGGAGGAAGGAGGTTATCCTTCACCTATTTATATCCCATAGCTTGCGCAGGGAAAACCGAAATCCCCACAGAATGCCTGGTTGAGTCAATCTCCGCCCGGGTGATTGCCTTGATGCGGAGGGCTTCCGTGAGCTGAACAACCGTTGGTACTGAATCAACGAAAAAAAGCGGCCAGGATTGCCACTTTGGCAATCTGACCGCCTTTTGCTTAACTCCACCAGATCATCATCCGGACGGGTGGAAGGTATATTGCTGTGGGCCTTCGAACTAAGCCCTAAATCCGATTTTTGACTGCCGAAGGCTTGGCATTCCACTCCCCTACCGGACGGTTCCACCGGGGCTGGGATTCAGCCCCGATGTTACCTCATCTCGAATTGGAGGGATCAATGCTTAGCATCCGCATCCGCTGTCGCAGCTGCTGATTTCGCATCCGCAGCTAGGAGCAGCCGTGCATCCGCAAGAGCTCTTCTTGCATCCGCCGAACAGCTTCTTGAACAAGCCGCCCTTGGCCTTGCTTCCGCAAGAGCTTCCGCATGGATCGCAGCTAGGTGCTGCACATCCGCAAGCGTCAGCTCCGCAGCTTCCGCCGCAAGAGCCATTGCCGCAGCTACCGCATGCATTGCCAGTTCCGCAGCTTCCGCCGCAAGAGCTGCTTCCGCAACCGTTGCAAACTTGAACAGGAACTTGCTCGCAAACAGTCCGTGGAACGCAAACCGTTACGGTGTAAGGAACGCATACTGGAACTCGCTTGCAAACCTTAACAGTCTTTTGCTCGCATGTTGGAACGCAGACAGTGTAAGGAACTTGCTTGCAGACAGTTTCGCACTCGTATCGGCAAGTGGTGTACGTCTGAGTCTTGCACTCAGGTACCATCTTGCAGGTGCGATAGCATACGTCTTTAACTCGTTGCTCACATACCCACTCGCAAGTGGTGTAGTTAACAGTACGAGTCTTGCACTCAGGAACCATCTTGCAGGTGGTGCAATTGACGGTGCGCTGACGGCACTCAGGAACCATCTTGCAAGTCGTGTAAGTGCAGGTACGTTGCTTGCACTCAGGAACCATCTTGCAGGTGGTGTAGTTGCAGGTGCGTTGCTTTTGCTCGCAGACGTAGCTGCAAACTTTGTAGCTAACGGTACGCTGACGGCACTCAGGAACCATCTTGCAAGTGGTGTAGTTAACCGTCTTGCTTCGGCACTCAGCAACTTGCTTGCATACGGTGTAAGGAACGCACTCAGTTACACAGCGTGTAACTTGCTTCGAGCACTGAACTTCCTTAGTTTCGCATGTTGGAACCCAAACCTTCTTGCAAACGGTCTTTGGTGGGCACTGTACGCACTCGGTGCGGCAAGCACCTGGGCAGTAAACGTTCTTGCACTGGGAAGCATCCCAAGTCCAAGTACCAGGCTCACGAACGACTCGCTTTTGAACAGGACCAGGAATGGTCTCTGTGCGTGTTTCCCAGTTTCCACCGCGGACTGTAACAGTCTTGGTGAAAGGGACAGTTTCCGTAACGCGGCGAACGACGTTACGAGTCTTGGTTTCTTGAACAGGAACCATGACGGTGTAGTTAACAACCTTGCTATGCTGCTCGTAAACAGGCTTCATAACGGTGTAGTTGATAACTCGCTCACGAGTTTCGTAGACAGGGCGTTTAACTGTGTAGTTAACAACCTTGCTGTGCTGCTCGTAAACAGGCTTCATGACTGTGTAGTTGATGACCTTGCTGTGGGTCGAGTACACAGGCTTGTTCACAGTGTAGTTAACAACCTTGCTGTGCGTGGTGTACACAGGCTTCATCACGGTGTAGTTAACTTGCTTGCTGTGAGTATGGTACACAGGCCGGCGAACGTTGTACGTTACCTGACGAGTGTGCGTTTCGTACACAGGCTTCATGACTGTGTACTGTCGAGTTTTGGTCTCGTAAACAGGCTTACGCACTGTTTGGTTGACCGAACGGTAACGTGTTTCTTGGCGTGAGCCGCGAACACTGATTACCTTGTCTTCCGTTACTGTCTGGTACTCTGTGCGAGTGCGTTGTTCTTGACGCTGCTCGTAAACAGTACGTTTGACAGATTTCATGACCGTGGTCGTGCCGCAGCCTCCCACGCCCATTGCCGCTCCGCCGTCGCTTGCGACGCCTGCATTGCAGCAATCTTGGTAGCTGACCATGCCACAATAGGCGGCATTAGCTTGACCGGAGAATGCTGCCGCAGCGGCAAGCACGACCGGCACCAACAATAGCCTTCTCATTTCCCGTTCTCCTGAACTTACGTGTGACTGGATGTATGTCTGGTGGGCGCCAGTTCGCCCCGAAAGTTAAGCAGGCATTTCTAGGTTTCGTTTCAGCCCGCAGCGGGTGACAAATGAACTTCAACTAGCCGCTCGACTTTGACTCCTCCAGAGTCAACTCCGATCAGCCAGGAGCTCGGAACTGCGAAGACTGGATAATCCACCCAGAATCTGCTCTTAGCACCACTTACATCGACAACTAAGACAGCATTGAACAGGGGTTTTGGGGTGACCGGAGAAAGAAGGGGGATTGCGGTGCCCAGGTGGGGCAGTGGGATTGATTGAAACTTTCCTGTCGCCTGTAGCGGTTGTAGCGGCGGCCGGTGGTTGGGCCTGCTGAGGTCGACGCGTCGCAGGCGGCCTATTCAGTAAACCAGTAAACGCGGAGTACTAAGAGCACAGGGAGATCGATATTTGTGCGGCTGAATGGTATTCGTGATAGCATTTGCTCTTATGAAAAAGCGCCATCAGCAATGGCAAGGCGATTCGCACGTACTGGGGCAGAACGTAAGCTGAGTTGCAGGTTCTGGGATTGAAGATCTGAGGTTTGAAATTGAGCGAAGAAGAAATCGAGCCCGAGGAAGCGTCTCAATCCAACGACGCTACGTCGCAGGACGACTTGCCCACTGTTCGTTCTGGAGACATTCCGCCCGCGACGGCAAGTCGGCTGGGGCTGTATCTACGCGAGCTGCAACACTTTGACCGTAGCGGCACGAAGACGATCAAGAGCAACGCACTCGGCCACCGCCTGGGACTGAGCGACTCCCAAATCCGTCGAGATCTGGCCCTGTTCGGCGAGTTCGGGAAGCGGGGAGTGGGCTACAACGTGCCCGGGCTCATCGGAGCTTTACGCAGAGCTTTAGGGACCGACGGGACTTGGAATACCGTGCTCATAGGATTGGGGAACCTTGGCAATGCGTTAGTGCGTTATCGCGGGTTCGAGCAGCAGGGTTTTCGGCTGAAGGCGATCTTCGACGCAGACGCGACGAAAATTGGTCAGATGATCGACGGAATCCCAGTGCACAACGTGGATCGCTTAGAGGAAGTTTTGATCCCACAATTGGAGATTCGAATGGCCATTTTGGCTGTGCCAGCCGAACCGGCGCCTGGATTAGCCCGGCGATTGTCCGATCTGGGCGTGGAGGGAATCCTGAACTTTGCCCCCGTCAGCTTGTCGATTCAAAAGGAGGTTCCAACGGTGGATGTCGACCTGGCAGTCGAGCTGCAGAGGCTAGCTTTTGCGGTTGTCAACTCTGAGCGATCCAGCTAATTTATCCGACTTAGGCGAGACGCATCGGTCGTGGCGAGTACGTAGCGGACCGAGTGCATTTGATACTCGATACCCTGCGTTGAGTAATTTTGCTCAGGTGGATAATCGACTTCGTGTTCACAAGATTGACGTAGATGCGTGAGAACTAGGGTCCTATAAACGATCCGCTGATCGTTTATGCCGATTTGGATCTCCGGTACTAGCGACAGAACGACTGTCTGATTCAGGTTTTGGATCACATCAGTCGATAGACAACTTATTCCGCCGTCTCACATGCTTTTCGCAAGGGACGCTGGCCGCTCAGGCGGTCGGAAACGCGGTGACTGCCCGGTGGTGTAATGGTAACACTTCTGATTTTGGTTCAGATATTCATGGTTCGAGTCCATGCCGGGTAGCTTTGAAACCCCTGTCCATCGACAGGGGTTTTTTCGTAGGCATGTTTCTTAGACACATCTGCCGGTATGTGAGCCTTTTGTGCTTTCATAGTCCTCAAACGCGGGGGTGATCTTCGCGGAGCACGGGACGCTTCGAAATCAGGGCTTGCTCGATGATGTCACACGCTCGCTCCGGCCCGCGAAGCCCGGCGATGGTCGTCTGCATGGATTTCGCGTTACGAACAAATCTCTGGTCGTGCAATATGGCTTCGACCATCGTTCGAACCCCCGCTGCGGTGACCTTCTCGATCGGAATGACCTTTCCCAGGTCGTAGTGCGCGACTCGCGCGGCAACTCCGGGTTGGTCATTGGTAATCGGTATGGCCAGCATCGGCACGCCGTGGCTCAGCGACTCAAGTGCCGTGTTCAATCCGGCATGCGTGATGCAAAGAGACGCACGCTTAAGCAATTCGAGTTGCGGTGCGTAGTCGACAACGATCGGGTTGCCTGCCAACCGCAATTCGCTAGTCGAACTGTCCGACTTACCGAGTGAGATTACGAGTTGTGCATCCAAGTGAACGCAGGCCTCTGAGATCATCTGAAACACGCGCGGGATCTGATTCTGTAGCGTTCCCATCGATGCGTAGATTAGCGGTTTTTCGCTGTCGATCTTGTCCCATGGAAATGAAATTTCCTGCCGCGTTTCGGAAGAATGAAACGGACCGGTGTAGTGGAAGTTGTCTTGGAGGTGCTTGCGTGGAAAGTCGAGTGTTGCTGGCAACTGAGCAATGAACGCCAATTCGGACATGACTTGATTGGACTTCGCAAAAAGTGGAAGTGCCTTGCTGCGCTGAAAGTCGTTCAATTCGCGGAGAACCGGGAGCTCCAATCTGGATTGTATGAAATTGAGCATTTTTACTGCCAGTCGATTTGGCAAGCCGTTCGTCGGTCGGATGTTGCTAAAGACTGGCGGGGTATGCGGGTCGGTTTGCAAGGGAAGTGCATTGCAAACTGTTACAAACGGAATAGCACTGAAACGTGCCACGGCCGCGCCTGCAGTTTCGACTTGGTCTACCAGCAGACCCTCAACTTCATCTTCTGCGAACAACCGTGGCAGATCGAGCAGCGCGGCTTTGGCCCGACGTTTCAAAAGGCCAACCAAAAATCGAACGGCCTTCATGCCTGTCAGCTGACCCAGTTGGCGGTACGATTCTTCAATTGCCGTCGTGTCGAAGTTGCTTTTGCCATATGGATTCGATTTGAATTCCGCGGCCTCAATCTTTGGCTGCGCATTCACCAGGGTATAAAACGAAATCTCGTGGCCACGGTCTCGAAGGCACCGGGCGAGTGTCAATGACGGGTTTAGATGACCCGGGGACGAGAAAGTTACAATACCGAACTTGCTCATGTGAATCCTTGCAAATTGTAGCTGAAGACTGACGTAAGTCTTGGGGATCGGCCGTGTCAGTGCCTGCTGGCTGCCGTTCAAACTTGAATCTAGGGCAGACTCCAGTCCATTCTGTGCAGTGGAGTGTTCGGGTGCGCTGCCTTCAAGTGGCCGCCTAACCCTTGAATCTAGGCTGGCAATGTGCCCTAATAGCCGAAGCGATTATCCATTGATTTTAAGTAGGTTACCGGAGGAACTCTGTGGACCCAAAGCGGAAGAAGACACGCAAAGTTGGTTCTACTGATGCTACGTCTAATCACGAAGACTTCAGGCAATGGTACCTCTCCGATGGATTGAGGGAAATGGGCGGATATCTCGTTGGACCGGAGATCGGTCGCGGTGGAATGGGCGTAGTCTACCGTGCCTACGACAGAGATCTGGGCCGCGAGGTTGCGATGAAATTACTGCCTCCTCCAACTAGCCGCTCATCAACATCCAAGAAACGCTTCCAAATTGAAGCGAAAGCGGCTGGGATGCTCAACCACGATCATATCGTGCCGGTTTACAACGTTGGAGAGCAAGAAGATATTCATTTCTTTACGATGAAGTTAATCGACGGCACCAACTTGATGGACGTTGTCGACTCGGCGCGAACCGCGCGGCGGTCGGGCGAAACTACCGTCAAAGAGTCGACTGCCTCGAAGACTTCATCAGCCTCCTGGTCGGAGATCGCAAACAGAGCGGTTCAGGGCTCGACTCCTTCTTCGAGCAAACGAGACGTCCAAGGTCTCGTGACTTCGGTTGCGAATCTCGGAATGCAGGTGGCGGACGCTCTTGGACATGCTCACGCGAATGGGATTGTTCATCGGGATATCAAGCCATCCAACCTGCTCCTTGGTGAAAATCAGAAGGTCTGGGTGAGTGATTTTGGATTGGCTCACCTGCAGGATAGTCCGAGCATTACGCGAACAGGTGATCTACTAGGAACACTTCAGTACATGAGCCCGGAACAGGCTTCAGGGCGGAGGTCATTTGTGGATCATAGGACGGACATCTATTCACTTGGCGCGACGCTCTATGAACTAGCCGTATTGCAGCCGATGTGTCGCGGCAAAACTTCGAAAGAACTTCTTCGCGAACTCACTCTTTCACGTCCGCTACCGATTCGCCGAATCAATCCACGAATCCCAGTGGATTTCGAAACGATCCTTTGCAAAGCAACAGAGCGCAATCCAGCAGATCGCTACGCGTCGGCCGAGTTGCTGGCTGAAGATCTACGCAAGTTCGTGCGTGGGGAGCGAGTTCGTACAAAGAGAGTACCGGTTTTCAAACGCGCCGCGGATTGGCTCTTGGCTCGACCGGTTGCATCGCTGACTGCCTTTGGGGCAACGTTGGGGCTCATTGCGGCTCTTTCGTTCATGCTGCTCGCAGTATTGAAGAGCAAGGCACAAGTTGCGGCAGCCCTGCGAGAGTCGACGAGTCAGCGGATGATCTCGGATATGGCTCGGAAAACAGACGAAGATCCGGGAACCGCGATTGCCATTGGTACTTCTGCTCCGGAAATTTCGCAGAGTTTTGAGGGTAGGTCTCTTCTGATGGCCGCCGTTGGCGAGAACCATGAACTCAAGACGATTGATCTGGGCGACGACTTTCCCGGCCAGATCGTGCTTGACGAAGCCAGAGAACGAGTGCTTATCTGTCCCCACCCGAAGTACTTCCGAGTCGCGGACTCATTGACATTCTATTCTGCTGAGCGCGGTGCGATTGCAACTCTGTCCGATACTGGGCCGGTGACTTCCGCCGGTTTCAGTCGCAATGGCGACTATCTGTTGACAGCAGGTTGCTCTTATGGGCACGTGTTAGAACGCGGCGAACAGACGCTCTACTCAATGCCGACCTTGTGGAACGCTACGACATTGAAACGAATGAAGACGTTTCCGAATTCACAATCGGTTCGATGCGGCGTCTATAGTTTTTCCTCTGACTCTCGCTTCGTTGTTTTGCCCCGCGAGGAGCAGGCTGCGGTCTACTCACTCGAGAACTTGGATGAGCCGCCTGTCGTGCTGTCGGGGCACGAGGGAAGGGTACTCCATTGTGGATTTTCGCCCGACGCGAAGACCATTGCGACCTTCGACAGCCTTGGCGTTGTTCGAACTTTTGACGTCGCCAGCGGCGATGCAATTCGCGAGGAGTCAATCGATGCTGGATCGAAGGAAGGAGTTGTGATCCAATTCTCCCCCAACTCGCAATGGCTGATGGCAAGTGGAGATCGAGGGACGTTGCTCATCGACCCTACTGATAAAACTGTGGCAAATCGCTTTAGGGCTGAGTCGAAGTCTTGTTTTGTGGGTGGGCAACATCATCTCGCAGTCCTATCGGAATCAATGCGGCGTATTTCGCTCTACGACCCGCAACTCAATTCTCTGATAACGGAGTGTGAGACCCCCGAGTATGTGAGGGAAATTGGTGGAGCCGGAGATACATTCAAAGTCACCGGATGGAACAACGAACGTGCTTGGGTCTTTGATTTGGAGAACGGAGAAGTCACGTCGGAGTTCAAGGGGCATTCCGACTGGATTGTTGACTTCGAAGTGAATCACAAACCGGGTGAGTTCGTGACGGTTGGCTGGGACGGTACGCTACGATTTTGGAATGAAGAATCGGACTTGGATGCGCGCACCTACGAGACCAGATTTGCAGTCGGGAACCCGCCTGTGCTCGGTTACTCGCAATTCGGAAAACTTGCGGTCGTCGGAACCGTGGTGCGTCGGGTGACCCGCATATTGAACTTCGAAGAGAAACAGGAAGAGGCAAGTGTTCTCGAAGAATTTGCAACTCAGATGTCGGAGGATGCGTTTGTTACAACGGACGGCGGCGTTGTCACGATTCGCGAAAATCCGTCCGGACAAAGGCTGAATTCGGTTAAAGTTGGCGAGCGAGTTAGCGAGGTGATTCCAGTTGGAGGATTGCTACTTGTTTCCACAAGTGGCGGGGGACTCTACTCCTGGGACATGAGAGCGCCCTACGCGACACGAATAAATGAAAAAGGGCAATCGTACGCTATCGCTCGAACAGGTGTTCAAGATGACTCAGTGCTAATCGCATCTGGTGAGCGTCTATTGATCTATACGCCAACAACCGGGGGGCAGGAAGAAGTTAGCAATCAGCTCACTAGTCGTGTTCTAAGTCTTGCATTGACCCCTGATGCGAGCTTGGCTTGCGTTGCGACTTTAGATCGGAAAGTAGCGTTCTATAACACGCAAGACCGATCTCAAGTCAGCAGTTTCTCGTCATCGATTGCCGCGATCGGAGCCTATTTTCTCGACGAAGGGAAAGTGCTCCTTCATGAAGGCGTGTTGGGCAACAAGGTTGAGGTGTGGAGTATTCAAAACGGCGAAATGATAGCGCAGCATGAGGTTGGTAGGATCCTTGATGTCGATTTACGTGAAGACCGATCCGAGTGCATCATGGCCACATCCACGGGGACTTTTCGTTGGAATCTGAGAGAGGTTGCCGAAGTGGAGCCGGAGTTGATTCTCGAAACTCCTTCGACCTCTGTGGAGTACGCGGGAGATCAGATCTGGGTCGCCACGAATGGCATGGTGGGTCCGAAACCAGGGCAGCGGCTGACGGGATCGACGTTGTGTGGGATTGATCCTGTGACGAATGAAGTTGAAAACAGACTCGAACTCGGCCAACGAGTGGAAACGTTGCACGTCGACGCGGCTACAAAAAGCGTTTTCGTGAGTTACTTCGCGCAAGGCGTAGATGTGATCGAAGCGGACTCGCTGCGCAGATTGCAGACTATTGCTGAGCATGATCGCAATCTGATTCTCGCGGGGTTTGTAGATTCGGATCAGCAAATCGTTACCGTTTCGCGTGGGGGCAGAATTCTGCTCAACGATCGGAATTCTGCGGATTCGAGATCAGTAGGCGACCACGATTCGCCAATAACATGCGCCGCGCTTTCGGATGACCGGACCTCGCTCATCGTGGCGGATTCTTCCGGACGAATTTGCCAATGGAATATGAACACCCTGGCATTAGATAATGAGTTTGAGAATGGCAATTCACCGGTTTCTCAAATGGCCCTGTTTGCCGGGAAGCTTCTCGTCACTCGGCACGGCACGGAACGCCTTGTTGTGTGGAATTGGGAAGGAGGTTTACCACGTATTCAGCAAGAGTTCGAGTTTGAAGAAGGAGTCCAAGACTTTGCGTATTCAGGAAGTCAGAAACGAATCTTGGCTATTTGTGGCGAAGGTACGAAGATCGTTCCTACATCGAATCGCTTCAATCGTTTAAAAGAGAATCCACCCGAGCTACCGGACGCACTGTTGATTGATGTCGAATCGGGCCAGAAGAGGCCGATTTTGTTCGAGCGGGATGCAGTCGAAGCTCGCTTCTACGATTCGGGGCGGATCTTCGTCGTACTTACAACCGAGGGCGATGTGCATTTGTTTGACACGGCCACTTGCCTTGAGCGTGAACCGCGAACGGATCGCCGCGAGTCCATATTGGGCTTGGCACTAAGCAGTGAAGACGGACTAACCATGATTACCGCGGATACGTCTACTATCCATGGATGGAACGTTCGCACGGGAGAGCAAACTCTGGAAGTTTTAAATGCTTCTGATCCGGCACTTGCAAGACTATCGCTACCAAGCTGGCTCCCTGCCTCAGGCAGGGGCGGGGACTTGCTGCTGCCGACCAAAGCAGGCTTGATATTCGTTCCACGCGACGTTGTCGAGTATGCGAAACAGCGAGCTCCGAGGACTCTGTCTTCCGAGGAGCGAGAAAAATACTTTCTCGCTCCGTAGGTGAAGTCACTACTTTCTTCAGCCGATCGCCTTATCGCCGCCGAAAGATCTTGAATCGCCGTTTTGCGACCGGCTTGCAAGATGTTGGCTGGCTCGAACAGCAGCTGTTACATGAACTTCCGCAGTTGCAGGGTTGGCGGA
>JBGCCZ010000147.1:0-2909 GCA_045105035.1 Pirellulaceae bacterium | reverse complement strand
GCGCTAACACCGAAGGCTGGGGAATGTATTCGGAAGCAATCATGAAGGAGCACTTTCCTTTGGAAGGGCAATTTGCAACGCTTCGTACAAGGCTGATGAGATTGGCCCGCGCCTTTCTGGATCCAATGGTGAACCTGGGATTGCTTGAGCCACATCAGGCCAAACAGATTCTGATGCTCGCCCATTTACTTTCTGAACCCTTGGCGAGTTCGGAAGTCGATCGATACAAACACCATCATTGGGCTCCGCGATCGCGCACTCATCGGTGTGATGGTCTTCAGCTTCGCGCAAGTCTCAGCGACTGTTCGGATGAACGTCGAGGACTGTTTTCAACAAGGTCGTGGCATGTGGCTGCGATTACACGAGAAAGGCGGCAAGTTGCACGACGTCCCCGCTCATCACAACGCGGAGGCCTATCTCGACGCCTACATTGCCGCCGCCAGCATCGCCGACCAAAACAAGGGACCGCTCTTTCGCTCAGTTGGCCGCCAACGCAAACTGACACTAAACCCGAATGCACCGAGTCGACGTCCTTCGCATGATAAAACGCAGAGCCCAACACGCGGGGCTCTCTTCTGCCGTCTGCTGCCACACCTTCCGAGCCACCGGCATCACCGCCTATCTCAAGAACGGCGGTCTCCCAGAACACGCCCAACGCATCGCCGCCCACGACTCCGTCCGCACCACCAAACTCTACGACCGCACCGCCGACGACATCAGCCTCGACGAAATCGAAAAGATCCAGATCCAAATCTCCTCCCCACCATCGGTGCGACTCACCTCAGCAACTCCCCCACTAACATGCCCAGAAACAACTACCCTCGGATGATGCACCTTCAGCAGATCAGAGCCTCGCGCAACTCGCTTCGGTCCTGCTAGATCTCAGCAGAATCCCGCCCCTAAAAATCTCCTTGGAATTGAGACATCGTGCCGCTGCATGTCGCATGACTCTATAGAGGCGACAACGGCTCTTGCCAAACAGAGTTCAAAAAGGGGATCGGAAATATGGTTCTAAACGGCAAATACAATGATCGACTACGTGGAACAGAGCAGCCAAACAAAGTCTATCACGTCAATTCAATATCGGAAAACGGAGAGATCGTTGTGCGTCAGAGCATCGCTAAAGCGGGATTTGTTACAGTACCATCTGTAGGCCTCATGTTCGCTGGCGCACTTGTTTTAGGCGTTCCTTTTCATTTCGTTAGTGAACTGGTTGAGTGGTTAACATTTCAAGAGATGCCAAGACTGCAAGAGGCAATACGTTTTCTAGCGGGCCGATAAGCACTGATAGGCTAGCGTGTTCACGAGCCAGGTGAGCGCTTTGGCCGGTTTTCCTTTTGCAGCGACAATTAGTTTGACGCGAACCGAACTGCCGGAGCCCAAGATCGTGAAAGATATTTCGCAAATGCTCTCGGCTGCAGCTCGAGGCGATGCAATAGCAACTGAGAAGCTGTTTCCAGTTGTTTATGAGGAGCTAAAAATCTTAGCCAAAAATCGTGTCAGCCACGAAAAGGCGGGGCACTCGTTGAATGCAACCGCCTTAGTCCACGAAGCCTATTTGCGATTGGTGGGAAAAGACGGTGTAACTGAGTGGCAAAACCGGGGCCATTTCTTCGCAGCCGCAGCAGAAGCAATGCGACGCATTCTGGTTGAAAACGCTCGACGAAAATCGCGAGTCAAGCATGGCGGCGAGATGCAACAAGTCAGCTTGACGAATGTTGACGTAGAGATTCGCGCCCAACCTGAAACGCTGCTCAACATCGATGAGGCCATACAGTCGCTTGCGAAAGAGGACTCGATCTGCGCGGAGCTAGTCAAGCTGCGTTACTTTGCGGGGCTTTCCGTTGAGGAGGCGGGAAAGGCATTGTCTCTCTCCCGTGCGGACGCCTATCGACAATGGAAATTTGCACGCGCATGGCTGCAATGCAAACGGTCCGAATCCACCGACGACAAAACTGGAGAGTAGCGATGCAAGCCAAAGAGATCTTTCTTCAAGCGATCGAGGTTGACGACGCTGGGCAGCGTGAGGCGCTTGTCGAAGAAAAATGCGGCGAAGACGACGCATTGAAACGGAAGGTGCACGCACTGCTGGCTGCCAACGAGGATCCGGAAAGCTTCCTGGATCAACCTGCCGCGCGATTCGACGTGACAGCGACGGCGTTCGGGAAATCCAACTCAAGCGGGCTGTCCGATTCCTCCGATCATGGTCGCTTCCTACCTGGGACCCAATTGGCTGACCGCTATCGGATCGTGTCGATGCTCGGTCGCGGCGGTATGGGAGAAGTCTATCGTGCGGACGATCTGAGACTGGGCCAAACGGTCGCTTTAAAGTTTCTGCCACGAGAGTTGGCGAACCATGCGAAGCGGCTCGAGTACTTTCATCAAGAGGTAAAACTCGCGCGTCAGATTTCGCACCCAAACATTTGCCGCGTCTACGACATCGGAGAAGTCAACGGCCAGCCATTTCTTTCCATGGAGTACATCGACGGCGAAGACCTCAAAACGCTGCTGCAGCGGATCGGCCGGCTACCGAAAGACAAAGGCGTCCAGATTGCACGTCAACTGTGTTCCGGTTTGGCTGCCGCTCATGCAAAAGGTGTTTTGCATCGCGATCTTAAGCCCGCCAACATTATGGTCGACGGTCAGGGCCAAGTTCGCATCACGGATTTCGGATTGGCGACTGTTTCAACCGATGGTGAAAACGTGATCGGGATGTCTGGCACGCCAGGATATATGGCCCCTGACCAGCTACTAAGCGGCCAAACAAATGTTCGCACCGATATCTATTCGTTAGGGCTCATTTTGTTCGAAGTCTTCACCGGGAAACCGGCTCACGATGCGAGTTCACTGGCCGAGCTGAAAAATCTTCATGCGGATTCGTCGAGTGTATTGAATGCGTCGGACTTGGT
>JBGCCZ010000146.1:0-12010 GCA_045105035.1 Pirellulaceae bacterium | reverse complement strand
AAGAGTTTAGCGGGTCGCCTAGTTGATCGCAGGGTGAGCTCTAGAGGATACTGGAAGAGCCCTACCCGTGCGTGGGCGCACGACCTTCCCAGGGGGAAGGTGACGAGGAACGGTAAAGCGATCCTGGAGTCTGCGGAAGAGAGAAATAGGGGGCAAGCACCGAAATAGAACCGAGCCATCGCGAGCCTGTTTCTGCGAAACTGCGTGAATAGCCCGTTCTTGAGGATGCGACGGGAGGGACGCTACTTTCGGCGGAGCGAAAGGCGACTATCAACTTGGCGCCAAGCGGCTGATATTTCCACTAGTGGGTTTTTTGGATCGGTATGAGCAGAGGTCGCGATGGGGCGGCGTCGGTGGCAAAGGCGGGGATCTGCAGATTGAGCAGGTAGCGACCGTCTTCGATTTCGTCGGGAACAAAGACCATTTCGGTTATCGTTTTATCTTGCCGCGTCTCTCCGGTTAAACGGTGCGTTCTTTCTGGGACGTTCCAGAATAAATGATGATTGGTGAGTAACCCGTCGTCGTACATACGATCTACGGAAGGCAAATCTAGCAAGAAGTGCCGGCAGCCCGTCTCAATGACGACCCTCATGGCGTCGACTGTGAGAAACGCGGGTTCGGGGCCAGACGCGTATTGCTGCGAACGTTTGTCGGGCTCATTGGGCAGAGTGCGCAGGACGATTGCTTCTGGTCGAAAGCCTGGAAACTTATCAAGGGCCGCTCGAAGTGAAGCGGCGGTGATGAGAGTGTCCGTGTCTTTTAATGGCGGCCGATAGGCTTCTGTAACGTCGGCGCGCGGAGTGGTGGGAACGGTGACGAGCAGGGCAGGGCAGCAGCAGTCCAGTCCGGCGTGGCCGACCCAGATATCGTCATCAATAATGTGCGAAACTGTCTCTGTGTGAGTGCCGTTGCAGTGCGGTATTAGCTCAAGTGAATCCACGTTGCAGCTACCACCGAGTTTCGTGCTGCCAACGAATTCGCCCAGGCGAAGCACTTCTTCCGACGCCTTGTCAGTGCCGAAGTGATTGGGCTGCTGACCTGAAAACTGCAGTGCAATCGCAATGCTCTGCGCCTCAGTGGTGTCGGCTTCGTAAGAGGTATCTTGATGTACGAAACTAAGCTTCACGGTTATCCCTTACGAAGTAGTTGGCGGGCAAATCGAGTATTGTAGACGGAATGCATTTCCAGCAGCGACTTACTACTGGGCTAGTCTAGGGCTATCGCAAGCTGCGCGAATTCCCTCCCCGTCGCTGGGGCTCCGACCCTCCCAGAATTCCTCGCTAAACTCGGAAAGGGAGAGTGACTGATATTCGTGGCCGATTGCCTATTTGAAACTTTGAATTGCCCTGGGGGCTAGTCAATTCATCAAGCTACACAAAGTAGCTCGGATCTCCGGGCCGAGAATATGTTGCGTCCCGGCTGGGACAGCCGGGCTACTATAAAACCGAATTCAAACTCTAATTGGCCCTAAGACTCACCCTAAGAACGAATCCGGAAACCGACATGATACAACTCAAATCTGCCGCTCTAGGACTACTCTCTGTTGCCACTCTAGTCGCGGTAGCCAATGACCGACTTGCGATCGCCCAGGAATCGAAATCACCAAAGGACGACAAGCAAGTTGTAAGTGAACTCGACTTAGCCGACGTCGCTTGGATTGCAGGACACTGGCAGGGCAAGGGACTTGGCGGTCGCTTCGAAGAAACGTGGAATGCCCCGTTCGGCGGTGCGATGATGGGCATGTTCAAGTTAGTGCGAGACGACAAAGTGGTTTTCTACGAGCTTCTTACGATTGTCGAGAAAGAGAGCGGAATTGCTCTGCGGCTGAAGCATTTTTCCGGGGACCTCGTCGCCTGGGAGGAGAAGGAAGAAGTGGAGGAATTTCGACTGAAGAGTGCGGATGCGAAAAGGATTGCGTTCGAAGGACTCCGTTTTGAGCGAGTCGGAAAGAGCGGTATGCGGATCGTTGTCGAAGACGATTCGGGGGACACGGAGAAGGACTTGGTGTTTGAGTGCTCGCGTGTGGTAGGGCTGGTCCGTAAAAGGTGATTGCTTCCGCCGAGTTGGTTTGGCGGGGGCATGCGAGGAACGGCGGACAAAGAACCTCCCCGTCGCTAGGGCTCCGACCCTCCCGCTGCGCGGGAAGGTGACGTGCGTTGGTTGAGCTCGCTATCTCCTGCGGCGTTGAAAGGTGACGGGAGGCGGGTCTGTCGATGCCTGACATGACGGCTTGCCAAAGGGATGGGAGGTCGCCTTCGGCTTGCCGTTAAACGAGAGCTATTCTGTTGCGCCGGTGGCAATTAATAATCCAACTAGCAATCAAGAATGATGCTTAGCTGCAATCGAGGTAGCGATTGACGATGTTCTCGAGCAGTTCTTGTCGGCCGCTTGTGTTTGGAGTGGCTTCGCCTTTTCCGAGCATGTAGGACTCGAGCGAAGCGAGGCTAGCTTTGCCGGACTCGACCTCTTTCCCTAAGTCCGAATCCCAACTCGAGTAGCGATCCTGAATCATATTCGAGAGCGCGCCGTCCTCGATAATTTTGGCAGCTACCTTCAAGCCTCTCGCAAAGGCATCCATACTGCCGATGTGGGCATAGAACAAATCGATGGGCTCGAAGCTCTCGCGCCGGACTTTGGCGTCGAAGTTCACACCACCCGATCCCAAACCGTACTTCAGTAGAACTAGCATGGTCTGCGTGGTCAGGTAGTAGTTTGTTGCAAACTGGTCGGTATCCCAACCCAGCAGCAAGTCCCCGGTGTTCGCATCGATCGAACCAAGTGCATCTTGCATGCCCGCATACTCAAGTTCATGCATCATTTCGTGGCCAGCCAACGTGGCGTGGTTCGTTTCGATGTTGAGCTTGAAGTGATCCGTGAGGCCGTAGGTTCGCAGGAAGTTGAGGCAGGCCGCTGCATCGGAGTCATATTGGTGCTTGGTAGGCTCCTTCGGCTTTGGTTCGATCAAGAACTGGCCATCGAACCCAATCTCCTTGGCGTAGTCGACAGCCATGTGGAAGAATTGCCCGAGGTGATCGAGCTCTCGTTTCATATCTGTGTTGTAGAGGCACTGATACCCTTCACGACCACCCCAGAACACATAGTTTTCGCCACCCAGCGCGTGCGTGACTTCCATGGCTTTCTTGACTTGAGCGGCCGCGTATGCGTAAACGTCCAAGTTGCAGGTTGTCGCGGCTCCGTGCATGAAACGTGGATTGCTAAACATGTTCGCAGTGCCCCAGAGCAACTTTACTCCGGTCCGTTCTTGCTCTTCACCCAGCACCTTGGCGACTGCTTCAAGATTCGCATTCGACTCGGCCAACGTCGCACCTTCAGGCGCAACGTCGCGGTCGTGAAAGGCGTAGAAAGGAGCGTCCAGTTTCTCGAAGAACTCAAAAGCAACTCGGGCCCGATTGCACGCGTTTTCGACAGATTCGCTCCCGTCATCCCAAGGGCGAACCATGGTTCCGCTGCCAAAAGGGTCGGCCCCGGTGCCGCGGAACGTGTGCCAATAGACGACCGTGAACCGCAAGTGCTCCTTCATCGTCTTTCCCGCGACGACCTCCTCGGGGTTGTACCATCGAAACGCCAGCGGGTTGTCGGATTCCGGACCTTCGTATTCAATCTTGGTAACTTCAGGGAAAGCGGTCATTTCGGTCGAGTCCTTGGTCGCGAGAGAAGGTGTCTGTTGTCGCCACGAGTCTGCCAGGCGGCTCCTGGCCAGTCTGCATCTCGGGTGACGGCCTATTTTCAACAGCTGGGTCAGAAAAGACTAGGCGTGATGTCCCGTTCAAAAACAGAATTTACGCGATCTCGCTAACGAGGCGAATATGAAGGTTTTCTCGACCACCGAATGGTGACCGCTTGCGTTCCAGCCTTCGAGATCATGGACTTCGCCGGTATCAAGCCCTTCTGCGTCTCAATCCTTATCCCACCAGCACTTGCATTAGAAGAGTCCGAATATGGAGTTTGTTTGGCATGACGGAGGACGTTCGGCGGCTGGGTTCGTCGGCTCAGCGGGCGACTGCGTTGTTCGGGCACTTTCCATCGGTACCGGAAACTCCTACCGGAGCATCTACGATCGGTTGAAGGATGCAGCCGGGACTTCGCCGCGTCGAGGCATCCCAATGGTTGCAGTTCGCGAATACCTGAGTGAACTGTCGTGGGACCAACATATCGTAGGCGACATGCCGTTGGTCGACGTCGATCTCGCCTGCAGTCTTCCCAAGGGCGTGGTCATCGCACACTTGAGCAAGCCTAACGACCGCTGCCAACATTTGACAACATTCGTCGACCGGACCGTGCACGACACATGGAACCCGGTCGAAGACAACTACATCTTGCGCGAGTACTGGACTCCGCCGGCGAATAGCGGCTCAACGAGCACAACAGACCTCAGTACCGAAGCTCAGCCTCAAAGCCTGGAGAACCAAACGACACAGAAGGAATTCGAGCGGGTGATGCGGGTACTGCGGGCATTGGATCGAACGGCCAACAACCAGGCGAGTACAGAAGCCGAGAAACGAAACGCTCTGCGAGCCATGCAGCACATGATGCTGCAGAACAACCTCTCCCGTGAGGATGTCCAAGAAGAAAATACGGACCAAGTACACTTCACTCGCATTTGCTGCGCAGTGAATTCGAATCGCGCGTGCCAGTGGGAGAAAGGGCTAGCTGCCTACCTTTGTGACTACATCGTTACTTCTGTCCAATGGTACGTTTCAAGAAGCGGGCATCGTACGCTGTTCGCATTCTATGGACCGAGGGATGATGTCAAAGTCACCGTTGGTCTGTTTCGCGAGTTGCTGCTGTCGATCACGGCTTCCGCCAGGCTCAATTACGGCGGTCACGCTCGCGGGAGCGGTGCCTCCTACGCGGAAGGATACGTCGCAGGGCTACCTCGGTTTACTTTCGATACAGCGAAAAATCCTTCCGACGCCAAAACACAGAGCGACGCTCTCGTCGCGACCAGCCGAGCTTTGGTTCTCCATAAAGCCGGTAGAGAATGGCTCGCCAAAGAGTGTCACATTCGCTTGGTTCATACGTCCTCCGCAGGCCGTTCCAAGCATGATCCCAGTGCCGGGGAGCGAGGAAGATCCCACGGAGCACAGCACAAGATTGACCGCCCAAATCAACAAAAGCGTTTGAACTAGCGGGAGTCGACCGACGGTATCCCTAGCCCGTTGGCATTATTTCATCGATAGCAGAGGAGCGGCTGGCAGCAAAGCCCAAGCAT
The DNA here is from genome assembly GCA_045105035.1 of Pirellulaceae bacterium. Taxonomy (GTDB): domain Bacteria; phylum Planctomycetota; class Planctomycetia; order Pirellulales; family Pirellulaceae; genus Aureliella. Next base: position 6,777 of record JBGCCZ010000146.1, on the reverse strand, counting down.
TGAAAGCACGCTCACGCTCAAGCCCTGCGAAGAGTTTCAGTTCGCAATACGAACGAACAGCAAGACGTTCTCGAGCGATCCAGCATCGAGTCCGGAAGGAACTGCCATCTGTTGACCCCTGAAACCAGACCGACGCGCCTCACGGGAGACCATCAACCCTTCGGATCCCAGCCCACGAAAAGGCGAAGCGACGCTTGGCTCATCCGGCACAGAGATTGGCGCGGTGAAGGCCTGGTCGATGGCGAACAGGTCACCCGAATTCCGGAGTAACGTCTTGAACAAGCTCACGTTAGGCGTATCGAATCCAAGTGCGAACTTCACAACCGGGAACGAGACTTCGTCACGATACACATCATCCAACGCACTGCCGAGACTGTTGATCGGTGCCCGGACGACGTAAAGCAACGCACTCTCGCCATCCTCATCGCTGTTCGGCGATTTCACACGCATGCGGGACTTTTCGATAACCCCGCGAATTTCATCGTTCACTACCAACGGAGTATCGATCGGAATGTCGTGCTTGCCGAAAATGTTCTTCAGCACGTCCGCCTCAAAGGCCCCCTCGGTCACTTCGATGTCCACTTCCAACAGATACATGAGTGCGGGAAATGCCATTTCGCTCACGTACTGTGTCGGGGCTGCCTCGTTCAACTCGACTTGTGGCGGGGCTTCCGAAGCATCTGGAGTTTCGGGCTCTTGCTGAACCAACGCGTTCGGAACTCGCGGTTGCTCGGTAGCATTTTGCGGCAAAAAGCTGACGGCAAAGATCGACGCCGCAACCAATCCCCAAACCACAGCCACTCGTTGCCACGTAGCCGTTTCTTTGGAAGCAACTTGAACGGGACTCGCCGTTTCCGCCTCCAAGAAGCCACGCACAAAGTCCACTTCCCGAGTGTTCGACTTGGCCGCAGCGAAGTAGCCATGAAGCTGATTCGAAGTGCTTTGAAGCTTCTCGAACCGATCCTGAAGCTCTTTATCAGAGGCCAGATCCTTCTCAACTCGCGCAGCTTCCTCCGAACTGAGTTCCCCATCTAGGAACGCGTTCAAGAGTTCGTCGATTTGCTCGCTTTCGGCTGACATACGATCGGCTGACATTCAGTACAAAGTTGGTTTGGATCCGATCTTTCGAATCCCGCTAAGCGTTCGCCTTCCTAGCACGTTTAGCGTGGTAAGCCCACGATTTCAATGCGTCCCACTCCAAGTTTCGCGGGAGCACCCTTAGCACCAAAAGGGGCCAAGTGAACGCTTAGGGCGTACTTCGCTTCTCATATTGGGACGTGATGCCGCTTCCACAGTTCCCCCATCGTCGGCTTGATCCGATATTTTTCCTGACTAAATCGAGCTTTCGGACACCCGAACATGCTTCAACCACTCTGAAGAGGTACTCAGCCGTCATCGAGCGCCTCATTTTGCGACACACTTAGATCGGATCCTGCCTGGGAACGATTCGCTCGGTGATCCAAAAAGTGGGAGAGGATCAGGTGCGCAGCGAGTTGGTCGAGTCGCTTTTTCTTTTTGGCAGAACTCAAATCGGCTTCCTGCAGGAGCCTTCGCGCCTCGCGTGTCGTAAAACGCTCATCGTAAAAAGCAATCGGAAGCTCGGTGAGGTTGGCCAACCAGGCTCCGAACTCCCGCACTTCTTTCGATTTCTGGCTCTCCTTCCCATCGCAGTGAATGGGCAGTCCGATGACCCAGCCTACAAGGGCTTCATCCGATGCCAGCTTTAAGAAATGCTGACCATCAAGTTTCTTGTTCCGGGCCTGATAGGTCCCAAGTGGAGTCACCCAGTTCTGCGACGGATCGCAAGTCGCAATCCCAATGCGAACCGTCCCAAAGTCAATTCCTGCTAATCGCCCCGTCTCTGGAACTTGCACCTCAGATGGAGTTTCATTCATGGGCTGCCTGCTGAGGGTTGACCCTCGTAACTTGGAAAATGGAACTCATGTATTTCTGTTTATCGATGGATCGTCGAGTTCAAGCAGCAAACTGTGGGAGTCCCGAATCCCTATAGGCGGTAGATTTGCCACACACCGCAAAATTTCGCGTCTGCTCGTTAACGTTTCGCATTAGAGCGTCTCTTGTAACTCTTTGTCGCAAAAACGAGGGCCATATTCTGTCGGTGCTGCGTTTATTCCAGCGCCTCCACGGATGCGTGCCCTCGATACTTGGGGTTCGCTCATCGCGCCCCGAGAGGCAACTTGCGTCTCGCGCTTCCGTCCTTTAATCGCAGTCTCCGATTGTAGCGAACTGCGAAGCCGTCGTGCGTTTGCAAATGCACCGAGTCAATCGAAATCGAGTCAACAGTAATATGATTGCCCGCAAGCCGCTCACACTCACTTTTATCCTGCTGCTCGCAACTTGCCCGAGTGTAGTAAGTGCGGAAGCTGTCACTAGCGAAGAGCTTGCCAAACGCTTGGACATACTGTGGGTGCTGGTTGCGGCAGCGATGGTATTTTTGATGCAAGCCGGATTCATGTGCGTCGAATCGGGTCTGGCACGCGCCAAGAACTCGATCAACGTCGCCATTAAGAACATGGCGGACTTCCTGATTGCCGTCTTTGCTTTCTGGGCTGTAGGATTCGGCATCATGTTTGGGGCGAGTTGGGGAGGAATTGTTGGCACGAGCGACTTTTTCGCCAGCGTCGAGCACGACCCTTGGATGGCGGCCTTCATCGTCTTTCAAGCAGTGTTCTGCGGAACCGCAGCGACCATCGACTCCGGTGCGATCGCCGAGCGGACCCGATTCGGGGCCTATCTGGTCGTATCGCTGATCACTTCCGCGTTCATTTACCCGGTCTTCGGTCATTGGGCCTGGGGCAGTTTCTTTTATGGCGGGACCCAAGGCTGGTTGGAGGCCCTAGGCTTCATCGACTTTGCAGGCTCAACGGTCGTACACTCCGTTGGAGGATGGGTTGCCCTAGCCGGTATCATTGTTATCGGGCCGCGCCTCGGCAAATTCGAGAACGGCAAGCCACGTCGCATTCAACCACACAGTTTACCACTCGTTTATCTTGGAATTTTCATCCTGACATTTGGGTGGTTTGGATTCAACTGCGGTAGCACGCTTGCGGCGACGACTGACATCGCCGCAATTGCTTGGCACACGATCCTGGCCGCCTGTGTCGGCGGTGTCGTTTCTTCTGCGATTAGCTGGAAGTTTGACGGCCACCCGGAACCCGAGATGATCGGCAACGGTGTGCTTGGCGGACTAGTTGCAATTACCGCTGGATGTGCTCACGTATCGACTGTTGGCTCCGTCGTTATTGGTGCGCTCGCGGGCTTTATGGTGTACACAGCGACCAGATTCGTAGAGCATAAGTTGAAGCTGGACGACGTCGTCGGGGCTGTCGCAGTGCACGGCGTTTGCGGAGCCGTCGGGACGATTACCTTATCGTTCTTCGTCATGCCAAACATGATGCCAGAAAACACCACCATGCTTCAGCTCTTAGGAGTTCAGTCGCTGGGTGTATTGACATGTGGCGTTTGGGCTTTCGGTGTGGGTTACACGGTTCTCTCAGTCGTCAATTACTTCAGCCCGCTTCGTGTGTCCGAAGAAGATGAAAAGATTGGCTTGAACGTTGCCGAACACGGAGCGAGTTCAAGCATTCTCGATCTAGCAAATTCCATGCACCGCGTAACCAACGACTCAGACTACTCTATCGAAGCCCGAGTGGAGCCCGAGTACGGAACTGAGATTGGCGACCTGACCGAGTGCTTCAACGGCATGGTGGACGCCATCCGAGCCGAAAAGCAGCTCTCAGAAGAGGCGGCGAAGCTCGAACAAAAGCGTTCCGTCGAGCTGAGCAGTAGTCTGGAGAAGATCCAGCAAGCTGAATCCAAGATGAAGCAAGAAAAGTGTTTGCTTCAAGAGACTGCTGAGAAAGCCAGCGGTAAGACTCGGACATTGGCCGAACGCGGCAATCGAACGATTCAAAATTCGCTGAATGCCATGGAGAGCATCAACGAGAGTTCCGAAAAGATCCAAAGCGCTCTAAACGCCGTTTCTGAGATATCGGATCAAACCAACCTGCTGGCACTCAACGCTTCAATCGAAGCGGCTCGAGCGGGCGAGTCAGGCAAGGGCTTCCTCGTCGTCGCGAACGAAGTGAAATCTCTTGCGAAGCAGTCGCAGAACTTTGCCCAGGACATTGGCAAACTTGTAACCGACAATTCGGCTCAAGTGCAAAGCGGTGTTCGCTTAGGCTACGAGACCCGGGATCTGTTCGGCGAAATCATTGAGTCGTCCGAAAGAACGGCAAATGACCTTTCAAACCTTGCCACCAACGACGCTGAGGTCGCCGCAGAAGCAGAATCCGGTACCTGCTGAGTTTAGTTCGCTTTAATCCGGCCCCGTGTCAACAACGTCGTCAGATCGAAGCGTCGCGTTGGACTGCAGCCGCCAACCAGCTTCGCCCGCGAAACGCAGCGGCAGGGCAAAGAAGAAGGCGTGGCAGCACAAATAGCCTCCCAAAACGACAAACAGAACAGGTGCTGGCAGGAAGAAAAGAACCATCGCCGCCAGTGCCACTGAGCCGAAAATGACAATCAGCGTGTAGACAACGCATCCATGCTCGGCCTTCCGCCCGCGGGGGCGAATCACCAGCAACAGGGCTGGCAGGCAGAAGCCTAGATACACAATGGGACACCAGGCCAGCATCCAAGCCAGAACTACCACCCAGCCTTCTTCGACACTCGCCCCGGTGCTCAGCCCGAAGCTCTGAAGCGATCCGATGCGTGTCAACATCAGCACGCCAGCTATCACGCTTGTGACTGTGAGTAAATCGCTGATACCAAATGGTTGATCGGCGGATTGTTCTTCTCGCACCAATTTCCAGCCTAAGTAATAGCGTGTTACGGCGTGCGGCACTTGAGCAAGCAACCACACCAGCGGCCCGCACATCAAGCCAGCCGCCCACACTCCACTCGCCCTGCCTTCGTCCACTTCTAGAATCCAAGCGAGAAGTCCGCTCGCAGCAACGATCCCGCCAGCTGCTAGTGAAGCGAGAGAACGAACACCGTAGGCTCCCTCGCCGAGAGCCGCCCACATGGCGCACAACTGGAGTGTCGCCGAAGCTAGTCCCATCGCGGGAAGAGCGAACAACATCGCGCGAGCCTCGTCGGTTGCGATCGCAGCGAGCACACCAAACATCACCGCGTAAACGCCAATCGTGCAAACCATCAGCTTGTAACGCCGCAGGCTATCGCTACCGAGCATTCTGAATGTCATATCTGGAATTCAAACAGTTCCAACCGGAATTTCTATTGGGACGCTCCTCGCAGGAGTTGTCGGGACGTGGCTTCCAAGTCATCAAAACGGGCGTCACGTGCTGGAGTTCGTCCCTTGATCAAGATGCTGGCTTGCTTGCGATGGAGCAAGAACTCTAGCCAATCGAACCAGGGCAGATGGCCGCGACCAGGCTCGTCCGCCACAAACCGCTCAACACTTTGTTCATAGAAATCCTCGGAGCGTTCGAAAGCCTCCAGTGCAGCTTCCGCGTCACCGAGCTGATGGTAGGCGACGGCCACTAACGGCTCGTGAATCCCGCGACCTTTCCACCGGAAATCCTCGTCTGCATTGCGAAAATGCTCAAGGGCCTGCTCGTGTGCTCTCGCCCTAACGGCAGCCCAGCCTTGAAGATAAGCGACGGCCCCAGCCGGCAATCCGCCAGGCGGCCTAGGCTCGAAGCCCTCGCGTGGTGGCCCCGGATTGCCTGGACCAAGAGCGCCCGGCTGCAGCACCCCCGAATCTCCCTCCCCGAATGGCCCCTCTCCACGCCTGCGCCGTTGACTCTCTCCCCGACGTCCTCCGCCCCGCATGCCACCGCGACGTCCCTCTCTGTCGTGCCACTCTCCAGGCTCGCCGCCGGGGCCTGGTGGACGCCCGCGTGGGGCACTACTTCTCGCCAGCTCCTCCGCCCGTTGTACTAAAGTTGCGGCGCTCTCAGGCGCCTGCTCTTCGACCAACAGTTGCCCACGCAAACGAGTACCGAAGGGATCGTCGGCTTCGCTTTCGAGTCGCTGCAGCAGTGAGCGGTAGTCGTTCATTCGATCGGTGGAGTAGAAAAGCAAGGGCAGACTCACCCATTCCGGCCCACCAACCGGCGACTCGATGGCAAGCGCCTCTGAGAAATCGGCCGCAGCTTCATCCCATAGGCTCAATTTCAAGTACAGCAGACCACGTTCGACCCAGACTGAATAATACTTGGGTTGCTTTCTCGTCGCCTCGCACAAATCATCGTGTGCTTGCGACCAACGCCCGAAGTCCGCGTGGGCTCGGCCCGAACTCACCAGTTGACTGGCTTCCTTCAAACGCTCGGTAAACAACTCAAGTTCCGACCTGGCTTCCTCCGCTTGGGCTTCGGCAGCCTGACTTGCAAGAAGCGCTTTATCCTTTTCGTCACGTTCGTTGATCGCTACCATTGCTTGCCAAGCGCTGATGGCGGTTCCGAATACTAATGCTGCCAACACGATCGAAGCCGTCGTGATACTAACGCGATTGCGACGAGCAAATCGCGAGAATCGATACATCGTCGAAGGCGGTCGCGCTTCGACGGGCTCGTCATCAAGATACCGCCGAATGTCTTTCCCAAACTCATTCGCTGAATCGAATCTGCGATTGCGGTCTTTGTCGAGGGCCTTCATCACGATCCAATCGAGATCGCCGCGGATTGTCGCCACTAACCGCGTCGGCTCTACCTTGCGTTGCGAAGATATCGTGCTTGCCGCCACCTGATCGAGCGTGCTGAACCGGGCACTTGGCAAGGGTGGATCTTCTTC
>JBGCCZ010000145.1:0-28988 GCA_045105035.1 Pirellulaceae bacterium | reverse complement strand
GTATCTACGGCTCTCTTGCTGTGCCATCGCGTACGAAGCCGCAACGGCCCCACATAGAGTCGTTAGCAATATCGCGGATCGGAATTGATGCTTCATCGTTCTTCTTTCTTATGAGTCTTCTTGATTTCAAACTAATTCTAAAACTCTGGTTCCTTTGAGATTCACTCGCAGGACCCTCAATCGATTGATTCGTTCGTCGTGGTAACTGCCGCGTTAGGGCAGATCCTGCTTCAGGGACTCGATCTCTGCTTGAATCTCAGAGGCTTGCCAGCCAAACCCGTCATCGGGAGAGACGTAGGAACTGTCCTCCGACATTAGTTGCCGAATTTCCAACTCGGCTTGCTTCAGTGTTTGCTGAAACTGTTCCTCTACTGAAGTCAGCTCGCGAAGTTCAGCAAAAACGGATGTTTCCCCACCTCCACCGTCAAAACCACTCCTAGAAGTTGCTGCAGCATCCATATTTGATGGATCTGAGTTGAAACTTCGCAGCACGGCGGGGGCTACGGCAACAAGCAACCCCACCGCGATCACAGCGGCAAATGGCAAGAAACTCCTACTTTGGAGCTTGGTTTTCGCAAGCTGAACCAACGCTTTCAGCCCGGTGGGCTGCGGTGGTTTTTTCGACGCGACCAGCATCGAAAAACGTAGTTCTCCCGCCTCGTAGGCCGCTAGCAGACGCTTCAATTCTGCCTGCAGCTCCGACGCATCTGAGACACGCGAGCCGGTGTCTTTCGCCAGGCAACTTTCAACCAGTTCGGCCAACTCCATGGGAACTTCAGGATTCAGCTCTTGGATTCGGCGTGGCTCGTGATTGCAAATCCGATTCAAGACCGCCATTGCGCCTTCGGCGCGAAACGGTGGACGGCCAGTCAGCATGAAGTACATCACACAGCCGAGGCTGAACAGGTCGCTGCGGTGGTCGACTGGCTGCCCAAGGGCTTGTTCAGGGGACATGTAGTGTGGCGTACCCGCAACAATACCAGTCCTCGTAAGCGAAGAATCATCGACTGCACGAGCCAAGCCAAAGTCCGAGAGTAGGACTCGCCCGACTTTTTCTTCAAGGAGGATGTTGGCTGGTTTTACATCACGATGCACTAAACTCTGCCCGTGAGCCGCCTCAAGTGCCGCTGCGGTCTGCAACGCGATCCGCATGGTCTCCAAAACAGTCAATGGTCCTTGGCGTTGCACTCGCTTCTGCAACGACTCACCGGCCACGTATTGCATGACGAGGTGCGGAACCTTCGAGTCAGAATCGACATCGTGGATCTGAATCACGTTCGGATGCACCACTGCGGCAGCGGCCTGAGCTTCTCGTGCGAAGCGCCGACGCGCTGTCGAATTGTGAGCCAAGTGAGCCGCCAGCACTTTGATGGCTACCACCCGATGCAACTCGGAATCGTAGGCTCGAAGTACGACGCCCATGCCACCGGTTCCCACCACGCGTTCCACTTCGTAGCGGCCGAATCGGCCCAGTAGTTCAGGGTGCGGCGGAGCTTGCAGGAAATCCAGCGACAGCGATTCGACGTCGCAGTGCGGTAAGGTCCCCTCATCGCCTTCGCCGGCGATGCGACTTGGGTCCATCTCAACCAGCACACTTGATGCTTCAGAATTCGTATCAGGAACACCGCTATCAGCCAAAGTTTCCCGGGTCTCTTCCCACCAACTCTGATCCTCGACGGCAAACTGCTCCAGCAGCGGGTAGTGCTCGGGATTCTGGTCAAGCTGCTTAGCGGCCGCCGCGAATTCCGCGCTATCTTCGCTGGCGGTCAGCAACACGCGTACATAGTCAGGTACCTTATTCATTTTCAGCCTCCCAACTTTGAATCAGACTTCGCATCCGGTGAATCACTCGACTGCGAGCGATATAGATCGATCCAGCACTCACGCTTAGCTGCTCGGCGACTTCGGCAATGGGCTTGCCCTCAACGGAGGACAGCCAAAACGCTTCCCAAGTCTGCGGTTTCACTTGAACTCGAACTTCGGCAGCCGCCGTACGGAAAAGCTCGCGGCGATAGTCCTGTTCCAGTGCGACGCTGGTCGAATCAACTTGGTCGCAGAGTTGTTGCAACCTTTCGTACTCGTCGGTTCGCCCCGTTCCTTGATCCGGCTTTCGCTTACGAGCCAAGTTGATCACGTGGTTTCGAGCAATGCGGAACAGCCAGGCTCGGAACTTGCCACGATCTGGGTCGGGCTTCCAGCCGCCTACAGCTTTCGCCACCGAAAGAAAGACGTTCTGAACGAGTTCATGAGCGTCTGCGTCCTGAAGTCCTCGGCGGCGAGCGAAGCGGTAGACATGGGGTTCGTAGATCGCCACAAACTCCTGCCACGCCTCTGCGTCGGCCGCGGAGGGCAAGCGAATAATAAGACTCTCGCGAGTCAGCGGTGAGTTGTACGACTCGACCATCACGAAACAACCTACGACGAAGGAATGAAGCCCGAGAGGGCGACTTGAAATGCCCATTCGCAGGATTACACGTCATGTTGGCACGGTTCTTTCACGCCAGGGGGCACATTTCAGAGTTTTTCCATAGATGGGACCTGGTGGCAGATTCCCGGCAGATATTCAAAGGCGTTCGGCAGCCACCGTCACTGCCCGCGCGGGTGGCAAATTCCAACTTTGCCAGCCTTAGGGTGTTTAGCCAGCATTCGGAGTCTAGGGCGAGCTGGCTCTCGCCACTTTCCTCAAGAGCTTCGCAGTGCGCGTGTTAGCAGGCGGTCAAAGACGGACGAAAAAGCCTGCTTGTCCCCTTTTCCATAGGGACTCCCACCGCCTAAATCCGCGCCCGCACCTCGCATCGAGTCCATAAAGTTACGCATTGAGAGCTTGGAAGCGATATTGTCCGCGTGATATTCCTCGCCACGAGGATCGATCACCGCGACTCCCTTTTCGACGAGCTGGGCGGCCAATGGGATGTCTGCCGTGATCGCCAGATCCGGCGGCTCTGCGTGCTCCGCGATGTAGTTATCTGCTTCGTTCGCACCGTGAGCGACGGTCACCATACGTACAGTCGGGGCATTGAAGGGTAAAGCAATAGACTGATTGGCGACCAGCACGGTCTCGACTTTCAGGCGTCGGGCTGCCCGGAAGACGACATCCTTCACCTCGCGTGGGGCTGCGTCTGCATCGATCCAGATCTTCACGCTCTCACCAGCAGGGATTGGGAATGGGGGAGTGTGTTCAGCGGCTCAAAGCCAGAGCCTTTTACAGCTTCTCGTCCAGGTCATCATCTTCAGTGCTGGCTGGCGGAAACATATCGCTATCATCCGGAACGATCTCGTAATCGTCCTCTAGCTCTTCTTCGAAGTCGTCGTCGAAGTCGTCGTCGAAATCGTCGTCATCAAAGTCTTCGAAAGGATCGTCCTCTTCCTCTTCTTCCGCTGGAACCGGAGTCCCCTCTTCGACTACTTCTTCCCCTTCTTGGTCAGGCTTCGTGCTTTCCTCCTCCGAAGCCTCCGTTTCTTCCTCGCAGGAAATAGTGCCGTCTGCCCCTTGCTCCCTGTTTTCTCTGACTGTGCAGGACTTGGACTCGCTGGAACCGATTCGAAAGGTTGAGATGTGGGAATCAAAGGCGAAAGTCAAAAGGAGCATCGGAAAACCTGGCAGGAATAAACAGATGAAAGCGAGGAGCGTCAAAGGCTCGTGACGGAGGCTCGTGCTGACGCCGTGGCGCTGCGATTGCTGGATTCGAACCGCCGACCCGGAATCAAGCCAGAACCTCCCCGAACTCCAAGGATTTGTCAACGGATTACGCAGGCCAAGAGACCAAAATAGTGGCTTCCGACCTGTTCGGCCGTCTCACTTGCTTCGTTCACTGCGACGCGAGCGTGCAAAGCCGCAGTTTGGCCGAGCGATATAAAGTCCGCTAGCAAATCGGTTGCTAAGACTTTCGCCAGGCCGCGGCCTCAGCGAGTCGTTTGGCTCTCGCTGCAGATCGCGATACCTTCCAAGGAGTAGACTAATTTGGAGTGCCGGAAGTTATTCGTCTGGACAAACGACATCCGGGGAACCGATGCTACTGCTTTGATAATTTAGAGCATTTCTGCCGTCATTAGTGGGCGTCTATTCTGCTGCCTAAGAGTTTGCAAGCAGAAAGTCCTTTTGCCGTTGACGCTCTGACCGAGCACTCATAAGATGCTGGGCTTTCCCGGGTGAGACATTTCAGCGTTCACCTAGGGATGTTATTTCAAGTCGACGCTTTGGAGAGATAGTCGTGGCGGCAGGGCACGAAATCATTCGAATTCGAATGGAAGCCTACGATCACTCGGTCCTAGATCAGAGTGCACAGGAAATCGTAGATACTGCCAAGCGAACTCACTCGGAGGTCCACGGACCGATCCCTCTTCCAACTCGGATTGAGAGGTATACCGTTCTTTCTGGTCCCCATGTGGATAAGAAGGCTCGGCAGCAATTTGAGATCCGGACGCATAAGCGTTTGATTGATATCCGTCAGGCGACTGCGAAGACGATCGAGGCTCTTAATAAGCTTAGTCTTCCAGCTGGTGTTGATATTAAGATTAAGGCAACCGCTCGCTAGTTCGGTTTTGCCTTAGCTTGGGTTCTTGTAGTAAGTTCTGGCCTCGTTTCGTCGGGGTCTTTAAATTGTCCAGAGTTTCACCATATGACACGGAAGCTGGTTGGGTAACTCAGCGAGAGCTGGTCCTGGTCGGTAAGCGTTCAGCGGGAATAGTGCGATGACAAAAGGGATTCTCGGCCGTAAGGTCGGAGCAACGCAGATTTTCCAGGAAGACGGTACGGTAGTGCCGGTGACTGTCTTGGAGGTCGGCCCCTGCCATGTTCTTCAGCGAAAAACCGTTGAGCGTGATGGCTATGAAGCCGTGCAGCTTGGTTATCTAGATAAGCCTCGGCGTCTCGCTAGTAGGGCTGTTCGCGGGCAGGTTGCTGCGATCAGTAGTAAGCGATCGAAGGCGAAGGCTGCCTTGGGTGTTGATGCAGTTGCGAAGCCAGGTTGTGAGCCGAAGCGTTTCGTGCGTGAGTTTCGCGGGGACTGGGATGCGGAGCTTGGTTCTGAGGTTACTGCATCTGTCTTTGATGGTGTCTCGGCTGTCGATGTAGTTGGCACGAGTAAGGGTCGTGGTTTCGCCGGTGTGATGAAGCGGCATAACTTCAGCGGTCAGCGTGCAACGCACGGTGTGAAGAAGTGTCACCGGCATGCCGGTGGTACGAGTATGGCGACTTATCCTGGCCGGACGTTCAAGGGTCAGAAGATGTCGGGTCACTATGGGGCGGCCAAGACGACCGTGCGAAACCTCAGGGTCGCAAGGTTGGATACTGAAAATAATCTGCTACTCGTTCGGGGCGCGGTACCTGGGCCATGTGGCTCGTTTGTTGTGGTTCGCGAGTCAAATAAAGTCGGTCCTGGCTGTAACTAGGTTGATCGCTTTCGGATAGCTGTTGGGAAGAATGATGGTCACATTACCTGTATACGATTCAAAGGGTTCGGAGGTCGGCAAGATCGACGTCGATCCGGATGCCATCGCACCGAAGGTCAATAAGCAATTGCTGCATGACGCAGTGGTTATGTATATGGCTAACTTGCGTCAGGGTACAAAGAGAACTAGGGCTCGCGGCGAAGTCGCTGGTACGACAAAGAAGCTGTACCGCCAGAAGGGTACTGGGAATGCCCGTATGGGGTCCAAGCGAAGTCCGCAGCGTCGTGGCGGTGGCCATGCAATGCAGCTTCGACCGCGGTCTTTTTATTACCGGTTGCCGAAGAAGGCGATTCGTGTCGCAACGAAGATGGCGATCGCCTCTAAGATTGCGGATGGCGAGATCGTGGTCTTGGATAGCTTGGAGATGGCTGAGCCGAAGACTGGGAGTTTGGTTTCTACCCTCAAGGCCCTTGGGTTGGAAGGTATGACCGCAACGGTTGCCACGGGTGATTACCAGAAGAATGTTTATTTGAGTTCGCGGAATATCCCGGGTGTTAGCGTTACGCGAGCGGCGGATTTGAACGCACTGGTAGTTCTTAAGCCGAAGCGGTTGGTCGTGACGAAAGACGCGTTGGAGTGGATTCAGTCGCAAGCGAAGAGTGCGGCGGTATAAGAGGCAGTTCTGGTCGGTCGCAGCTGAGTCGTTCGGTTGCGAGGATTTGGTGGTTTTGCAGAGGGTAGCACCGTGAGTGGTGAAAAAAGAGGCTTCGAACTTGAGTCACATCAGGTGATTGTTCGGCCGCTCGTGACGGAGAAGGGTGTTCATCGTGCTGCACGGAATAATCAGTATGCCTTCGAGATTCATCCTCAGGCGACGAAGACGGACGTGCGTCGCGCGGTTGAGGAGTTGTTTGACGTTAAGGTCGATAAGGTGATGACCCAGAATCGGCGCGGGAAGCGGCGGCGGTATCGGCATCGCTATGGGGTGACAAGCAACTGGAAGAAGGCGGTTGTGAAGTTGGGTGCTGAGCACCGCATCGACTTCTTCTAGTTTGTGGTCGACGAGTAATCGCTCTGTGAGCCTTGAGTAGCACATCGAAGCTAAGATAATCTGGAATTGAATCCAATGGGTATTCGAAAATATAAGCCAACTTCTGCTGGGCGTCGGAACGCGTCTGTCAGTGACTTTGCGGAGTTAACGCCTGGGGCGAAGCCCGAGAAGTCGTTGCTTCGTCCAAAGAAGAAGAAGGGCGGGCGGAATAATCAGGGGAAGATTACCGCGAGGCACCGTGGTGGTGGGCATAAGCAGCAGTATCGGGTGATTGACTTCAAGCGGTCGAAGGATGGTATCCCTGCGAAGGTGGATTCTGTTCAGTACGACCCGAATCGTTCAAGCCGGATTGCTCTGCTGGTCTACGCTGATGGTGAGAAGAGGTATATCGTTGCTCCGGATGGTATTAAGGCCGGGGATAAGATAGAGAATGGACCGGAGGCTCCGGCGAAAGTCGGTAACTGCCTACCGTTGAGGTTGATTCCGGCTGGCACTGAGGTGTTCTGTATCGAGTTGCAGCCTGGCCGCGGTGGAGTTTTGTGTCGCAGTGCTGGCACGCTTGCCACCTTGATGGCTAGGGAGTCGGATTGGGCGCAGTTGAGTATGCCTAGCGGTGAAATCCGCCGTGTGCCTGGGAATTGCCGGGCGACCATTGGTAGGGCGAGTAATCCAGATCATGGTGCGGTCGTTTTGGGGAAGGCGGGGCGAGCCCGGTGGCTTGGTCGGCGTCCTCATGTTCGGGGTACCGCGATGAATCCGATCGATCACCCGCACGGTGGTGGTGAAGGTAGGACAAAGGGTGGTCGGCATCCGGTGACGCCTCAGGGGCGTCCGACGAAGGGTGGTTCGACTAGACCGAGGCGTAAGCCATCGAATGTTTCTATTGTTCGGCGACGTCGTTCGAAGCGTTATGGCCAATTAAAACTGAAGTAAAGCGATTGAGATAAGCAATGGGACGTTCGACCAAAAAGGGGCCATTTGTTGACCCCAGGCTATACGGTAAGGTTGTCAAGGCTCAGGAAGCTGGGTCGCATCAGCCGATTACCACCTGGGCTCGGAGGTGCACGATTGTGCCGGAATTCGTCGGTGTGACCTTCATGGTTCACAACGGACGGCAGCACATGAAGGTTACTGTGACTGAAGACATGGTCGGGCATAAGTTGGGTGAGTTTTCCCCGACCCGGACGTTCCGTGGGCACACGGGCAAGGGCAAGAAGTAATAGGATTTTCGTCATGGCATTTAAAGCCACGCACAAATACGCCAGAATCAGTGCTCGAAAGGTTCGCCCACTTGCGGATCTGGTTCGAGGTAAGTTCGCTGATGAAGCGTTGGATTTGCTGAAGTTTCAGCCGCACCGTGGTGCACGAATGCTGGAGAAGGTGCTTCGGAGCGCGATTGGGAATGCTCAGGATCCTGATCAGAATAACGGACAGTCGTTCAATCCGGAGCGTTTGGTTGTCCGGGATGCACGCATCGACGGCGGTCCTAGCTTCAAGAGGATTCGTCCGCGTGCTCGGGGAATGGCTTTTGGGATTCTGAAGCGTACGGCACATATTTCGGTCGAGCTAGCGACGCTAGACGAGATGGCTTCCTAGGCGATTCGCCTGGAATTGCCAGCGTTACATACACCGCAATTCAATATTAAGTGGGCAAGTGACATGGGACAGAAGGTAAATCCAGTTGGATTTCGTACTGGCGTAGTCGTCGGTTGGAAGAGCCGCTGGTATGCCTCTAAGCAAGAATTCGCGGAATTGCTAGTTGAGGATCACAAGGTCCGGAAGTTTATCCGGAAGCACCCTGATGCTCGGTTTCGGCAGCAGTATCGGAATGCCGGCATCGACCGCATCGAGATCGAGCGGACTCGTGATGAAGTACGAGTAATGCTTTTTGTTGCCCGTCCTGGGTTGATCATCGGGAAGAAGGGGCAGGATGTTGAGAAGTTGCAGGAAGAGTTGCAGTCTCTCATCGGTCGCCGAGTTAATTTGAAAATTGAAGAGGTCGCGAGGCCTGAGTTGCAAGCCCAGCTTGTAGCAGATGACATAGCACAGCAGTTGATGAAGCGGGCTAATTTCCGTCGTACGATGAAGCGTGCGTTGGAAACGACGATGGACGCGGGTGCCAAGGGCATTAAGGTTCAGTTGGCAGGCCGTCTGGGTGGAGCTGAGATGGCGAGGCGTGAGAAGGCTAGTGCCGGATCGTTGCCGCTGAGTACGCTGCAAGCCAAGATCGACTACGGTTTCTCCGAGGCAACCACGCCTCAGGGAAATCTCGGGATACAAGTATGGGTAAATCAAGGTTCTTACGCGGGAGACTCAGGCGATGGCGCTGATGCCCAAACGGGTCAAGCATCGAAAAAGCCAAAGAGGTCGTATAAAAGGTAATGCGACGCGCGGCAACAAGGTTGTCTTCGGCGATTTTGGACTGCAAGCGACTCAAGGTGGTTGGATTCGAGCTCGGACAATTGAAGCTGGTCGTATTGCTGCACAGCAGTACGTTCGGGGCGAGGGACGGTTGTATATCCGGATCTTCCCTGACAAGCCAATTTCATCAAAGCCCTTAGAAACCCGGATGGGTAAAGGTAAGGGTGAGCCAGAAGCTTGGGTTGCAGTAATTAAGCCCGGGACGGTTCTTTATGAGCTGGCCGGTGTGAGTGAACAACAAGCGAAGGTCTGCTTCGCACGACTGGCGGCGAAGATGCCGATTCCAGTCCGTTTGGTGAAACGACGTCCGGCCTAATGCCGCTATGAATCCTTTCCAGAGGGCGATAGCAGGCGGGTAGGGTGTTTAGCATGGCTACGGCAGAGTAAGACCTTAGTCGTAGTAGTAGATTATAAGAATTCGCGAAAGCGGTTAGACGGATGAATATCAGCGAACTTCGTGAGATGAGCGACGAGCAACTCGAGTTGACAGCCAAAGATGCTGCCAATCAGCTATTCCGTTTGCGTGTGAAATCGCAGACAGAAAAGTTGGAGTCACCTTCCGAGAAGCGGCGTAATCGGCGACTGATCGCTCAGGTGCGTACGTTGCAAACAGAACGCGCCAAAGTCAAAGAGCAGGCCTAGTCTGCCGTAAGATTCATTAGTTGGAGTTAGAGACTCAGATGCCAGCCAGAGTAGCCATTGGGGTAGTGACAAGCGATAAAGCGTCTAAGACGCGGCGGGTCGAGATTAACCGCACGGTCCGTCACCCTAAGTACAAGAAGTTTGTGAAGCGGCGGACGATTTGCCATGTTCACGATGAGGACAACGAATCGGGAGTAGGGGATCGTGTTGAGATACAGGAGAGCCGCCCCTTGAGTCGTCTGAAGCGATGGAAATTGCTCCGAGTAGTTGAGAAGAGTACCGAAGTTGACATTTCGGCGTTGAGAGCTGCTAAGCGAGCGCAGGCAAACGAACAGTCCGATGTGATCGACAACCTGGCCGGTGAAGAGGGCGTTTCGGAGACTGAAGCGGGCGAAACGGCTGAGTGAGTTAGGTTCGTTACATTCCAACGCAGGACGTCATCGCTGACGTCAAACATAAGCTAGACCATTTAAATTTGTGATTGATTCGCCATGATTCAGCAGGAAACACGACTTGCGGTAGCCGACAACAGCGGCGCGAAGGAAGTGATGTGCATCAAGGTGCTTGGCGGTAGTCGTCGTCGCTACGCTGGCGTTGGTGATGTTATCATCTGCTCTGTTAAAGCCGTGCAAGCAGGCAGTGAAGTGAAGAAGAAGTCCATCGTAAGGGCGGTTGTAGTGCGTTGCAAACAGCCAACGCGTCGCTCC
The DNA here is from genome assembly GCA_045105035.1 of Pirellulaceae bacterium. GTDB lineage: Bacteria > Planctomycetota > Planctomycetia > Pirellulales > Pirellulaceae > Aureliella. Next base: position 18,776 of record JBGCCZ010000145.1, on the reverse strand, counting down.
GATGGAAGCTACATCCGTTTCGACAGCAACGCCGTCGTGTTGGTGGACAAAGATGCGAATCCCAGGGGAACTCGGATCTTTGGTGCGGTCGCCCGCGAGCTTCGGGAACGTAAGTTCATGAAGATTGTGAGTTTGGCTAGCGAGGTTGTTTGAACCTGGCCGTCCGTTGCGAGTAGCGAGTGTTCCAAGGGAAGTTGCAGACAATGTTGATTCGAGAAGAAGATGAAGTACTGGTCATCGCGGGCGTCGATAAGGGCACGCGAGGGAAGGTGCTTAAAATCGATCGCGATAATCAGAAGTTGGTTATTGAAGGCGTTAACAAGGTGTATAAACACGTTCGCCGCAGTCAGAAGAATCCACAGGGCGGACGTCTCAGTAAAGAGATGCCAATTCACGCCAGTAATGTGATGCTTCTTTGTCCGCAGAGCGGCAAGCGAACGAGGGTCGGCGTCCGGTACTTGAAGGACGGTAGCAAGGAGAGATACGCGAAGGCAAGTGGTGCTTCGCTAGGTGCTATTTCTCCACCCAAAGAAAAATACGCAACCTAGGGTTGCTGGCTCGGGCTGAGCTAGAAAAGAAAACAACGGGTGGGCGAAGCTACCACCAAGACCAACATTTGAGTAGAAACAGTCGGAAGAGAACCATGGTTCCACGGTTACAAGAAGCCTATGTAGATAATATTCGCCCCGAACTGGCGAAGGCACTGGGTATTGAGAATCCAATGGCGATTCCCAAGATCACCAAGATCGTGATCAATATGGGAGTGGGTTCGGCGATTGCAGACAAGAAGAACCTTGAACTTGCTTACAATGCTTTGACTGAGTTGTCTGGGCAGAAACCTGTCCACACTCTTGCAAGGAAATCCATTGCGGGTTTCAAGCTTCGCGAGGGTATGGCGATTGGTTGCAAGGTGACCTTGCGGCGTCAGCGGATGTATGAATTCCTAGATCGACTACTTGCGATCGTGCTTCCTCGAGTGCGTGACTTTCGTGGGGTTAGTCGGAAGGCCTTTGACGGCAATGGTAACTACAGCCTCAGCTTAAGTGAGCAGTTGGTGTTCCCGGAACTGAACCCTGACAAATATACGAAGGCTCAGGGTATGAATATTACGATCTGCACTACGGCGGAGACGAACGAGGCCGGGCTCAAGATGCTCGAGATGTTTGGTATGCCGTTCCGTGCAGCTAAGGCGCCTGCGGCTTAGAGCAGACGCACAGCAGGATTGAATCTAGATTTGGGCGAAGTCCAGAGGGGTTTAGCCTCTCGAAATTTGTGAATCAGAATTTGTAACCCGTTGCTAACCGGATTGAGAATCAGTGGCCAGCAAGAGCAAAATTGCAAAGTCAAAGAGAACTCCGAAGTTCTCTGTACGCCGTGAGAATCGTTGCAAGCTTTGTGGGCGACCTCGATCGGTTTATCGCAAGTTCGGTATTTGCAGGATTTGCTTTCGGAAGTTGGCGGACCAGGGTGTTATTCCTGGGGTTCGCAAGGCTAGCTGGTAGTCAAAGACTGATTGTCGACTCTAGCATAGAGTGCTGGCGCGCAAGCGTGGGCAACGCATGAGACAACCCTGAAAAAGGGTCAAGTGAAAGTAGTGAAACAGGGATATTTGCCGCGATGATGACCGATCCTATCGCTGATATGCTGACTCGAATTCGCAATGCTGTACGCGTGGAGCGTCCCCATGTGGACATTCCGGCTTCACGTGTGAAATGCGGTGTTGCAGAAGTGCTAAAGCGTGAAGGCTACATTTGGGATTACAAAGAGATCGAGGCTGAGCCGGTCGGCAATATCAGGATCGAGCTGAAGTACGGTCCCAACGGTGAGCGTGTGATTCAAGAGATCCAGCGCGTAAGTAAGCCAGGCCGTCGAGTGTTTAGCAAGAGTCGAGATTTGCGACCCGTCCTCAACGGTCTTGGTATTTCGATTATCAGCACCAGCCAGGGCATGGTAAGCGACCGAGAGGCGCGTCAGCAGAATATTGGTGGCGAAGTTATTTGCGAAGTATGCTAGCCGCGGCCGTTTCCGTCACCCAGCATTAAATTCATTTAGACGGTTGAAAGACAGTTAGAGCCATGTCACGAGTAGGAAATAAGCCAGTCGATATCATCGATGGTGTCGACGTGAGCGTTCTAGATCGAGTGGTCTCGGTCAAGGGACCTAAAGGGGAACTGCAGTTCGAGCATCGACCTGAGATCGATGTGGCGGTTGACGCGGATGGAAAGCTGGTCAATGTTTCGCGTTTCAAAGACGAGCGAACATCGCGAGAATTGCATGGCCTTACCCGAGCAGTAATTAACAACATGATTCTCGGAGTCAAAGAGGGCTACGAGAAGAAGTTGGAAGTGGTAGGGGTTGGATACATTGCGGCCGTTCAGGGAACAGAGCTTCAGCTTCGCGTTGGGTTTGCCAACGAGCTGAAGAAGCAGATCCCGGAGGGGGTCAATGTTACTTGCCCAGATCAGACGCACATCGTCGTACAGGGATGTGACAAACAGAAAGTTGGGCAGTTCGCGGCTGAGGTGAGAGCACTTCGGAAGCCTGAGCCCTACAAGGGCAAGGGTATCCGCTATCAGGGTGAGCAAATTAAGTTGAAGCCTGGTAAGTCCGCAACCTAAGTTGGTTTGCAAGGTGTGGCTCAGTGGTCGCCTTCCAAGCGAGAGCACAGTTCGACGGACAGCTGCAGATTTTTTAGATTCAAGCGAGTGTGTTGTGAAACTTAAGAAGATCATCAATAACCAGCGGAAGCGACGATCCTTTCGCGTTCGCAACAAACTGCGAGGCGACGCCCAGCGGCCAAGGCTTTGTGTGCAAAGAACGTTGAAGCATTTTTCTTGTCAGTTGATTGATGACGAGAATGGCCTCACGTTAGCTTCTGCATCAACGAAGGATGCGGCACTGTCAGCATCTAACGGGGGTAATTGCGATTCCGCCGGAGCGGTTGGGAAAGCGATTGCAGAGAAGGCAAAGTCGGCGGGAGTTACAACGGTTCGTTTGGATCGTGGAACTTGCCGCTTCCACGGACGAGTTGCAGCGTTTGCTGCGGCAGCCCGTGATGCTGGTTTGGAATTCTAGCTCCGCTTCGCGTCGGCTTGCGATAAGAGAAGCTTTCCCCAGATGCAGGCAGAGTTGAATCACGGGTTCGCATCAGGCCCGCCAGGTTGATAAAACAGTTTTCATAGTGATTTGGAGTGCCTAATCCGTGGCAGCAGCGAAAGAACAATCCAACGACGGCTCGGTCGAACGAGTCCTCAAAATTAAGCGTTGTGCGGCCGTCGTAAAGGGTGGTCGACGTTTTAGCTTCGCTGCACTTGTGGTAGTCGGCGATGGCAAGGGAAAAGTCGGCTTCGGATATGGGAAGGCGAATGAAGTCCCACCGAGCGTTCAGAAGGCGCAAAAGCAGGCTAATCGCGAGGCAATCGAGGTTCCGTTGGTAGAGGGCTCGATTCCTCACGAAGTGATTGGCGAATATGGTGCGGCGAAAGTTGTACTAGTTCCAGCGAGTGCTGGTACTGGTATCATCGCGGGGCCGGCGGTTCGTGCGGTGTGCGAAGCGGCTGGAATTGAAAATATCCTTACTAAGAGCTTTAGCTCGAATAATCCTTCCGTTTTGGTCAAAGCAACGTTCAATGCGTTGCAAAAGCTGCGAACACGGGAAGATGTTGAGCGACTTCGCGGAGTGTCGTTGTCATGAGATTAGATGAAGTCAACCAGGGGATCACCAAGCACCGCCGTAAAAAGCGGATTGGTCGTGGTCCTGCATCGGGCCAGGGCAAGACAGCTGGTCGGGGCCAGGACGGACAAAAGTCGCGTCGTGGTTTTTCGCAGCATCCCGGCAAAGTCGGTGAAGATCTGCCGATGATGCGTCGTATTCCAAAGCGTGGTTTTAATAATCGCTTCGCTTTGTCAGTGATTGCTCTGAACGTCTGCGATCTATCGGATTCTTTCGAATCAGGTGAAGAAGTCACTCCGGAAACATTGCGAGCCAAAGGGCTGGTGAAGAAACGGTGTGATGCGATTAAGATTCTGGGCGACGGGGAGATCGACAAGGCTCTCAAGGTTGCTGTTCACCGATATTCTGCATCGGCGAAAAAGAAGATTGAAGCTGCCGGTGGTAGTTTCGAAGAAGTGAAGGTCAAGAGAACTCCCCAGGAGCGTGTCGCTGCCCTGAAGGAAGAGAAGAAATAGTCGTCGAAGGACTGACGCGTCGGTTTAGCGCGGGAGGCGGTCAGCCAAAACAGTGTAGTTGAGGTTGGCAGTTCATTGTCGCCGAGCCAAGTAGGAGCACAGGCGAATGTGGGAAAAGATTCGGGTCGTCTTCACGATCCCTGAATTGCGTCAGAAAGTACTGCTGACCTTAGCGCTGCTTGGCGTTTATCGAATCGGTTACCAAATCCCGCTCCCCATGGTTCGTGTAAGCGCGGGCGGTGCTGGGAATCAAGTAGATAATTTCCTTGAGCGGTTTTCGGTTTTCGCAGCGACGGATCTCCGAGAATTGACCATCTTTGGGTTGGGCATCATGCCCTATATCTCTGCGTCTATTGTTTTCCAGTTGCTGGGAAGCGTGTGGCCCCCGATCGAGCAGCTTCGCAAGGAAGGGCAGACCGGGATGAAGAAGATCAACGAGTACACTCGGTATCTAACCGTTGTTCTTTGCGTGATTCAGAGCTGGGCCTTTTTGACTTATGTCATCATGCCTAACTCGAGTGGTATTTCGCCAGAGTTTTGCTACCCGGGTACTACGGACCTGTACTTTGGCTGGCAGATAACGGCCGTTGCGATCATGACCTGCGGTACGGTCTTCCTAATGTGGCTTGGCGAGCAGATTGACGAGTACGGGATTGGTAACGGTATCAGTCTGCTGATCATGGCGAGTATTCTTGCCCAGATGCCGCAAGCATTGATCGAGCTCCGGCAGAATATCACGACAGAGCTCAGTGGTTCGTCCGGAGAAATTGGTCCAGACAAATTGATTGTGTTGGCAGCACTTTTTGTGGCTGTCGTCTTCGGTGTTGTATTTATCACCCTCGGACAAAGACGTATTCAAACTCAGAGTGCGAAGCACGTACGTGGGCGTCGTGTCTACGGCGGAACAAAGCAGTTCCTGCCATTGCGATTGAATCAGGCCGGTGTGATGCCAATCATCTTTGCCAGTAGTTTGTTGATGATTCCAGGGCTTTTGGCAGGAGTAGTTGCTGGGTGGCTGGCCGATCCGGAATCTCCGAATTCGTTGTGGAGTGGGGCTTCTACCTTCTTCCAACTTCTGGCGAGTGGCTTGAGTTCGGGGCAATCGTATTTGTACATACTGATGTTTGTGGCAATGATCTTTTTCTTCTGCTACTTCTGGACGTCGATCACGTTCAATCCTAAAGAAATGTCTGAGAACTTGAAGGATCACGGAACGTTCATCCCTGGGTACCGACCTGGCAAGAGAACCGCTGACTACCTTGAGAAGGTGATGATTCGGATCACATATGTAGGTGCGGCGTTCTTAGCTTTGGTGGCCATCGTCCCAATCATGGTTCAGACACAAATGGCGATACCTTTTTCCGTGGCAACTTTCTACGGCGGAACGAGTCTGCTGATTGCGGTCAGTGTCGCATTCGATCTCGTTCAGAAGATCGATAATCACCTGTTGATGCGGAACTACAAAGGTCTGCTTGAGTCGTAAGCCCGAATTCGGTACTTCAGCCCTTGAGCGGTTGTCGATAAGGTGGAAAGTGGGCAATGCGAATCGTGTTCATTGGTCCCCCCGGCGCTGGCAAGGGCACTCAATGCAGGCGACTGGTGGATCTACTAGGAATACCCCAGCTCTCGACTGGAGAAATGCTCCGCGAGCTCCGGGGGCATGATTCCGCGCTAGCTCGGTGGGTTGCCAGTCATTTGGACGCTGGGCAACTCGCCCCTGATCACCTTGTGATGCGTATCGTGGCAGAGCGATTGCTTACAGCGGAAAGTGCTTCGGGATACTTGCTTGATGGTTTTCCCAGAACACTGGTCCAGGCCAACTTGCTGGATGAGTTCCTGTCTGGACAGCAGCAGAACCTTGATCTCGTATTAGAACTCAAGATTCCAGACGACGAAATTCGGCAACGTCTACACGCTCGCTCTCAATCGGAGCAGCGTGGAGATGACAACTCGCTAGCAATCGAAGCCAGGATTGAGATTTATCAGAATCAAATATCCGATTTGCTCTGTTTCTATCGGGAACAGGCTTTGCTGCAAGTAGTTGACGGTCTCGGCAGTCCAGATGAGGTGTTTCAGCGGATTAGGAAGCTTGTAGAGGCGAATCCCGGGTGTAAAGCCGAAAATACAGTGCTGTGATTGGCTGCGTTACGGCTTGCCATAGTTGGCTATGGGCCGATACAATGCTCGATTCAAAATAAGAAATGGTGTGAGATCTGCGCCCAGAGTGGATTGTCACAAGACGATAGAACTAAAGAGTTTAAGGAGCTTTCCGTGCCGCGTTTACTCGGTGTGGATATCCCGAACGACAAGAAAGTTGCGATTTCGCTTACCTACCTCTTTGGGGTTGGTTCGCATGTCGCGCGAGAAGTTTGCATTAAGACAAGTATTGATGCGAACAAGTCGGCACGGGATCTAGATGAGGACGAACTGAGTCGATTGTCCACGCTCTTGGAGCGGGACTATAACGTCGAGGGTCCTCTACGTCGGTCAACTTCGCAAAACATCAATCGTTTGCGAGAGATTCGTTGTTACCGTGGCTTACGGCATCGCATGAGCTTGCCTTGTCGCGGCCAGCGGACACGCACAAATGCCCGTACCCGGAAGGGGCCGCGAAAGACGGTCGCTGGGAAGAAGGGCGTGAAGGATTTGCGGTAGTCGGCTTAGTGCTGAACTGCCCAGTTTCCTTTTTCAATCATTGGCAATACCGTTTTAGAGGTTTCGATTGTGGCCAAGGTCAAACGAAGAAAGCAGCGGCGTAATGTCACTGCTGGTGTAGCGCACGTCCAGTCGTCGTTCAACAACACGACTGTGACCATTACTGACACGAAGGGGGATACGCTGTGCTGGGCTAGTGCTGGCACATGCGGCTTCAAGGGAAGTCGTAAGAGCACGCCTTTCGCCGGTCAGGTTGCCGCTCAGCAGGCTGCCGAGAAGGCTGCCAAGTTCGGTATGAAGGACTTGGAAGTTCGCGTGAAGGGTCCAGGTTCCGGGCGTGAGAGCGCTATAACGGCTCTTCAGGCGGCGGGTATGAACGTCAAGTTTATCGAAGACGTGACACCGATCCCACATAACGGTTGTCGACCTCGCAAGCGTCGGCGAGTCTAGGGCTCGTCTTGTTGAGCGTTGCTTCCAGAGAGGCTGAGCTAGCTCTGGTGACGCTCCGGCGGAACTAGTCGAGTGTGCTGGCTGATGTCTGAGGCCGTTCATTTAGCGAGCTGCAATTTGTGACGCTCTTTGCTCAGGTAGCAAGAACCTCGCAGAAGTAAATTCACACAAGTATAGATCGGGAATTTAGCATTATGCATATCAAGTGGCGAGGACTGGAACTACCGAGCGCCGTCCAAACTGATCAGCACACGCTGTCTCCCACTTATGGCAAGTTTTCCGCTGAACCTTTCGAGCGAGGTTTTGGGACGACGGTAGGCAATAGCCTGCGGAGAGTTCTCCTGTCCAGTTTGGAAGGCAGCGCGATCACGCAAATCAAAATCCGTGGAGCTCAGCACGAGTTTACGACGATCCCCGGAATTCTTGAGGACGTGACGGATATCGTCCTGAACGTAAAGTCTTTGGTCGTCAAGAACCACTCCGATTCGACTCGGGTTATTACTGTCGAGCGAAGCGCTGCCGGGGTAATAACAGGTGAAGACGTCCAGACGGATGCCGATGTCGAGGTGATCAACAAGCATCATGTCTTGGCGACGCTGACTGACGATGTGCCATTCGTGATGGAGATGGTGGTTGAGAACGGTCGTGGTTATGTACCCTCTACAGAGCACAGTACCCGTGATCACGAAATCGGTATTATCCCGATAGATGCTGTTTTCAGCCCTGTTTCTCGTGTGCGTTATGAGGTTGAAGAAACGCGGGTTGGTCAAAAGACGAACTACGACAAATTGAACTTGGAAATTTGGACGGATGGCTCGGTCGTACCCGAGATGGCTTTAGTTGAAGCTGCAAAAATCTTCCGTAAGCACTTGAATCCGTTTGTTCAATATACGGAATTGGGGCAGCAGGTTCACGCTACCGCTCGCGGTGGTCCTGGTTCTGCAGAAGCCCAGCTCGAGGCAAAACTGAACACTACTGTCAGCGATTTGCGGCTCAGTGTTCGTGCGGCGAACTGCCTTGAGAGCGAGGGCATTCATTTGATCCGTGAATTGGTCCAACGAAATGAGGATCAACTGCTTGAGATTCGCAACTTTGGTGAGACGACGTTGACGGAAGTACGTGAAAAGTTGTCTGCCCTTGGACTTCACCTTGGAATGCGTTTGCCTTCCGCCCCAACGTTCTAAGAACATTACTGAAGGGTCGAGCCGGTTTGCGGCGGAACTCTTGGCCGAACAATTATCGGAATATAAATCGGAATTAAGTCATGAGACACCGTAGACAGGGCCGTACTTTAGGACGGTCGCCGAGTCACCGGAAAGCTTTGTTTCGCAACATGGTCACTGCCCTGGTCCTCACTGAACGTGAGAATACCGAGTTGGATGACAACGCGCCAAAGGTCAAAGGACGGATTACAACGACGATCGCTAAGGCGAAAGAGATTCGCCCATTGGTCGAGAAGTGTGTCACCATCGCGAAGAAAGGTTTGGTTGCGGAACGTGCTGCCGAGCAATTCGCGTGCGATGATGATCGCGGTACTGAAGCTTGGAAGTCGTGGAGAAATTCTGACAAGCATGCTCAGTGGGTCGCTGCAATCACGCCTTCTGTAAATGCCCGTCGTCGCCTGTACCAAATATTGGGCAGCAAAGAAGCCGTTCAGATTTTGATGGACGTTCTTGCGGAGCGTTACGAGGATCGTCCTGGCGGTTACACACGTATCATGCGACTTGCCACGCCACGACTTGGTGATGCTGGAGTTCGGGCAATCCTCGAATTTGTCGGGAAGAATGATCGAGTTGCTAAGAAGTCGGAGAAGCCCGACTTTGGCGGTGCAGATGACTCCGCCGAATCAGCAGAAGCAGAAGGCGCTGGCGATGATGAAGCAGTCGCGGATGCTAAGAGCGAAGCTGACGGTACAGAAACTGAGAAGAAGGACGATTAGTCATGGCGAAGAGCAAGAAGAAAGAGATCGTCCACTTGGTGTGCGAGGAAACAGGAGATTACAACTACACCTTGAAACGTAGGTCAGGTGGAGAGAAACTTCGAATTAAGAAGTTCTGCCCTCGGCTTAGGAAGCATACTCTGCATGTCGAGAAGAAGAAGTAGTTTTGCACCGGCAAGAACTGCTCGATCAGATTAATGAATCATGGACGCCAAGCTTTGCTTGGCGTTTTTTTTTGGATAACTGTTTGTTTCATGCAGTGAATCGAATCTCGAGTGCAAGGCGGATTTCACCCATTCCCCCATCACTGCAGGGGTTCGAACTGCGTGGCGAACGGCTTTTCTCGGTTGTCCCATTGAGCCATCGAAGTAGGATCGTTCGCAAGCAATCCTGTAGAGCCTTTCCCGCATCCATTGCTATCTCGGATCAGACTGGAACATCATGGCTGTAGCCTACCTAGATACGACAAGCGGCATTGCCGGAGATATGACATTGGCCGCTTTAGTCGATGCTGGTGCCGACCGAGAATACCTCTTGCAGCAGGTTCGATCTTTGGGGCTTAAGCAAGTCGAGCTGAAGTTCAGCGAGACTCAGCGACATTGCTTCCGTGCACTTCAGCTGGATGTAGTGTACCCGCCCGAGGATGAGCATCGTGGGCTGCGGGTCATTGAAGCGATGATTCACGGCAGCAAACTGACGGAGCGTGAACGCGATTTGTCTTTACGCATGTTCCGTAAACTAGGTGCGGCAGAGGCAAAGGTTCACGGGCAGGCGCTGGAGGAAGTCCACTTCCATGAAGTCGGGGCCGTGGACTCCATTGTCGATATTGTAGGAGTCGCTGTAGCGTTTTGCTCACTCGGCGTCGACCGGATCGTTGCATCGCCAACCCCAACGGGATGCGGCACGATCCAGATCGCTCATGGTACGGTGAGTGTCCCAGCGCCCGCGACTGCCGAACTCTTGAAGGGCGTTCCGATTGTTGAGTCGCGTGTCGAAGCAGAGCTGACGACACCGACTGGAGCCGCCATCTTGGCGACGCTCGCCGATGGATTCGGGCCGCTACCTAGTATGCAGATTGCACGTATCGGCTACGGGGCAGGTCACCGCGCGTTGGAAGAGCAGGCCAACATTCTCCGCATTATGATCGGTGCCGCGTCGGGGCACGAAGAAGACGAAGTCGTTGTCCTCGAAACCAACTTGGACGATATGACGGGTGAGCAAATTGGTTACGCAGTTGAAAAGCTATGGACGGTTGGTGCGTTGGATGTCTTCACAACTGCCATCGGTATGAAGAAAAATCGACCGGCCGTGATGCTTTCGGTGATTGGGCCAGTGGCCATGCGATCGCGTCTCGAGAAGTGCATGTTCGATCACACCAGTACTCTCGGGATTCGCCGGTCGACAATGGATCGCAGCACGCTTCAACGGGAGATCCGTTCGGTTGAAACAACGCTTGGAGCGATTCGTGTGAAGATTTCGCACCGTGGAAAAACCAGCGAACCCACTTTTGCACCCGAGTACGAGGACTGCAAACGACTTGCCGAACAGAACGGACAACCACTCAACGCAGTTTTCGAACTCGCTGAAGTGGCAGCGCGGCGTGAGTGGGCCGACAATACCGGGCAAGTTGGACACTCGCATTCGCACGATGATGGTGGTCACGACCACCATCATCACTGATTCGAGCGCATTGCCCTGCTCCCAGGTTATTTCGCTTGCGAGTTCTTCAAGCGTTCGAGTGCCGAAGAGACGGTTTCGCGTTGTTCGATCAAATCGGCTAGTCCCGCGCGTTCCTTTTCGACGACGTCAGCAGGAGCTCTGCCGACGAACTTCTCATTACCGAGCTTCGCCTCTTTGCCGGAAATTTGCTTCATCAGGCCCTCAAGTAGTTTCTCGTTGCGAGAAATTTCAGCCTCGACGTCGATGAATTGGCCAAGGTCAATCGTGACCTTCAGACCGTCGACAGTCATCTCAGCTGGCGGGACTTCCAATTCGCCGAACGGCTTCCCAAAGCCCTGACAGTTGGCTTTTGCAAGTGCCTCAAAGTACGCTTGCATGGGCTCAAGAAGCGCGAGCTTCGATTCGTTTCCTTCCACAACGAACTCCACGAATTCCTTCGGCGGAATATTCTGTCGGGACCGAATTTCTCGAATAGCTCCCAACGCGGCGACAAAAGTCGAAAATTGCTCCTCGATCTGAGGGTCCTGATGCGACAGTTCCGCTTCGGGCCAATCCGATTGCATTAACCACTTCGAAGACTGCGTTTGCCCATCCAGTGTTCGGACTTGCCCGAACAAGAATAGTTCCTGCCAAATCGCCTCGGTGATGAAAGGAATCATAGGATGTAGGAGCCGTAGCAGATGGTCCAGGCAATGGGCAAGGACTTGCTGAACAACAGCTTTTTGTTCAGGGTCCTGGAATCGAGGCTTTGCCATCTCAACGTAGTAGCTACAGAATTCGTCCCACGCAAAATCATATACCAGTCGAGCTGCTTCACTGTATCGGTAGCACTCGATGGCTTTGGTGAACTCTTGAGTGGTGGTGGAGAGCCGCGAAAGAATCCACCTGTCTTCCATTGGTAGTTGGGGAACGTCGAGCGACTGGGGCTCGAAACCCTCGAGATTTATCATCACAAAGCGAGCTGCATTCCACAGCTTATTGCAGAAGTTGCGAGCGAGTTCGAAGCGTTCGCTGATGACCGCGCCACGCGGATGGGCCTTATCTTCCTCAGTCGAGGCCCATTGCGTCGAGAAAGTCCCTTCGCATCCCTGGCACTGAATAGTCGGCTGCTGACGGTTCTTTTTCGTTTGATTTACCGCAGCCTCGCAGTGTGGACACTCAAACTGTACAGGCATCCGAACGTCTTGCGTTTCTGCAGCCAGCCATGCCAGACCAAAACGCAGAGCGTCGGCGCCGAACTTATCCATCACGTCGATTGGATCAACGCCATTCCCCTTGCTCTTGGACATCGTCTCGCCGGAGCCGTCCAAAATCTTTGGGTGAATGTAGACTTCGCGGAACGGAACTTCCCCGACGTTATTCAGTCCCATGAGCACCATTCTGGCGACCCAGAGCGTGATAATATCTCGACTCGTGATCAGCGTGCTGGTGGGATAGAAGTACTCCAGGTCCGCGGTCTTCTCGGGCCAACCAAGTGTTGAATGTGGCCACAACGCTGAACTAAACCAAGTATCGAGTACATCTTCTTGCCGTGTGAAGCCTTCCGATTCTAGCTCTGATTCCCAAGAACACTTCTCGTCACGAACACAGACGTGCAGGGTCATTGGGGCTTCTACCGAAGCGGACAGGGCTCCAGCGTTCGCGTCCGCATGTTCGTTGAACTTCTTCGCCGCTGCGTTGGCTTCCTCCGTGGATTCGAATGTCTTGGTCCAAATCGGAATCTGGTGCCCCCACCAGAGTTGGCGACCGACCGGCCAGTCTCGTTTCTCGCTGAGCCAGTCTAAGTAGCCTTTCGCGTAGCGATCAGGAAATATCTTGACGCGACCATCAGTGACGGCGTCCATTGCATTCTGCGCGAGCTGTTCCATCTTGACGAACCATTGATCCGCCAAAAACGGCTCAATCGCAGTCTTGCTCCGATCGCTATGCGCCAGGTCTATTTCACGATCTTCGACTTCGCCAAGCAGACCGATTTCGTCGAGTGCATCGACTACTGCTTGACGGCACTTCTTCATCGTCAGCCCCTGAAATTGCCGCCCATTCTCGTTGACGGTGCCATCCCTGTTCAGAATGTTGATCATTTCCAGGTTGCAGCGTAGGCCGACTTCGTAATCGTTCGGGTCGTGTGCTGGAGTGATCTTGACGCAGCCGCTTCCCAACTCAGGCTTGGCCCAGACGTCAGCGACTAGGTCAATCTCGCGGTCAACCAAAGGCAGCATCAACTTCGTGCCACGTTTCGCCATTTCTGCCAGTGTCTTTAAAAGTGGCAGGTGTGAATTCCGCCGCTCCTCCAGAGCTTTCAACTGTGAGTCGATGGCGGGCTTTTCCTTGTCGGAAGCCGCGTCGAGCTTTTCACGCAATTGAGCTTCGTACTTGTCGAGTGCTTTTTCGGGCTCGGGGTGCACTGCCACAGCCGTATCGCCCAACATTGTTTCGGGCCGAGTTGTTGCAATAGTGACGTGCGTTGGTTCGCCCGCCCGTGGATCGATGACTGGGTATTTGAAGTGCCAGAAATGGCCTTTAACAACCGCATGAAACACTTCGTCATCGCTGACTGCGGTCTGTAAGAACGGATCCCAGTTTACCAAGCGTTTGCCACGAAATATCAGGCCTTTACCGAACAGGTCAGCGAAGGTTGTACGCACAGCCTTTGCACAGGTTTCGTCCAGTGTGAATTTCGTGCGTTCCCAATCGCAAGAACACCCCATCGCACGTAGCTGGTTCAAGATGCGGGTCTCATACTCGTCTTTCCACTTCCAAATTCTCTCAACGAGTTGCTCGCGTCCCAGGTCGTGACGAGTTTTGTTCTCGTCCTCTTTTAGTCGCCTTTCAACCACCGCTTGCGTCGCGATTCCGGCGTGATCCGTTCCAGGCATCCAGAGTGCTTCAAAGCCTCGCATGCGGTGCCAGCGAACTTGAATATCCTGAAGCGTGTTGTTGAGCGCGTGCCCAAGGTGCAATGCTCCCGTGACATTGGGCGGCGGGATGACAATGGTGAAGGGCTTTCGATCCGGATTCGGCTTCGCGCGAAAACACCCATCTGCTTCCCAAGCCGCGTAAATTGCATCGGCTGCCTTCTTGTAGTCGAAGCGATTTGGAATCTTATCTGCTAAGTTGCTCATGTGCTTTTCTTTCATCAGTCGACGTGATCCGCTCGACTCAAATCGCTGGAATTGAATTCAACTGGGCCAGCCATGTCGATAATGCAAACAGTCCGTTGTTCATTTGGTCATGGGCGGAGGCATTTACCGCGAAACTCGGCCTAACCCAAATTCGCGGCAGACGAAGCTCAATCGCCCGGCCGTCGTTTTATCATCGCGAGTCCTTTGCTCATGGACTCCACTGACAGATATCGGTCCGGCCCCAGGAAAAGTAAAACCGTGGTGGAATTTACCTCGATCATCGACCCTGGGTAGCAAACGACTCGGCCGGGTTCGGACACCTCAGGCGTGGAGCGGAATTGTACGGAAATTCGTACGCACTTCCATGCGGACTCGGCGACAGGGGAAGCCTTCAAGAGCAGAAAGCCGACAATTGCGTCCAATTCGCGAATCCCAAGATCGATCCTTGGCTTCTACCTGCCGACGTTGAGCAGTAGTAGTACTTTGGGATTTGACGCAGCTCCATTCGCTTCGAGCCAGAGTACCGATCTACCGCGTTGCGTTCGCGCGCCCGATCCGAACTTAGCAGGCAGCGAAGCCAGAAGTCGCTCTGCGTCCGACTTGGTTGTGAAAAGTAGCAGAGACTGGGTCGTCGAAGCGTTGGGGCGGGCGGCCAGCGTTGCGATGCCAAACTCCTCCGCCTGGCAGGAACGTAGGCGGAGCCCTCGAATCGCGGGGGCGACTTGCTGAGCCGTCGATTCCGTGATTCGAGTCAGTGCCAATGTCGGAGTCTTGTTGGAGCGTTCGAACTTGTCCGACGGAGAACTGAGCGGCAATCCAAGAGTCGACGAAGCAGCGGCCACTGCGTTTCGCAACTCTTGATCTTGCCAATCGCTACTGGCGAAAACCAAGAAACGATCGCCTGGCAATTCCGCAGCAGGAGCCACCAGCTTCTTTGGTTCACCCGGCGGTTCTGCTGTTTTCGACCGCCGCGGCACAGCCGCATCCGACTGCTGTGGCATCGACCGAGAAGCTTCCGGCTGCCGAGTCCGTGAGTTATTCCTCAACGGATTCGTTTCGGGGGCAGCCGATCCTGGGACTTGGGAAGGACCGGCGACAATGTTCGGTGCTTCGCGATCTAAACCGGGTAGTACCGCTATGCCTTCCGTGCCCGGAGACGCTTCGAAGCGAAGCGAACTCGCCTCAGTTTCATCGGCCGGAAACGAGGGCATCGAAGGCCGCGGGGTGGCTGGCTCTGTAGCAGGAGCTAGATTCTCCGGCTGAGTCGATTCGACGCGAGAGTCACTCGCTGCGTTGGGGGACGACAATGTTATCTCGGGCAAAGTCGTTTTGGGCAGGACGACGTCATCTGCACTCGGAAGCTCCAGTACAGGCGGTTGCACTGATCGATTCCGCTGCATCGCAATATCGTCAACCGAAGGAGACTCCGCAGTCGGCGGTGGTAGCTGCCTCGACTCTGGCATGGCCAGGCCAGCACCCGCTCCATTGGTCTGGTTCGAATCAGCAAGTCCATTCGTTGAGTCGCGACTCATTTCCGGAGGAAACTCTGGCAGTGGAAGTGAATTGGAGGCGATAGCGGCTTGCGATGAGATCTCCTCGGCCAAGGAGTTATCAGCCAAGGTAGGTGGCGTCAGCGTGCCTGGAAGTTCACTTGCTGGGGCTGTCATCTCGATGTTGTCCTCGACTGCCTCGGACGCGACTTGGGATTTCGATGTGTCGACCCTGGATGCTTTTGCAGAAGGAGGGAGAAGGCTGTCGAAGGTGGCGTCGCTGGCGTCCGCTAGCTCGCCCAAGATTGATGGCCTGCTCTTCTCGTTCATCAAAGCACTGGCATCGGCGGTGCCGCTATTTGCAGTGTTCGAATTCGAAGTGCTTGGGTTTGAAGCACTTCCACGGGCTGGCATCGGAGATTGCGCGGCGCTCTCCAATTGCCCTCCGCTGGGCTCCGTATTGGAGACCGAATCCGTCGGGGAATTGGGGCCAAGAGCAAGCCTGTTGCTCGCGAGAGGTGCGAACGAAGTCAGGGCCAAGTAGCCTAGTCCGCCCATCAGTAAGACCGAAAGAGCAAGCGTTGCAGGACGCAGCCAAGCTAGCTTGCGTTTCGGAAGTTCTTGTCTTGCCGCCACTACCGTTTCGAAGTCGTCCTCGGGCGGAGCCTCACTCAGGAACTCGACGGTATCGTCCGCCGCGCTAAGAACACTTGCTTCGCTGACAATGTCGTAGTCCTCATCAGACTTTGAAGGCAACCCGGAAACGGGAGTCGATTCTTCGTCCGAGGCTATTTCTTCTAACTCGGTATTTCCCTCCGCAACTGCGCTGACCTGAGCTGTTTCAGACGCCGTTAACGCTTCAGATTCCTCATCGTCGTAGGTCGGATCGGTATTTCGTGGTGCCCCAGAAGCCGTCTCCTCGGCAATTGCCTTGTATGCTCTATCACCTGTCTGCTCGTCAATTGGTACGGATGCCTCCGTACCTTCTTCTTCTCGAGGAGCGATGGAGAACTCCTGCAAACCCTCAACGCTAGATTCTCGGGTAGCGTCCTCTTGGGACTCATTGGCCTGCGCGGCCTCTGCGTCGCTTTCGGCCTCGCTATCGACCACCGGCTTTATCTCGGCTTCCGAATCAATCTCCGACTCGGTTAGTTCATCGAGGTGTTCTTCGAGTTCACGTTGAATGGCCGCTTCCGAGTCATCTGCCACAGGCACGACCGACTCGGGATTGTCGATAGTCGCGGATTGGGGATCGAGATCGGAGTCCTCTTCGAGCGAATCTGCAAGACTCGAAATTGACTGTAGAGAGAATCTCGCGTTGTCCTTCGTGAAGGACGCGCGCTCTTCTGAAGACTTCCCAAGTCGCGGTAGCTCGGCGACCACGCCTTTGATTTTCTGGAGGTCCAGTAAAAGTAATTGTGCGTTGGAATCAAATTGCAAACGGCGTTCAACTTCCTGCCGTTGTTCCGGATTCAATTCTCCATCGATGTACGCGGTCAACCACTCTTCCTGGAACTGATCGTCCGGAAGTTCATTAGGCTCGCTACCGCTATCTTGGTTGTGTTCGCTCATCTCAGATCATTTAGAAGAAGCCAAGTTCCACGGCGGTTTGCTTAAGAATCGATTTGAGTTCTAGTCGAGCTCGATGCAACCGACTGCGAACGGTACCTACTGGAATGTCCAGCGCCTCAGCAATTGCACCGTATTCCAAGCCGTCAAAATCCCGCATCAGCAGAACTTGTCGGCGTTCCAGGTCGAGCATTGCAATGCCTTGACGAACTCGCTCCTGAGTTTCCGTCAGCTCGACTGCCTCATCCGGTCGCTGTCCACTTTCGGTGGAGTCCATGGCTACGTCAATTCCCTCGCGTTCTACCTGGTTTTCGATGCGTTTTCGTCGGCGGTCACTGGCCATTAGATTCATGCCGATTCGGGCCAACCAAGTATAAAACTGCGACTCGCCCGAGAAGAGGTTCAGCTTCCGATAGGCACGCGCTAAGGTTTCCTGTGCAATTTCTTCCGCCAGCTCTCGATTACCGCACGCGTGCATGAGCAAGCCAATCAAACGATCTCCATAGCGCTCCACCAAGCCGGAGAACGCATCCGCATCCCCAGCCAGCACTCTTTCAATCGCTTCTTTGTCGTCGTGCTGCATTGTTCGCTGAAGGAAAGGGACGCAAGCTCGCCACAAGCAGTTCCCGAATCACCGAGGAACGTCGAAAAACCGCCCTGAATCAAGCATTCCAATGTGGGAATCAGACTCAGACACTCTTCTATGGCCTACTACGGGCTGCACTTATGATACCGGCTGGGGCCGTTCGGAAAGCCCCAATGCAGGTACGAAGGTGCCCCGAATTCACTTCGATTCGGATCGTATCGATCAGGCAATTCAAGAAGCCAAGATCTCGCGAGAAATCGCACTTCGATGGCACAGCTCCGAGTGAGGCCAATTTATGGAAGAGTACAACGGAGATCTCTGCATTCGCCGCAAATCGCCCAAGAAACCAGAGCAATTCTGCGTGATAGATGCAACGGCAGTGCCTTGCCGCAGCATGCCAACTCATCAAAAGCGCTCGCCGCAAGCAAGATTCTGGTTAGAAAAGGGAAACGCGGCGAGGTCGGGTTGGTAGATTCCCAACGCACTTTCCTCGATGAGCCGTCTAGATGCTACGCAGCTCGACGGGCTGTTGAGGCTTGGCTTGTAGATGCAGCGACGGACTGCATGTCGGCGTCTACCATCATCGCGACCAAGTCGTTGAAGCTTGTCGACGGGGTCCAGTCGAGAATTTGCTCGGCCTTGCTGCAGTCTGCGGAAAGGACGCCTTGATCATTGGTCCTGATGAAAGCTGGATTGGTGGAAACGTGTTCGTGCCAATCAAGTCCGACATGCCGGAAGGCGGCCGCGGCAAAGTCTTCGATTGAGTGTGTCTGTCCAGTCCCGATGACAAAATCGTCGGGCGTTTCCGTTTGAAGCATCTTCCACATTGCCTCAACAAAATCGCCCGCGTAGCCCCAGTCGCGTTTCGCATCCAGGCAACCGAGTTCAATGTTAGAGCGCAAGCCGTGTTTGATCTCAGCAACGCCGTGGCTAATTTTTCGGGTTACGAATTCTCTTTTTCGAAGCGGAGACTCGTGGTTGAACAAGATTGCATTGGACGCGAAGATTCCGTAACGCTCTCGGTACGCTTGAACCATCCACCGCGCCGCAGCTTTGTTGATTCCATAAGGCGTCGTCGGACGCATCTCTGTTTCTTC
>JBGCCZ010000144.1:0-16644 GCA_045105035.1 Pirellulaceae bacterium | reverse complement strand
CAGCTTGGGTCTCAGTTACATGTTAGTGCACAACTATGAAAAAGCACTTCCCACTATCGAAGAGGCATATCGCCGAACCACTGAATCGCTGGGCGAACGGCATCCGACAACAATCTACTCGATGGATTTACTGGCATGGGTGTATGGCGCAGTCCGACCTGTACGTGAGACCATTCCGCTGCATGTCGAAGTCATGGCGCGCTTTGCGGATGTTCTGGGTGAAGAGCACCTCAAGACGCATGATGCCATCATGAATGCTGCGGTCGCATACTTTGAAAACGACGACGAAACGGAAACAATACGGCTGCTGGAGAGTGTGTTGCCCAAGTTCCGCAAGGCATTGGGCGATGGCCACGAGTCGTCGATCATCAGCGCTACCTATCTGAGCGAAGCTTACCTCGTGAAAGACCGACCACAGGAAGCGTTGACCTTGCTGGAGTCGATACCGGAGGCGACTGCCGAGAAACGGGTCGAAGGGCGGCGAGGTTTGGCCGAAGCTCTGGTTCGAACCGGCAGAGTCGAAGAGGGCGGCGAATTGTTGCAGGAAGTATTGAAGAGCGAGCGCAATGAATATGCTGACCAGTCGCAGGAGTTGGCAGAAGCAATCGCGCTGGCCGGCGAGCGGTACTTGCGCGGCGGAATGCCTGCGGAGGCTGAGACTCTCTTACGAGAAGCGCACGAACTCTTGCAAGCCAACCCGATGCCACGCGAGTCGCTCCCACTGGTCGTTCAGTCGGCTTTAGGCTCGGCTTTGGCGGAACAAGGCAACTACGAAGAAGCGGAAACTCTCTTGTTAGCGGGTGTTGAAGGACTGAGAGCAGAACGCACAGAGCGGCCTTACCCCCTGCCCCGTGAAATCGAAGATGCAGTTCGACGCACCATTCGATTCTACGAGCAGACCGACCAGGAGGACGAAACAGCCTTGTGGCAAAAGATCCTAGCTGAGCAGACGGCTTCTGAGGCGGATTGAGAACATCGGCCCCAATTACACCGGCCTCGCTTTGTCCCGCGCTCGAGCTAGTGTTTAGGGACTCACAAGATGCCAATCGTGCTGAGTCCGATCGCTTGCAGGAGGTTTGGACGAGGCTGCGAGAGTCCAACATGGCTGCCTCGCATTCACAGTGCTTTGCTGCCCTCGACACCAAACCGATCAAGCGATCCGACCTTGTTGACCGCGGAAACTGCTAGAGCTCCAAACGTACAACGATCGAAACGGGTTTGCCGGCTTCGTGGCCAATCCAAACGTCGACCTGCTGCTTGCCTTGCGTGGCCTTGAAACTGCCAAAGGACTTCTCCGACACAACTTCCCACCCCGCTTGGGGAAGCTCCTTACGATAAAAGTCCATCACATCGCTCTTGGGCTCTTCAGTGTGCCATTCAAAAACGAAGAACCGGTCATCCATGCTACCGCTCTTCGGTATCGCATTCTCGAACACGGGCAGTTGATCTGGAATGGACGCACTGGCGGCCGTGTCCTCCTCCCACTTAATTTTTCCCGTCGCGCGGTCTTCAACCGGGCTCATCGGCTTCGTAATGGATTCGGTCTCGTCAAGCGGCTCGGACGCGGACGACGACTCGGAAGCGGAAGACGAATTGGCAGGAGTATCCTCGAGCTGAGAGGTCTCTTGCGGCGGCCTGGATGAGACTTGCTCGGTATTCGTATTGCAACCGACGGCTGTAGCGAACACCGATATTATGAGCATGCAAACGAGGTTGTAGCGTGGCGAGTTGCAGTTCATCTGATCATCTCTCAGTGATAGTGGGCGAGGGTAAGCAGTATACCAATCTCGAGCAGAGAAACGTCGAGCTAGCTTCACTTGTGGAAGCATTTCGAAAGGAACTGTGCTTGAGTTAGCCAGTTGACACAGTAGGACGCCCTGAAGCGGCAGACCTAATCACTTTTTTCAAGCTATACAAAGTAGCTCGGATCTTCGAGCCGCGAATAGACTGCGTTCCGGCTGGGACAGCCGAGTTACTATTCTGCGCACACTAAAAAAGTGACTTGTCCTGCCGGAAACGGAACTCCAGTCGCGTTCACCCGCAGACTCCGCTAGCCGAAGCCTGCTTCATGACTACGTAGCCTAGGTCAATTGGCCGAGAGCTTCATCCACTAGTGCGACGAGCTCTGGGTTGGTCAACTCGCCTGTTTCAAGATCAAAGTTATCTTGGAACGAAGGCACAGAGACCGTCCCTTTGACGTCCATACCAAAATGGGGTGCCGACTCAGCTGCGATCTTCAAAACGTTGCTAGCGCCTCGGCCGCCGGGTGACGTTGCGAGTAGTACCATCAGCTTACCTTGATAGACCTTTTGGTTGATACGGGAGGCCCAGTCAAAGAGGTTCTTGTAAGCAGCAGTGTAGGAGCCGTTGTGTTCAGCGAACGACACAATGATCGCATCAGCCGAACCGATTTTCCCAAAAAAGTCCTGTGCCTGCTCCGGAATTCCTGCCTCGGCTTCTCGATCCGGGCGGTAAAGCGGAAGCTCGTAGTCGATAAGGTCCAATACTTCGACTGAGGCATTGGGCTCGATCGTACTCTGGAAGCGGCTAGCGACAAAGCTGACCAGCCGCTTGTTAATTGAGGTCTTGCTGTTGCTGGCCGCGAAAGCGAGTACTTTCATTCTGTGTCCTTCCTGATTCGTTTACTTGATAAAAGCGGACGTCGCTTCAGTGGATAGTCGTAGTGACCAAGGAGAGTTTAGCGTCTTCGTTTCGAAGTCTGCTTTGAGTCAATCGATTCTGGCGTGTACGCGACCCACAGGTCACCCTCAAAATAGTATCCCTACTTGCCCCTTCGGCCAACATGTTTTTTTCCCACGAATCAAGATAGTCTTGGGTTTTGATCGCAAGTGCTCATCTTCATACGTGTTTGGAGTCCGAGTCAACCGTTGCCGAGGCTGTTCACAAGCAAGTCAGCGAATTGGCAAAATGGGTCGATACTCCCGATCGGCCTATGGCGCCTATGGCTATTCCATTTTCTGCAATCGCATTGGCCAAAAGGAATGGACTTCGAGAAAGACAAAACCTCTGACGCGGACTGGAAAGCCTGGGCTGCCCACAAAGTAGTGATCCCTTGGACGGAAGCCATGATCAAACTCCGAATCCCACTAGGCACTGATCCGCGAAACGGGCCAGTCGCACTAAAACCAATCAACTTAGAAAAGGGCTGGCTGGCCGACTTACGGAAGAAGAAATTTGCTCCCTTTAACGAGTTCGGCGGAAGCGACGCTGAGACGTCCTGGTTCCCAAACGAGATGGTCGCCAAAGCATGGGCAAGTTTTTCACTTTCAGATCATGAACGTTGACACCATCGAGATCACAGACTCGAATTTGTAGTCGCGCAATCAAAACGCAGTGTGTCTGCTTCACACGTTAGCAGGCTTTGCGATTTGGGCGTCCTAGTTTTGCAACCTCAGAACATTCATATGGAGAACCGAACGATGAAGAATTACTTGTTGGTGGCTGCTACTTTGTTTGTCGGACTTGGGCTGTACGCGATTGCTCAAGACGAAACGGCGAAAAAACAAGCTGGAGCAGAGACGAAGAAGAGTGAATTCACACGGCTGACAATTGACCTTGGAGTGGTCGTCAGCGACATCGATGCCGCCGTGGAGTTCTACACCACGGCAATCGGTTTCCAAGAGACGGGTGGTTTTGATGTCGACGCTGACTTTGCGAAGTACTCTGGGCTTACGAATGGTCAACCGCTGGCAATCAAAGTTCTTAAGCTCGGAAATGGCCCCGGCGCTACATCGCTCAAGTTGATGGAAGCCGAAGGACCGAGTGCCAAAGCCAATCACGACTACATCGAGTCGACACTGGGCGTCAGCTATCTGACCATTTCCGTTTCGGACATGGCTGCTGCGGTCGAAAGGCTAAGTGCGGCTTCCGTTGAGCCAATAGCGAATGGCCCAGCGACAATTCCGAGCACAGATCCGCCAATGGCACTAACTCTTGTCCGCGATCCCGACGGTAACTTGGTTGAACTCGTCGGCCCTGCCGCGAAGAGGTAATCACCGACGCACGCGTTCAAAAAGGGAGGGGAGGCTCGAGTCTCCCCTTCGCACGTTATCGGAAGACTTATGGCATAGGGCTCCGATCACAGACACCGGGAACGGCCAGCCGCCGTTTCCAAACGCAGCCTAATTCTCAACTGCGGGCGAGCTCTCCAACTTAGTGCGGTAGAGAAACGCGTCGGAAGTTAGAAGCGATGCGAGAAGAGCCTTCATGCTACCGCCGTTGTCTTTGTAGGCACGATAGGCATCTTGTAGGACCGGTGCGTCATTCAGAGTTTCGTTTCGGCCCATCCAAAAACGGAACGCATGACGGACGAATACCTGTTCGGCTCGATCGCTAGCGGCAATTCGCTGAACCATCTCAAGCGCGTTTGCCACTTTACCATCGATTGCCTCGTCACCTGAATCGATGATCTCTCCAGCCGTGTCGACGGGTCGATCAAGCTCGAATTTGCGATACACGCCCGCATGGTTGTACATCTCAAAGGGCAAGCCCAACGGGTCCATTTTCGCATGGCAGGATGAGCAGTACGATTCCCGAGTCACACGCATCCGCATGCGTAGCGTATTGTGCGGCTCATCGGGAAGCATCGCGTCCACCGTGATGGGAACATCAGGAATCCCGCCACCTAGGAGACGCTCACGAATCCAGCGGCCTCTACGGATTGCATGATTGTCCATGGCATCCGAATGAGACACGAGCCAACTAGGGTGAGTTAAAATTCCGAGGCGCTGGCCAGCTGGCGTGAGTGACAAAGTCCTCTCGGGTTTCATCGAGCCGTTTCCAAAGCTCCGATGGCTGACCCTCGCGTAGATTGACTCACCCGACAAATCTGCTTTCTCGATGGCTAAACTCGTTGCGCTTCGTCGCTGCCGTTTGGCTGCGTTCACACGTTTTTTAGCGACATCGACAGCCCGTTCCTTGCGGGCTAGTTCCTGCTTGCGTTTTTTCTGCTCAGCCTCTTTGGGTTGATCTTCGAAAACCTTCTGCAACTCGGCTAGCTCCTCTTCCGCTGCCGTGAGTGCCGCATTGGCCTCGCGGGTTGCCTCAGCAGCAGATTCCTTAGCTGCCGTTTCCGCACTCTCTCGCTCTTCAGGACTTCGCTTGCGACCGAGGTACTGACTCTCGCGGTCGCTCGCGACGATACGTTGAGTGGTAAGCAGTTCCTTCAATACGTTTTGATCTTCCTGCAAAATCAACTCGACCAAACGATCCGTACTCGCAGTCGCATCGAACATCGCTCGGTAATGGCCATTGCCGCCGCTCGATACGCCAGTTTCATTCAGCGCTTTCGTATCCTTGCATATGTAGCCGCCTAAGTCGTAGTCAAAGTAATCGCGAAAGAAACGAAGAATCCGCGGCTTGCGAAAGCTGTTATCCGCCAACATCCGTTCTAATTCACGGCGAACATCCTCCTTCGTTCGCATGCGACCCTCGACAATCGCCTTTCGGAGCTGCTCATCGGGTCGGATGTAGCTGAGCGCGTGGTTCAGCGCAAGCCCCAGCTCCCAGTCCTGCAGCATTACTCGCCCATCCGCATCCGGCACGCCGTACTCAACCAACTCTGGGCGAAAGAGTGCATCGCGGTCGAGGAAGATCGCGGAGAGCCCCAATACGGCTCCGTCTTCCTTGCCGAGCTTCTCCACTGACTGATTGACGATCGCCAAATAGTCGTTGGACTCCTCACGGCTCGGAGGCCGAAAGGTCAGCGCCTCGAACAGAAAATCGACAGCCGCCCGCAGGCTCTTTTCCGAGGCGCCTTCCTGGTTCATCAAGTCGAAAACCGGTGTCATTGGGCGCACCGTCTTGGTGCTATAAACCAGAGCAGTGGGCAAGCCGCGAATATCGCCTTCCATCGGGTAAGTATTCGGATCATCCGTAATCTGCTCCGGATTGGCGATACTCAGTGGACCGTACGCCATGTAACGAATGATGTCACCCGCCACCCCCATGATCTGAGTCGCCTCGGCGCTGTTGACGGTGTAGAAATCCGGGTAGTTTTCGAGCCCATGATCCCGAGCCGTGGAAAGCACGGCAGGGACGCTTTTCACCGAAGTCGCGTAGGCGACCGTCCCGCCTTGCCATTTGATGATTCGATCGGTACCGAAGTAGAGCTTCAGCTCTCCGCCGTGGTTCGTCGGCACCACATCACCTCGCGTCCGCAATCCAGGCTTCTCCGGATTGTATTCCGGCTCCGAGTTGATCAACTCGTTCAGCCGCGTAATATGCTCTTGCGGTGTGACACGCCAAATCCGAGGTGGCGAAGAGGTCGGCACCAGCTTGATCCCTTCAGGCAACGCCCCAAAGAGCAATTCGTGATCCAAGAAATTGCCCTTATCCGGATCCAAGTGGTCGCGAAAACCGCCTCGATCACGCATTGCCTCGGTCAGCTTGCCAACGATCCAATCCGTGAACTTCAACCGCTCCACTACCTCTGGGAGAGTCGAGTCCTTGGGCGGCATCTCTTGAAGACTGACTTGCGCCCAGATGCTCCGCCAAGTCTCAGCGTTGACTTCATTCACCGCTCCCAGATCATGAAGGGACAGATCCCCTTCCGGATCCGAATCGCCATGACAATCCAGGCAATGAGCTTCGATGAATGGCTGGGCGAAGTCGTCAAACGTCGCGTCGATGGGCTGCCCAGGCACGTACTCTTGTGCGGCTAGGAAAGCGGGCGACGTTTGCCAAACCAATACCAGGGCGACTGAAAAGAAGATGCGTTTCAGGATCACGCCAAGACTTCCTTCAACGGTCCAACCGAGTCATCGAACTTCTTTGCGAGCGACTCGCTCATGTTGAACCGGTCTACATTCTGACCGACGGCACGAAGCAAAGATGTATACAGAGCATTGATTGGCCGTTTGCCGTCAAGTTGCGTGAAGCATCCAGTCTTGAAGGCACCGTCCAAATCGCCGAGCAGCATGACCGGCCAGTTCGCTCCGTTCGTGTGCTGCTTGTCGGCGTTATTGCTGGTGTAAACGATCAGCGTATTGTCCATCATCGTGCCGCTTCCCTCTGGCACACTTTCAAGGGCTTGCATGATCCGCACGAGCATTTCGCTGTTGTACTGTCGAATCTTGACCCAAATCGGATTATCTGGTTGGTCCATGTGCCCAAGGTTGTGCCCTTGCTGTTCGATCCCAAGGCCTTTCCAAGCTCCAAAGATTTCACCACGTCCCGAACCAATCGTCAGAGTATTGGTAATACCGGACGTGAGTGAGGAAATCCCTAAGTCGAGCAGTGCGTCGTGCCAGTCTGTTTCAAATTCAGGGTTCGTATACCGTTCGTCAACGGCAGGCGCAAACTTACGCAAGTGGTCAGCGACTCCGTCGAGACGGTCGCGCAGACCATTGACCTCCTGAAACCCCTTTACGAATTGGTCGTACCTTTGCCTGTCGGGCGCTGGCAAGGACCGGTCGTTGGCGGAGGCTAAGGCTTCAATTCGAGTCATGACATTCGAACGGGCTTCATGCTGCCGTCGAATTTCACCGGAAGCGATACCGCCAAACAGCATCTGGTATAAGTGGTTTGGATTGGAGTGCATAAAGATAGGCTGCCCTGCGCCACTAGCCGAAAGCGTGGCAAGCGTAGGCTTTGTCTTCATGTTCTCGATCGAGTCCATACCGATGCACAAATGCGGGAGCAAAGTCTGCGGTAGCACTTTGCTCAACTCGTAGTCGATTGTAGAGCCACTGGGCGGGACCCCGTCACTCCCGCGGTAACCACCCAACGCACCAAAAAATGCACTGTGAGACGGACTCGTGTGCTTTCCGTGCAAGCCGTTGATAATGTGCAATCGCTCTTTATAGGGTTCGAGCGCGCTGATGGGTTCGGGGAGCTTGGCATTCGCCAGAGAACCACTGCTCTTCATCCCAGCCGGAATGCAGGTCTTGGGATCAAAGCCCTGGTTCTGCATAAAGAAAATGATGCGTTTCGAATTCGAAGCCGTCGAACTCGACCCGAACAAGGATTGAGGAAAAAGCGAAGCACCAGATGCAGCCCCGATTCCGGCTGCCACTCCGTGCAGCAATTGCCTGCGATTGAACATGAAAGATCTTTCGGCGGGTGGAAACGGACTTGCGTCGCTGGGGACAAACTACGAGCTGTCACGGCCCAGGATTCTACGAGACGAAGCCGATGCCATGACAGAACAAACAGTAGAACTCGGGAAACATCGAGTCAGCGACTGGAGAAACCCAAGAGTTGGAGGCGGGACAATATCTTTAAAATGCCATTCAGGTCAGAATTCGAGTTTACATTTCCCGAATCCACGTCGCAACTGAATTATCGCCTCCTCGATCGGCACAGACGCTATTTTTGCCACTCAATGACTCCGCTCCCGCGCTTACCGAAGCCACGCCTTTCGAGTGAAGCGATCTTTATCTCGCCGCTCTCGCAGTGCCCAGCAACCTTGCCAACGGCTAATCAAAAGTTCGAAACCAGGAAGACTACCTCCTCTCGTAACCCGCTGCGTCAGAAAGGGACTTGAGCTGTCCCTCGCTCACGCGGCGGGCTATGGAGTTTCCGCAAACCAAACTCTGACTTGCCCAGCAACCTTGCCAAAGGCTTGTCCGACGATCTGCAGGAGCAGGTTACAATGTCAGCACGCAAGTTCAGCCTTCCTCCACTGAAAATGCAAACATGAAGAAACGCAGTTTACTCCGCCCAGTGTCCCTTCCAAGATTCTGCCTCGCACTGCTGGCCCTCAGTGGTTTGATGGATGGGATCACCAGTGCAGAAGATCCAGTTGAGCCACTTTGGATCATCGACACGCACACTCACTTTAAGGGCAAAGAGCAAATCGCCCTCGAGTCGAAGACTCGCAAATTCGATCCGCGGAACACACTTGGGCACGTCGTGAAACCGGAGGACTATCGCGAACTTGCCAATCGGCTAAACATCCAAGCCACCGTAGTTGTCGAGGCAGTGGACCAAGATCAACACAGGTTCAACGACTGGGTGCTTGAGCAAGCAAAGTCGGATTTGATCTGCGGCTACATCGCTCGCGGGAATCTGGCTTCCAACGATTTTGTGTCGCACCACGAACGCTACAAAGCAACTGGCTATCTACGCGGCTATCGATTTCGACGCGAAGAACTTCAGGGCTATCTACAAAACGAAGTCGCTCAGTCGAATTTGAAACGACTGGAACAGGACGGCATGATCGTTGATCTATTGATCTCGGATGCACAAGCACAGTCTGTGGTCACCCTAGCTCGCGCTTACCCGAAATTAATCATCGTGGTTGACCACTGCTTCCGACAGGGAGTGAAAGGTCCGAACGTAACACCGCAATGGTCCGAAGCCGTTGCGATGTGTGGCACACTCCCGAACGTGCATTGCAAGCTATCAAGCGTACTGAACTTTCTCGGCACTAAGGCATTCGGGGCCCCCGCACCGAATGACTTAGAAGCCTATCGTCCGATCTTGCAAACCTGCTACGACTCGTTCGGCGAAGACCGATTGATGTTTGCCACCAACTGGGGCGTCTGCACTCATTTTGGCGAAGTCGACGACGTTGTGCGGATTGTGGCAGAATTTGCGGAATCCCAAGGCGAGGGCGTAATGCGAAAAGTGATGCGTAACAACGCCATTCGTATTTTCAAAATTCGCGATGAACATCTTCGCTAATGGGTAACGACCGCGAGATATTCGAGTGGATACGTCGATCACCGCCACTCTCCATCCGCCGTTCGAAGACGTCTACTTCGAACGCATCGCGACGATGTAGTACAACCCTTTGGGCGACGGGCGACGTCCATCACTCCTCAAGCAACAACGAGTGGAAACGATTCTCATAGTCCTGCGTTTCGACTGATCTAGCTTCCCGTTCACGCTCAAACTGCTGCGCCAGGAACTCTCCGGTGAGTTCAAGCAGTGCTTGGGGCCCGATCTCATCCGATGGTGCGAAATTGTGCCCGCAAGATCGATCCACAACTAACTTGATCGACTTGCCTCCATGGGCAGCCTGCAACGCGAAATCTCGGACGTGGGAAATTGGAACTCGCTGATCTCGCGCACCCGCCCAAATCAGAAGCGGCTTGGAGAGCGCTGCGATCTTATTCCCGGGGGAATCGCTTTGCATCTGGGCGATCAACTCGCTGTCGTCCGGGTCAGCCACAAGCATTGGCATGACATCGATGAGACGCACTCCATCGTACCGATTGATGTCCGCGTGATCGATTCGATAAAGTGTGTCTAGCAGGTTGATCGGCGGAGCAGTAGCAACTCCACCCACGAATCGCTCCGGATAGGACGTTAGCAACGCTAGCACGCTATATCCGCCAAACGAGTGCCCCATCGGAAGGACTCGGTCGCGATCTCCCACGCCAAGAGCCAGAAGACGTTCCAGTCCCTCAACGATATCATGTTGCACACGTGAACCGAATCGCCCATAGCCAGCCTTCATGAACTTGAGTCCAAAACCTTTGGATGAACGAAAGTTGGGACGGAAAACAACATACCCCCGATTGGCGTAATAGTTAGACGGTCCGAACTTGTCGCGTGCACGCGCGAACGGTCCGCCGTGTATGTCCACCACCATGGGTGCGGTCTCTAGCGGCACACCCTTCGGCAGCATCACGTAGCCAGAGAGCTTCATACCATCCGATGCTCGATAGTGCACCGAAAAGAACTCTGATAGCTCACCGTCCTCGACCCTCCAAGCTTCTACTCGTTCCTCAGCAAGAACAGGCGTTAGACGTCGTTGCTGTTGATGCGGGCGAAATAGAAAGTAACGATCATGTCCCACGTGCGCCGCCTGTTCGCGAATGAGCCAGCTCCCGTTCAGCCGTGGATAGATTGAGATCGAAGAGTCGAACTGAGATTCGAGCCAAGAAACCTCCGCCTGCATCGATTCACGAAGTGAAGTAGCCGAGGCCGTGCCATAACTGCGGTTGCGTTGGCCATAGTAGCTCGCGAGTAAAATCTTCCCGGTTGCTGGGTCGGATGCAATTTGCGTCAAATCGACTTTGGCAAATGGGTCACGGTGCACTTCTCGCAATTGCCCTGTCGTCAAATCAAGGGCCTGCAAGCTCCTGAGATCTGATTGGCCAAACGTCACCAAGTAGAGGAGTCCTTCGCTCTCGTCGAAGGAGACCAATGAGAACATATCAAGTCCTGACGCCCGCATAATCTCCCTGCCGCCATCGTCTTTCACATCTTTAAGGACGTGCTCTCTGTTCGCTGCTTGCCTTACAAAGCGTACGCTACCTTTGCTGTCGACCAAGAAATCGTGAGGTTTCTCAGGAGCGCTGTAGATCGTGTCTGCATTACCTTCTAAGTCCACGCGAACGATCTGATACATCGCCTTTGTAGACGAAGGCAGTGTCCTGGAAATCAGCACCCTACAGTCGTCTGACGGATCGACTCGAAGAAACTCTTCCTCGGCCGCTGCATCAAAACGGTAGAAGAGTCCGCGCTCTGCCGTCGCAACTTTTGCAAACGCGATTCCACCATCCGTGGGGGCGAAGAGTGTAGTACCATCTGATGACCAGTAAATTGCGCGGATGATTCTTGTTGCAAGGACCTTACGACGACTCAGATCCAGAGTATCGAGAAGCCAGACGGAAAAACCGTCACGTTCGCGTGCGATGTAGGCAATTTTTGTTCCATCCGGCGAAAGCTTGACATCGATGATCTTGGGTTTCGCAAGCAAGTCTTCGACAGGAATTGAGCTCGGCCGTTTCCGGCTAGGATAGTCCTTGATCGCAGCCTTCAACGCGGCCGAGTCTTGCCTTTCCGTTGATTGCCCGAGCACGCATCGCTGCGAGAGAACTAGGAGCAACACCAAGAGAACTGGAGTGAAATAGAATCGGTTCATTGGGCGTACTCCTCTCCGAGTTGTGGATTGCAAAAGCCTCGGCCTGGATTGGCTGCGACGAAAGCGACAACTCCCGCTGGCCCAGCCAACGCGGCGATACAAACCCAGCCCCCTACGTACGATTTAGATCGAAGTTGAACTCTTGCGAGAAGATAGGTGACAACACAGGAAAAAAGCACGGAAACTGCTGCTAGGAAAACGGATACCGGCGACTGAAAAATCAGTGACAGCCAGCTTCGCTCCTCCACACCCCCACACACATTCGGGAGCCACTGGTGAATGAGAAACAAACCCGGT
Organism: Pirellulaceae bacterium; assembly: GCA_045105035.1. Classification (GTDB taxonomy): domain Bacteria; phylum Planctomycetota; class Planctomycetia; order Pirellulales; family Pirellulaceae; genus Aureliella. Next base: position 4,508 of record JBGCCZ010000144.1, on the reverse strand, counting down.
GACGCATAGAACCAGCGGTGTTGATACACATCCGGAAATCCATCCCTAAGCGGGCGTGAAGCAACCGTGCGCAAGTCACCATCCAGGGAGCGTCCGACAGTGTTCTGAAAAGAACCCGGTTGGCCGGTCTCGTGCGGCGTGTCCCACAGGAAGCCCAGCAAGTCCTCTTCCAGCAACTCTGCAATATCAACGCTCAAGAGGCTTCTATACGAGCGATTCAAGTCTACCGCGTACTGTGTCTCCGCCATGACTGTCGGATTGCGTACAGACGCCGAATCCAAAAAAACCACTCGGTGCGATGTAACGACGACACGGTGAGGACCAGCAGTGATGATGCCACTCCGTAGCCGTTCATGGGAGCCGGCCTGAAATTTCGCAACCAGTTCCTGGAAGTCGGAGTCATAGACGAAGATCTGACTCGGCGTCACGACTTGACCGTCGGACACGATCGGAACAACCGAAAAATGCACTTCTTTTCCATTGGACCGCACGGGAAGAAAAGTCTGATCGGTTCTGCCAGCGCGAGGCAAAAACTCCATTTCATCATGACTGAAACGCCATACCAAACCGTTGGTATCGTCCAACAGCGAATAATGGAACGACAGCTGGCGAAACGGATTCTGGTGCCGGACTGGAAAGGTCAAAATCAAGGGCTGGAGCGAGTGGACATTCGCGAGCTGCACTTGCTGGATCAGCTCGTTGGCTTCGGGTGAGCGAACCGCACGCAAGCTTCCAGCCAGTTTCTTACGCGAATCGAGCATCTCCAAGTGGGAGAGCGTATCATCAGAAAAGTACTCATTCCAACTGATTGTGATCCCAGCACCATAGACGATCATTTGGTAAGCCTGAACCGAGAATCCGATTCCGATCCCCAAAACAAGATAGCCCGCCAGCTGAAAAGCGGCGATGTTCGCGACCCGGAAAATGAGCTTGGTCGATGGCCTTTCAAGATCTACCTTGAAAACGCTCATGAACAAGACAAATTGCCACGCGATTGCTACAAGAAATAGCAGCGGCAAATACCAAGCTTGAAACATCCCGAAGAGCAGCAAGCTTGGAAAAACCAAACCTAGCACCTTCCCAAACTTGCAGCCTAGTACCAAGTAGCATCCCGCCAGATAACCACTAAGCAAAAGGCCAAAATAGTAAGCGTACTGACAGTAGTGACGCCCATCGACAACGGACTGCAGTAGCCAATCGCATAAGACGGTGACGACCAACGGTGGAACCAGAAAAACGCAACTTAGAATCGTGGTCGCAGCCGCGAGCAACACGCCGCCTAAACGGATTGATGAAGCCGGACGGTTCAGCAAGTAAGTCCAGAGGTTTGCGTCAACGTAGCTCCGCATCTGCATACCACCAAAGCCGATCGCCGAAGCAACCATGACCGTCGCAGTAAGCACTCCCAAACCGCTACCGGAATCAATGAATACCCCAAACTGAACAAGCGCGAACAGAGCGGCGAAATGAATGATCAGAACCAGTAAAGACAATCGACCGTACTTTGCAACCTCAGCCGTCAACAACTCAATCACTTCGGCCCCCAGTTTGCTTCGAAAGCTCCGGAGTAAAAACCGTTTTCGACAATGCAAGAAAACTGAGTATCCCTGGTATTCCTGTCGCCATGTTCGTGAGCGACCAAACCCACTTTTCCACCGAGGCTAAGTTTCGACGCGTTGCCAACCAAAACGTTGTGGCAAAGTAGACGGTCGAGAAGATCGCCTGCCAAGCAAGCGCCTCCCAAGGCCAAGCACTGCGTTTTGCCGCTCCTGAAAGATAGCGATCACGTCTCGGATGAATCGGAAACGTGTCGACTAGCCAATCAGCAACAGGTGCAATAAGACCAGGTGCATAGGCAAACGATTTACTACTTCCGCGCTTGATCGTATGGTGATTCAATTCAGTCACCGTGAACGACTGGTCCACTAAATACGAAGCTTGCGAGGCTTGATAGGCTCGAGTCCGCTCGTCTTTACCGTAGAGGAAGGATAAGAGAAATTCGTTTCGCAATTCAACAACGTTGACTTCACTGAGATTGTTGTAATCATCTGTGAACTCAAGCCTGGCAGATGGCTTACACGGGTACAACGCGTTATCAACCGAGGCGGGATCAAGCAGATAGAGAGCGCGGTCACTTAGCAACGCGTACAGGTTGCCGGTCCGCACTAACGAAGACTGGAAAACTTCATCTCCTGGCAAGCTGAGTACGAGATCGAACCGTCCAGGGTTGTCGCTGAAGCGATACAAGCTGTTTCCACTAAGAAGCTGACCTTGGAACAAAAGGGGTACTGTTGGAAACCGGCCCGCAGTGGATTCATCTTGCGCTACTCCAGCTCGCCCATTGGGTCCAAGACGGCCCGCATACTGTAGATCATCCGTGTGTCCGATAAACTGCATCGCATCATGGCTGAATCGCCACCCAATTGCATCTCGTTCGCTTCGCAGCACTAGGTCGCGTTGATAGACAAACGGTAGCTGGTGTCGCGTCGGATGGAAAAACACCGTTTTCCGTACGCCATATACTTCGCTGACTTCGACAGCTCGCTTCATCTTTTGCACTTGCTCATCCGGGAGCCCCGTGAGCCCTGCAATTACCCTCTCGCGTTGGGAAAGTCTTGAAACCGCTGAGTAAGAAATAGCCTCCCTGTCTACGTTGTCGCCACTAGCATTACGCTGGCGAGATTCAGGCAGGTTTTGCTCGACGATCTGCGTGCCCGTCCCCAACGCGGCTTGGATCGCTAAGAAGGAGCACAACTGCAGGAAGAAGGCTACGACGACGGTGCGTAGAGCGTGCTGAGGGGGAGAGCCCAATGCGGGCCGTGAATACACGATCAGCAGTGCGAGGGAAAGCAGCAAGAGTACCGCTAAAAGACCTGCGACATTTCCGCCGACATGCAAGCTGATTACTGGGAGGAGCGGTATCCAAAGAAGAACGACCGAGACGAATGACCGACTCAATCCAATCGTGACACCTGCGAAATAACTGCAGACCGCTAAACCGAAGAGATATAGCGGGATCAGGAAGTGGCGAAACTCCACAATTTCCGCGGAATCTAGACTAAAGAGCCAGATCGCAATTGTCCACGGAACGACAATGGAAACTAGGAAGCAAATCGTAGCCGCTACACAGAGACTAAGTAAAACAGACTGCAGTCCCAGCGGGCGATTAATCAGGAACACCCACTGTTTGTCTTCGGTATAAGCCCTCATTTGCATCATTCCTACGATCACCGCAAAAACGCCACACGCGCATACAACGGCAACATTGACGCCGAGATCATTGGCAAAGAACACTCCGTAGTTCCCAAGTGCAGCAAGAAGAGCAGTACTTGCCAACGTCGCTCCAACGACAGTGCTCTTTAGCCGGCAGATTTCACATCGAATAAGTGCGATCATTGTGTCTGCCCCTATCCTTTCGATTCGCTGGGTCGAACGTGATTTCGCGACAGGAATCCGTTTACGGCCTGGGAGAGATTGACCCGCGACCGAAAGGCCGAATTGGCCCCAAGCTTCTCGAATTCAGACTGCAACGTTGCATCTTGATCAAGCACCATGACGTGATGCTCGCCTTCGATGACCCGCGACTGGAGCAGTCCAGGTAGTCGCTCGATTTGCGGCGTTACGTCGAACTGAGCTACCCAGTAGTCAATGCGTTCGCAGAATTCGTCCGGAGCGGAAACGTTGATCAGCTTCCCCTGCTCCATCACAATCAAGTGGTCCGCAACTTTTTCAACCTCATCCATTTGGTGCGAACAGTAGATCGTGGTTCGCCCTTCTGCGTTTGAAGAGTAGAGTAACGACTCCAAGAAAGCCTGTTTCGACACGACGTCCAATCCGAGCGTAGGCTCGTCCAAGATCAAGACCTCAGGACGTTGCGCCAGGGACATCGCCAAGTTCAGCCCTGCCCGCTCACCACGAGAAAGTTGCGAGACCTTTTGCCCTGCCCCCACATTGAACGAACCAATGACTTCTTGATAAATACTCTCGTCCCAATCTTGATAAAAGCTCTGCTGCATCCGCTTTAGCGATTTCACCTTCATCCAACTTGGCAAGGAATGATCTTCGTTCACAAACCCTATCTTGCCTCTCGTAGCTGGAGACAAAGAGCCACAGTCTTGTCCCAGAATTTTGCAGTGACCGTAGGACGGAAGAAGAGTTCCAAGTAACAGTTTGAAAAGTGTCGTTTTGCCAGCGCCGTTGCTACCCACGATCGAATGGACTCCCCCTTTGATGATGCGGAGGTTCAAATCGTTGATCGCAATCTTATTGCCGAACTGCACCCAAAGTTCGTGTGTTTCGATGACGTATTCTGACATTCTCTACTTGCCTTTCCCCGCTTCGGCAGGAAGCCGATGAAGCTGGGTTTCGATAAACGCCGCAATCTCATCACGCCGGTAGCCTAGGCCGATGGCTTCGTGAATTAGCGCATCAATTGCCTTCATTAACCGCAATTTACGCTCTCGACCGCTTAGCATTTGGCGAGGTTCAATAACAAACAGACCGAGTCC
>JBGCCZ010000143.1:0-32360 GCA_045105035.1 Pirellulaceae bacterium | reverse complement strand
GTGTTGAGTAGAGCCCGAGCCTGAACAGCCTAATAGTATGCGACCACCAACTGGCCGGTGAGTGAGTAACTGAGGTTCGTCTCCTGCGCCGGCGGTACGATGATGGTAAATGTTTTCACAAGAGCTTCACTTTTCTGAAGTGTTGTTTCATCCGGCGAGAGAAACGAGCCAGCGATATTGATGGTCGTGAATCCACTGTTCCATTCCGCCCGCGAGGACTCTCCCGATCCCAGATACACATCGGGGCCCAAGGAGAAGCCGAGGCCCGTGAACTCAAAACCATCAGACTCGTAGTTACTAACTGCGATCTTCATCGTATCAGATTGAACATTTTCACTTTTCAAATAGTAGGGTTTGCCAGACGCAGGAACGTTGAGATCGGTATGGCTGTCGAGATATGCTTGAAAGCTGAGAAAGTCCCAACTGTTGCCAGGCTCGTTGAAGTTTCCATGTTCATCGCCGATCTGAACCCGAAAACTCATATCACCCGCCGTCGTTGCATCTGCATCATCGAATACATGGATAGTCTGCACTCCGACGAAGACGAACCTTTCGCGAGTCGTGAACTGAATAATGGATGGACGCACGATCCCCGTATAGGAGTCATCTGGGAATAGATCGATACGGTATACGTACCGCGTATTGGGTTTGAGGTTTACAAAAGAAACTCGGTGGTTTCTCCCCATGGGTAGAATCTTCTTTCCAACTACTACTGGCGAGGAAGCCGCCCCCGACGTTAGGCTTACTTCGGCCGAAGCATCAAACTCAGTCTTAAAATCGATCTCCATGAACGTTCCACCGAAGTTGGTTCTTGTGATGATCGCGCGGTCCATGCGTTGAATTGGTGGAGGCGGCTTTGCGGCTTGTACGATTCGACGAATCTTAAAGTCATTGGAACGCTGCAAGGTCGTTTGAGCGAACACGTTGCCCGCAAGACCGCAGACCAACAAAACCACTATCCCGAGTGTCCGATTCATCTTTTCTCTCCCCTGCTTGAAACAACGAATATCCATCACCCATTAGATTGCCACTTCGAGATCCAACAGGACAAGCGAGCCGCGTTGATTTGAGGCTCGACTTGGACGCCTGAGCTTCCGGATAGAAGAAGACCGTTTCTAAGACCGGGCTTGAATCGTCAGGCCGGCCATGAAACCTCGGAATGGGATGCATGCCGGGGACACAGCACGCCTTGGCGGGGGGAGGTTTGTCGATTGTCCACGTGATGGGGCGAGCAGTGTCGAGATGCTGGCTACGTGCACAGATGCTTCCTTACGTGCCACCGCTTTCTAGTGAGTGATGATCCGGCGAGTGAAAAGTACTTCGACCATCGCAAGCGGTGCCGACTGCGTAGTGTTCGCGGGTTTCTTTGAGATGAGTGTTGCGCTGGTGTTAGCGAGGTGTTGCTTTCGGCCGCGATGTAGAGCTTCAATCGCAACGGGGTTGCCCCCGCGTTGGCTCTACCAAGCGTTCGGCCGTGTCTAAAGGTTTCCTTGGAGCGGACGGGCTCTTGGCGTGGAGTGTCTCTATGCACACTGCGTATCTAGCGAAATGCGTCGAATACTAAGTTGAAACCGCCGCCTTGGACGATGAGGTAGACGCCGAGACCGATAAACACGGAGGCCATGATGATGGCTTTGACTGGAGCTTTGTTTTCAACCCAGTTCATGATGCCGTAGACAACGGAGTAAACGACTGGGAGGAAGAAGCACAGCAGTCCCTGTTGGACGCTTTTGCCAAAGCCGAAAATGACGATGCTCAGATGCGAGAACACGCTGATCGCAATCCCGGTAATTAGCGAAGTGAGTCCGAGTGTAGTGAAGACAGGCCAGCGTTGAATCTTGCCAATGAAGGTATCTTCCGGATCTGGCGTTCCAAACTTTCCGTCGACGATGATGATGCCCGCCGCGCAGAGCGTGAGAACACCAATTAAGAACGACGCGATTACCCACCAGGGCATTTCGGATTTGTCTCGGCGACTTTGCATCACCAAGTCGCGTTCCATGTTCTTCGACGCTTCCTCTAAGTAGAGGTTGTCGAACTCAGGTCCCTCGTGCTTGGCATCGAAGCCGGTGAGTTTTTCTCCGGATTCGAAGTTGTAGCCACAATTCGTACAGATCACGGTGCCTGGGCGGATGTCCGTCATGCAGTCAGGGCAAGTCGGTCCAGATTTCTGGATTAAGCCGGCATCGTCGAGCAGCGAATCCAGCGCTCCGCCCACAGCGGGGCTGGGTGCAGAGGCATGCTTCGATGCCTTAACTTTGCCAGGTTTTGGACCAGCCGGTGCGGCTTTGCCACTGCTGGATGTGGCCCTGCCCTTTGGTGACGGAATCTTGATTGCCTTCTGGCACTTCGGACACTTGCCCTGCTTACCAGCAAGTTTGGACGATACAGAGAGCGTCTGCCCGCAAGGGCATTTGAACTTGATCGGCATTGGCTTGGGGTGCTTTTCTTTTCGAAGGCATCGAAGACGGTTGTCAGCAAAGCGAGGCATCGCACTGGAGCGGGCGTTTGCCTCATGACCTCTATTTTGCTCGCACTGCATTGAATAGACAACACTTGCGATCCAGGCTCGTGCAAAGTTTGGAAACCAGAAGAGCGGTATATTCCGAGGTTCCGTAGTGCAGCCGCAAGCTCTCGACCTAGGGCTTCGTTCGCTTGACCGGTGGACGAAGGCTCCGATGTTTGGCACGATACGTCCACAAACTGTCGAAATATTCAGCCAGCGAGTTTGCCATTGCGGCTCTGGTGCGCTATCGCGACCGCTGGCCAGTAAATGCTACTATCCACCTCAGACCCGGTTTGAGCGATCGGATTTACGGAAAAGTTAGTGGATGGTGAGCGTTTCGAAGTAGTCCCACAGATGATTGGCAAGTCGGCGCAACGCTGCCTTTGGTTTTCGTTGGCTCAAAGTCACCGATACGAGACGTTGCGGGTGATAATTCAAAGGTAAAGGAACCGAGGAAACGATGACAGACGAAGCATCTTCGCCACAGTACGAACGTGTGATCTTGAAGCTATCGGGTGAGAGCCTCAGTGCGCCTGGTGAACGCGGCATCAGCATGGATGAAGTGTATGCGATCGCGAGCCAGGTCAAACAGGCTTGGGAGCTAGGGTGTCAAATTGCCGTGGTCGTTGGAGGCGGAAACATTTTGCGAGGCGCCCAGTTCTCGACTGTGAGTGGTCAGAAGATCGAAGAGGCCACGGCGCACTACATGGGGATGTTGGCGACAGTCATCAACGCTCTTTCCCTCCAAGAAGGCTTGGAGGGCCTAGGCTGTGACACTCGAGTCATGTCGGCCATCCGGATGGACGGATTTTGCGAGCCCTTCATTCGACGCAGGGCATTACGGCATATGGAAAAGGGGCGGATTGTCGTGCTAGCTGCCGGGACGGGAAGTCCGTTTGTGACCACGGATACTGCGGCAACTCAGCGAGCTTTGGAGTTGAACGCCGACATCGTATTGAAGGCGACACGGGTCGATGGCGTCTACTCTGAGGACCCCGAAAAGAACCCTCATGCGATTATGTACCCGGAGTTGGATTACGAAACGGTGATAGGACGGAATTTGAGGGTTATGGATGGTACGGCGATCACGCAGTGCAGGGAGCACAATATGCCAGTACTAGTCTTCAACTTCAAAAAGGAAGGTAATATCGTCAAAGCTGTGTCGGGGCAGCGGGTTGGAACGCGGATTGGGCCGAAAACGGACGCCGCGAATAGTTGAAAGTGGTAAGCTTTCGTTGTGGGCAGAGACTAACCATGTTACTGGCAGGCTGATCGGACGGCGCAGACGCTGCGGCGACGAGGTAGATTCTGCTAGTTGAATGAGCAGACTGGTTCCCGCTGAGTTTGAAACACTCCCCCTTGTGTTTCGGCCGTGGAATGTGGCGTACAATGCGAATTCGATGTCCGGCAGGCCGTCGAACGCGATGTTTTTGAGAGGTGAATTGTTTTGGCCAGACGCGGTAGCATGAACCGCTCTGTTTCCAAGTGCTTTCATCTGAGTTCGAGTGGTCCGATGGCGTCTCATTTTTTTGTTGTGCTATTGGATTTGAGGTTCGTAGGATAGGTAGGTGGATATGAGCGTTGATGAAGTCATGATGGACGCCGAAGAACGCATGGAAAAGGCAATTAGCATCTTAAAAAATGCTCTGACCGGTATCCGAACGGGACGAGCTACGCCTGGCTTGGTCGACAGTGTTCGCGTTGAGGCGTATGGATCACAACAGCCTCTAAAACAGCTTGCCTCCATCGCTGCTCCAGAGCCTGCCCAGTTAGTCATCCGGCCATTCGACGCGGGAACTATCAAGGATATCGAGAAGGCGATCGTTGCCAGTGACCTGGGATTGAATCCTCAGAATGACGGGAAGATCATCCGGATCAACATCCCCCAGTTGAGTACTGACGTCCGAAAGAAGATGGTGGCTCGCATTAAGGAGCTGGCCGAAGAGGCGAAAATTTCGGTCCGGAACATTCGTCGCGATTCCAACAAAGCGATCGAGGGAGCTGAGAAGGAAAAAGAGATCAGCGAAGACGACCGCGATAAGATGAAAGACGACGTTCAAGAGCTCACGAAAAAGTACGAGGCCGATGCGTCGGATCTGGCAAAGGCCAAAGAAGCGGAAGTGATGGAAGAGTAGGCTGCGGATCGCTAGCTGTAAAATCTTCCGACATCAGTGGGCGGGCTGACCCCTGTCATCGCGGTCATCTTATGATCTTTGAGTGTAAGATACCGTCTAGCCATTCTGGCCCCGCGGGCAACTACGATATGTCACAGAAGCCGGCGAGTGCGAAGCTCGCCGGTTTGACCACATCGTAAGTCCCGTTTTTACGCCGCCCCGTTTCCGTGAGGGTTGTTCACGTGAATTCAGAGAATCCGGACACACTGTCCTTCACGTGCGGCGATTGCGGAAAGCGGCTCAAGGCAGCGCCCAAGCTGGCGGGCCGACGCGTACGTTGTCCGAAATGCAAGGGCGAAGTTCGTGTACCTGGTACGAAGCGAACTGCAACTGGCCCGGAGCTTAGCCAAGAGCCTGGCAGAACGGCAACTCCAGACGCGAGGAAGAAGAAGCTCACTTCATCGAGCGATTCTGCGGCGACTCCCACAGCGGATTCTGTTCCGACGGAGCACGCGCCAGCGCGCCCCAAAACGAATTTCTTGGAGATGGATGATCCGTTTTCTTTGGCTGAACCGGCCATCGAGGACTTGGCGAAGCGGCAGGAGCAGAGCGATCAAGTCCGGGCGGCTAAGGACAAGAAGCGACGTGATGAACAAGCGAAGGAAAAGAGACGCAAGGCGGACATTGATCGGCGTTTAGCGAGCTCCGAGAACGCTACTGCGAAAGGGGCCGAAGGGTTCAAACCACCGAAAGAGACGACGCCAACGCCACTTAAACCCGTCCCAGAAGAACTGGGGAGTATTCCTTTCGACGATGCTCTCGAAGAGGAAGATATCACGGCAGGACAACTCACTCCGAAGCCAGAGGATCTTTCCCAAACGCCGGCGAAAGGGGCAGTGCCGTCCGGAGTTAAGGCTGGTTCGACTTCGGCTGACACTTCCAGTGCGTCTAGCGACTCGGAGGCGGGGTCTTCATTCGACGACGATGAAATGCAGTTGGCGCCGCTGGCGGACGAGTCCGCAGCGACTCCGACGAAGACGCCGTTCCTTCCTCCGCTCGATGCGCTGGATGATCTAGACGAGCTGGTTCCCGAATTCGGAAACAATGGTGCAGTTGCAGACGAGTTAGCGCAAGCGGACGAGGAAGAACTTCTCGAGGATGCGCAATATCGAGTTGTATGCGTTACTTGCGGGACTGCTCAGTACGTGTCTCCGTCAGTGCAAGGCATGAAGATTAAGTGTCCGGATTGTTTCTCTGACTTCAAAGCTCCGCCTCCTCCCAAAGACTGGAAGCCGAAGAAATCGAAAAAGCTACCTATTGGAGCCGAAATCGGCTTATCTCCGGAGGTGGCTGCCAGTGTGATGGCTACTGAGCAGAAACAAAAGCTTCGCACTGAGCAGTTGTTGGACCGAGCGAGGGAAGAGGCTAACGAAGAGGATGAGGAAGCCAAATTTCAGTTGGATTTCGATAACTCCACGTTTCTCCAGAGGACCTTTGGCTTCCTGTGGGATGCGATCACGATGGGGCAAGCCGTGTTGTATGCGGTTCTCTTTGGAGGTCTGTTCGCAATTGCTCAGGTTTGTTTGGCGGATACAACTTCATCGTTCGGTAAAGTTACGTTGCTTTTCGCGACGATCTTTCTGCCTGCGATCGGAATACTCTTCGCGCTGCCAATGCTTAGTGGCGGACTTGGTTTGATCGAAGCTGTCGCGAATCGTCAGAAGGTAAAGGAAGTTCCTAGCTTCAATATGTTTGATAACTTCGGTGATTTGCTCGTCGTCTTTGTCGCATTTGCTGGAGGAATTATTCCCGGCTACGTTTTGGGGATGGCCGTGGGCGGGCTTGAACCTGGTGCTTTGTTCTTCCGAGCTGCTGGTATGGTTATTGTTGGCGTCGGGCTATTTCCGCTTTTCTTGCTGTCGATGATGGATAACGGCAGCATTTTTGCGCCGATATCGGCTTCCGTGGTCGGATCGATTCGGTCGGCCAAAGAGTCCTGGGGCACCTACTACATCAAGACGTTTTGCTTTACCGCTGGGATCCTCTTACTCTGGTTAGTCATGCTCGGACGATCGCCTACATGGAGTGGTATAGCCGGAGCTTTACTGCCGCTGTTGATCTACTTTACATGTCAGCAAGTAGGCGTTTTGGCAAATGACATCGGGGAACACTTGAGCTTCGAATTTCATTCCTCTTCAGATGACGACGAAGAGGAAGAAGAGAATGAAGGGCGGGAAGAACTGCTCGACGAAGACCTCTAGCAAAGCTGCACTTTATCGAGGCGGTTCGCAGTGCGGTTTGTTTGCACTGTGCGAGTTGTTTTCGCAGCTTGGGTTCACACGAACCGATTGCGAAGAACGCCGAGTCCTTCAACTTCGACTTCGCATACGTCGCCTGATTTTAAGAATACAGGCGGCGTCCGAGCGGCTCCGACTCCTGGAGGCGTGCCGGTGAAGATCAGATCACCCGGCCGCAAAATTGTGCATTGCGAAAGATGGGCGATCAACTCGGAGGTATTGAAGATCAACTGCTTAGTGGACGAGTCCTGCATGAGCTCTCCGTTCAAACGCAGCCTGACGTTTAGCTCGTGGGGATTGGCAACGAATTGACTCGGAACGATGCAGGGCCCGACTGGAGCAAAGTGGGGAAAGCTCTTGCCAAGTAGCCACTGTCCCCCCGGACGTCCTTTCTGCCAGTCGCGGGCAGAGACATCGTGTCCGCACATGTATCCGAAAATGTGCTCTGCGGCTTTTTCACGCGGAACGTTCTGCGCGGTCTTGCCAATCACAACGACCAGCTCGGCCTCGAAATCGACTTCGTGACTCACTGCTGGTAACGGAACATCGTCCTCATGCGCGCAGAGCGTGCCCTTCAGCTTGCTGAAAACGACGGGTTCCGTTGGGATCTCCGCTCCAGTTTCGATGGCATGGTCACGGTAGTTGAGTCCAATGCAAATGACATTGCCGCACTCAGGTACAGGACTTAGCAGCGGTGTGTCAATCGGCAGGAGCGGAGCATCCGCCATGAGCGAATCAAGTTGATCGCTCAGGGATTCCCAATCTGAAATGAGATCGAGCATCGTCGGGCATGTGCGGAGGAGACTACCAAAGTCACGGATACCGTCGGCGGTCATGATGCCCCAAGATTCCACGTTCTGGGTACCCGATTCACTCTCGTCATTGGTTATTGCGAACCGAACCAACTGCATCCTGTTTCTCCTGAATTGCTGGACCAACTGTCGAAATTGTCGTGTCAGTTGCAGTCCGACCGCCGGTCATTATCACTACAACGCGACTGACTGCAATAAGCCGGATTGGTGTCGCGCGTGCGGGACATCGTTTCCGCGAGTTGTGGGTGTGTTTTGAGTATCTCGTTGCAGACCGTGTAGCGAAATCGGTTGTACAGGGGACCCGCGATCTATGCGGGAGAGGTGGGTTTGTAGTGGTTGTTGCCGACGCAATTGCTTCTCGCGATATACGCATTGTTCGGCTCTTGCGACGCAAAGGCGAATTAGCGTTCTTGAGTAACTCGTAGGCCGATATTTAAAAGGACGTACGCCGTCTGCACGTTTCTAAGCATCCATCGAGAAGAATACCGCTCCAAATTCTCGGTTTGCCAAGTTGGCTCCATCCAGCTCGAAACGCAGGCGATCGCACTAACCTCCTAATCCGTGGAAGTTTTCATGAGCAATAAAGACACTTATCGCGTGGTCACTCGCGCCAGCGATGGCTCCTTTCGTATTCGCGATTTCCCTTCGCCTGATCCGATTCTCGAAATGCATTCACAAATTGGCGTTGACGATAGCAGCGCCGACCTGGCGTTGCGTGGGATGCCGGTTTTTCGAGGCTTGGTTGGTCCGATCCCTGAGGGAAAGAATATCGTACGTTACGAATCACCCGAGGTGTTCGAGGCAGTGACGAAGGAATGGAGCTCTAAAAAGATTAAGAAGCGACGCCGTCGTCGAACCGAAGCTCCAGTGGAAGAGGCTGCAGAACAGGTTGTTTAGTAGAAGTGACCGGATATTCCAAGGCGACCTGATAATCCAGCCTGCACGGCTAGCGCTGGAGAACGTCTTAGTCGTTTGGCGTTTCAGTTCGCTTGACTGTTCTATCCCTGGCAGGTTGCTTCCGCATAAGAAAGTCTACCGTTAACTGTTGGACTTTCTTGTCGTTCATCATGAACGTGTGCAAAACCGGTAGCCTGTGAAACTGCTCGTACCCTTCGAGAGTGGCTTCCGCGACAGTGACAACAAGATCGTTGTTAGGCTCGATAAGTGGATTGCGAAGTGCTTTGCCGTCCACATCTCCGGCGATGATTGCAAAGGGGAATTCTGGAGTTGCGAGTGATCGTTCGAGTTCCTCCCAATCGCGTCCTAGTTGCAAACCGCCGGTTCCCGTTACCATCCCAAAGATGCCTGTTGGTGCGAGTATCCGAGCAATAGCTGCACCCTGGTTGGGCGGGCCCAGCATTACCATGGCATCAAAACGCTTCAAGAGTCCCTTGGGATCGTTTGCTTCAAGTGCGTTGAGCAGCCGACGTACGACGATGTTGCCCATGCTGTGAGCCGAGAAACTGAAGCGTTCGGTTGTTGGAAGATCCTCCAAGAGTTCTTTCAAGGCGAGTGCATGATCATCAATAGAGCGTCGCGTACTGGCATAGGAAAAGAGAATCGTCTTCTCGTTCCCTTCAGCAAGCAGGGCTTTTTGAATCGGCAACATCGATTTCCGGGATCTCATTAAACCATGCAGCAACACAATCGTAGCTTGTTTGGGATTAGCAGGGCCCAACGCTGCCGTGGGCTGTGCATCTTTTAGGGCTTCCAAACAAGCTTGCTTGGCCCCCCACGCAAGACGAACGTCACTTGGGTCAATTAATCTCCAGTGCGAAGTCTGGGAGTTCTGCTGCAAACGATACCCGTTTCGATTCCGGAAATCAGTCCAAAACTGGGTTCCACCTAGAGTGGGAGTGGGCCAGTTCAGGTTGCGGTTCATAGTCGTCTCGTCGTCTTGTGCATATAGATTTTCGGAGGCAGCGAAGGTCAGCACGCCTGTAAGCAGCAGGAGCAAGCTCGCCCAGTAAGAATTGCTTCTGCTTAGCGGTGGGGCTCTCTGAAGGACTGTGAGAATGGCGATGCAACACGGCATTCGGTTTCCCCTTGTGACAGGGACTCTGGTTTGACCAAACGAATCACGAGACATCAGTATCTCCTGTTTGACTCTAGCTAGATCCGGGTAGCTGCGTCTACGACGTCGCATGGCAAGCGAAAACGCTAGGCTACTGCTCTCAATGTGTGTCGAGCCACTAAACTGATCCGCACGACGATCCTATAGATACTGTTTGGAACGCAGGAATGCGCAAAACTCTCGCAGTTACTACCCGGTCAGCGTGGGGGCTGGTCCCGATTTTCGAAATGGCCAACGCAGCGTGAATGTGGTTCCGACGTTTCGAGTCGATTGAAATGTCGCGTCCCCCCCGTGCTCGCGTAGAACCTTGCGAGCTACTGGCAGTCCTAAGCCAGTGCCCCCCGATCCTTTTGACGACTCAAAGGGCTGGAAGACTCTTTCCCGGTCTTCATCGGGAATCCCATTGCCGTTGTCAGTCACTATGAGGCTGACGAATTCTTCGGTGATTGCGACCTGTACCGAAACGAGTCCCTTGACTAACTCTTCAGCTCCCTTCGCCTCCGATGCAGCATCGATGGCATTGGTAACTACATTGAGCAGTGCTCGATGAATCCCTTCATGGTCAAACTCGCAAATGAGCTCCGATTCAGCGTTCTCCCACTCGATTCGTACGCCCTTTTGTTTCGCGCGCGACTGCACCAACTCGATGACATCCTCAATGATCGTACTCAAATCCTGCTCAGCTAAGTTGGGCTCGCGTTCCTTACTGAAGCTCAGCATATCCATCACGAGTGTGGAAACGCGTTCTTGATTGCGTTTTACCAGCGCCCACCCCTGACGAACGACCTCCATGTTCTGCTTCTTTAACCCGTCCTCGAGTAAGTACTCGCCGCCGCTGACTCCCTGTAGGATATTCTTAATATGGTGAGACAAGTTTGCAATGGTTTTGCCCATGACTGCCAGTCGCTCGGACTGCATCATCGCTCGATAAAATTGGGTGTCTTCAATTGCCAAGGCGGCTTGCCCTGCGATTGCCATCATGAGTTTCAAGTGTTCGTTATCCAAGAGCGGTGAACTTCGTTCAATGTATGCTCCGGGCGTCATGGAAGTGTCAACGTAGATGGCCCCAACGAAACCGTACCTGCCCTGCATCGGAACGCAAATCGCCTCGTGAACACCTAAGCGGGCAACGCTTTCCGTGCGTTCCCAGCGTGCATCATCCTGCGCATTGCTGGTCAGTACCCCAACTTTGGTTTCGCAGACATGTTCGAGAATTGAGCGACTGATCGTGATCGGTTGCTTGGGGCTTTCTTGAGACTGAGGAGTGTCTTTCTGTTTCCGGTCTAGGCTCGCGATTGGACGAAGTATGTCCTCTTCATCATCTACCATTAGGACGCAACCTCGGTCGCATTCCACGTGGTCAAAGACCAAATGTAAAATATGGTTCAGGAGGTCGTTGATGTCGACGGTTCTGAACATAGCCTGGCTGACCTGGTAGACGATATCCAGTCCGGTTTCTTTCGAAAGTCGGCTAGATCCGTCGCCACCTCTGGCTGCATCCGCCACACGAGCTCGATCGGACGGAATGCTGCTGCTGTCGGCGTCGGCATAGGCAGCGTTGGAAGTAGCGACTGAGTCGCCATTCGCTTGCCCATTCGCTTGCCCATTCGTATTAGTATTGGGCGGTGAGTGAGTCGGCGACTCATGGGCAATGGGATGAGCAATGGAATGTGCAATGGAATGTGCAATGGAATGAGCGGCAGAGTCTGGTTCGCTCTGCGAATCGATTTGGGAGTCGGTTGAGGCGCTTGGGTCCAAAGGTTGTTGGGAGGACAAGCCAGCGAGAGCCGAGTGACTTTGCAGGCTACTGCGGATCTGAGAGAGATTGTCATCCTCAGCGACGATTTCAACGGAATCGATCGAGTGCGTGGAGTGAAGGTCGGCCCCGCCGGTAAAGACCATCAATGATCTACCGATTTGTACACGATCTCCACTCTTCAAGGCGTGTATGGTTACGCTGCGACCGTTGACGAAGGTACCATTGCTACTATTCGTGTCGGTCAGCTCGTACGCACTGGGGCTCACACGGGTGATGCGAGCGTGTCGCCGGGAAACTTCCGTGTCGCGAAGTTGGATTTGATTGGTGGCTTCACGACCGAGCGTCGAACTGACGCCGCGCAACGCGAAGTGCTGTCCTTTGTCTTTCCCGCGAATCACGTAAAGTGAGGCCATGGTGCTACAGCGTTGCCGATTTGCGAAATGCGTCCGTGCGGTGTGTTGATCTGCCGCCTACAGTTTGGGTGGGCAGTTGTTCGGGCAATGATCTACTTCACGCTGGCAAGCTCATCAAAGGTCTCTTTGAGCGAGCCGTACAATGACTGGTAGATTGGGAACAACTTGTTGTACGTGCGTACGGCAGGCTTTTTCGGCGGCGTCTTCTTTACGACCTCGATCGTTGCCTTGCAAGCTTCCTCAATGTTCTTGAACTGTCCCGCGCCGACTGCCGCCAGCAGGGCGACGCCATAGGCTGGGCCCTGTTCGGCGTTGATCGTACAGGCGGATTGGTCCATGACATCTGCGAAGATTTGTTTCCATAGGTTGCTCTTTGCACCGCCGCCACTCAGACGCATTTCCCGAACTGGGACTTTGAGTCCCTTTATGATCTCCAGGCTCTCTCGCAGGCTCATGGCGACGCCTTCAAGAACTGCGCGAGTCATATGTCCGCGTGTGTGGGCATTCGTCATGCCAACGAAGCAAGCTCGTGCGTTCGCATCCGCGTGAGGTGTGCGTTCACCAGCCAAGTAGGGGGCGAAGAGAAGCCCATCTGATCCTGCCGGGGCAGACATGGCCTCGGAAATGATGGTTTGGTAAGGATCGGCGCCACGTCGCGTCGCGAGTTCCGTGCAGATGTTCTCGACAAACCACTGCAACGAGCCTGCGGCCGACAACGTCACTCCCATCATGTGCCACTTGCCGCGGACCGCATGGCAGAATGTGTGCAGGCGTCCTTCTTTGTCAATTTGGGGCTCATCGGAGTGGGCGAACATAACGCCGGATGTCCCCAGTGAGGCCGTCAAGATGCCTTTGCGAACGATGCCATTTCCAACCGCGCCGGCCGCACAGTCTCCGGCACCTCCGACGACAAGGCAGTCTGTTGTGAGCCCCAGTTTTTCTGCAATTTCTGGTCGCAATTTGCCCGTAACATCTTCGGACTCATAGACCTCGCCCAAAAGCGATGGATCCAAGTCAAGCTTGCTCAGCAGTTCTTTCGACCAGGCGCGTTTGCGGACATCCAGCAGCAGCATTCCACTGGCGTCACTCACATCCGTTGCAAGTTCTCCAGTCAGACGCCGGCGGATCTCGTCCTTCGGGAGTAGGACGTGTTTGAGGCGAGCAAAACGCTTCGGCTCTTTATTGCGGAGCCACAAGATTTTGGGTGCGGTGAAGCCCGTGAGCGCAGGATTGGCGACCATTTTGATTAGCTTGCTTCGCCCGCCAGCCCGTTCGGTAATTTCTTCGCACTCGGCGACTGTTCGCTGGTCGTTCCAAAGCAGTGCTGGGCGAATGACTTTATGAGACTTGTCTAGAAATACGGACCCATGCATTTGCCCTGACAAGCCGATGGCTTTCACATCCGTGGGTTTTGCGCGTCCTTGCTTAATCACCGATCGAATCGTCTTAACGGTTGCCGCCCACCAAAGCTCGGGATCTTGCTCCGTCCACATTGGCTTCGGCATCGAGACTTCGTAGTTTGCCGACGACTCCGCGATGATATTTCCATCCGGGTCAATCAACAGACTCTTTGTACCAGATGTTCCGATGTCGACGCCGATTGTGTATGCCAAGGGAACGCTCCTGCCAAAGTTTGAAATGAGTTGCTGGAATCGAAAACAAATTGGATGCGGCCAGCGTATCCAAGGCAGAGAGCAGGGCAGCCAGTCTCTGTACCAGCGGAAATCGTGGTTACGGTTGAGGCGGTTGGACTTCCGGTACTTGCTTCGAAAATTTAGTGAGACGTTACTGACGAAAAGAAGCCGGAAAGAGCAAGATCCCTTATCGAACCTGCAACACTGTCTTCGTTGTAGTTGTCTTCCAGTGGGCCGTCGCCTTGCCAGACTCTGAATTGGTCATTGATGCAAGACTTCAGACGATTCGTGTGCTGAAAAACATTGACTTCGGTAACGCGAGCCGTCGTTGTAAATTCGAGTACGGTGATAAGTTGCCTGATGTGTACGACTCGACGCCGAACAGACCCTCACTATACTGCGCCCACCGGGCCTTTAATACCATACAGATGCTACGGAGTGGTGTTGTCCAGATGAAAACGATGCAGTTTGAGCGGGCTGAAGGAGTGCGTGCCAACAGTGCTATAGCGATAAATGTCGGCGGCGCTGGAGTGCGTTTACTGAGTCTGAAGGCACGTAGACGCGTGCGTGGGATTTGCACTGCTCGAGCCATGAAGCAACGACCCGCCGATGTAGGCTGGTCCGGATGCTCTCTAATCCGCGGGCTATTTAGTCTTCTGCTTGCGGTACTTGCCCTACTGCAGACGGGGTGTCAGCCTGCCGAGAACGAGGAGGCGTTGGATGTGGTCCAGCCGCCGCGAGTGTCCGATGTTCCGCTTCGCATTTTGATCCTTGGTGAAGTTCCCGAGCCTGGACTTATTAAACGACAGTGGCTCGCCGATTCAGATCAGCCCATTGAGATTGAGGCTGCGCCGGGCGAACTGGAATTGGCGAGGATCGAACAGTGCGATGTGGTCGTTTTTCCTGCAATGCTGATCGGAGACCTTGTCGCTGCCGAGGCAATCTATGAATTGCCAGCGCTCGATAGTTTGGGCATGGATGGCGAATCGACGAGCATGGCGCCCAGCGGCGGTCGATTGGCCCAAGTGAAGTACGGAGACTCCGTCTTCGCAACGCCACTGGGTTGCAGTTTGACATTGGTCCTGGGTAACGCGAGCCTCAAAGCTGCGTTGGGCGATGAGAACGAGGCGCACACTTGGGACGAAGTGCTTGCGAACATAGAAGCCGGAGACGAAGCGGACTTCTCAGAAGTCGATTTGGATGGAGTGGCACTCGTAGACCGCTTTCTCGCGATCGTAGCTGCCCTGACCGAACGCACGGCGACCTACGGAGTTCTGTTCGAGATGCAAACCATGCAGCCTCGCTTGACGCAGTTCGAATTTGTTCGAGCTGCCGAGATATTGAAGTCCCTCGCGAAGCAACCGGGGGGAGCCGAGGCGGTTGGCGGCTCGCACTCGCAGGCTTGGCAGTGGGCGAGTCAAGGAGAGCGTCCGAGAGTGGGGATTTCAATCGTGAACCAGATTGATGCGACCGCCAGAGAGACGGTCGAAGGCGAAATTATTTCAATAGAGTCGGCTACGTCAGCGAAGGGGTGGAACACCGGGCATGGAATGGTGGCGAGTGTTTCCACGAACTGCCGGCAAAGTGCGCAGGCGACTGCTTTCTTGAACTGGCTAAGCAGCTCGAATACTCGCACGTCGATGGCCAATTCGATGAAGGGTGTTGACGCTCCGGGCGGTTTGGGTGCCACTGACGGCTTGGCCTGGAGAGCGACTCAACTGCTTCCAGAATTGTTGAGCAACGATGTGCCGCATGAGCCCAGCTTGCCAGGTGCCTTGAACTATCGCGATTGCCTTGCAGATGGTTTGACGCGTATGTTGACGGACGACATCGACCCACAAGTGGTGCTGGGCGAGGTTCAAAAGCAGTGGCAGAAAGTCACAGAAGAGCAAGCTATTGGTCAGCGAACTCAGTATGAAAAGAGTCTTGGACTTGGATTCTAAGAGGACGACACTGTTGCCGATGGATGCAAACTGCTCGCTGCAGGTTGCGAGGATTCATGATTTGAAGTTGTTGGATTTACCCAATTTGTATGCGGCTCTCAGTGTTGGTAACGCCTTGCATTAACGCCCGCTACGCAGCTTGCCCTTATCGACTGAAACGAATGAAACTGGCACGCGACTATGACAAATATTGATCAATTCGAGAGCCTCTTCAAGAAGGCCGCCAAAGAGACTTTAGAGCTCGTCGAGGTCGATCTGGATTCAGCTCTCGTGCTGGCGGACGTCGATGCTGACGGAACAAAGCAATTCATGCATCAAGTCGTCGATTTCCTCGATACGACTTCGCTCCCGACGCAGATTCAGTGGCATACTCTCGACAAGTCCCAGCACTCTAGTGTCAGTGAGGTGGTGAACCGCGTCGCCGAGTTGAATCCGGATATGATCTGCACGTTCCGGAACCTTCACGCGCCCGCGACGGATTATCCCTACAGTCTTGGCGTCTACTTGGATGTCTTGACTCAAGCAACAGACATCCCCGTATTGGTTCTCCCGAGTCCGCACCGTGAGGCTTCAATTCCGTCTGACACGAAGTCGGTGATGGCGATCGCAGACCATTTGACCGGAGATAACCGACTCGTGAGCTACGCCGCACGGTTAACGACACCTGGTGGTAAACTGCTCCTAGCTCATGTTGAAGACAAGCAAGTTTTTGATCGATTCATGCAAGTGATCGAGAAAATTCCGTCCATCGACACGGATGGAGCCCGTGAGGCAATTCTAGAGCAGCTACTGCTGGAGCCAAAGGATTTCATCAAATCCTGTGCTGAGGTTTTGAAGCAAGCGGAATTGCCAATCGCGATTGAAGAAGTGGTGACCTTCGGGCACAGCTTGGTGGACTACAAGGATTTGTTAGAACAGCACCAAATAGATCTTTTAGTGCTCAACACGAAGCAGGAAGATCAATTGGCCATGCACGGATTGGCTCACCCATTGTGCGTAGAACTTCGAGATACACCGATTCTAATGCTTTAGGCGAGTACGTTCTTTACGTCGCTGACTGAGATCGATAGCTAGGATGAATTCACCGATGGAATTGACACGGATGGTCACGCTGTTTGACTTCAATCTTTTAGGCACAGCAGAGCTTTCGCACCATGTGCCCGTCGGCGTTACTCTCTTTTTTGCCGCTCTGTTGGTGGCTCTGATCACTTGCCTGGCACTCGAAGAAAAGCTGCACGCGAAGAAGTCAGTCATAGCCGGTACGTTCGCAATCATCTGTTTGCTCGCTGGCGCTATTTTCGGCATTCTTCCCTTCGAGGAAGTCGTCGTAGGTAGCAAACTAGTCAACGAAGATGCGGAGTTGGTGGATGTCGTTTCTGATTACGTGAAGAACAGCGAAACCGAAACGGGGGCACTTGATGGATCCGGCGAGGCCGAGCATTCCGACGAGTCGAAACCAACTGATGGCGAAGATGCGGGCGAGGGGGCGAGTGCCGAAGAGGGAGCCGAGAACGGTGAGGCTGAGGAATCGCAGGTCGAAGCCGAAGTCCATGTTGGTGGGCACGAGGTTTCGATGCCCGTCTACATCCCGGCGATCGACTGGGGGGTGATTGCAATCATCCTGGGTTCCAGCCTGTTCGTGGATATTACCTCGAAATCCGGTTTGTTTACTTGGATTGCGATCAAAGTGACCAAGGCGACGCGTGGCGATCCGTTGTTGTTATTGGCTGCTTACGGCCTGATGACTGTGGTCTTCTCTGCAGTGCTCAACAACGTGACGGCGATGATTATCGTTGGATCGCTGACTGCCGTATCGCTTGAGAAATTGCGGCGTTCGGACATGCTGCTTGGGTTCCTATTGGTCGAGGGATTGTTGACCAACATCGGTGGACTGTTGACATTGATCAGTTCCGTTCCAAACATCATTGTCGGAAGTGCCGCCCAGCTGAGTTTTGTGCAGTTCTTCCAAGTTGCGGCTCCTTACGTAGTTGTGGCTACGATCATCACCATTTGGATGGGAGCTTGGATGTATGGAGTCAAGAGGCTTAAGTCTGAGGAAGAGAAGCAGGAAGCCGCCAAGTTGGTGGCGAGTTTTGACGAGAACGATGGAATTGAAAATCGAGGCTTCTTCTGGTTTGGAGCGTTGATGCTCTTGGCCTTCATTATCACCATCGCTACGACGAGCTATTTGCCTTACATCAGTGAGCTGCAGATGGGCTTCGTTGCTATGGCCTTCGCTGGCATCATGCTGCTTCGCTACAAATCAAAGGCGGACGAGTTCTACCGGGCTTTGGATTGGGATCTCCTGGGCTTTTTCATGGCCTTGTTTGTCGTCATTAATGTGATGGAACACGCCCGAGTGCTGGACGGTATTGGCGTTGGCCTGGAGGCGGTCATTGGATTGGGAGACCTGCTAGGCACTGGGCTCGTGCTTATCGCGGCAGCGGCGTTTAGCTCGGTTACAGACAATATCCCGTTGGCCGCGATGTTGGCGAAGATTCTGAGCAACCTTGGGACACCTTCCGAGTCGCCGTTGTGGTGGTCGGTTGTCTTTGGTGCGAACCTTGGTGGAAATCTGACTCCAATCGGCTCGGCTTCCACACTCGTGGCGGTCACGATTATCCACAAGCACAAACTTGAGATGTCCTTCGCTGGATTCGTGAAGACCGCTTTGCCTTTCGCGCTTGTGCAAATCGTGATTGCTTGCATCTATGTGCTGATGTTTCTGCGCTAAAGTTTCTGCACCACGGTTTCGACGCTAAGTCTTGCATGCACCCTGCTACGCTCACTTCTGTTGATTTGCTCAAGCAGTGCGAAATGCGTCTCGAACGCCGCAGTGGTCCTGGCGGTCAACATCGGAACAAAGTTGAGACCGCAGTTGTTTTGAAGCACCAGGCAACTGGGATTGAGGCGGAAGCGAATGAGCGGCGTTCACAGGGGGAGAATCGCAAAGTTGCCGTCTTCCGACTGAGATTGGCGTTGGCAGTCGAATATCGATCGCCCCGAAGTACTTCAAGCCTTCCTCAGCCTGAACTCTCCGTTGATGACGAAGCGTTGGAGTTGTCCGAGTGTTGGAGTTCTCGCCTTGCTGGCCGGCAGATTCGGATCTCGGCAGAGCATGAGGATTTTCCCATGCTCTTGGCGGAAGCCCTTGATGTGATCGCTTCGAGGGAGTTCGATTTGGCTTCTGCAGCCAAGCCGCTGAAGATCTCAAGTTCGCAGTTGGTGAAGTTGCTCGGAAAGCACCCGCCTGCATTACGCATGGTCAATGAGCAGCGGAAGCAGCGAGGGCTGCACGCTTACAAGTTCGCTTGATCGTGCGTGTGAGCCGCGCAGCCACACCGCTCGAAAACGCTAAAGCCAATTAGAGGCAGGCAGCATTCACTAGTTTTGGCAGCGTTACTTGAGATCCGTGTCAAAGACGCGGACTGATTTCCAAGTGGCTTTGTTGCTTTCTATGAACTGGAGATGGCGCTCCGCGACCTGATACTTATCGTGGGCTTCGCGACTCTCGAAGATCGTATGCAAGCTGACTTGGAAGTCCATCACGTTGACTTCGCGATTCAAATCCGGAGTCAACGTGCCGACTGCGAAATAGTCGAGACCATCGTGGTCATTCAGATACTTCTGACACTCTGCTACCAAATGCTGAACGTTTTCAGGTGTGGGTTCGTTCAACTGGAAATAAACCATGTGTGCGAGTTTGTCGCTCATGATGATCAACCTTTCCTAACGCCAAAATCAATACGGGCAATACGGCTACTCAGACGAAGAGCGATCGCCAAGACGAAAAGCGACTGCGAAAACGAAGAGCGTCCGCGAAATGAAAAACGGGCGAAAAGACGAGTACGCCTACGGCGGAAACTCCTACCCCGGATGAGGGCCATTATGCAGACGCTTGATGCGCAGAGAAGCCCGTTCACGTAGAGACGCGGTTAAGGCTCGCGGAGCCGCCAGAGGAAGCACCGCTTGGGCAGCCCTTGTTCATTCACTTTTAGTCATCAAGGAAGTCACGATTCTTGAATGGATCGGAGTTATCACGCCGCTGCAATCCGGCCCGGTCCATCAGCCCGCGACGCAAGACTTCTTCAACTTGGTCATCGTCTGCCGGTGGCGGTCCGAAGGCTCCGAGATCCTCGGGGTTGTATTCCATTGTGAATGTGTGCTTGGCAAATGAGATGGAGGCACCAGGGTCGAGGCGTTTTCGGCTAATTCGATGCCCGTCGACTTTTGTCCCATTTCGACTGCCCAGGTCCTTTAGAAACCAGTACCCTTCTTCGAGGGTCATTCTCGCGTGCTGACCTGAAATGTTGTTGAATCGAAGCACGATGTCGCACGCCTCTCGCCGCCCGATAATCAGTTTCTCTTTCTTCAGCACGATATTGTCACCGCCGCCAGTTGGAACGAGTTCGCCGTAGAACTTGTTGGGCTCAGTATTCATGGTTTTGTTCCGAAATGGCAGCGCGGAAAAAGTTACAGCCTTGGGAGCTGGCGGCTGAAAGACAACTCGCCCCGAAATGGAAGCTTCACGAAATTGTCGTGTAGGCGATTCGTGGACGCATCCCTAAAATTTACGTAGAGAAGCGGCCCCCGTCAATTTTTCCGATCGGATCCCTATGCAACTTGAACAAACCGTTGATTGGCGGAGCCAGGGTTACCGCTATTTCCCGCTTAAACTGTACTACAAGAACCTGTTTGGGACTCGAGTTCAGAAGATCAGCCTGGATGGTGGATTT
Organism: Pirellulaceae bacterium; assembly: GCA_045105035.1. Taxonomy (GTDB): domain Bacteria; phylum Planctomycetota; class Planctomycetia; order Pirellulales; family Pirellulaceae; genus Aureliella. The sequence goes on along the minus strand of JBGCCZ010000143.1, from coordinate 12,072 downwards.
ACATGTCCAAACGTAGATGGGACTGTTGCTACCGGAGGATGTACGTTTTGCGACAACAAGGCGTTTAGTCCTAGCCGGCGAGTGAAGCGGGACGCAATCCATTCGCAAATCGAACGCGGCATTACGGGGCTGCGACGCCGCTACAAAACCGAGAAGTTCATTGCGTACTTCCAGCCAGCCACCAACACCTACGGTTCCATCGATAAGCTCCGAATGCTGTGGGATACCGCACTTGAGGACGAACGGGTCGTTGGATTGGTGATTGGGACGCGACCGGATTGCATTCCCGATGACGTGCTTGATCTGGTCGACGAGTTCGCCTCGGAGCACTACGTCTCGTTAGAGTTGGGAGTGCAGACGATTCACGACGCTAGTCTCGAATGGATGAATCGTGGACACTTGAATGATATTTCGCACGAGGCCATGGAGCGGACTCGGGGCCGAAAGTTCGAGGTCAGTCTGCATATCATGCTCGGACTCCCAGGCGAGTCGCATTCGATGATGATGGAGACGGCCGAGCAGGTAGCGAAGTGGAACCCGGCTGGAGTCAAAATTCACAACTTGTATGCGGTCGAACGCACAGAGCTTGCGGATCAAGTTCGCAGCGGTGAAGTCAAACTATTGGAACTCGAGGAGTACATCGAGATTTTGGCCGACTTTTTAGAGCGACTTCCACCACAGATGGTGATCGAACGAATCTCCGGCGACGCGCCCCCATCGAATCTGGTCGCTCCTTCGTGGGTGCTTGCGAAGGGCTCGATTATCGACAGCTTGAAAACAACGTTGGAAAGTAGAGAGAGTTATCAAGGCAAGCTGTTTTCTGACGGTTAGCCTTGCAGTCATTCAGTCTTTGAGTGAGTGACGCGCAGCACGCCGACGTCTGAAAAGAGCGATTGAGCCTAACCAAGTCAGCGGCCGGCAATCAGTTCTGCGAGAACTTTGGAGGGAACTCGTCTGTCATCGTCGATGGCTCAGTGGATTCACGACTCTTCAGTTGCTGTTCAAGGCAACGAATGAGAAGACGGCTTCGGATGTCGACGTTGAACTCTGCCAGAAGCTGCTGCTTGATGGAGAGAGGCAGATTGAGTGCGTAGGTAATCGTGTCGGTGAGAATACCCAGTGGCAGATCTTGGCCCACCAGTTGTTGGAAGCTTTCTTGAGCGGCGAAACCCTCTGGGACGATTCTCGAGAATAGATCTCTCAGACGTTGGATTAAGTGCTCACGTCCGCCCGCGTCTTCAGCCGGGTAGAGATCGTCACAGATTTTCACGTCCGCTGCACGAAATGACTTCTTCGATTCGTGCTCGCGGATGATCTCGGCCCGCTTCATTCCGAGCAGCAAGATGTTGTGACGACCATCTTCGGTTGGCGTATGAGAGATGATCTTCCCGACGCAAATCGTCTTCGCTACTTCCGGCCTCGACTTGTATTGCGGCTCCCAACCTGTCTTTAGCAGAGCCATGGCGATTAGCTTGTCGGTGGCGACCGACTCGGTAAGCATGTCGCAATAACGGGGCTCGAAAATGTGGAGAGGCTGAACCACATGTGGAAACAGCACGAGATTCGGAAGAGGGAAGAGCCGTACTGTCCCTGAAAAGTCGTCTGGCCAACCGTCAATCGCTGCATTCTGTTCCATGGCGTTGCCGTCTAACTTCAAGAGTTCCGCTTTGCCCAAGCTACGAATCGTCGAGTGATCATAGAAACGCTTACTGCAAACATCCAAATGCTAAAGTCTTGGCCATTTCTAAGCAGTAAGTCCGAAGCATTTCTCCAGTATCGGCAAACTGATGCAGCCTGTCAGATTTACAAGCCAAATTCACGAATGAGACGACATGCAGCATCCACTGCGTAAGAACCATGTCGGAAGCGTATTTGAGGAATTCTACCTTCGTGGCAAGTCATACTGAGATGGATGGTACCTTGATACTGCCAAGCCTGCCAGTTTTAACGCCGGATTCATCGAACAAGGAGCGTGCTTGCCTCCGTCGCTTCGGTTTTCAGATTTGAGTGAAGACTCATCACCTAACTCCCGCAAAGGTATCACTTCCAAGCCCAGAATCTCCAAGTAAGCTGACGGTTCATCCGTTAGTCGCTGACAATTGGGCCGTTCTTATCTACAATCTGCGAGGCGTAACGCAGTTTCCTAGCCCTCACAGTCGCTCAGACCATCGTGCATGGAGTTTCGTGAATGATTCTTACCAGGGCTGAGATCAGAAAACGAATTGGGAACGATATTCAAATCGAGCCCTACGAAGAGACCCATCTCACGACGAAGGGTTACGATCTAACGTTGCACAATGAGCTTCTCGTTTACGAAGAAGTTGTATTGGATTTGAAAGAGCCGAATCGATACCGCAGGATTGAAATTCCAGAGTCCGGTGTCGTGTTGAGCCCAAATCAGGTGTATCTCGGCCGCACAGTGGAACACACTGAGACGCATAATCTCCTGCCTAGTATCGAGGGCAGGTCCTCGATGAGTCGATTGGGGCTTTTCGTTCATCCGACGGCTAGTATCGGCGATGTTGGCTTTCGAGGCTTTTGGACGTTGGAGATGTTTGCGGTTCAACCGATTCGGATCTATCCCGGAATCAAGATTTGCCAACTCATCTATCACACACCCTGCGGCGAGATCGAAGAGCACAGCTCTGGCAAGTATCACAACAATCACGGCATCCAGCCGAGTTTGCTTTACCGCGAGTTTGGACGCACTGAAGACGATCAGCAGCTGAAGTTCGAGTTTCCACAGCACTGAGATCGGTAGTGTTGCTGGGAAACCGGTTTGAAACAGTGCAACTTTTCAAAGCAGTGCGACTTTTTAAAGCAGTGCGACTCGAGAGAGTCTAAGTCAGCTCTTGGCGACTCGTTGCGTAGAGCACAGCAAAGTCCGCGACGGAAACCACGTCTAGCTTTGCCAGAGCGGATTGCCTTCGGCGATCGATGGTTCGCGGGCTGAGATCTAGTTTTTGGCTGATCGTCTTGTTAGGAAGCCCTGCCGCGGCAAGTTTCATGATCTCCAGCTCTTCATCGTTGAGTTCGGCAATAAGCGATTGCGACTTCGCGATCTTAATTTTGCGGTCATACGATTTGTGACTCGCAATCACCGCCTCCTGTACCGCTTCGACCAACTGCTGTGACTTGAAGGGCTTCTCGAGTAGCGTGATGGCCCCCTGAGACATAATTTGAATTGTCCGCGGAACGTCCGCATGTGCGGTCACGACAATGACCGACAAGCAAGATCCGAGATCAATCAGCCGTTTCTGCAATTCGATGCCGTTGACGTTTGGCATTTCCAAGTCGGTGATGACGCACCCAATGTCGTTGGGAGAGATCGACGCTAGGCAATCCATGGGCGTCGAGTACTCTTCGGCATTGAACCCATTCGTGCGTAGCAATTGGCCGATCACCGTCAATACACCGGGATCGTCGTCGACCACGATGACCCGGACTTCAACCGTTTTGGATACTGATTCAAGCTGTGGTTCAGGCAAATATGTCGCTCTCATTAGTAAATTCTCTACGTCCTGAAAGTTCCAGCACGGTGAGCAGGATGTGTGCCAATCGCCGGTTTCGACATCTTTCGCAAAAGAATTCGACAAGTGTCAGGCAAACTGGTCCAGTTTTGAATGCAAATAGAGTGGCATGGTATAGATTCCTCTCCAAATTGGCATTGCTAAACAGCTTCAATTCGGGGACTTGTCGAAAATACGTCAAACTGAAACCAGGGAGGGGTTAGGTTGAATTGAACATGGGGTATCAACAAATTGGTCCAGTGCTCACTCTGACGCTTATAATCTCAATGGTTCGGTGCGGTCGCGAAGGGAATGTGCGACCTCGGTAGACAGCCGGTCTATTCAACTAGGGCATCCATTCAACGAAGGCAAATGTGTGGCAAGTCGAGCGAAACGCTTGGAACGTCGTGAAATTCCGCGTCCTCCCCGCGAGAAGCAACTGAGTAGTGTGCCCGCCTGGGCGTTGTCGCTCTGCCTGCACGTCTCCATTCTAGTTCTGTTGGGAGTTTTTTGGGTTGGCAAACCAAAGGGGACCGGCGGCGAGGCGGAGCGGCCAGTGGGAGTCGCAGTTGTTTATCAGGCCGCGGGCCAAGAAGATTACTATCTCACCGGTGATGGCCAATCCGATTCGAATCAGGACGCGGCCGAATCGGCACTTTCCGCTCTGCCATCCACAGAGGCCACGCAAACGGATTCGGCATTGCAGAGAGAGAGCCTCTCGGACCTGGATACGGGCAGTGTTTCTGCCGGCGGTGAAGCGGCTGCGGCAACTGGATCCGTCGGCTTGGGCGACGGCGGAGGCTCGTTGGGAGGAAGCAGTGAAGTTCCGAAAGTAAAGACCAGTGTGTTTGGGATCGAAGGCGAAGGGACTCGTTTTCTCTATGTCTTTGATCGCTCGGACAGCATGAACGGCTACGCAGGCAAGCCGCTTCGGGCGGCTAAGTCCGAGTTACTAGAGAGCCTTGGTTCCCTTGGGCCTGCTCACCAGTTTCAAATTATCTTCTACAACGATAGCCCTCTTCCGTTCGGCGGTCTGGGAAGCCGCGGTCCGGCGCTTCTCAAAGGCAACGAAGGGGATAAGAAGGCAGCGCAACGTTTTGTTCGTGATGTCGTGGCGGTCGGAGGAACGGTCCACATTGAAGCACTCCGCATGGCCCTCGGGTTGAATCCGGATGTCATCTTCTTTCTAACGGATGCAGACGACGGTCTGATCGCGCGTGACGTCGAAAACCTGCACAATCGAGCTTCTCGAGGCGGCACCACGATTCACTCGATCCAGTTTGGGAAGGGTGCGAAAAGAGGCGGCGGTGGGTGGATCGAATTCCTCGCTAGTCAAACCGGCGGCCAGTACCGGTACATCGATGTAACGAAGCTTGCGGACTAGCCGGCTTGGTGGTGGTACTGAGATGCCTTGCGTCCGTTACGCAAATTCGCCTCAATTCTGCCGAGTCAACTAAACTCGGGAAATGAAGCTTGGTAAACTTTGCACCTCTCCACTCGCCTCTCCTCCAAGGAATTTCCCTATGAGCTCTTCCGCTTCAAACATAACTTCATCCCTGCCTTGGACCCGTCGTGTCCGACTGTTAACTGCCGCCTTGGGGCTTGCCGTTATCGCGAGCGGTGCAAAAGTTCACGCTCAATCTGAAGTTGCACCGGTACGAATGGGTTGCGGAGAGATGACCTTCGATACTGTTCCAGCTTGGGGACTGCTGCCAGATGGCAGCTCCGCTTTGGGACCGACACACGGCGGAGTTGTGATTGACGAAGAAGGCAATATCTACACTAGTGCTCAGAAGGGAGTCGTGGTTTTCACTCCCGATGGAAAAGTAATTCGTGAGTATGTCGGGCCGGAATACTCAAATATTCACGACATGGAGATTCGAAAAGAGGGCGAGACCGAGTTCATTTACGGCGCTCGCAATGCCGACGCGGAAGGCATTAAGTTCAAAGCGCAGGGTGGTGAAATTGTGCTCAATTTGCCTTTCCCCAAAGAATCAGGACTGGAGCTGAAGAAGTTCAGTCCGACTGCCATCACTGTAGCGCCGAACGGAGAAATCTACCTTTCCGACGGTTACGCGAGCAACCATATTTTTGTGTTTGACCCGAGTGGAAAGTACATTCGGCACTTTGGAACGAAAGGAAATGATCTCAAGCAATTCAACACCGCGCACGGTATGACCCTGGACACACGCTACAGTCCGCCGCGGCTGCTTATCTGTGATCGCAATCACAAGCCAAAAGGTCGGTTGGTGCATTACGATTTGGAGGGCAACTTTATCGAAGTCCTTGTATCGGGATTGGGCATGCCCACTTCGGTTTCCATTCAAGGTGACTTCGTTTCCGTTCCAGACTTACACGGTCGAGTGGTCATCCTCGACAAAACGAACACGATCATCGCAGTGCTTGGCCATAATCCAGATCGCAAAGTCGGCGGGAGTTTCCAAGTTCCTCAAGACCAGTGGAAGGAAGGGATCTTCAGCGGAACCCATGGCTCTAGCTGGGACGCAGATGGGAATCTTTACGTCCAGGATTGGAACGTCTCTGGGCGACTCATGAAGCTGGTTCGCGTTCGGTAATGCGATATGCCATGCCTCACGATTACCGGCTCAATCGAGTCGGGCGAACTCTGGGTGCGTGTCCATCAAGATTGCGGTGATGTCTCGTTTCGTTTCCCGGGTGAGATGAGCGAACTCAGCTGAGGTTTTAGCGCTGTTCAGTATCTTCTTGAGCCGTCTCAGGACTTGTATCCGAACTGGATCTGGCAAACTCGCGAATGCTTCTGAGTGAATGAGATAACTGCAGGGATAGCGAAACATCCTGGTTTTCATCTCGAAATCACGGAGGCTGCGACCTCGGGAGTCTGGTTTGCCACGGGCGACGAATTCGTTGGCAAACGAACTTGAGCCGCGAATTTGGTCGGTCAACGGGAACTCATCGCAGAACAAGAGGTGTTTTAGAACGCGTTCGGCCGAGGATTCGATCCTGCGTTCCGCAAGTTCACTGATCGTGCCCTCGGGGCGGCCCAAAAGTTCATTCATCGAGAAGGACTGATGAAGGGCACGACGCGTTTCGTAGTTGGCTGCCGCCAGAGCATTGTGCATCTGCGTTTGATGCTCGAGAACCATGAGAGCCGCAATGTCGCTGTGAGGCGTCAAGTATTTTTCGGTCCGAAAATTGTCACTCAGATCGAGATCATTCGCGCCCGAAGCATAGTCGAATGGCTCGTCGTCATCGCGGCAGACTACATTTCCCATGTGGCCCATAGAGCCGTGCGTGCCGCTGACGTACCATCCGCCCCAACGCTCGTTGAACGGGCTGGTGTGGTCCGAAGTAAATGTGCCCTTCCGAAATAAGGGACGGCCGGCCGCATCGGGGAATACGCTTCGGACGAGGTACCCTGGTACGCGTTGAGTCCGATTCGTAGCGTGGCAGGTCAGGCAACTTCCATTGTCTCGTTTGAATTTCGGTTCGGCGGTTTCCTTTTGAGAAAGTGTGTAAAAGATGGCTCCCTGTTTAGGATCCGTGGCTGCAATCTCGAGTACGTCACCGTTCTGACAATAGCCTACGTACACATCGTCATTGAAGTACAAAGCCCGGGGACGGCGTGGCGAAATTCTCGACAACTGCAGACTTGTCTTTGAGAAAACAAGGGATTGGGAGCTGGTTGGAATCTCCAGTGCTTCGAGAACGGATTTCAGATAGCCGAATTTCTTTTCGAATTCCAACTCTCGTTCACCGCTGCCGAGTTGTTCTGACAATCGCGCGACCGGATCACCCACGTCAGCGGTGCTGTATTGGATTGGAGCTTTGTCCAAATCGTTTTGAGCTGTTGCACGGCGACTTTGGCTAATCAAAATCGACATGATTATGGTAGCCAAAGCGAGATAATGATGATTCGCAAACTTCATTGGAGCTCCGGCGATGATCAGAAAAATACTGAGTAGTGAGCGGATAGAACCGCTTCGGTAGGCTTGTCGACTAATACTACTGCGAAGGATCTTCCGATTAGTTTAGCTACTCCAATACCGATTCTCGATACGGATGTTCCGCGCGACGGGAGCAAAATCGCCGACTGGCTTGGTGAGCAAGAATGCAAGTCTTGTTCGAAATTACTTACTTGGACTAAAATTTGGTCGGACCCTTCAAACAGGTTGGAGTTTCGGATTCTTCGATCTGCGAATTGTCTCGGTGCGTTCGGTCCCAAGGTCGTGCTTGGGCGTCGTGAATTAGATGTGCTTTAGGATCGATTGACAGGTTGGAAACGCATGGAGAACGGATTAACTCGCAGCGCGAAGCAAGATTTCTTGCCTTCGGATATTGGTCGTGGCCAGCAGTGTTTTTTGTCCAGAAACGTACGCTTGGTCGATATCGGAAGTCAGGGAGCTCTCGGTGCGGCGAGAGGATCTGGTGGCGAGAATTACGATCTCTTCCTGGACTTTTCGAATCTCGAGCAGAGCGAGATCGGTGTATTCTGCGAATGCAAACGCTTCCTCGACAATTACCTTTGCAAACATGTATGGGCGATGCTTCGAGAAATCGATAGCTTTCACTATCGCGTCTTCGAGTCTCGAGGGAACTTTTCATTCGTTGAATGTTCGCCCGAAGATGTGACCGTCGGACGACCATTTGAGATACCGTTGAGATCCGTGAATCACGCCGTGGCACGGCAAGATGTCAGTCCACCGAATGCTCTCCGCGACACGCACCAACCGTGGAAGCGTGCTCTGGCGGCCGCCCGGACTCTGGCGAGCGGGAAACCCGCAGCGGCTTACTCTGATTCACTATCGGTGAAACCAGTTCGCCATTGGTTCGTCATTCGTTTAAGTGACCTCGCTCACGAGAAGCAATTCGATCTTCGGCTGTATCGCAGTCGTCAAAAAGCCGATGGAGACTGGGGCTCGATAAGTCTATGCACCCCTTCACTCAAATCGCGGCAGCATGTGACGGATGCGAAGGAACATCGCGCTTTGGCCCTCTTGGACATACGGCAAGAGGAGGGCTATCGCTATCATCTGAGCGATTTTCACATCTACCTTCATCCGGCGGTGCTCGATGAAACGCTCGCAGCTCTCGCGGAGACGGAGCGATTCGGTTGGACTTTGGATGGCGGGCAATCGCTGGGTGACTTTCATCCGCTGCGCTACGATCGCGGTGAGAAATGGCGTTTCAATTTGAGGCTGGCAAGGTCAGCGACCGCCGGCAAGGTCGAGGTTCAGCCTCTACTGACACGGAATGCTGGATTGGAAGGTGTGGTTGAGGAAAACGGCATAGCTGACAGTCCCACTGAAGAGCGGTCCGTGCATCAAGTGCTGGGTATCTGCTCGAGTGGAGCGCTGCTATTTGAGGACCATATCGCCCTTGCGGATGTCGGTGACTGTGAAGCCATCCGAGTTTGGCAGCGCATTGGAGAGCTTGAATTTGACAAGCAGGAGCTCGGCGAATTTATGGCTGAGTTGTCGAATTCGGCTGGAGGTGGCAATCTCGAATTGGATTCTTCGCTTGAAGTAAGCGTGGTAGAAGGGACACCCGTTCCTAAACTGCGTTTACTGTCCCCTCAGAGCGCAAGTGAAAATTACTTCTACGCTCGAGTGCTGATGTGCTACGGCGATCAAGAAGTTTCGTACGAGACGGATTCCGGCTCGATCTACAACGGAAAAAACGATCAGTTGGTGCAACGCGACACTGAGTTGGAACAAGACTGGATTCGCCAACTGAGCCACTTTCCGTTCCGTGAAGATCACGGGAGGTACGCCTACGAACAGACCGAAGCTTTGCGACTCCATCGCAAGCATTTTTCCGAAACCATTACCGAGCTTTCCAATCTAGGCTGGGAAGTTGAGGCAGATGGAAACAAGGTTCGCAGGGCAAGTGACTTTGATATTCAGGTTGAGTCGGGTGAAGACTGGTTCGACTTACATGCGAACGTAAAATTCGATGGGCAGAATAGTTCTTTGCCAGCGCTGCTGAAAGCGCTGAAACGCGGCGAGCGATTCGTTGTGCTGGACGATGGTTCTCGCGGTATTTTGCCCGAGGAGTGGTTGAACCGATTTGGTGGTTTTGCTACCGCAGGAGTGCACACAGATACGTCGGTGCGTTTCCAAAAGACGCAGGCTTTGATGCTCGACGCAATGCTTGGCGAGCAAGAGGAAGTCCAATTTGATCGCAAGTTCTCGAACTGGTGCAAGAAGCTCAAATCGTTCTCTGGGGTAAAGCCTGCCAAAGAACCGCGCGGCTTCAAAGGGGAGTTGCGAGAGTACCAGAGGCAGGGCGTTGGCTGGTTCAAGTTCTTGCATGACTTCCGTTTCGGCGGTTGCCTCGCGGATGACATGGGCCTCGGCAAAACGGTTCAAGTGTTGGCTTGGCTCGAGAAGAGGAGATGCCGAAAAGTCGAAGCAGGGGCGAAGCGGAAGCCGTCCATTGTGGTTGTGCCCAAAAGCCTCGTGTTCAATTGGGTTGAGGAGGCGAAGCGATTTGCGCCGAAATTGGCCGTCGTGGACTATACGGGAACGGAGCGAAAAGCGCGACTCGCAGAGGCAGAGGACTATGACGTTCTTGTGACGACGTATAGTACGATGCGCAACGAAATTGAGCATTTGCGCAGATCAAGTTTCGACTATGCCATCCTCGACGAAGCTCAAGCAATCAAGAATCCCCGAGCTCAGGTGACCAAGGCGGCTCGCTTGCTGAACGCCGATCATCGACTCGCAATGACCGGCACTCCCGTTGAGAACCACTTGGGTGACCTTTGGTCTCTTTTCGATTTCTTGAACCCAGGCATGCTGAACGGTACTTCTGCGAAAGCGTTGGCGAGCAATGAAGATCGCGAGGCCGGTTTGAGAGCGGTATCAAAAGCTTTGAAGCCCTTCGTGTTGCGGCGAACGAAGAAAGAGGTACTGACCGAATTGCCCGAGAAGACGGAGCAGACTCTCTACTCTGAAATGCTGCCAAAGCAGGTGAAGCTCTACAATGAGCTGCGGGACCACTATCGATTCGCGTTGAAAAAGAAGGTCCAGCAGAAAGGGCTGAATCAATCTAAGATTCACGTGCTCGAAGCTCTGTTGCGTTTGCGACAAGTTGCTTGCGATCCGCGATTGGTCGACCCCGAATCCAAAGTCAAAGGTGCGAAAGTAGAATTGCTCGTCCAGCAGATCAAAGAGTTGATCGAGGAGGGGCACAAGGCTTTGGTTTTCTCACAATTTACTTCGCTGTTGGCTCTAGTCCGGCAAGACTTGATTCGGGATGGGATCGAGTTCGAGTACTTGGACGGTAAGACCAATCAACGGGATAAGCGAGTCAAGCGATTTCAATCCAGCGATCTTTGTTCCGTCTTTTTGATCAGCCTTAAAGCGGGCGGTCACGGGCTGAACTTAACGGCTGCTGACTACGTCTTCATTCTTGATCCGTGGTGGAATCCTGCCGTCGAAGCTCAAGCAATCGATCGAGCGCATCGAATGGGGCAGGTCAACCCAGTGACGGCGTATAAAATGATTTCGAAAGACTCTGTCGAGGATAAGATCTTGAAACTCCAGGAATCAAAACGCGGCTTGGCCGAAGCTATTATTCACTCGGACGAAGGTCTCTTAAAGAGTTTGACAGCCAGTGATCTCCAGCTTCTCTTGGGGTAGTCGTGAGGGACGACCCTGCAATCTGGATAGATGGCTCCGCGGCCGGGCCTTCGGTCGGCAGATTCCTCAAGATTCAATCGCAGCCCGAGACTCCCGGCGCTCGCTCCTGGAGTTGCAGGATTTTGTGTATGGGGAGTCTTGGGATTTTGGCTGCGATCCATTCGAACTCCCGCGTAATCACTTTTTCGTAGCGTATCGACTGGTGGCGTTAAGGGCCAAATGGTAAAACGCTCCGTCTTACAAGCGAATTTCGAACCCCATGGACTTCACCCACGAAGAAGTTCGCCGAAGCAGCACTAAGCAACGCATTTTGCCCCCGTAGCTCAGCTGGATAGAGCAACGGAGTTCTAATCCGTAGGTCGCAGGTTCGAGCCCTGCCGGGGGTGTTAGATTTTACTAAGCGAATCGTTACTCAAAACGATACCTGACACTCAGTCAGAGCGCGTCTTTCTAAATTCAGAAAACGGTACTTTCCGGTATAGACTGGTGACCGTAGGAAAGGAAGCGCGATATGGGCAGAAGAGCCCCTTCTTACCGTCTGCACAAAGCATCTGGCAACGGCGTCGTCACCATCAGTGGGCGGGACTACTACTTAGGAAAGCACAATACTCGTGCTTCCAAGGATGCCTATCGAAAGCTGATCAACGAGTGGGAGGCCAGTGGGAGATCCCTGTCCTTCAGCCCGGGAGGGTCAAAAGCGGGTGCATCCGGTATCACGATCGCCATGCTAATTGTCGACTACCTCGATCATTGCCGAGATTACTACCCAAAGACTCACAACAGCGAAGCAGTCCAGACCGAATACGCACTCAAATGGCTGGTGGACTATTACGATGAGCCTGCCAACACCTTTGGCCCGAAGTCGTTCAAGCTTGTCCGCAACACGATGATGAGTGCTGTTAGCGAGAAGACTGGCGAACCCCTCAGCAGGCAGTACA
>JBGCCZ010000142.1:0-14396 GCA_045105035.1 Pirellulaceae bacterium | reverse complement strand
CTCCGTGGGTTACTCAGGGCGAATCAGAGTTTCAAGGTGGGAAGACCGCCCTCCCCGCTCGTGCCTCGCGACCCTCCCGAAAATCCTCGCAAAACTCGGATAGGGAGGGTGACTGTTTGCTGCGGCATACTCTCGAACTTGAAACTCTGATTTGTCCCGCTTGGTTACATACGTCGCCAAGGCAGGAATCTTAGTGGAATTCACCCGGGGCTTGCATTAGATCAAAGGTCCAAGGAAGCCAGCAGGTACGCTGAAGCCACAGCTAGGCGGTTCCCCAAATCGTTGCGGATTTAGTGGTTGTGGCCATGGGAGTCGGCGGCTCCGTGGGCTTCGTCGTCGGTGGGGGCGGAGGGAATGCGTAGTGAGGGACCGATGAGCAACGCATTGGTTAGGAAACGCTCGGTGCTGCGGACGTAGCCGCGGAATACTGGGTTGTCGGCCAGGCAAATAATGCGACCGCGACCCACCGGCTGAACCCAAACAGCGGCAGAATCACGAAGTCGCTCGCGATTGCGTTGACTGACGTAGCCTGCGATCACTTTGGTGTACTTCGCGACTAATTGATAGGGATTCTTAGGCGCTGGAAACTGTAGCGTGTGATCGCGGAAAGCGGCAACTTCGTCATCGGGTAGGCCATACGCCAGTGGATGCGTGACGTCGCACTGAGTTTGCAAGAAAACGCCGGCGATGGACTCGAGTGCTCGGGCGTTGGAAGCCTCACCAAAGGTCGGCGTTTTGACTTCATCGACTCCATTGTAAGCCGGAACGCTAGCTAGCTCTTCTTGCGTATCACTAGCACTTAGCAAGTTGTTCCGTTCGAGCCAGCGGATGGATGAAGTGCAGGCGATCAGCGTCCCTCCAGCGGACAGATAGTCTCGCAAATCCTGGGCTTCCCCGTCGCCCCACCCCGAGTAAGATCCGCCGGGCATGACGACCGAGGTGTAGTCGCTTAGGGTGACGCTCGATAGTCGGGGGGCGTCGATGAGCGTGGCAGGTTGTTTCATGCGAGTGTCCAAGAAGTGCCAGATGGCGCCGGCTTCGTAGGACCGCGTGCCTTCGCCAACCAATAGTAGAGGCGTGCTCTTGGGCAATTGAAGTGTCGTCGTGCTGCCCAAATCTGGACCATTGGGAGTCCAGCCGGACGAAAGGCCGACGAGCTCAATGCCTTTCATTGAGGCCGTTTTGTTCAGTCGCTTTTCAATCATTGGCCACAGCTTGGCGTTGCCCTGTTTTAGGACGAGGAAAGAACCCAGTGGCATCGTCCGCTCGCCGCTATTTGTCATCGCAGTAAACGGCAGCGTAGCGACGCGCAGGCTCGCTCCGGCCTGTTGCATGGCGACGACTAAGGAAGGCGTGGCAAGTTCGACGGGAGAAAACGCGTATCCCACGAAAGGTTTGTCTGCCATTTCGGGTGCAAGCGTTGTGGCTTTCGCTCCAGGGTGCTTCCAAGCGTTTGCCACCCATGATTCTGGGATCGTCGAAGTGTATGGGATCGCTTGCAGGTCAAACGCACTTGGAAGGTGCCAAGTCGAGACGTCGTAGAAGATGTTTTCGCGGAAGTCCTCTAAGGGCTCCATCAGAGAGCGGATGAAAGTGAATTCCGGCTGTTGAGAGGGAACAATGAGCACTTCTGAAGGGGCCCACACGCTGCCGTTCACACGGACCTCATCGGTTGACATATACGAAGCGATGTTGTGACGCCTCAGTAGTTGAGCGGCCGCGTTCAGCCGGCTGGATGTCCCGACGAGAAGATAGGCGGTCGTCGGTGCGTCTTTCCCCGCCTCTAGCGACTCGTTGTAGAACCGAGTCTGAAAGTCGACCAGTTCGCTGCGGATGCGGTTGGCGGTCGTCAAACTGGAGAGGCTCATGCGCACTTGGTTAGCCACGGTGTCGCCGAAACTTCGGTCCGTGCGGTCGTTCTTGAGCTTCAGTCCACGCGTGCTCCCCTGCTCGAACAGGATCCCGATCGCTCCATGCAAGTCGGGGTAGGTGCTGCCCTTCCCCGGGTAAAAATCATCGAATCGTTCCTCGGTGAAGTAATTCTCGCCGGCTTCGTCCATGCGGCGAATGTGCTCTTGCGCGAAAGTTCGGGTCAAAGCCAGGTTTTCACTGGGGCTCAACGGATTGTTTCTCGCTGGGATCCCAGGCTGGAAGAAATAGCTGCTGGTACCGCCCATTTCGTGGAAGTCCAAAACGACGTTTGGTTTCCAAGTGTGGAATAGCTTTAATCTGCCTTGGCTCTCGGGGTGAACACTCGGTAGCCAGTCTCGGTTCAAGTCGAACCAGTAGTAATTGGTCCGACCGCCTGGCCAGGGCTGAACGTGCTCGCGATCAACACTGGACGCCGAAGGGAACACGCCGCGAGTTTCATTGGCCCAGTTGGCGAAGCGATCGACTCCATCTGGGTTGAGTGCTGGATCGACCAAGTAGACGCCCAGTTCGAGCCACGCGGCTACTTCGGCATCCTCGGACGAGGCAAGATGGTAAGCGACCAACGGCACGGCATTCACAGCACTCGACTCGTCGCCATGCACGCTATAGCCAAGGTACATGACTAACTGCTCATCGCTCGGCTTACCCTTGTAACTTCCGCTCGTCAGTCGTCGCCGTTTCTTGGGGAGGGACTCGAGTTTGTCGATGTTGGCGGGTGACGAAATGGCTGCCACCATCAACGGCCGTTTCCCGTGAGTTCGGCCATAGGGAAGGAGTTCGACCCGATTGGAAACGGTGGAGAGGTATTCCAAGTAGTCGACGACTTGATCATGACGCAGATGTCTCGAGCCGATCGCGAACCCGAAAAAGTCCGCTGGTGTCATCACGTCTGCGAGTCGTGCATGCGATGGTAAGACTTCGGCTGGATCTTCTGCTCGGGCTTCTACAGTCGGTGTGGCAATCCAAGTTGCCAGGCAGACAGCGAAAAAACGCATCGTCGACGAAAAGCCGGAAACTTGTTCAGTAGGTCGCACGGGTGCCACTCCAAAGGGTAACTGCCGCTAGGGCGGTCTTGAGGTCCGGTTCAAATCACAGGGTCTCAGTATAGTCCGTGGCCTGCAAAGGGCGTTTCCGTGCTCCGAACTTTGCCGGGCCAATAGTCGTTTCAACGTGCATTGAGTAGCTCGGCCTTCCGAGCCGCGAATGTGTTGCGTTTGGGCCGGGACAGCCGGGGCACTATGCGACCACACCGAAGCTCTGACGTGGCCGGCCTAATTTTGACTCCCTGCGATTGCGGACTGCGTTGGAAAATCATTGGGATCGAAGCGGTACATCGCGGATCCCCGGATTTCATGGCTTGGGCTACAATGGGATCCCCGGCTAAGTGAGGCACCGTTGCCCGTAAATGCCGAGGATGGACACCTAAGTAGGACGATCGCTCGATGATCTTGGTCTTGGATAACTACGATTCCTTTACCTACAACCTTGTGCAAAGGATGGGGGAAATTGATTCGACGGTCGACGTTCGCGTGGTTAGGAACGACAAGGTGACGGTCGATGAGGTGGCGAGCCTTAAGCCGTCCCGTATTTTGATATCGCCGGGGCCTTGCACGCCGAGTGAAGCTGGGATTAGCGTCGACATCGTGAAGCAGCTGGCGGGCAAGTTCCCCATCCTAGGTGTTTGCCTCGGCCACCAGTCGATTGGCGAAGCGTTGGGGGCGGACGTTATTCGAGCACCGCATTTGATGCACGGCAAGACGGATCACATCCAGCATGATAACCAAGGGTTTTTCGCAGGACTCGCCAATCCGTTTGTGGCCACTCGCTACCACTCGCTCGTGATTGATCCTGCAACGCTACCGGATTGCCTGGAAATGACGGCTTGGGTCGACGAGCCCGATGGAGCTCGGCAAATCATGGCGGTCAGCCATCGTGAGCACCCCTTGGTTGGCTGGCAGTTTCACCCAGAGAGTTTTTTGACGGAGCCGGGTGTCGAGCTGCTCACGCGTTTTCTGAATTGGGAGCAATCAGCAATCGGAATATAGAAGTGGGGATCGATGGCTTGTCGAAGTGACCTGAGGCGGCTCAGGTCGCGTTGGCTTACGTCGCGTTGGCTCGGCGCGAGTCGCTTCGACGGCAAACGCACTTGTGCAGAACTGACTCTTTCTAGAAAGTTGTCGACACGTTTCACAGTTCATTGCTCGCCTCCTGAATCACTTGCCAATCCCGCGGAGGCCACGGACTGCTGAGTACCCGCACCATGAAGCTTACACTTTCTTCATTCGAACTCTTTCAACTCATCCTCTTAGCCCAACATTAAGCTAGCCGAAATGTACTGCGTAACCATCGGAAGAAGTCGACACAAGGCAATGATTGCCGAGTACCAACACTTGGCGGAAAACGGCGCCGATGTCGTCGAAATGCGACTCGACTACATTGGCCGCAGCATTGATCTGAAGCGGCTGCTCGCTGAGCGTCCTTGTCCTGTCGTCATCACTTGCCGACGTCGCGAGGACGGAGGTCGCTGGGAAAAGACGGAAGAAGAACGCTTGATGGTTTTACGAAGTGCCATCGCATCCGGCGTGGACTTCGTTGATTTGGAGGAGGATGTCGCGGACAAGATTCCCCGATACGGCGCGACAAAGCGAATCGTTAGTCTGCACAATTTTGAAGAGACACCGCCAGACCTAGAGGCCATCCACGAGCGACTGGCGTCGTTGGATGCGGACATCGTCAAGATTGCGACGATGGCGAATTCCTTCACGGATTCGATCCGCATGATGCGACTCATGCAGAACGTAAAAGTTCCGACGATTGGGATTTGCATGGGAGATCTCGGGCACATCACGCGTGTGATCGCGCTGCGGTACGGTGCTCCGTTCACCTATACCGTTATGAAGTCCGGGCGAAAGATCGCGCCGGGACAGATCACTCTGGACGATATGCAGCACTTCTATCGCCCGAAAGACATCGACGAAGAGACGACACTGTTCGGAGTCGTGGCTGATCCTGTCGCGCACTCGCTGAGTCCACAACTGCACAACACGGCTTTCGAACACGAAGATCTGAACTTTCGATATCTCCCGTTTCGAATCACAGCAGACGAGCTGCCGTTGTTTATTCAGTGGTGCAAGGAATTCGGCATCGGCGGACTCAGCGTCACGATACCGCACAAGGAGACGATTCTTCCGCTGATGAGCGAAGTGGAGTCGGCTGCGAAGGGGATCGGAGCGATTAATACCGTTTCGATCCGAGGCATGGACGCGGCTGGCTACAACACGGACTACCGCGCGGCGATGGATTGCCTGGAGGAAGCTCTCAAGACGCAGCGCACGATTCAGAACGTCAGTGACGATTTGCGTGAAGATGATCTATTCCGCGGACGCGGCGTGTTGATTTTGGGAGCCGGCGGTGTTGCACGGGCGATTGGATTCGGATTGCGGCAGCGCGGTGCCACGGTGGCAATCGCAAGTCGTACTTTGGAAAGATCGAGTCAATTAGCGCGTGACATCGGTGGTCGTGCGCTCGCCTGGGAATCGCGGCACGACATGCGACCTGGAATCTTGATCAACTGCAGTCCGATCGGGATGCACCCAGATGTGGATGGTTGTCCGTACGACGAAGCCAAATTGCACGAGGATATGATCGTCTTTGACACGGTTTACAATCCGGAGAAAACCGTGCTTGTCAAAAGGGCCAAAGAAGCGGGTTGCTTTGTGATCAACGGCCTCGATATGTTTGTTCGGCAAGCCGCCTATCAGTTTAAACTGTTCACCGGGCTCGAGCCGCCTACCAAAGTCATGCGGGAGACGGTGAAGCGAATTACATCGCCGGTCAAGTATTAGGGCTTAGCGCCCGCGACGCTCCATTCTTCGGAAACGGCCGCTGCTCCAGGCCGCATTATTCCGCCGGCTGTGCTCTGGTCCACACATGCGAGTCGGCGAGTAAAGCTGCATAAGATTGTTCCATCTGAATTCGCAGGCTTTCTGCCTCCGCTGCAGTGGCGAACAAGTCATTCGATTCGCTAATGTCCTCAGCAACATCGTACAGTTGGAAGTTCGACAAATCCCGACCGAAGACTTGTTTCCGATTCCCGTCGTGCACGTTCGATAGCTTGGGTTGGTTTCCGTCGAGTCGAGCGAGCATTTTCCACTTGCCCCACCGCATCGCAACGCGTCTCTCGTTGATTGCATTGTAATAGCACCAGAGTAGTGGTTTGGTGCGTTCGAGTTTGGAGCCTGCTAAGAACGAGCTTGCGTCGATGCCGTCGAGTCGCTCTGCGGGGACTCGCTCCGCAGAGGGGATTTGGGCAATTGCGCAGAACGTTGGCAGCAGATCCAACGAGGAAAATACGGTATCTGATACTTGCCCGGATTTGATGCTGCCAGGCCAGCTCAACATGCCTGCAACACGGAAGCCAGCATCCGTTGTCCAGAGTTTCATGCCACGTAGGGGAGTGGCACGACCCCAGGAACGATTGGCTCGTGAGTAGCGTTTGAGAGTCTCCGGGCCATTGTCCGAGGAGAAGAATACAAGCGTGTCATCGCGCAGTTCGAGACGTTCGAGGCTGCCGATGACGTTCCCAACAGCTCGGTCGACGTTCGCCACATTCGCGAAGTACTGGGCTTCATCTTCGTCCTCGGCGACTTCGGAGTATTCGCTTACTAGCGCAGGTGGTGACGCGACGGGTTCGTGCGGTTCGTGAAAAGCAAGGTAAACAAAGAAAGGTTGCTCTGGCGACTTGGCATGATGATTTTCGACCCACCCCATCGCTTCGTTGGCGGCAAGCTGACAACTGAAGCCCTCAAGTTCCCCTACTTCGCTGCCATTGCGGACGTAGTTGTCCGGGTTTTCGTGGGACGGCGACGCGTTGTTTTGAGTTCCAAACCAGTGATCGAAACCAGCGTCACCGGGCTGCGGTTGCGCGGATGAATTGAATCGCGAGTTGCAATGCCACTTGCCCGACATGCAAGTTGCATAGCCGGCCGAGCGAAGGAGGTGAGCGATCGTGACTTCGTTCTTTCGCATGTGTACCTGTTCACGCGCGTCCTTGCGAGGCGTTGCGCCACCCGGTGGAATCCAGTCGTACACGCCCGCTCGATTCGGGCTCCGACCGGTTAGTAAGCCCACTCGCGAAGGCGAACAGACCGGTGCGGCCGAGTAGCAATTGGTCAGTCGAATTCCCGAGTCGGCGAGTTTGTTCAAGTTTGGCGTTTTAATGTGCGGATGCCCATAGCATTCCAAGTCACCGTAGCCCAAGTCGTCGCAAAGGATGACGATGATGTTTGGGCGATCCGCAGCGTTCAACGCTGTCTGAGGTGCGAAGAGCGTGAAAGACAGGCTCAGTACGAGTAGTCGAATTGCGGGCTTGAAAGCTGCAGTTGCAGTTGGTTGATTGGATGGATCTCGCATGGTGATTTTCCTGAAAGAGAGGCAGGAGTACGAAGTCTGTCGTTGGTGGGACTTGGGGGAAATCTGATTAAACAGATAGGCGGAACGTTAAGTTCTTCTGTCGTGTTATCATGAAGCTGGTGGACAAACTTCCGGCTGCGAACAGTCTAACCGGATTGGACGAAGCGTGGTTTTGGATTCATGGTGCAGTGGGATTCCTTGGGCAGAATTTGCCTTCGGCTAAACGTGGGAGGCTCTCCGTTTTGAGCTACGGCGAAGATGACGACGATTGGAGCGAGGAAGAAAATTGGGATGGCGCGGGGCATGAGACTTGGGATGTCGATGATTCAGATCCTCCCGACGGAGCCGGTACGGTTCGCTGCCAAAATTGTGGCACCGAAGTCTACGAGGATGCGTCGCAGTGCCCGACCTGCGGGGACTATATCCTCCCCAGTAAGCAAGAGTCTGGTTTCCCAAAGTGGATGATTTGGTTAGCCTTCTTGATCGTGTTTGCGATCTTGTTTGGTTACATCGCACCGCTACTTTAGAAACTGATCTGACGAAAGAATCAGCTCGCTTCATTGCGGTCCGATGACTCAAGATGCGGTCCGATGACTCAAGCGTCACAATTCCTCCAGCGAAACAAATCTGCGATGACGACCGTTGATGATACTTTTGCAGAGGCGTTTCCCATGGCGGGAACACGGCTCATCATTACGGCAGCCGACATGGACTTGGCAAGAACCGCAGCCAGAGAATTTTGCGGCAATGCATCCAGTGTGATTGGCTGTGATGCCGAGGCTGGAATCGAAAGAACGCTGAGCGGTGCATCAACGCCAGATGGTCGTCCGGGCATTAGTGTGCTGGCGTTTGCTTTCTCGCGCAAGGACTTGGAGAAAGCGGTTTCAGCTCGCGTCGGGCAGAACGTACTGACCTGTCCGACGACTGCCTGTTATGCAGGTCTTGAGAGCGTGACCGAGAAGGAGATCAAGCTTGGTTCGATTCTTCGCTACTTTGGCGACGGCAATCAAATTTCGAAGAAGTTTGGCGCGCGACGAATTTGGCGTTTGCCGGTGATGGACGGCGAATTCATCATTGATGACGTGGTGGGAACCGTCAAAGGCGTAGGCGGAGGGAATTTGATTGCGACGGGGGCAGACTCGTTGGCTTGCTTGGCTGCGATGCAACAAGCCGTAGCGAAAATTCGAGAGTTGGAAGACGTGATTCTTCCGTTCCCATCGGGGATCGTACGGAGTGGCTCGAAAGTGGGTTCGAAGTACCCGAAGCTTAAGGCCAGCACCAATGATGCGTGGTGTCCGACGCTTCGCGACCTGCCTGAATGCCAACTCGGCCCAGAAGAAAATGTTGCCTACGAGATCGTGATCGACGGTCTCTCGGAAACTGCCGTTCGCGAAGCCATGCGCGTCGGCTTGCAGTCCCTCAGGAACTCCCCGGCGATCCACCGAATCAGCGCTGGGAATTACGGCGGAAAACTCGGACCAT
The DNA here is from genome assembly GCA_045105035.1 of Pirellulaceae bacterium. Taxonomy (GTDB): domain Bacteria; phylum Planctomycetota; class Planctomycetia; order Pirellulales; family Pirellulaceae; genus Aureliella. The sequence goes on along the minus strand of JBGCCZ010000142.1, from coordinate 5,570 downwards.
TCCACTTCCGGCTGCGAGATCTGGAAGACGCGGGCAATTGAGGTCTAGGTTTCCACGGTCCGTCGAGCTTCGATGAGCTTGTCGAGTTCGACTCGGAGTCGATCTAGGATTTCCTCGTACGTGAACGCACCCAGCGACTCTTCGCCTTTCTTCAAATTGACGCGGTTGGGGCCGCACCACAGTCCAAGATCAGCATCGTCTGTCTCCCCTGGACCGTTGACTCGGCAGCCCATTACCGCAATGGTGATCGCGTAATCCTTCGCGTACTCCGTCATGGCTTTTACGTCCTGAGCCAGTTCGACGAAAGCCTCGTTTTCGACGCGGGAACAACTTGGGCAAGAGATGATGTTCAGTGCCGTTGGATCCAGAGCAACGACACTTCGGAGGCGACCTGCATAGATGTCTTCGATGATCTGCCGACCCGCTTGGATTTCTTCCGGCTTGCGAGGATTGGGGACGGTTAGTGAGACGCGGATGGTATCGCCAATCCCTCGGCCAATGAGTTGTTCAAAGGCGATGCGTGTCTTGATGATCCCATCCGGCGGTAGGCCTGCTTCGGTGACGCCAAGGTGGAGTGGCACTTCGGGGCGTTTTTCTGCGAAACGCTGATTGATCTCCACAACAGTCGCAGGGTCACTATCCTTCATGGAAACGACAAACCGCTCGAAGCCCAGCTTTTCGAGCTCTTCGCAGTGCTCAAACCCGCTCTGCAGAATGGGGCCAATCTCGTCATCGGCATCGAATTGGGCCTTCTTATCTGGATCGACGCTACCGCAGTTGACTCCGATGCGTATCGCGCAATCGTTGTCCTTGGCGACCCCAGCGATGTAGGCGACTTTTTCTTGCCAGGGGCGATCCTTTTCGTGGTGGTAGAGGTGCCCGGGGTTGTAGCGGATTTTATCGACGTGCGGAGCGACCAGCTCGGCCAGCCGATAGCTTTCTTGCAGATCGACGGAGAGGTTGGCCGTGGTCTGTTTGCGGATTTCGCCCAGTGCCTCAGCGTCTTTCTTGCTGTCAACCGCGATGCGAACCACGTCCGCTCCCGCCTCGGCGAGTGCGTTGACTTGGCCGACCGTTGCGTCAATATCCTGAGTGTGGGTGGCCGTCATGCTCTGCACGGCAATCGGATGTTGGGCCCCAATGGAAATGGAACCGATTTTGACGGAGCGAGTTGGATTGCGTTCGATCGCCATGGGCGAAGCCTATCGTCTGAGTTTATGCCTCGAACGGATCGTCGAGGCCTTTGGAATATGAGGCGAGGACCTTGGGAGTTCAGCGCCAGCGTGCCTTCAGCACCATTCTAGCCTGCTTGCCAATGTCGGCGACCGGGAGGCTAATGAGAATAGTATGCAGGGCGAATCAAAGTTTGAAATTGGGGTAACCTCGGGAGACCAAAGTCATCCTCAGGGAGCGTCAGCGACTGACGAATCTGGCTTCAAGGTAAGGGGAAAACAGATGCCTCAGTCGCTGACGCTCCCTCGGAACGACGACGGAGCGAACGTCCCATACTGAAAAACTGACTTGCCCTGGATTCGCATGGCGGTGCTTTCTCAAAACTGGGGACTTGGTTTACACTCTTGTACGACAATCAAGGTAGTTGGGATCTCCGAAATCAGGCAGTTGAAGCCAGAAGTCGCAACTTGAAAGCGAACTTAGCGCAGCAGCAAAGCGACCTGAACGCCGCGGATCGCCGCACAGCTATGCTGGCGTGAGGCGGGTGCCAACTAGCCCTTGCTTGAACCCATACTTGAACCTTGAACCCAAACATCCTCTCCGACAATAGTGGCTCTTTCCGGCTGACACATCAGGCTAGAAGGCGATTTGCTCGTGTTGCTTCAGAATTCTCGAATCTTGTTCGTGCCGTTTTTACTTTGCCTGTGCTTTGCGAACCCCGAAAAAGCGGCTCTCGCCCAAGATGCAGCCAAAGAGAAAGACCAGTCCGGCAGCGCGGTGGCTCCTACGTTGCCCTTCTACCCAGTCGATTTGTGCGTCGCCGAAGATGGCACAGTCTATGTGGTGGACGTCAATCTTCACGGCGTCTGGAGGTGGAAGGAGGGCAAGCTAGACGTACTCTTCGAAGGTTCGCCCAAGTTCCGCACGCCGTTGAATGCTCCACGCTGCATCGCGATCGACAAAGATGGCAGCGTCCTTGTCGGTGATTCTGCGACGCGTGAAGTCTACCGGTTGAAGGAAGACGCGGCCCCGGAGCCGATCACGGGGGGCAAGATTGGAATTCCTATGGATCTTGCAGTTTCCGAAGATGGCACGATCTACGTGGCGGATTTGGAGTCTCGAAGGCTGTTCCGCATCCCGCCTGATTTCAATTCGGAAGCCGACTCCGTCGAGGAAGTCGCGTTCATCAACCCGCGTGGAGTGACTGTCGACCAGAGTGGGGAAGTTTGGGTGGTCTCTCAGGATCCTCGGCAACTGCAGAAAGTCTCCTCCGAGGGCAAAAGCGAGAGTGTCATTTCGAAACGAACTTTTCGGTTCCCGCATCAAGTCGCGGTGGATGGCGAAGGAGTCGCCTATGTCTCTGACGGCTACGGCAAAGCGATTTGGAAAGTGACGGGGATCGACGCAGCCGAGAAAATTGTCGAGGGACAGCCGCTGGACAATCCGGTCGGTGTGACCTGGGCTGCGGACACACTGTGGATTGTTGATCCTCGCGTTCGCAAGGTGTTTCGACTAGCCGACGGCAATGAGCTGGAAGAAGTCTTTGAACTGAAGCGTTGATTCTTTGGGTTGTTGTTTGGCAGCGAACTCACGTTAGGCGATGTTCAAATCGACGACTTTATCGCATTCTTGGCCGACCCTCAGACTTGGGGATCGATCTGTGTCCTGACCTTATCCTCTGTTATCCAAGCCTCGTTTGGATTCGCAGCGGCATTGTTCGGAATGCCACTGCTGTTGTGGCTTGGCAACGATCTGATGTCGAGCCAGGTCATGATCATCAGTGCGATGCTGCCGCAGAATATTCTGGGACTCTATCGGCTGCGCAAGTCTCTGGATCTCCGCGAAGTCGTCGGCCCGGCATGCCTGCGTATCAGTGCGCTGCCCTTGGGTATTCTCTGTATGGTCTACGTGATTAGTTGGACGCCTGCACGCGTGAACCAACTTGTCGGCGTCATTCTTCTATTGGCCGTTGTGGCTCAGCTTTTTGTGGGCTTTGAGTGGAAGAGTGCAAAGCGATGGTACTGGCAGGTGGCGACCTTTGGCGGCAGCGGGTTCCTGCAAGGCTTGTCGGGCATGAGTGGCCCTCCGTTAGTGATGTGGGTGCATGGTCAGAGGTATGCGGCCGATCGCGCGCGAGCCTTTCTGTTTGCGATTTTCATCTCGAATTTTCTGCCGCAAGTCTGCCTGCTGTGGTGGAGATTCGGCAATGACGTGTGGATTGCCGTTGGTACGGCTGTCGCCGCGCTCCCAACGGTTTTGGGAGGAGCAATTCTCGGCTTGCGACTGGGTAGTCGGCTTGGAGATACTTGGCTGCGTCCGCTAAGCTACGGTTTGCTGCTAGCGTTGGCCGTTTCGAGCTTGTTATCGCCTTGGCTCCGCGGCGAGTGATCTGCTGGCCGGGGCAAAGCGGCGGCGGAGTGATACGTTTCGGTTTTTGAGTTCAATTGTTGGAATCGAGTTGGTGATGGTCGAAGCACTCATTGCACTGGTCGCTCTTAGCCTGATGGAAATCGTGCTGGGGATCGACAACATCGTGTTCATTTCGGTCGCGACCGGCAAGCTTCCGAAAGATCAACAGAGCGCAGGGCGACGACTGGGGCTGCTGCTCGCGTTGGGAACTCGCTTGCTGCTCCTGTGCGGAATCTTCTGGATCGCCCAACTGGTAACGCCAGTCTTCACACTGTCTGGCGTAGTGCCGTTGGTCGACAATATGAAGGTCTACTACTACGAGCAGACGGAAGAAGAGCGGATTGGTCATGCATTTGCGATTCCGGGAACGGAGGCGGACAGTCACAGTTCAACGGAAGGCGAAGGGACGGAACCAAGAGGAACCTTCGATGCGCGTGCGTGGGAGGAGTTCAACGATGTCTCCGTTCGCGACTTGATTCTCTTGGCGGGCGGATTGTTTCTGATCTTCAGTAGCGTTCGCGAGATTCACCATGAAGTCGACGAAGATGGTGAAGGAAATTCAAAATCCGGTGGAAAGCCGGTCAGCTTTGCCAAAGTTATTACGCAAGTCGCAATTATGGACATCATCTTTTCGCTCGATAGCGTGATCACTGCCGTTGGTATGGCCAACCAACTGTGGGTCATGGTAGTGGCTGTTATCCTAGCCGTGCTGGTGATGATTTTGTTTGCCAATCAAGTCGGCGACTTTGTCGAAGGCAATCCAAGTGTCAAAATGCTCGCCCTAGCCTTCCTGCTTCTCATCGGAGTGATGCTGTGCGCTGAGGGAATTGGGACTCCGATCAGCAAAGGCTACATCTACTTCGCTATGGGCTTTTCTCTTTTAGTCGAAGTCTTCAACATCCGTCGACGTAAGGTGCGATTGGAGCCGGACGCTTAGAAATACGCAGGGGCGACGGCCGACCGAGTTTCATTCCGAGTTGCAGTGTGGGCAAAATTGTAGCCCGGCTGCCCCAGCCGGAACGCAATAGATTCACGACTCGCAGCGCCGTGCCACTCTTTGCATGTTGAAACTTTGATTGGCCCTGACGCAAAGGGCTGGAAAGGCGAAACGACAGTCCACTTCGGCTACAATGCGAGCTGATTCGCTTGTCGTGACCGCTCAAAGCCAGTCACCAGAATCTTTCGCTGTTCTTCCCACCCGAGGTGCCTCCGCCGTGAATCGTTCCTACCTATCGTCTCGACTACTTACCAGCATTTTTGTCGGGTTCGCTGCAACATTCGGTTCCACTGTACTGGGGCAGCCCAAAGTTCCGTCCGACCATCTGTCTTGGGAAACGGCGACTGCTGAAATGCGGTCCAGTGGCATAGCCATGCGGCGAGACGGGATGAAGTTGCACTTGCAATTAGACAAAGAACTGAGCCGCTTTGAGATCCCACGATTTTACGCGGCTCTGCGTGACATCGTTTGGGAAGATGGTGACCCGTCCAGCATCAAACTAACGCCGGAGCAGGAAACGTGGCGAATCGAATGCCAGCGGGAGAGTACTCAAGGCAAGACGATGGTTCTGGATTTTGGCTCGCCGCCGTTGTTGTCCTCCGAAGTTGAGCCGGTAAGTTCGCAAACCGATGGATCGTATTACTTGCCGGCCTGCATGGCGACGACGGCGGGGGAGAAAGTCCGCTTTGAGCCGCAGAGTTATAAGAACACGGTCGGGTATTGGGTCGGAAAACAGGACAGTGCGACTTGGACAGTTAACATCGAAGAGCCAGGAAAATTCAATCTGTCGATTCTGCAGGGATGTGGGAAAGGGCAGGGTGGGAGTATGGCAACGATGAAGTTCCTACCCGGCAAGGGAATCAATCCTAGAGCAATTAGCGAAATGAGATTCAAAGCGTTGGAGACTGGGCACTTTCAAAATTTTCAGTGGCGGTACCTCGGTGAGGTCGAGTTGCCGAAAGGGGTGATTAAAGTGCAAGTCGCACCGAAG
>JBGCCZ010000141.1:0-3590 GCA_045105035.1 Pirellulaceae bacterium | reverse complement strand
CATACCTCGCTGCAACTGCGCGCCGTCCAAAACCACACGCGGCACATGGTGGGTCATCGCGTTCGAATTTCAACAATCCAAGCACTCTTGCGATAGCAACCTGCCTGGCTACGCCAAGATCTCCACCTGGAACGCTCGACGCCACCCTACAAAGCCCCAGGCCGCAATATTGCCCGGACGAATTCCGCGTTCTTCTAACCGCAATTCGAAATGTAGGTGGTGTCAAGCAAACATGTTCAACGACATAGCCAGCTGACTCGAAGTGTCGAATACGAAGATGATCAAGCTTCACCAAATGAGCGTTTGCGCTGACCCACCATTGGTTGCATGGTAAATGCAGAGCCACGTTTCGTGTCTGCGGCAAAGGTATTCTCGCCGTTCCTCCCGTCCCATTAGACGCTGCCATACCACGCTGCAACTGCGCGCCGTCCAAAACCACACGCGGTTGTTCGGCGACAACTACATTTGCGCTTTAGCGACAACTAGAAGTTCCTACCGAGTATTGGGATTTGCAGGAGCTGCCGAGTTGTGAAGTGAGCCGTAGGCGAACGAGCAACTCGGCAGCTACTGCGTCGATTGGGCTAAACTGGATCGTCCCTAACCGTCTTCCTGCTTAGACTGCTTGGCTTTGGCCAGGCGGTAGCTTTCTGTATTCAGTTCAAGGATCACACTGTGGTGGACCAAGCGGTCGATGGCTGCTGCCGTGGTCATCGGATCTTTGAAAATCTGTTCCCACTTACCGAACGGCAGATTGCTTGTCAGCATAACGCTGCTTCGCTCATAGCGGTCGGCAAGCAGCGTAAAGAGCACTTCCATCTCCTCGCGACTCTGCTGCACATAGCCGATATCGTCGATCATGATGGCATCGAACCGACCGAGGCTCTTCAATACGCGGCTTAGCTTGAGATCCCGCTTGGCGATCAGCAAGTCCTGAACCAATAGGCTGCAACTGCTGAAGTAGACGCGGCGGCCCTGACGGATTAGCTCCTGCGAAATAGAACTCAGTAAATGCGTCTTTCCGCTTCCCGGCTTACCGAACGCGAGCACGTTTTCGCAGCGATCAACGAATGAGCCCTCGAGCAGGCTACGGACCTGCCGAGATACTTTCGTCGGTAGACGCTTCAGATCGAAACTCTCCAACGTCTTCTCCAGTGGAAGACGGCTCTTGCGCAGTGCCGACTCGATGCGATTCGTCTGCCGAGTCTGGCATTCCAGCGTCGCCAACTCCTGCAAGTATTGCTCGTAGCTTAGGCTCTGCTGCTCCGCTCGCCTGGCAACAGGCTCGTAGTTCTCCCGGAATTCCGGCAAGCGGAGCTCCCGGAGTTGGTCGGTCAACAATCCCTTCGTATCTCTGGTCTTCATCACTGCCCTCCTTGGCATGAGTTGAATAAACATCCTGACAATCAACGACTTGGTCACGGCAGCCCAATGCCTGGCTCAGTTCTTCGGTTACTTCCACCGTATTCGCAACCTCGCCCACTCCTGTATCGGCGTACCAGCTGTCGGTCTGATCCAGCAGACTGTCAAAGCTAGACAGGTTTACCGGCTCGACATCTACGTCGGTCACACTTAGTAGCTGGCTGCAATCGGATTGTACAAGGTGTTGGACCTGAGTCGAACTCAGCGGCTCTGGACCACCCAACAGCCCACGCAATGCATCGTCGACTTGCGACTCGCTCTCGCGGGCAGCCAAGTGCAATATGGACAAGTATTCTTTGGCCGAACGACGTGCGTCATAACGCTCACGAAATGAGTCGTAGGCCATTCGGAAGTTCGTTGTTGGGAATAGGTTGTCTTGGTAACGGTAGTTCTCGAACGCGCCCGGCTTGCGGACGAGCCAGTCAATAATATGCCGGTAGTTGATCAGCTGCTTGTCACGACCTCGCAAACGCGAAAAACGATCAACGCATTTCTGTGCATACCAGATCTCAATGTGATCCATGTAAATGCGTGCTTCGACCTCTTCGCCGATCAATCGGCTGTGTACCGAATATGTATTGCGACCAACTTGAATCAGGCTGCCGCTACGCACGCGTACACGCTCTATACGAACGCTCTCAAGACGACTCAGCGGAAGGCCTCGCAACTGTGCGATGTCTTCTGCTGAACGCTTGCTGCGCGACATGTTGCGACTGGCTACCAACGACTGAAGAAACTCCTCGTAACTCTCGGCGTTTGGAAACTCTCGACTGCCACGCAACATCAAGGCTTGGTCGACTGCTGTCTTGAAGCCGCGATGCGATGATTCGACATCACCGTTCTCATTCGGACTGCGGGGCTGAGTCTTCTCAATCGACACGCGATAGTGTTCCATCAAGGCTTGATAGCGTCCAGTGAACTCGCGGCGATCGCACTGGTTGTTAACCGCGGCGCTAAGGCGGTCGGTGCGATGACGCAGAGGTACACCGCCGAGCCGATGCAGGGCGTTCTGCAGCCCTTCACTCAGGCTTTCAAAACTCTCTGAAAAGCACACGGTTATCGCTTCCCAATTCGAGTATGTCAGCACAAAGTGGTAAACCATGTGGGCATAGTGTTGACCGGCAATCGTCACATCCAAGCCGCTCATGTCGCTAAAGTCGGAGGCGCTCAGGTCGCCTGGGTGATGCACCTGAGAAAAGAACACCTCTTTGGCCGGCCCCACGCTGCCACGCCATTGTTTAATCCGTCGCTGTAATGTTCGTAGGTGGCTCTGGTCGTACACGCCAGGATACTCGCGGCAAAGCCACTCCAGCAGCGTTTTCGCCTGAAGGCCAGGGTTCTCGACCAACCGCTCCTCAATCGATGGCCATATCGACTCCAGAGGATCCTGCCGAGTTCGGTAAGTCCGCGGCAGGCGTGTTTCACTTGGCAGCCGTTCCATGTTTCGATACTTCCTTGCGGTGCGCTCGCTCATGCCTGTTCTCAGTGCCGATTCAACGAGCGTTTTACCTGACGACAGCAGACGATGAAGCTTCTTGACTTGACGATCCTGAATCACGTAACTCTCCTTCTACAAGAGAGTTACGATTGTCTAGCGGCTAATCGAAACCGGTAATTCTAATTGTCGTCAGCAGGCTCAGCCCAACCCGCAAACTGCCCCCAGACAACCACCGCCTGCCTGACCAAGCCGGAACTTCTAATTGGCGTCAACCGGCAAATCTAGTTGTCGCTATACACCCGGCGACACGTGCTAAACTCTCCAAAAAGTTGCGCAAGTCCTCAGATTTTGCGGCACTTTTGTTGCTTTGGTGATTCTCTAAATCACTTCGGCGTGACACGCTTCGGTGAATTGGCGTTTGCCTTTCTATCTAGCGGATGAACCGGCCGAAGCAGCGGTCAAAACTCGGCTCCGGTGTCTCGTCTGCCCAGTTTTGCATGAATATCGACACATTATTTAATGTGAACTCCAGTTGGTTCAGGCGTGCGGTGCATCCTTCCACTCCGTGGAAGCCCCCTAACTGTGTAACCTAGAATAAGATAGTCCGCGTTTATTTGGATCAGCTTGGAGTTGCTCATGCGTCGATCTCAAATCAGATTGAGTTACTTATTCATCGGTACGGCTCTTTTCGCAGCTGTTGTTGGGTACTTTGTCTATCAGACAAGGAAGCAGG
>JBGCCZ010000140.1:0-5663 GCA_045105035.1 Pirellulaceae bacterium | reverse complement strand
TCGTCCGCTTGCCAGCAAGAGCGCTGGCAGCGACAAACGCATTCGCGATTGCGGTGTGCCGGCGGGTCACCGCAAAAGTGGAATGCACTAATCGAGAATTCCGGTTTCCAGGCCATCAATACTGGTTGCATTCTTTTCGGCCCACCCCTTTTCGATTATCTCACGGCCTTTGGCGTCGGAGTGTTCGATCAGCTTGCTGCGTTCGCCAGCGAATTCGTAAAGAGGCACACCGAAGCCGCATGACGTCTGCAACGACTCGACTTGCAGATCAAAAATCTGGCGAGCGCCGCTGTAGTCGTCGAAGTGCTTGTAGAGTTGGCTCCACTCTTCATCGCGTGGATGGATCGTTTTCGCCGATCCGTAAATCCGGAGGATCAGCGGTGCTCCCTCGAATGCGCAGAACATGAGCGTCATGCGATTGACTGCCCGCACGTGAGCGGCCGTCTCGTTTCCACTTCCGCTGAGGTTCAACCAGATCAGCCTCTTGGGCCCAAGCACGCGAAGCGCGTCGTAGCCCTTTGGGGAGAGGTTGATGCGTCCATCTTCAGCCGCTGTCGCCACAAAGAACACATGCTGAGCGGCGATAAACTCCCCCAGCTTGTCTGTAATCGCTTCAAAGAACTTAGCCATCGATCCTGTCCTCCCCAATTGCTGGTTTCTTCGACGCCTCCATCAAGACACCGCCGGGGGCTGAAGTGGTTCAGCCTCCTCTTCTGAAACGAACTTTTGTGCTAAAACTGGTCTTCCTACAGGTCGACCCAACCTCACCTCATCTACCTCAACGATACCAGACAGGAGACTTCTACCGATGACGAATGGGCCGCTAAATCGAAAACTGAAAATGGGACTCGTCGGAGGCGGACAGGGATCGTTCATCGGCAAAGTGCACTCCATCGCTGCTTGCTTGGACAATCGAGCCGAAGTCGTCGCGGGCGCTTTTTCGAGCAATCCAGAACGCAGTAAAGCTTCAGCCGCTGACTACAACGTCAGCGAAGATAGAGCTTACGGCTCGTACGCCGAAATGTTCGAGAAAGAGGCAGCCAAGCCGGAAGGGGAACGCATCGACTTTGTGAGCGTCACGACGCCGAACCACGTTCACTTTGAAGTCGCCAAAGCCGCCTTGGATGCTGGCTTTCACGTTGTGTGCGACAAGCCAATGACCTTCGACTTGGCTCAAGCCGAAGAGCTGGCCAAGGTAGTCGAGGGGGCCGAAGGAGTCTTCGCACTCACCCACAACTACACAGGATACCCACTCGTCCGACAAGCGCGAGAAATGGTACTCAGCGGCGAACTTGGTGAGATCCAGGCCATTCGTGCCACCTATATCCAAGGATGGCTACGCACGAAATTGGAAGAATCCGAACAGAAGCAAGCGTCCTGGAGAACGGATCCCAAACGCAGTGGTGCCGCGGGTTGCTTCGGAGACATTGCAACCCACGCCTACAACTTGGGTCGCTACATTTCTGGGCTGCTTCCCGAGTCGATTTCTTGCCACTTGCGCACCTTCGTCGAAGGCCGAGCACTCGACGACTACGGCACGGCCATCATCAAGTACGAGAACGGTGGCTTAGGTACGGTCACCGCCTCGCAGATCAGTCACGGACGCGAAAACGATGTCACCATTGAAATCGATGGCACCAAGGGCGCGATTCAGTGGCGACAAGAAGAGCCCAATGTGATGACCGTGCGAACCAACGGCGAACCTCATAAGCTCTACACACGCGATCCAAATGCGTCCTTCATGAACGCGTCCGGACAAGCCGCCTGTCGACTGCCGGCCGGACACCCGGAAGCGTTCTTCGAAGCCTTCGCCAATGTGTACACCGCCGCCTTCGACGCGATGATCGCCAAGAACACCGGTGAAACGATCGAACGCAAAGATACTGTGTACCCAAACGTCCACGATGGAGTCGAGGGCATGATGTTCATCGAGCAGTGTGTAGCAAGCAGTCAGCAAGACGGAGCTTGGCTGCCGTTCCAGTGCGAACATGCTCGACGATAGTCCCGTCCATCTTTGAAGTGGGAAGTACCGCTTGCAGCCCCAACTAAATACCGATTCCATAGCTTCCTTTGACCGAGTCGTCATCGTAGGCGTTGGGCTGCTCGGCGGCTCGATCGGATTGGCCTTGCGCGAGCGGAGAATCGCGAACAAAGTCGTGGGAGTTGGGCGTAGTGACGTTTCCCGCGAGAAGGCAGTCGCCTGTGGCGCGGTCGAGTCTTGCGTGGGCGAACTTGGAGCTGCCTTCGACCTACTTCCTGACGGCGAAGCCGACTTGGTCGTTATCTGCACCCCAGTTATGCGCATTGCCGAGTTTGCGAAAGCGTCGGCTCCTCGCGTTGCCGTCGGTGGACTGATCACTGATGTCGGAAGCACGAAGGCCAACATCGCTACCGAGCTCTCCAACACGCCGCAGTTCGTCGGCTCGCACCCACTAGCCGGAAGTGATCGCAGCGGCCCCGAGTTTGCGGACGCCCATCTTTTCGAAGGTCGGACCGTAGTCGTGACTCCGTCGGAGGGCGAGACGTCACAGGAGAGGGGGAATGAAGTGGTAATAGGGTTGGCAGAGTCCTTTTGGACTGCGTTGGGAGGAATCACACTACGCATGACTGCGGCTGAGCACGATCGGGCAGTCGCACTGACAAGCCACCTCCCACATTTGTTGGCCGCGAACCTTGCGAGGGAGACGCCAGAATCTTTACTCCCCCTAGTCGCTTCGGGATGGATGGATACAACTCGGATAGCTGGCGGGAATGTGGAAATGTGGCTGCAGATTATCGAAGACAATCGACAACCAATCTTGCAAGCAATCAACGGCTACTCGGATTCGCTCAAGCTCTGGAGTGAAGCGATTGAATCGGAGGACCGTACGAAGATCGAAGAACTCTTAAAAGCAGGAAAGCACATCCGTGACTCTGTGGGAAATTGACGTCCGCCCGGCGCCTGGGCAATCCGACATTACCGGCCAATCCCTGACCAGCGAAGCTCGAGACCTAGGCCTCGCGGAGAATCTCAGCATCGATGCGACCCATGGATTTCTGCTGCAGGGCGATTTGACAGTCGAGCAAGCTCGATTGGCGGCAGAACAACTCCTATCCGACTCGATCACCGAAGCGACCACGGTCGCACCGGTTGGAGATGCGTGCTGGCAAGCAAATGGGCAGTCCGTCGTCCACGTGCTGCCCAAACCCGGAGTCATGGATCCAGTCGCCCAGAGCACTCTTCAAGCCCTGCAAGACATGAGCTTGCCTGTCGAGCAAGTCACCACGTTCCGCAAGTACAACTTGCACGGTGTGGACGATGCGACGATCCAAAAAGTCTGCAGCAAACTCCTGTTCAACGACTCGATCGAACGTGTCATTCCTGGCTCGCTGAACATCGACCGGATCGACGTCGGCGCTGACTATGAACTGGAATTGAAAACCGTCCCAATTCGTGAACTCAATGATGAACAACTGCTAGTTCTCAGCAAAGAGGGGCAGCTGTACCTCTCGCTCGCGGAGATGCAGACCATACAGCAGCACTTCGAAACGGCCGCTCGCGAGCCAACGGATATCGAACTCGAGACGATTGCTCAGACCTGGAGCGAACACTGCAGCCACAAAACACTCGCTGGCCGCATTCGCTACACCGATGAAAACGGTACGAAGCAATTCGAAAACATGCTCAAAGAGACCATCTTTGAAGCCACACAAAAGATTCGCGCAGATCTCGGCGACGATGACTGGTGCGTCAAAGTCTTCTCGGACAATGCCGGTATCGTTAAATTTGATGATGAGTACCACATCGTCTTCAAAGTCGAGACGCACAATCACCCCAGTGCGATTGAACCCTATGGAGGAGCGAATACCGGCATCGGAGGTGTTATCCGCGATCCGCTGGGAACCGGCTTAGGGGCCAAACCGTTCTGCAACACGGATATCTTTTGCTTCGCGCCGCCAAACATCGATGCTACCGAACTGCCTCCCGGAGTGCTGCACCCGCAGCGAGTGATCAAAGGGGTCGTTTCTGGCGTTCGCGACTACGGGAACCGCATGGGCATTCCAACCGTCAACGGCGCGGTCTATTTTGACGAACGTTATCTTGGAAATCCACTGGTTTACTGCGGAAACGCAGGTCTACTGCCCGTCGACAAGGCGGAAAAGGCGCCGCGTGACGGGGACTGGATTGTAGCTATCGGCGGACGTACGGGGCGCGACGGCATTCACGGAGCCACTTTTAGCAGCGCCGAACTCACGAGCGAAAGTGAATCCATCTCGGGCGGAGCGGTCCAGATTGGCAACGCCATCACAGAAAAAATGGTGCTCGACGTTCTGTTGCAGGCACGCGACGAAGATCTCTACAACTCTGTTACAGACTGCGGCGCGGGCGGTTTCAGCAGTGCCGTTGGTGAAATGGGAGAATCCATTGGAGCCGAAGTCTGGCTCGAACGCGCTCCGCTCAAGTACGACGGCTTGAGCTACACCGAGATCTGGATCAGCGAAGCGCAAGAACGCATGGTCTTCGCGGTCCCGCCAGAAAAGCTCGATCGCATGAAAGAGCTGTGCGAGTCCGAAGGGGTCGAAGCGTCAGTCATCGGTCAGTTCACGCCTACCGGCCAACTTCGATTGATGTACGACGGCCAGCAAGTTGGTCTGCTCTCGATGGAGTTCCTTCACGACGGGCGGCCGCCTGTGATTCGGGAAGCCAACTACACGCCACCCGCGTTGCAGGAAACCCAAGTTCCCGAACTGCACCAGGTCGAGATCGAACGCTGCCTGCACCGCATTTTGGGTTCCCTAAACGTAGCGAGCAAACACTGGATCATCCGGCAGTATGACCATGAAGTCCAAGGCGGCAGTGCAGTCAAACCTCTGGTCGGTGTCGCACAGAACGGGCCAAGCGATGCTGCCGTTGTCCGCCCACGTCTTTCCAGTCGCCGTGGAGTCGTCATCAGCTGCGGCATGAATCCTCATTTCGGCGATTTTGACCCGTACCACATGGCCGCAAGCGCTATCGATGAAGCAGTGCGAAATGCGATCGCCGTGGGGGCGGATCCAGACCGACTCGCTATCCTCGACAACTTCTGTTGGGGCAACACTGAAAAACCGGACACGTTGGGAACACTCGTTCGTTCCGCGCTCGCCTGCTACGACATTGCCGTCGCTTGGAAAACACCCTTCATCAGTGGCAAAGACAGCTTGAACAACGAGTTCACCTGGACGGACCAAAACGGAGAAAAGCAAACGATCGCCATCCCGCCTTCGCTGCTCATCAGTGCGATGGGGCAGATCGACGACGTCGCTAAGTGCGTCACGATGGACTTGAAGGAAGCGGGTAATCCGATTTACTTAGTCGGTGAGACCAAAGCAGAGTTCGGCGGATCGCACCTATTCAAAATACTCGGTTTGCCTGGCGGTCGCGTTCCAATTGTCGATCCCGAACCTGCGTTGAAGCTATTCAAGGCTGTTCATTCGGCCATCCATCAAAGCACCATTCGGGCTTGTCACGATTTGAGCGAGGGTGGGCTCGCAACAGCACTCGCTGAAATGTCCTTTGCCGGACATCTTGGTCTGGATCTCACGCTGCCTGACTCAGAGCTGACTGCCATGGAACAATTGTTCTCCGAAAGCAACAGCCGGTTCGTCGTCGAAGTCGCGGCGGACAAAGAAGAGTCCTTCACTCA
>JBGCCZ010000139.1:0-13167 GCA_045105035.1 Pirellulaceae bacterium | reverse complement strand
TTGATGTACTGACCGTGATGGACACGCGTCTGCCCGTCGGTTTCATAGTACTGAACGCGGAATTCGATGGAGTGGCTGATGGCCGCAGAGTCAGAATTGACGGTCGTGGGTTGCGATGGATCGGTCAAGGCTGGTTTCGCGAATGTTTGACGAAGATACTGCCGAGTCGGCGGTGCGCTGGGACCCTTGCGGGCGACAGGTGAAACATGCGACAATAACTGCCAAGCAGCGCTTTGCACGTCAAGTCGACGTTTCGTTGCTCGAGCGGCTTCAACGTTGAGGTATTGTTATGAGTTCGGACGCTGGCGAGGGTTTGGTCGTAGACTTTAGCACGGCCCGAGGACGCGACTACCCGACGATTCGGCAGTTCACCGTGTTTCTCGAAAATCGCGTAGGGCAACTCTTGGAGTTAGTTCGGCGTTTCGAGGGCACTGGGATCCGCATTGTAGCCCTATCGATTAACGACTCGGCAGAGTGTGCGTTCGTGCGTTTTCTGGTTAGTCATCCGGAGCGGGGACGTGAGATCCTTGAGCGAGCCGGGCTGGCGATCATTGAAAGCGATCTGATCGGCATCGAGCTTCCATCGGGCAGCCAACCCTTGTTGCAAGTCTGTTCGGCGTTGCTTCAAGCCGAAGTGAACGTGGCTCAGACTTATCCGCTGTTTACCAAAGCGGACTCTCCGGCCGCCGTCGCCGTCATGGTGGACGATATCGATCTGGCTCTTGAAGTCTTGAGTAAGAAGGGTTTTCAGATGCTCAACGAAGATGATCTGATGGCCTCTGCCGAGCAAGACTGAGCGTGGGCTTCACCGCTTTGTGTTGAGAGGCCCCCGGGCCGCTAGCTTCCTGTTGAGCCGAGAGCTTTGCCGGCGTTCGCGACGCGGGAACGCTGGACGTCACTTCCTGGGCGGCGTTTGCTTCGTTTGGACGGGCTGTAGCTGAGCCTGAACCGGTGTTTGGTCGGGCTTTGAACACGGAACTTCTCGTCCACACACACGTCCAAACTTGAGCGAGATCCGAGGTCACCGGTTCTGGTGGGCTGATTGTTCGGCTTCCGCTTGAGTCTTTCTTGGGAAATTGGCCCAGGTGCGTTGCGCGGCGTCCCTAAAGTTTCTCTAGTTAAGCTTGTGACCGCATTTTGTGCGGTTCCCGGGTTCCAAATGAACCGTTTAGGTTGGAATTGAGGGGCGTTTTTTGCCGACCTAGTGGATACATCTCATTGCGCTAGACGGGATTCCTGCCCCACGGAATTAGTCTGGAACTCTGGCTGACCGGCCCCACGTAGACTGAAATTTTTTTAGAGCTCTCTTCATGACACGCCATCAAAAGAAACGCCGCTTCGCAAGCTGGATTCGTGAACTGCTCCGATTCGGAGCCGATTCGAATTCAATGAGTTCGTCGACTGCAGCTCAATCGCCCATTCAGCGAAAGGCGATTCTCGAACCACTCGAAACGCGTCAGTTGCTCGCGGGTGATGCGTTTATGGCCCTGTTGGGTTCTGCGCATGAGCCTGTCGACTTGCCTGTTGATTCTGCCCCGAGTGGACTACAGGCTGAGGGCGAGTTGGTTGCCGAGGGTGAGCCAGCGCCGGACCTGGTCGCCTTTGCACAGGCGCTGACAGATTCAGGAACGCAGTTTTTTGGTGCTGCGTGGTGTCCGTTCTGTACTGAACAGAAAGAGCTTTTCGAAGACGGTGGAAAGTTCCTGCCCTTCATTGAGGTTACAAACGCTGATCGGACCCCTAATCAGATTGCCATCGATGAGGGTATCACAGAGTATCCGACTTGGGAGTTCCCGGACGGCAGTCGACTCACTGGCTTGCAGACTCTGGCGACCTTATCCCAGCGGTCGGGAGTTGCGATTCCACAATCGGAGACTCCGTCGTTTGACGAGCTTCAGGATGTGGACGTGCAAATCGGAGCCCCGTTGCATATTCCTATTGATGCTTATGATCCCGACGGCGATCCGCTCACGATTACTGTTTCGTCCAGCGATAGCAACTTGGTCGATGCCGAAGTCTTACAGGGTAACCGCAGTCTGCAGTTGAACGTGGCTGGCTTCGGTGACATGGTGTTCGAGCTCTTCGAGAATCGTGCTCCGCGGCCAACCGGACGAGTCATTGAGTTGGCAGAAGATGGGTTCTACGACGGAGTCACCTTCCACCGCGTCATCGACAGCTTTGTCATTCAGGGCGGAGATCCAACCGGAACGGGCGCGGGGGGGTCGACGCTTGGAGACTTTGACGATCAGTTCCACTTGGACTTGCAGCACAATCAAACGGGCGCGCTTTCCTACGCCAAATCGACGGACGACACAAACGACTCGCAGTTCTTCATCACAGAGGGGCCGCAGCGGTTCTTGGACTTCAATCACTCCGTGTTTGGTCAGCTCGTTGAAGGCGAGGGCAATCGCGAGGCGATCAGCAACACGTCGACTGATGCTTCCGACCGGCCCACCAACGCTGTAACGATTGAAGATGCCACGATCTTCACGGACACCGAAAACGGTATCATCGTGCTGCGGCCTACTGGCAATAGCACCGGAACCGCAACGATCACCGTGACGGTCACGGACAGCGACGGTAATAGCACTTCGCAGACTTTTGACGCGAACGTCGTTCAAGATACGGCGAACGGAGCTCCGTTCCTGAATGACATTGCGAGTGTTGAAACCGAGGTTAATACGCCAGTTCAATTGACGTTGACCAGTCAGGACAGCGAGGCGGATTCGGTTTTCTACAGCGTTCAGCCAATCGGCAATCAGAGCTTTGGTTTGTCCGTTGATTCTTCAACGGGAGTGGTGGATGTCACACCGCCGACGGACTTCACTGGCGAGCTGCAGTTTGTAGCCACGGTTCGTCAAACAACAACCGCCACTACCAGCAGCCAAGATGACAATCAGGTCGTCACAGTTCTCGTCAACCAGAGTCAGGTTACTGCACCGACTTCTATTGACTTGAATGCATCTTCGGACACCGGTACCAGCGACTCCGACAACATTACGCGAGCCAATAGTTTTGTCTTCGATGTTGCGGGCACTACAGCTGGGGCAACGGTGGAGATTCGCTCCGGCGGTTCCGTTGTCGCATCGGCCGTCGCCAGCGGTTCGACGACACAAGTCACGGTATCTGATACTTCGGGACTGAGCGAAGGCACGTTGCAGTTCACGGCCACGCAGACTTTGGCGAACGCGACCAGCGATCCATCGCCTGAACTGGCGGTAGTTTTTGATCAAACGGCTCCAGGGCAAATCGGCTCAGGCGTGATTCCCAGCACCGCAGTCGTTGGGCAGCCAGTGTCGATTAACTTGGAAGTCAACGGGGAAGGGCAGGGGCTCATCTACGGATTGACCAACGGTCCAACCGGGATGACGCTGGGTGCTTCCGACGGCGCTTTGTTGTGGACGCCGACGAGTGCCCAAGTTGGTACACAAGCAGTGGCGATCACATTGACGGATGCGGCCGGCAATTCACGCTCGCAGGACTTTGGCATAAACGTTGTTGAGGATCCCGAGGTTCGGATCGGGTTGAACATCGTCGACACCAATGGGCAGCCGCTCACTACGGTCGACGTGGGGCAAACCTTTACGGTGCAGGTCACCGTTCAAGATCTGCGAGGCTTCCAAGCGACTGGCGTCTTTGCAGCCTATGTGGATCTGCTGTATGACAACAATATTATTCAACCGATTGCGTCGAATCCAATTGAGAATGTAAGTCCGTTTACGAATGACCCATCCGGTTCCGCTTCGACCCCCGGACTCATTGACGAGTTGGGAGGTTTCACTGGCGAGTCGACTCCAACGGGTGCGGTAGAGCGTGTGTTGGCGGAAGTGACGTTCACGGCGGTCGCGGCTGGCAATACGGGGCTAACATTGGAAGAGGCCGACGACCAAGGCAACGATGTTTTGGTTTTCTCCGAGGATCAAGCCGTCTCCAGCGATCGCATCGAATTTGGCTCGGCAGCTCTAGACGTTGGAGTTGACTTCACATTGGTCGATGACACCTTCAACTTCGATGAGGACGCTTCTCAGCAGTCGCTAGACGTGCTCACGAATGACCAGGCTGGCAGTACTGCACTGACGATTGTCTCCGTTGATGCACCAAGTTCCGGTGGAGTCGTGTCAGTGGCGACCGGTGGTACAAGTATCAGCTACACACCCGCAGCGAATTTCAATGGGGCGGAGACCTTTGTTTATACCGCGGAAAATCTTAGCGGAGCTCAGTCGACAGCAACCGTTACAGTTCAACTTGCGGCCGTGAATGATCCTCCGTTGGCGCTCAACGACACGTTCAGCGTTTCTCAGAACAGTACGAACAACGTGCTCGAAGTCCTCAACAATGACAACTCGGGAGTGGACGACTCGACGAGCGAAACACTGCGAGTATCGGCGGTTAGCGCGGGCTCTGAGAGTGGGACTATTTCCGTCACCGGCAGTGGCACTTCGGTGACCTACACGCCACGCACGGACTTCACAGGCTCGGAGACGTTTACCTATACTCTCAGCGATGGTCTGGGCGGCACTTCGACTGGCTCAGTGACTGTCAGTGTAGATTTAGCGAACCCGCCACCGACGGCACAGAACGATAGTTTCGCCGTCACCGAGGACGCAGCCCAAGCTTCCTTTGACGTGCTTGCCAACGATTCGACAGACGATCCAACGGAAACGCTGTCGATCTCTGGCGTTCAAAGTTCCTTCCAGGGGAGTACTTTTGAAGTCAGCAGCGATGGCCTGTCAGTGCTCTATGCTCCCGGAGCGAACTTCACTGGACAGGAAATCCTTGGATACACGTTGCGTGACAGCGGCGGAGCCGAAACGACTGGCTTAGTGACTTTTACGGTCAGCGCTGTCAACGACGCTCCAGATGCTCTTACCGATACCGCGACAGCGATTGCCAGTGATGCATCGACTACGATTGACGTTCTAGCGAACGACGTAGACGTGGACGGCGATACGTTGACCATTACCGCGATCACTCAGCCTAGTAGCGGTACAGTTTCGATTGCCAGTGACGGAAGGTCGGTGAGTTTCGTTCCTGCTAGCACGACCTTCGAGGGCTCGGTCACTTTTACCTACACAATCGAGGACCCAAGTGGTGAGTCGGATACGGCAACGGTCCAAGTGGACGTGCGAGACTTTGTGCCTCGTAACTTTGCCGGGACGGTTGTCTTCAATGCCGTCGGTGCTGACGCTGTGCTTACTCGGATTCCACTGCAGTTGCAGGGTACAAGTCTGTTTGGCGAATCGGTGAATCTCACGACGACAGTAGGCGCAGACGGCAGCTTCAGTTTCGGTGACTTAGCGCCTGGCGACTACACGTTGACCCGAGAGGCATTGCCCTTCTTACACGACAGTGGTGAAACGCTGCAAGTTAGCTCAGCGTTGAACGACGGTGACTTCTCTACAGAGATGATTGTCAGCGGTAATCTACGTCCACAGTTCTTCGATATCCGTCATTTCCTCGGCTCGAGCTTTACCAACAATCTGTTAGTCGCCGTGGATGACACCGGAACGCCTGCTTGGACCGCTGGAGTTGGAGAGTGGTCAGAGTTTACGTCATTGGACTTTTCACTCGATAGCTCGGATAACCTGAATGCAACGGGTGTAAACAGTGCTTCCAACGCAGTTGCTGGTTCGATTGCGATTCAATCGAGTAGCACGCCCGCCTACCAAGTTGGGAGTGATTCCAGGTTCCGATTGTTGCGTGTCGCTGCGACTCCCGCCGAAGTAGGGGTGGTCGAAAACGCGGGCACGACGGGAGCCGGCGAGGGCGAAGCGACTCCACCTGTTGGATCTCAGGTGTCCACCCAAGAGATTATCGGCAATGGTGGCACGCCGAAGTTAGATCCGGTAACTGAGTTGGCTCAGCCAGAGACGTTTAGCGTACGTTCATTGCGAAACGCATCATTGGCGTCTAGAACGGAATTAGCTACTTCCGATCTTGCCTCCGATGCGGTCGATCAAGCGATGAAGGACGTGTTGCCGAGTTTGCAGGTTAGCCTTTCCGATTCGCTGGAAGACTCGCTGACGGATTCGGAAGACGAGAGTCTTGAAGTGCACGACCATTTGCTTTCACGGCTTGCAAGATTCCGCTCCCGCTAAGTGAGCTTTGCCTCTCTGCTTTGCGGACGGGAAAGTTTGCAAACCAAAAAACTCAATGCCCTCCAGTCGTCGTTAGATCGGAGGGCTTACTCCTTGGCGGTTGCCTGCCGACGTGGGACTTCGATACCGCTTGGGGCCGTTGCTCTCGGGGGTATTAGATGGTTGCATTTCTGCCGTCGCAGCTTCGTTCGGGAAGGTTTTCTACGGCGGTAGGGTGCCTCGGAGGTAGGCCGACTGTTTCCGTTGAGGAATACGAAGAGGTAGTGTTTTGCTTTGTCAAATGGGGGTCGAAGGCATTTTTCTAGGCTTTTTTGGGCTCAAATTGGCCTTGATACCCAAAAAACCAACAAAAACAGGGGTTTTCGAGCAGATCCCCGTTGAAATTTGGCACCCATCGTCTTTAAATCATCGTCCTACATCACTGCCCACCCGTTTTTTTGAAAGGGATTGCAAGTATGGCGAAAGCCGCTGCCAAAAAGAAGCCAGCAACGAAGACCGAGATCTTCAACAGCTTGGCCGAACGAACTGGACTTACCAAGAAGCAAGTAGCTGAATTCTTTGACGCAATGAGCGAAGAGATTGCAGCCAACATTGGCAAGAAGGGACCTCGCGTGTTCCAGATTCCTAACCTGTGCAAGATTGTTGCGGTGGACAAGCCTGCGTTGCCTAAACGCCAAGTTCGCAATCCAGCAACTGGCGAAATGATCTGGGCTCCACCTAAGCCAGCATCCGTACAAGTGAAGGTACGACCGCTGAAGAAGCTGAAGGAAATGGCTTAACCCACGGCACTCTTGGGAGAGACTCCCAAGGTCTGTGCAGTAAGACAAACGAACCAAGACAGCGTCTCCTACAAGACGCTGTTTTTTTATGCCCGCTTGTTAGGATCCAACTCCAACCAGTGGGTGACCAACGTCGAACGTTTCAAGTTGATTTAAGAGGCAAGTTTTGCATGATGAGCGGATCCTTGAGACTCTCTGCAATTGCAAAAACGTGGTCAAAGTCGTGGTCGCGACTGTGATCTCCTGGGACGGCGATCGTGCACGCTCCCGAACGCGCCCCCGCCTGGCTACCGTGGTGGCTGTCCTCTAAAACCAGCACACTCTCGATTGGCGCACCCATGCGTTCTGCGGCTGCCAAGTAGATATCCGGTGCTGGCTTCCCATTCTCTACATCTTGAGCTGTGATGACGAAGTCGAATCGGTCATGAGCCTCGATCAGCGTCAACACTCGCTTGGCGAAGTGCGGCGTACTGCTGGTCGCGACACATCGAGGCGCACCGGAGGAGTCAAGCTTCTCAAGCAATTCAAACACCCCGGGCAACACCTGTAGGTCCGACTCGAGCAGTCCATCAAAAATCTCTTCGGATTCATCAGCAAGCGTTGCAATGCTATCGGTGAGCTTTTCGTGGTCGATCATGGCTTGGAAGGCCTCCGAGGCTGGTAAGCCCATCATGCGATTCTTTAACTCAGGTGTGAATCGCCTTCCTCGACGCTTCAGCACGATGTCGCCAACTTGCGAGTACAGATCCTCCGTATTTACCAAGAGACCATCCATGTCGAAGGCAACAGCGACGATCTCATGCGCCCAGGGTACGCTGGGAAGTTGCCGTATTGGTGAAGTCATGTGCTGAGACCTCGTGCGTTAGGGGGAGCATGCGGTAAATTGAGTCGATGCGAATTGGTTGAAGCCTGGGCGGAATGTGTCGACTCAGTGGTTGAGCTGTCACCGCGGTAGTGAAAAGGAAACTTAGATCGATACTGAACCACCTGAGCGGCAGGCTAATCAATTGCATTTGGACGGTGAGACCATTGTGGAGCAACCGAATGGTCGTCGCGAGAACTTTGTTCCACTTCACACCTGCGATGTGATTGAGTGGTTGGTAGCTCAGCCAACGACCGGAGCAGAAGCCGAAAAGTCGTTCACTCAGATCGCTTCTCTGATTGTGGCGCTCTTGCATCATCTGTACAGGCAGCGTCACGAACAACTGACGTACGTGTACGCGCCGCTCGATCCAGATCGTGATCGTCTGTTGAGGAGCGTCCCGACGGACGGGTTTCGGAAGCAGCTTATTGATGAGTTGCTTGAGCGAACCGAGGATACGTTGCATCGCGCTAACTATCACAAGCTGAGCGCAGGGGACATCAATGAGGCGATGGAGGCTGCTAGCCGATGGGGCGTCCGCATGCGCGTGAACTTTGCGATGCTTCGCAAGCTAGAAGTCTACGGACGTGGGCATGTGGTTGGGCAGCGACAAATTCGGAATTGGCAACGATTCTTTCGACTTGAGACCGTCGAAGTCCCGCTCTACCAACGCTTGATCGTGATCTTTCAAACTTCGCCGGACCTAAAATCGGATCAGTTTGATTCGCGTCGCGTCTATTTGCGCATGTTCAAGAACATTCCGCGGCAGGACATCGACATGATGTTGCCAGCCACGGGCATCCAAATGACTTGGCTCGATCATTCGAAAATCGTCGTTCCCAGCCTTTATGCGGCGGGAATGGCCCTGTGGCGATTCCTGCGGAATGTCGTGCTCCTGGCTTTCTTTGGCGTCTTTAAGACGCTTGGATTTTTCGTACTGGTAGTTTTGGCAGTTGGCTTCGGCGTCCGATCCATGTTTGCCTATCGAACCAACACGAAGCGAAGATACATGCTGAATATGGCTCAGAATTTGTACTATCAAAACCTCGACAACAACGCCGGCGTGCTGCTACGTTTGCTTGAGGAGGGAGAGCAACAAGAGGCAATCGAAGCGATTTTGGCTTACTACGCGACCGCAATTGCACTTCGCGACCGCGGGCCACTCAGTTTGGAAGCCATCGATTTGGAGTGTGAGCGTTTGCTGAAAGAGGCGACGAATATCGAGATCGACTTCGATGTTGAACGAACCGTTCGTACTTTAGCACAACTCGGCGTACTCGAAGCGAACCAAGATGGTTGGTCGGCTTTACCACCAGACAAGGCCCGGAAAAGCCTCGATGCGACGTGGGAGAGTTGGTTTAGTTAACTACAGTCCGAAGCAAGTTGGCGGACAAGAAAGTAGAAACGCAGAAGCGGGCGTGCGAATCGGAATTCGCACGTCCATTCTACTTTTTGGCTGAATCTAAGAATTCAGTGTGTCAACTCGCAGGGCACTATGGTGCGGAGCGTGCTGCTTCCGCTCTGGCCTTGTTCAGAGCTGCCGTTTCGTTGGCGAGCTTGTTCTCAGGGCCAGCCGGGAAGTACTGTACGTCGTCGTACAAGTAGTAGGGGCTTGGAAGAGTCTGGCCAGCTACGTCAACTTGGCAACCGGTCGAGGGCGCCACGAGACCGCCAAGCAGCAAACCTAGAAAGGTGAACTTCCAAGCCTGCGATCGCTTGTTTTGACTCATGAGCTATCTCCTCAGCTTCCCACGTTAGTTTCTTCTGCCCATCAATAAATTCAGACTCTGAGGGATCCTTCCCTCACTGAGCTGAACTCGGCGGATCCATCCGCGGGCTGGCTCCCAAAGCTCCAAACGGAATCCGTTCTCAGAGAGGCACTAGGCCGCCAGGAACGGTTGCTTCGGTAAGCTGTACTGGTTCTATCGGATTTGATCGCACTGAGATTTAGGCGTTTCCAGGGATTTCAAAGGCAAAATTGATTGATATCAAATCAGTCGAGCACGATCCTTTGCAAACTCGCGTCGAATTCCGTCTAAACTGAACGCTCGCCGACGACGCTTTAATCGCGGCGTTTGGACTCTTGCGGGGGAGAATTACTTCTGCAGGGTGTCTCCTTTTCTTCATGAAGTATTGACACATTTTGTTTTCGGGTTGCACTCGGCAAGAGTCTATAAGACTTGGCACTGATGCCTTTGGCCGGAACTCGCAAGGTGGTTCCACCAACCTGAATTCACTGTGGGCAAGGCACTGGTCTTCATTCGACCGCAAGCATGTCAAAGGCGTTGAGCATGTTGATTGATAGCAATTTGCGTTGGGTCCGGGCAGCAACTCGGGCGATTCTGTTCTTTCTCTTTTTCGCTTGCTTGCCGCCAGGCTTCCGGTTGCAAGCTCAGCAGATCAGCACTCTGCCACGCGCAGACTACTACTTGGCGTTAGAGTTGTTCGGAGCTGGGAGAGTCCCAGAGGCTCGAGAGGGCTTTCGTTCGGCACTACAGCGGTCGCGCCGGATGGGGGATCAGCGTTGGGTCGACAGTGTGGCTCCGCTAGTGATGCTCGGCGAGTGCTTCTACCAGCAGGGCAACGTGGCTCAGGCTTTGGAGCAGTACGACGCGGCGCTCATGTTGATGCTTCAAAATCAGAATTGGGTCAATGAGATCCAAGTCGACGTGGAGCAGCTACCTTTCCTGGAGGGGATCTCGAAAGAGATTACTTGGTTCCAGCGTTCGCGGCCTTCGCAGTCGGTTGCAGTCCCGGAAGCCGTGCAGATAGCCATTGATCCGACACAAGCTCAAGCAGACGGGCAGGGGGGCGTCACGGTGCCGGTGACATTGCTCACGCGGCTGGATGCAACAGAGATTTGCCGTACGACGGGAATTGCACTCTTACGACGTTGGGAGCTACTGGGGCCATTAGGAAAGTCCTCGCCAATCTCGCAGCCAATGAGTGATTACTTCGCGCAAGCTCCGGCGGCGCAGGTGATGTGGTTGCAGTCCTCTTGGCGCGTATTGCGTGGTCTCAGTCGGCTTACGATCCAAGGCGCCGACGCGCTGGCCTCGTTGCGTTCGGGCGTCTTGCTTGATGGCCAATACGACTACTTCCTTTCTCCGCTCGCTTTACTGGCAATCGCTGAGTTGGAAGCTGAGCAAGGGAACTATGCGGCGGCGATCACTGCAGCGCAAGATGCGTCCCTATTTGCGGCTTACTTTGAGCAGCACCGGGAACTCGCTGACGCACTGCGACTGCTAGGGGGCTACGCTTGCGCAAGCTCTCGAGGCGACTTATTGCAGCCCTTGCAGCAGGCCACCGCATGGAGCACCAAACGCAGCGCCTTGGCGTTTACGAGCGGCGCTATCGCCTCTGCGGAAGTCGCGACGTACTCGGATCGGCTCGACTTGGCTGACCGTTATTTGAAGCAAGCCAACGCTGCTTTGCGAAATGTGGCTTTGCCACGACGAGTCGCGGATCGGTCATTCATTCAAGCCCGGATGCAGTTCGCGCAGAATCGCGGCACGATGGGCGTCGCGAGTTTAGATAACGCATTGGGTATCATGCGAGGAACGTCGGAGACGGGAGTCGTCGTTGAGAGGGTCTTTCAGACTCAGATGACTCTTGATTTGCTTGCAGCAAGTCGGATCACCGGGAAGGTGGCTGAGGAGTTCCTGGATGAGCTGCTCGCAGAACCGGATAAACTGGCTTGGAAGGACTCGCCGCTGGACGTACTCACGACGATGACCACTGCGAGTTTACCGGCTTTCGAACGCCACTTAGAGATGGCCGTTCTTCGAGGCGATCAACAAGAGACCGTGCAGCGGCTCGATCGACTTCAACGGCAGCGATTCTATGAAACATTGCCGCTCGGTGGACGCTTGCTTTCGTGGCGTGTTGCGGCTCAAAGGGACCCGGCTTCTCTGCCGCCAGACGTTCGACAGATTGTTCAACAGAAGATGTTGGCTTCCCCGGCTGTGCGTCAGTTGCGTGATCAAGTCGTAGATGCGGTGCGTGAGTTGGCCAATGGGACATTACCGCTGGATGAACGCCAGCTAGTCGGTGAGAAGAAAAAGTACGCGGACTTGGAGAATGCCGCCAAGAGTTTGGAGAGTCAACTTGCCTTTCTTGCGCTGCATCGAAGTGCAATGCCGCGTTTCGTTCCTGGCAATAAAACTCCAGGTGATATGCAGGCGAGTCTCCAAAAAGGGGATGTGCTCATCGGTTTTGCGGCCACGCGAACGTCGATTGTAGGAATGGCAATGACGCAGGATCAGCTTGAGACGTGGAACGTGATGGACGCGAAGCTTGTCTTCGATTTGCTACAGCAATTTAGAAACGAAATCGGGTTGGGTGCGCAAGTGCCTCGCATCCTGCCTTCAGCGGTGACTGCGAGAAATGCGGCTTGGTGGACTACCGCAACGAAGCTGCGCGACCAACTGCTGCCAGCCCCTGTTCAAACCCTGTGCCAAGATGCGGATCGCCTTATCGTTTCACCATCTGGGGCGCTGTGGTACTTGCCGTTTGAAGCGCTGCCTGACGCACAGCACAAGAGTCAACCTTTCTTAGCGCACCATCGAGTAACTTACGTTCCAACGATTGGATCCGTCTCGCTGGCGAACCGAACAAAGACGCCGATGAAGGAGGCGCTTGGATTAGTCGGTGGACTCTTTGCTCTAGATAAAGAGGTCAACAAAAGCCTGGCGGATAATCTAGTCAACGCCCGGGTTCGGACAGCTCGGGTTCAACTTGGGCAGAAGATCACCGCTGGCGATGGTGCCTGGCTTCAAATCAAGCCCGACACAGTCTGGGTTGCGGCTAGATCCGGCGTCATTAGTGCGCCTTGGGAAACGCCCATGCTGCCCCTCGGACGTTCAAAGCAAATGACGTTCGGTGAACTTTTGCAATCCCCGCTCAGTTCCCCAGAGAGAGTCATTCTGCCAGGGCTAGAGGCCAGTTTTGCGACGGGGGTAATTGGGGATGGACGTGAAGTTTTTTTGCCCGCCTGCAGTCTGCTGATTAGTGGCACGCGGACTGCGTTGATTTCGCGGTGGCCAGTTGGAGGTCGTAGCGCTAGCGCGATTCTACGCCGCTATTTGGATGAGTTGCAAACCTCCAGTTCTTCCACTGCCTATCGCCGCGCAATCATCGCCAACTGGCCGGCACAATATTTGATCGCTGACGAGCCCGCGCTGATGCCCGCCGGCAAGCAAGCCGACGCATTGACCAGCGGTTGGCATCCGGCACTGTGGGCAGGCTACGTGCCCATCGGCGACGATCCGGTGACACCTTAGCGTGCTGAGCCACAGTGTGCTGCACTGCTTCGGCAGAGTTGCGAGTGTTTACTTGCATGTTCGTCTGGTGCATTAGCCCATTGTCGCGGACGCCATAGCCATCATCACCTTACAGAGATTATCTAGAATCCACGGGACTTGTCCCT
>JBGCCZ010000138.1:0-3149 GCA_045105035.1 Pirellulaceae bacterium | reverse complement strand
CGCTGAAGCATAGAGTTACTTGCTGATAGCTATAGACCGGCGACAAGCCAGTTCAGCGGGCATTGCGGGCTGCGACTGATTCAACTCGCTACGCAATGAATGGCGGCAAGCAACACCGGCGACTAACCTGTCGATATCGTTGGACCAAGAATGGGAGCGCGGGACGACGCCAACGTTCGTGACCAATCCCAAGCGTCGTCGCCTTGATGTTTCGCGGGCTTCATCTTCTACCTGCAAAGATCAACATGCTAACCACCTTCATTCGCGCAGCTCTCGTCGTCGTTGCACTGTCCTGTGATGGTCTGGCCGCCCAAAAGCCCAACGTCGTTGTCATCTACGCAGACGACCTCGGTTTTGGCGACGTTCGATGCTACAACCCCGAACGAGGAAAGATCCCGACGCCGAACATCGACCAATTGGCGCTGCAGGGAATGCGTTTTACCGACGCTCATTCGTCGTCCGGTGTCTGCTCTCCTTCTCGCTACACGATTCTGACTGGACGCTATCACTGGCGTTCACGGCTGCAACGCGGGATCGTCGGGCTATGGGAAGCCCCTCTCATTACACCGGACCGCTTGACCATTGGAGGCTTGGCAAAGAAGCACGGTTATCGAACCGCGTGTATCGGTAAGTGGCATCTGGGATGGAGTTGGAATATCGCCAAGGAACGAAAGAAGTTGTTCGCGTCCAACAACAGGGATAAGAAAACGGGAAAGGCAACGGACGAGCACAAGGCCGCTTGGAAAGATGTCTTCTCAAAACCGATTGCCGGCGGCCCAACTGCAGTCGGCTTCGACGAGTACTTTGGCACCGACGTTCCTAATTAGCCGCCGTATTGCTTCATCGAGAATGATCGCACTGTTGGCGTTCCCTCCGAGTACGGTCGCCCGGCCTTGTTCGAGAAGAACCAGGCCAGTAGACAAGGACCGGCTATCGAAGGCTGGACGCTGGAGCCAATCCTGCCGGCCCTTGGCGAACGCGCCGCAACGTTCATTCGGCGAGAAGCAAAAACGGATGAGCCGTTCTTGGTCTATATGCCACTGACGTCACCCCATACGCCTCTGTCGGTCAACGAACAATGGAAAGGGAAAAGCGGATTGAATCTGTACGCGGACTTAGTGATGGAAACCGACGACATTGTCGGACAGGTCTTGAAAGCGATCGAAGAAAGTGGTGTGGCCGACAACACAATGGTGCTTTTTACCAGTGACAACGGGTGTGCGCACTACATCGGAATGGATGAACTGCAAAAGCTGGGGCACTATCCCAGCGGCCCACTACGCGGTTCCAAGTCAGATGTTTGGGAAGGCGGGCATCGCGTCCCCTTCATCGTCCGATGGCCTGGAGTCGTAAAGCCCAACAGTGAGAGCGATCAACTGGTTCACCAAGCCGACCTGATCGCCACGCTGGCTGACGTCATGGATGACAGTCTTCCAGAAGACGCGGGGGAGGATAGTTTCAGTCTGATGCCGCTGCTAAAAGGCGACGATCGACAGATTCGAGAACACGCGGTCAGTACGGCGAGCAGCGGGGTTCCCGGCGTGCGGCAGGGACCGTGGAAGTACATTCCTGCGCGAGGTTCTGGCGGATGGGGCAAAGGCGGAGACCAATCGCAGCCCATTCAGCTTTACAACCTGGAGACAGATCTCGCGGAGTCAAAGAACCTCGCTGCAGAGATGCCCGAACGCGTCGCGGAAATGAAAAAGCTCTTCGAGAAGCTGATCACGCAAGGCCGAAGTACTCCTGGCAAGCGTCAGCATAATGACATGAGAGTCGTACGGTTTCCGAAGTAGTTTGTCCGCCCATCTTAGTAAGGCTCTCCAAGCCGTCATTGCGATCGTAGCACGGCTTGGGACAGCCGTGCTACGATCCGAAGCCAAAGGAACTCTACCAGCGATGCAACTACGCACCATCCTTTTATCCGCAATCTTCATCGCCGGCGCTGCCCTTGATTCGCAAGCCGACGATGCGAAGCTGCGAGTCTACATCTTGGCGGGGCAATCCAATATGGTCGGCCAGGGAGATGTAAAGACGATCGACTACATGAAGGAAGACCCGGTCACGTTGCCCATTTACCAGTCGCTGGTCGGCGAGGATGGCGATCTCTATGTCAGTCAGCGGGTTCGAATTTCTTCATTCTATGGCAAGCAGAATGAGGTCGGCAAAGAACGACTCGGACGTCTCAAGCACGGATACGCAAACAGGCAGGAAGCGTTTGGTCCAGAACTGATGTTTGGTATCACGATGGAGCAGCATTTCGACGGGCCAATTCTGATTATCAAAATGGCATGGGGTGGAAACAGCCTTTTCAATGACTTTCGCCCACCGAGTGCAGGCCCGCTGCTGCCCAATCGGTACACGAAGTACGACTACTCGAAAGAGAAGCTGGCAACGCTTGCGAAGGCATACTCTTCGAAAACAGGCCGCCGCTACCGGCAGTTGATCGAGCACGTGACGATGGTGCTCAAAGACCTAAAGCGAGTCTATCCTGACTACGAACCCAGTCGGGGATACGAACTGGCGGGCATGGTTTGGTTTCAAGCCCACGCGGACTACACCAATCAAGACATCTATCCGCTCAGTGATGGTGAGTCGCAGTACTCTGGGTATACCGAATTGCTGAAGCACTTTGTCAGAGACATTCGTCGCGATCTTGATCATCCGGACCTACCATTCGTCATTGGCGAAATGGGATTCTGGGGTAACCTCACCCCCGGCTGCTTCAATCCTGCTGGCGACAGAGTGCTGCGAACGAAGCGTTTCCGAAAAGCGGTCCAAGCCGTTTCAAAGGACGAAGAGTTTTCTGGCAATGTGCTTACGGTCCCTACAGCTCCCTTTTGGGATGACGAGCTCGCCAAAATCAGCCTGAAGCTTGCACCGGTCGATAGCATGCGACTCAAGTTGCGGAGAAGAACGAAGGGTGCCCCCAACGAAAACGGCAACCTAAGTCGCCAGGAGCAGGACGACTATCTGAAGCGAATGCAGGACGGCTTGCTGACCGAAAGTGAACAACAACTTTGGGGCAAGGCGGCTTCGTCAGGCGGTCAAATTCACTACATGGGCTCGGCAAAGTTCTACGCCCAGGCGGGCCAGGCGTTTGCCAAAGCCCTGCTGGAGATTTCCAGTCGCTGAGTCTTGAGACTCGGTGG
>JBGCCZ010000137.1:0-18661 GCA_045105035.1 Pirellulaceae bacterium | reverse complement strand
CGACCGCACACTGGCCGTTGGCGGAAAGGATCACAACGTCGTTTTATGGGACATGGAAACCGGCAAACGACTGCAAAATATTCAGGCTCATTCTGAGTCTATCTTCGGGATCGCGTTTTCGGACGACGGCAACCGACTCGCCACGTTGAGTGTCGATGGTGTTCTACATGTTTGGGATGCAGCAACGTGCTCGGAAATTGAAGACGATCCAAAGACTGTTGATTTGCTCTTCGCAACGGGCAACTCTCATTGGCGACAGAAACGTTTTGCTGAAGGTGAGAAAACAACTGCTCTTGCTTTGGAGCTGAATCGAAAAAGTGGACACCTGAGCGAAAATGAAGCTGCGGACAGGGTCCGATATACACGGAGCATGATGAAGACTTTAGGATATTGGCCACGTCTCAAAGAAGAAACAGGAAACTGGCCCAGCTTCACAAAGCAACCTCCCAAGACGTTTGCCACCAAGCTTGGTGAGGATGTCAACTTGAGCGCGGAAGTTACCGTAGGAGATTGGTCGTATCAATGGTTTTACAACGGCGAGCCCATTGATGGTGCGAATTCACCTTCGCTTGAGTTGGAGAACGTTTCCAAGGCTGAACTTGGCATCTACCGTCTCGAAGTTTTGGGTGAAGACCTCAAACCGTTGTACCAAAAGAAATGCTTCGCGACGATCTTCCTGGTGCATGAACGCGAAAAGGTGATGAAAGGACATCTTTTGCGGGAGGTGTTCTTAGATATCAGAGTTGGGACGCTGAAAGTCCTTGAAGCCACCAGTCGGTTTCAGAATAGCCAGCCAGACCTCACCGGGGTCGTTGATTGCTGGGAGACTCCCACGAACTTCTCTCATCTCTATGGACAGCGAGTTTCAGGTTTCGTGGTTCCGCCGAAGACAGGCGACTATGTGTTCTACCTGGCCTCGGACGACGAAAGCGAACTCTTCCTCAGCAGTGACGAATCTGAAGAAAACTACCAACGAATCGCCCGCGTCAAACAGGAAATGAAAGAAGACGCAACGTCCGTTGGATATACGCAGCCGCGAGCTTGGGGCGATCATCCCAATTCTGTCTCGGAGCCCATTCACCTCGAAGCCGGCAAGCGTTACGCCATCAAGGGAATCATGGCTGATGGAATCCAGGGCGATCACTTCGCTGTCACCTGGCAAATGCCCGGCGACGAACCACCGAAGCCCGGCGATCCACCGATCCCGGGTGAGTACCTCGAGTTTGAGGTGAAATAGCCAAAGTTGCTCGCCTCTCCGAGGCAAAGAGCGCAAACCTCACGGCTCGGAGAGCCAGGGCTTTCAAGGTGTTTCTACAAATCCCGGTTGTCTGGCTGTGGAGCCCGATCGACTTGTCGCATCCGTTCAATTAGGCAGTCCTCGCAATCGCAAACATGGAGTCCTGCATCTTCGTCAAAAGCGGAATGATCCGCTTGACTGAACACAACGGAAGGTGGCAGTTCTTTCGGGTTTCGCTAATTCAGGGGGTTTCTTTTCAGTGTGTCTTTGGCGAAAGCTACGCTTCGGTGGGTTCCAAAACCCCCACCGCTAACGTTCGTTGAAGACTGGAAATCCAGTGAGTCCAAAGTATTTCTCTGTAGCTTGCATCGCACTGGTCTGCACCGCGCTGGTTAGCGTTGCTGCCTTAAACCTAGCGACAGACCCCTATGCGCAGTACGGAACTCAACTAGTCCACCCGGTGGTTCAGGAATCTCGCCTGGAGAAAATCCGCTTGCTCGACGCGTGCGACGAACCGCCCTTGGGACTGGTTTTCGGGTCATCGCGAGTCCACAAATTCGAACCGGATTACCTTGCCGAACACTTGGGAATCCCGTTCTTCAACTTGGGTGTAAACCACGGCAAACCGGAGGACTTCCTCGCTCTACTTCGCCACTATCGTTCCCGGTTCCATCAAACACCGCGTATCGCAATTGTTGGCATCGATCCAATCTCGCTCTCCGAATCCGAGCCGACCGACGCGCGGTTGCTTGGCTCGGATCTGCTCTCCAGCCAGATCATCGAGTTTCTAACTGTCGAAGATCAATTGCAGCGCTGGTCTGATTTGATCAGTTGGAACCAGACCCGGTATTCACTAGTCTCTCTCAAGAACCTCGTGCTGCCGAGCAAAACGGTCGCAGAAGAGTCCTTTCGCTCAGATGGACTGATCCAGTATCACCAACGCGAAAAGGAAATCGCCGAGGGATCTTACGATTTCCAATCGGCCCTTCAATACAATCAACAAGAGTACGAAGCACTTTACCGTCGGGCGGCTGAACTCTCAGGTAGGCGTTGTGCGTGCATTGAGAAGTTTATCGAGGAGTGTCAGCAGAGCGACTGCCAAGTCGTCTTGTTTCTACCACCTCAACATCCTCAGCTTGCAAGGCATTTGTCGGAAGCGATAACACCACACGATTCAAATCATTCGTACCGCGTCAGAGCCCTTGAGTTTATCCACGCGATGGCTTCGAGAAAGAAAGTTCCGTTGTTCGATTTCACTGAGATCGAGTCGTTCAACGGCCAAGCGGACCTGTTTGTCGACGGAGTTCACCCGTTGGAGCCGAATACGCGTCGCATGATCAACGCGATGACTCACTCCCTGACTGTGGAGCACAAATATGCTCTTCAATAGTCAGATTTTCATGCTGTTCTTCTTGCCGCTGGTTCTACTACTGTGGTGGAATCGACGAATGAACCCGGCTTGGCGCCTTGGGTTCCTGACACTCGCCAGCTACGTGTTCTACGGATGGTGGGATTATCGATTCGTCAGTCTGCTCGTCTTCTCGACGATCGTTGACTACTTCGCCGGCGGCAAAATCGTGAATGCCAACGCCTCAAGCAGCAAGCGATTTTGGCTGGCTGTATCCCTTGTGAGCAACCTTGGTCTATTGGCATTCTTTAAGTACTGCGGCTTCTTCGCAGAGTCTTGGAACGGACTAGCCGAATGGTTGCGGTCAGGCGGGAGCATTCCAGTCCCTGAGATCATCCTGCCGGTTGGAATATCCTTCTACACCTTTCAAACGCTTAGCTACTCGATTGATCTCTATCGGGGCAATGCGAAACCGGCGCGTAGCCTGCTGCATTTCGCAGCTTACGTGTCCCTGTTCCCTCAGTTGATCGCTGGGCCGATTGTTCGCTACCGTGATATCGAAGACCAACTTCGCGAGATACCCGATTCGGTAAATTGGGATTACTTCGCAAAGGGAATTTTCTTTTTCGTGGCCGGCATGGCCCAAAAGATTTTGCTGGCCGACGTGATCGCCGCGCAGATTAATCCGCTCTTACTGCATTACGAAACGCTACAACTTGCCGGAGCCTGGTTTGCGATGCTCGGTTACTCGGTCCAGCTCTATTTTGACTTCGCCGGCTACAGCAATATGGCAGTGGGGTTGGGGCTGATGCTCGGATTCCAATTTCCGCAAAACTTCGACTCGCCCTACAAGAGCAGCAGCATTTCCGAGTTCTGGCGACGCTGGCACATGACACTCTCGTCTTGGTTACGTGATTACTTATTCATTCCATTGGGCGGAAGTCGTGGCGGAACGATCCTCACGCTGCGGAACTTGATTATTGTCATGTTCCTCGGCGGGTTGTGGCACGGCGCCGGTTGGACATTCGTGCTATGGGGTTTGTTCCACGGTAGCCTACTTGCGATCAACGCGATCTGGAGCAAGGCTGGCCTCCCTGAGGTCCCCCGACCGCTGGCCGTTGTCATGACCTTCGTTGCTGTCGTTTTCGGTTGGGCCCTGTTCCGGTCCACGGATGTCAATATGTGCAGCGAACTTTGGCAGTCCATGCTCGCCTTGAATGGCATTGAATCGAGCGTGTTCGCCATGCTAGACGCCGCCGGTGGAATCAAGGCAGTCGCGGTTCTTTCCGGCATGCTCGCAATCGTCTGGTTCAGCCCCAATCTGTGGGAGATTCGCTTCAAGCCGACTGTACCTTATGCACTCGCGCTAAGCTCTATATTTACTGCTTGCATGCTCCGTTTCGATGTCCAAAGCCCCTTCCTTTACTTCCAGTTTTAAACGATGAATCACCAGTATTCGATCCACTGCGCACGCACCAGCGAAGCCTTTTCTGCGCTATCCGACGCCTGGAGCAATCTATACGTGGAAAGTCCGTTCATGACATTCCAATGGTTGCATTCTTGGTGGGAAAAGATGATCTCGAAGGATGATTTGTACATCGTTACGGTCCGCAACCCGGCTGGCGAGACTGAGCTCATCGCCCCCTTCTACTTGCACCATTCTCGCACACGCGGAAAGGAGATCCGATTCCTGGGTTCTGGACGGATCTGCAGTGACTACGCGTCTTTTCCCTTCCGCTGCAGTGAGAACGCGCAAGGAGCCACCTCTGCGCTTGGCCAGTGGCTGATCGAACAGCGTGATTGGGACTGCATCAACTTGGAAGGCGCCGCGACGGCCGACCCACTGGTCAGTTGCTTTCTAGAGTCGCTGTATGACGCGGGTCACCAGATCGTGGAGCGAGAAGAAGAAAGTTTCTGGCGATTGGAACTCAGCGAATCCTTCGACGAGTTTCTAGCGACTAGGAGCAAGAAGATTCGACAGAAGATTCGCAAAATAGAGCGTGAGTTGGTGCCCGCGACGACCATCGAATTTTGTAAAACGCCGCAAGATGTTTCCGAATCGCTTGACCACTTCGCCGCCATGCATATCGCCCGGCATGAAGCCGTTCACGGACATAAAGGCTGCTTCGAGAATCCGTCGTTTCGCGACTTTCTCAATGAGACTCTGGTGCATTTCCTGGACCAGGAGAGACTTTGGTTCGGCACAACTCGCTTCGACGGCGAGGTCGCTTCGTCGTGCATCGCGATTGAAAGCAACCAAGTGCTTTACTATTACCAAACGTCTTTCGATCCGGCAAAGTCACGTCTGCAGCCTGGCTGGTTGCAGAACACAATGTTGATCAAACGCGCGATCGAATCTGGCATCCGATCCATCGACTTTCTACGCGGAAACGAGGACTACAAATCCAAGATTGGTGCGATTCCAATCCCGCATATCCGCTACCGCACCGTCGCCAATCGCAGCTCATCCATCGTCCGTTTCCAACTATGGAATACGCTTTCAACTCTCAAGCACAGCTTGCCATTTAGCTTGCACTAATTCCCGAGGGGCTACTGCGGCCCACGCGAATTCCGAAGACGTTCGTTGAAAGACCGGCGAGGATCAAAAAGGCTGGGTTGATTGAGTGGTACTCGCTCGCCGGTTGAACTTGGTTGCGTGCCGTCACCCGCAGACTGCCAACGACCATTCTCTTCGCGTTGTTGCATACGGAAGCCGTTCTCTCCAAATTCCAGCTCTGGCGTTTCAAGCGTGTCAGGGTTGATCGTCACCGTCTGCAAGCTCGCCTCGAACTCCTGCTTGGTTGGATCAAAGGGTCGTTTTCGAATGTACGCATAGTCGCGACCATTACCGCGCAAGGTCAAATGGTTTTTGATCTGCGAATATGTCAGGCTGTAGCCGTTGCCGTCGATCTCCCCAGTCGGAGTCACTCCGTTAAAGGCGACATTGCCCATCGCTTTGAATTCCATCGCGCCGCGAGTCTCATCACCTGTAGTCGCCAACAGTCGCTCTCGTGAAGTGCTCAAGTCCGCCGTATCGTAAACTTTGAGCTGATCGCAGTTCATCAACATTTGATCTTGTTCAAGCTCTTGCTGAACATTGGGTAGGATCGAGTCGTCCCACGAAGCAATCGGCCCCGTCAACAACTCGATTTTTCCGTCAAGGACGAGTTCCTTTTGCCGCAATAAGCCCACCATAGAATCACGGAAAGTGACGTAGGCGCCTTGAAGTGTCTTGCCTGAGTTACTCGGGCTCGCTGCCAACTGGCCTATTTTGTTTTCATCTCCCTCCATGAGGAAGCGAGAAAGTAGTACTCCGCTGCCAATCCCTACGACCTTCTCTTCTTTCGCGTAGAAGGTGAGTTGCGGAACAATGATCTGTTCGCGACTCACGACATCCCGATTCGGGTTGTCCGCAACTTGCGAGGCCAGAATGTTGACATTTCGGTTGAGCACCAAGCGATCGATCTCTGCCTTCGATCGTCGATCTCCCGATCCTTCCGAGCGCATGTCGACCGGTTCGGTGAGATAGACAAGCAACTCATCGGCTGTCCCAGCGGTGAGCCAGTCTTGCTCACGATTCGTTTGAATCCAAAGATCGAACTCAACTCCGCCTTCAAGCCGTAGTAGTTGACCGTCGAACAGCATTCGTCCCTGCCACTTGCAATGCGGAGCGCGACGCCATTCGATTTCACCTGTGTCATTGTTGGCCGATTGAGCGAGCATCGAGAGTGGTGCGGTGAATTCGCCTGGATGGTCGATCGTCACTAAGTTGCGCCCCTGGTCAAAGCGAATTGACTCGGACAGGACCTCACCATCGGCGACTTTCATTACCGCTGGAGCACCTTCGATCTGAACATCGGCTTGCCCCTCGGTGTTCGTCGCCAGCAGCAGCAGACTTCCTTCGACACTCCACGAAGGCTCGTTGGAGTCATCTTCGCTACTTCGATCCAAGAAAACGGGTCCAGCGATGTTGAGCGAATCGATCCAAGTCTCTGCGCCTTGTTGAACAATGCGACCAATCAGCTTCTTTCCTCGCACGTTGACCGGTTGCCGACTCGGCTTCGTGACTTGCTCAGACGCCGATTTCCCAACAGCCAGAGTGCCAGTATTCTGCGATGTCTTTCCGCGATCATCTGACTCGGGGGGCCGGACCCACTGATACATTGGATTGCCGGCAGAGTCTTGGAGAGCCAGCCCGGCTCCGGTATCACCGGTAGGCGTGTCGGCGACCACAGGGCGAGTTTCAATCGTCAGGTCAAGTTCCGTTACGTCGGCCCGAAGATCGCGCGTGGCGATTTGCGTCTGGCTCGGTGAGTAAGCGCGAACGGGCCGCCATTTGGCTCTCGCGTCTTCGCCGTTTTCCGTCAACAGACTCTTTGTGTCGCGTTCAAGCCACAGCTCGATGCGTGAACCGGAGAGCCGTCCTTGTTCGTCACTTTCAACAAAAGGATTCCCGGTAAGCTCAACCCATTGCAAACCTGGCTGTTTTGTGTCGGGAGCCATACGCA
This sequence comes from Pirellulaceae bacterium, assembly GCA_045105035.1. Taxonomy (GTDB): domain Bacteria; phylum Planctomycetota; class Planctomycetia; order Pirellulales; family Pirellulaceae; genus Aureliella. The sequence goes on along the minus strand of JBGCCZ010000137.1, from coordinate 11,568 downwards.
GGGAATCCTCCCAACGCACCACATTGCGACTGCCGGGTGCTGTAGATCCCGCAGGAGAATCCAATCCGCTCGTAATCAACTCACCAGGGCCCTTGCCGACCAACCAGCCCAAATGTGCCGCCGCCTGGCCTTCGACTTTCGGCGGTGCTTGATACTCGAGCCGGATTGCTTGAAACTTGTGATCACCGTAACGCACTGTAACACTTGATTGAACAGAACCGGGTTGATTGAGCCGACCTCCAAACTCAATCCTTTGCCGCTCAAGATCAACGTTCAGTGTTTTTGATGTGGAGTGCAGGTTGGCAATTGGCGCGTCCAGCTCAACCCATTTCTCCCCCGAGAAGTTCCGGAGGCCGTCCGCTCCGACCGCCTCAAGTCGCTTGATACGAATGCCGCCAACCTCAGTTGGCGAGCCTTGAACGGAACGTAGGCGGGATGCGTCTGCAGCGACCTTGTTCGAGCGTTCCTCGGGAGGTTCCATGGCGATCATCATTCGCTCGCACAGGAAACTATCACTCGGCAAATCACCGAGTTGGTGTTCAACTCGCACACCGTTTTGCAGAGTCGCCGTGGATCGACTGAAGTCAAACGTGAAACGACCACCGCAGGTCGCTCGCATTCGAGCGGGCAGGGCAGCAAATTCGGCTGCGCTGTATCGTTTGGCAACGCTATCGGTCAGTTGCGACGGATCCATATCCGCCCAGATTCCACCCGGTGGTAAGCCGATGTCGACCTCCTCCACGTTGTAGAGCTCCAGTTCAGACAGCGGACCCCACTCCGTCTCATTTCCCCCACCTCCACTGAGCAGATCGCGGCTCAGGCGGATAAGCATGTCACGTCCTCGAACGATACTGTCGTCCCATTGAATAATGACCGGTTGGTTGGTCCACACTTGAGTGCGATTGATCGTCACATCGGAAGTCGTCAATCGAACTTGGCTGTGCCCGCCCGAACCCGTCTTCATTCCCCAGGTGTTCTTGATTTCGATCCGCCCAGTCAAATCGCCGCGGGCGATGGTCGGCATCTTGCCAGAGTCTGGTTGCGGAGGGCTGTCGAAGTAAATTGTCGCGCCTTGTTCGGCGCTGATAATCCACATATCCTGCGGATCCAAGGATTGGCTGCTCGTTGGTTGAACCGGAGCTTCATCGCGAGACTTTGGGATCATCATCGTGAGCTTGTCGAGCCGCCAAGTCTTCTCGTCAATCGCATCCCAAGAACGGCAGAGCAAGATGCCCTGTTTCGTATTAATGATATCGGGCGCGTTCGTCTGCCAAGAGTCGGCTGGAAAATGCGCTTGCCACCAGTGTTCGGTCGGGAGCGGGATTGAGAATGTCTCGCGGGAGGTCTGCGCACGCGGCGGTGGTTCGACCAGTGGAACCGCGAAGAACCAATAGGCGATCATGAGCACTACGAGCAGTGCTTGAATCTTTGCGTATCGTGTCGCGAAAGCCAACACTATCCAACTCCGAGATGGTTTAAGGAGTGAGTGCGGCTGCCCAACACCCTTTGGCTTTCATCAACCGTTCGACAAGTTCTCGCACCGCGCCTGTGCCGCCAGGCTTCTGGGTCACCCAAGTGGATGCATCCAGCGCTTCATTGGCCGCGTCGGCGACTGTCGCCGAGAGCCCAACGTTCATCAGTACCGGAACATCGGGCAAATCGTCTCCGATATAGCACACTTCCTCGGCCGACACGCCGACTTCGTCAAAGATCTCTTTCGCCGCAGGCCACTTGTCTGAGAACCCCTGCCGAACCGTTGGAATTTTGAGTTCTGCCGCACGAATCTTGACAATCTGCGAGTTGCGGGCGGTGAGTAATCCAAAGTGAAACCCGGCTCGCTGCCACAACTTGATCGCCATTCCGTCGCGCACATGAAACGACTTCGTCTCGACACCTAAATTGTCGATCACGATCGTGCCATCCGTCATCACTCCGTCGACATCCGACAGGATCATCCTGATCGGAGCCGCGAGCTCTTCGTCGCGTTGCTCGCTTTTCTTACTCACTCGCCGCGTTCTCCTGCTGGAACTTGATCAGGTTCAGAATGCGTGGCACACCGGATTCGCTGGAGCCATCAAATCCACTACCGTGCCCTGAGCGCGTTCCCGTCGACACTCCGGTAGCCTCGATCTGGGCTGAATTTTGAGAAGAAGCCGCCGCTTGGCTTGGTGCTTCCTCTGTCGTTGTCTGAATGTCGACTACGTCGGTAATGTCCACGATGCCAACTGGACAATTGCTTGTGTCGACGACAGGAATCTCGCTGAGCTTGTATGCCTTGATGAGATTTACGGCTTCTTGAAGTTCTGCAGTCGCATCCACGGTTCGGAACTGAGCGGTCATCAGCTCGGCTACCGGGCGATCGAGAAAGCCATCTTGCTGTTGTTCGAGCAATCGCGCGAGATCGCTATCCGTGAAGATCCCAGTCAATTTCCCTGCGTCGCTGACCAGCATGATTGCACCAGTCCGACGCCCTGGACGAGCAATTTGTACTAAGACTTCGCGGACGGAAACTCCATCGCTGGCAACACGACATTCTTCGAGTGGTCGCATTGCATCCGTGACGGTCATCAGCTGCCGTCCAAGATTGCCGCCTGGATGAAACTGCCCAAATTCAACCCGACTAAAACCTTTTAGTTCGCTTGTCACTAGGACGAGAGCGTCGCTGAGCGCGAGCATCAACGTGGTCGATGTCGTCGGCGCCAGGCCCAACGAACACGCCTCGTCGTGTTTACCAAGTGGTATCGCGACATCGCAGCCAGTCGAAAGTGTGCTGTCACAGGAGCGTGTCACGGCCACTGTCGTTGGACGATCTTCCGCTCCGAGTAGAATCGGAAGCAGTCGGGTAACTTCTTCGGTTTCACCAGAGTAGGAAAAAAAGACTACGCAGTCTTCCGAACGAACGCTGCCGAGATCGCCATGCACGGCTTCGGAGGGATGAAGAAAGAACGCAGGGCTACCAGTCGACGAGAGCGACGCGGCAAACTTTTGCCCGATGATGCCCGCCTTGCCGATGCCCGTTACGACGATGCGTCCCTTGCACTGGGATAACAATTCAACGGCATCCGCAAATTGATTCCCCAACTGGTTCGAAAGCAACTCGAGAGCACTGCTTTCCGAACGCAGGATCTGACGGCCACGAGCGATTCGCGCTTCGGGTGCCTGTAAATCGATCGGTAGAATCGTTTGGTGCGAAGTCGTTTCTAGTGACGTCGTTCTTGGTAGTGACGTCGTTTTGAGAGCCTGGGCCGCCATCTCGTCCTCCTTGACGATTGCTTTCCGACTGATTCGGTGACATGCTGCGAATCTTCCGACAGGCGAATCCACACCCGTCGATTGGTAAAAAGCGACCTATTCGTGCGAAACCATCGCCGACCGCTTCTCTCACACGCAAGCCTACTCTTGGCAAATCCAGTTTCGCCGGAGCTTGCTGAGAGTCTAGTGAACGCTGGATGGGGCGGCAATGTAACTTCGGAAAGCTCAAAACCGACCGCAAACGCTTTGCACGACTGCTTCACAGGACTTTCAGCTCCGACTCGTAGCGATTCGGTGCCCAAGGCATGTAGAGTCCATCACTCGCGGCCGAAAAGGACTCGGCGAAGCCTTGTCTGCGTTCAAACGCCTGTTCGCACGCTTGGCCAAAGAACCTCCAGAAAGCACCTCAAGAAACTCAGCCGACTTTGCTAGCAAACGGATGATGAACAGCATACGGCTGCCCGATGGAGCGGGATGATGTAGTTATGCGGATTCTACAAATCCGGCGCCAAAATAGCTTCAATTCGGTTTAGACGCGTTACCAGGCCCTGGTGCCCAGTCTCGCTGGTCGTCTAAACGGGACAATCGTCGCTCCTAAAAATCGGTTTTCCTCCGCACTCTTTGCGCGCCGAAGGACATCTAGTCAAAGTGGACTGAAGTGGGCCAGGCAGCTACCAAATGGGCTAGTTGGCCCAAAAAGGCGATTCAGGTCACTCAGGGCACCTCGCATGACTCAGCGAAACCTGGAAAATACGGCCCGTCGAAATACACTCGTGACACAGTTGTCAGCCGAAATGCGGCAGTGAATATAGTCGTAATTCACTCAGAGAGACCATAATCAGCGTTTGGGCACCTCATGATGCGTAAGCTGATGACACCCGTTGGCAATCTATACGACAGTGAATTTTGACGGAATCGTCCCTACGAGACGAAACACGAAGGCCATGACGGCTTTGCAGTGAATTCGCCCCACATTTCAGCGGTTCAACTTCGAATACGAACGGTGCGGCGTTACCAAAGAGATGGCATGAACTTTATCGGCGGAAGAATTCGAGGCTTCTTTCAAAGCGTGAAGGACTTTTGCGTTTACAAGATCCTGCACGCCGATGATCCACCTCACACTCTTGCACTGGGCATCGCCATCGGGATGTTCGTGACGTTCACGCCGCTGATCGGTTTCCAGATGCTGCTATCGGTGACACTCGCCTGGTTGCTGAGAGCGAACAAAGCAGTGGGGATTCCTATCGTGTGGATCTCCAACCCACTGACCATCATTCCGATCTATTACCCCTGCTACGTGATTGGCTGCAGGCTGTTGTCGATCCCTGTCGTTACTGATGATTGGAATCGTATCGGGCAGCAGTGGCAGGTGCTGGCGGCGGATCCTGCAACGCGGTGGATGGACAAAGTTAGTTTTTGGTGGCGTAACCTTCTAGAATTCGTTGGCCCTCTTGGGCTAGGTTGCCTCGTTGTGGCCAGCGTGGCAGGAATTTTGTCCTACTACGCGTCGCTGTATACGATCCGCCAGTACCGGCTGCGTCGTTGGGGCCAACTGATGCCGCCGAGCACGACTCCGGTTGAGTCGATCGACGATGCGGCTGTTGCCAAGAAGGAAACAAATCCCAAGTCAGACAACTCGGCCGCGTCCTCAGAAGAGAATGCGGCTTGAGTCGTTTCTGCCGAAGCCATGGCAGGCGAGCTCAGAGTCGGTCACGAGTCTAGCTCAACTGAGTCGCTTTACCTGCCGCTCATTGCTGGGAACATCTCGCGGGCCATCTGAATACCAGCCGGGCCAACGAGGACCACAAAAATGGCTGGAAAGATGAACAAGACCAGCGGGAAGATCAATTTCACCGCGGTTTTCGCAGCCTTCTCTTCCGCAATCTGCTGACGTTTCACTCGCATCGCATCACTCTGAACCCGCAGGGCGTTGGCGACGCTCGATCCAAACTTATCAGCTTGGATCAAGATGGAAGCCAGTGAACGCAAATCGTCAACACCCGTTCGCAAACCGAGATCGGTAAGTACTTCATTGCGAGCTCGTCCCATTTGCAGTTGCAAGTTACAGATTCCAAACTCGTCGGCAACGATCCGGTAGCTCTTCTTCATTTCTTCCGAGACTCGGCGCATTGCTTGGTCCAACCCCAAGCCTGCTTCTACACAAACAACCAGCAAGTCGAGTGCGTCAGGCAGGCCAGAGAAAATCTGCTGCTTCCGTTTCTTAATCAATTGCTTCAACACGAGAGTTGGCAAGAAGAATCCGAGCGCAGCGATGAAGAAGCCCCTCATGGCCGCCGCCGTCGTAAATCCGTAGAAGAATAGAGATACACCGCCAGCAATGACGAGGAATACCAGAGCACAAATTGCGCGGATGGACAGGTAGACCATCGGAGCGTTTTCGGTGCGAAACCCAGCCTCGACCAAGCCCTGCTTCAGAGCGCCCATTTCTTTTTCGGTTGTGGGCGTCAGGGGCTTCGCCAAGGTCGGCGATGCTCGTTCTAAAACTCGGGCGATCGCTTCAGACTTCTTCTCTTCTTTCTCATCCGGCCGTTTGCGTGGGTCACTCAACGCTTGCAGTCGTTGTTCCGCACGATCTTCGCGGTCTACGAAAAAGCTGAGTAAGAGCCAAGCGAATGCACCAAAACACAGGAAAATGGTGACGAAAACGATAACCGTATAGGAGACTGTGAATGCCAGTAACATGTCTCTAGACCTTCACGTTAATGATCTTGCGGATAACCAAAGCCCCAACAAACTGCATGAGAATAGCAACACCCATCAGCTTTCGACCCGTTGGATCGCGGAACAGGACCATTGCATAGTCATAGTTCAGATAGAGCATGGTCAACATCAAAACAGGCGGCAAAGCCAGCAGCACGATTCCGGAGAGACGACCCTCGCCAGTCAACGCTTGAATCTGACCGGCTAGCTTGAATCGCTCGCGAATCAGATGACCAATCTTGTCCAAGATTTCTGCTAAGTCACCACCCGTCTGCCGTTGCAGAAGAACAGCCGTTGCGAAGAATCGCAAATCCATGTTAGGAACGCGAACCGTCATATCTTCGAGAGCTTCATCCAAGGTAATACCCAGGTTCTGCTCTTCGAAAGCTCGTAAAAATTCTTTCCCAATCGGATACTGCATTTCACTTCCAACAAGCCCGCAACCGGCGGCCAAACTGTGGCCAGCCCGAAGCGATCGAGATAGTAGCTCTAGTGCCTCAGGCAGCTGTGCGTTGAACTTTGAGATTCGACGATTCCGCTTGAGCATCAGCCAAACCACGGGTAGTCCACCTGTAACCAGTGCAAAAATGGGGGCGATGAACTTAGGAATCGGGGCGAGGAGACAGATCACTGCCCCAACCGCGGCCGATGAAACGCAGATCGTCAGGAACTTTGCACCGGACATCTCCACATCGGCTTGTTCCATCAGATAGCCAATGTTGCCGAAGCGCGCCAGCACTTCGTCGGCCATCGTCTTTGTATCGTTCAGCGTGTTGGACTGAAGCAAGGTTGCTTCCGCCTCGGTCGCTCCACCTTTCTTCTTCGCACCAGTGAGAACTGCCAGCCGATCCTCGGCCACTTGATCGCCACCGGAACGCATCGAAAGTGCGACAAAACCGACTAGGCACGCGATGCCTATACCGACGGAAAAGATGATGATGATTGGTAACATGATGAACTCTGTAAGCTTTACCTGTGGGAGAGCCCAAGTGCTTTACACTCTAGCTCGCGAAAAGCGTCAGAACCGACGACTGGTAAGGTGCCTTCGATTCAGTGACTACGCTTCCATGATGTTCCGTTGACGGAATGCACTGGCTGGCAAGCGAACGCCTGCCGATTCCAAACGATCCATGAACGAAGGACGAACGCCCGTGCACTCAAAGTGACCGTGCGCTTTTCCGTCTTCGTTGATTCCGTCTTGAACAAAGCGGTAGATGTCCTGCATCACAACCGTCTCTTGTTCCATACCGTTAATTTCGGTGATGTGCGTCACACGGCGAGGTCCACCCTGCAAGCGGTTTGCTTGAATGATCACGTCGACCGCGCTCGTTGTCTGCTGACGAATCGCCTTGATAGGCAAGTCAAAGCCAGCCATCATCACAAGTGTTTCCAAACGCGCGATACCATCCCTCGGATTGTTCGCGTGAATCGTTGTGAGTGATCCGTCGTGACCCGTGTTCATCGCTTGAAGCATGTCAAGCGTCTCGCCACCCCGACATTCCCCGATGATGATCCGCTCAGGACGCATCCGCAGAGCATTCTTGACTAGGTCCGTCGCGGTAACCGCTCCGTTGCCTTCAATGTTTGGGGGTCGTGTTTCCAAGCGGACTACGTGCTCCTGCTGCAACTGCAACTCGGCCGCATCCTCGATCGTGACAATCCGTTGGTCATTCGGAATGAAGCTACTCAGAGTGTTAAGCAGCGTCGTTTTCCCTGAACCGGTACCGCCGCAAATGATCATATTCAAGCGAGCTTTGATACAACCCTCAAGCAACATCACCATCTCAGGTGTCAGAGCCTTGTAGTTCAACAAGTCCTCGAGCTTTAAAGGATTGGAGCCAAAACGACGTATAGAAACTGCCGCTCCGTCCAGAGCGAGTGGAGGAATGATCGCGTTGACCCGCGAACCGTCTTCCAGTCGCGCATCCACCATTGGACAGGTCTCGTCAACGCGGCGTCCGACACGTGAGACGATGCGGTCAATGATTTGCATCAAGTGCGTGTTGTCGCGGAACTCGACAGGCGTTCGTTCGAGCTGACCACTGCGCTCCACAAAAATGTGCTTGGGGCCGTTGATCATGATATCGCTGACCGAATTATCCTTGAGGATCAGCTCAAGTGGCCCTAGACCAAACGTCTCATCCAAGACCTCTTCGATAATTCGCTCACGCTCACTGCGGTTGAACAGCGTGTTTTCGGCATCGCACAAGTGTTCGACGACCAGTCGGATTTCTTTGCGAAGCTGGTCACCCTTCATATCGCCAATTCGGCTCAGGTCCAGCTTATCCACAAGCTTGTTGTGAATGCGGCGTTTAATTACGTCGAACTCTTCCGCCTTAGACTGTTCAGTATTGCGCGAGCTCTTATTCAAAGTCTTCATTTTGCGAACCTACAGAGACGAACGTGAGAAGCAGATCTACCCGACCTAAACGAAGTGTCGCATTCGAAAGATCCCGTCATCGATCCGATTGCAACGCCTAGGTAGACCACGACAAGCCCGTAAGACTTGCCGCTGAAACTTACATCACGGTTTAAGTAAAAAGTCCGGTTCGCGAAATCTTTACCTGGAAAATCTGCCTCCTCTGTTCGGTTCACGCAGGGGGAAACCTGCTTCAAACACGCTCGCGTGGTTCACTTCGTCTGGGATCCCTTCTTATCCTCCTTTGCAAAACGATCCTCCAAATAAACACGAGCCGAATCAACCATATAACCGCTATCACCGCGAGCTAGACTGCGACGTAGATACTTCGCCGCTTCGCCTGCGTTTCCGAGGCTGTCATAGTAGAGGCCTACATAGAGATCCGCATAAAAAAGAGCTCGGTTGCGCCGCGCTCCGTCACTGGTGTTGTCGATGGCCGCTTGAACCACCTGCTCAGGCGGCAACTTCCCCTGCAGCATTTTTAAAATACTCATCATCGGCTCCCGTCCATCACCGCGACTGGGAATGACCGTCTTTCTGGCTGCCTCCACATTCTTGGTCTTAGCCACGCACAAGAAATACCAAGCCGAGTTTTCGACGTCGTCAGGATTCACGTCATGGTGCGTCTTGAATTGCTCCGCACCATCTTCAAAACGCCCCACACTGCAAAGGGCCAGGCCACGCTGCCAGTTGTATGGAGCCGATCGCGGCTGAAGCTTGACCACACGATCAAAGTACTCAAGGCTCTTCTCCGATGCTCCAGCCCGATAGAGAGTCTCGCCAACCGCTTGTAAATAGCTCGGAACATCACCCGCAAGTTCTCCGGCTGCCGAAGCCAATTCGATAGCCTTCGAGTACTCCTTTGCAGCCAAAGCTCGCTGCGCCTGACCCATCTGACGACTAAAAGTCTCTTCCTGGGCAATTCCCATTCCACACCCAACCATCCCCCAGAGCAAAAGCCCGCAAAGGCCAAGACTGAAATTTAGGCAAGATTGATTGCCCACTTGGTCGGCCCTTACCGCGGCCACATTTCGAGATATCAGCATCGCTTCAAATCCTGTGTTTCGAATCTTCTGTTTCTGCATTCTCATTCCTACTCATCCCGTCAGGACCGATCCATGAGCGAAAGCAAATCGTTTCCGCTCGCCGCGCAAAACGACTGCCTCCGCTTGACCGATCTCAAACTTCAAAACTATCTTGACCTAACTAACCACGCACGCCAACCAGCGAAGCATTCCATGACCAGTCGATTACTCATTCGTGACGCTCACGTTGTTCTACCGAACCAAGTCGCCCAGACCAACATCCTCGTCGAAGACGGCAAGATCCTAGCCACCGACGCCGCCCGCGACCATTCTGCGGACGAAGTCATCGAAGGCGAAGGGCTCACACTCTTACCCGGCGTCATCGACGACCAAGTGCACTTTCGCGAACCGGGCTTTACTCATAAAGAGGATATCGAAACGGGAAGCATCGCCTGTGCGGCCGGTGGCATTACCACGTTCCTAGAAATGCCGAACACCAATCCGCCAGCAACGAATGCAGAAGAACTTGAGCGGAAGTACCAACGTGGCCGAGAGGTCAGCAGAGTCAACTTTGGCTTCTACGTCGGCGCAACCGAAGATAATATCTCTGAACTGCAAGCCGCCAAGCACGCTCCAGGCATCAAGATCTTCATCGGCTCCAGCACTGGCAACCTCCTAGTCGACAACCAAGACGCGTTAGAACGCATTTTTGCTGAAACCAATTTACCGATCTGCGCCCACTGCGAAGACGAAACGACGGTCCGTGAAAACCAAGCTCGCCTGGGAGACAACCTCACCATTCACGATCATTCGCGCATCCGCGATGAGACGGCCGCCTTAGTTTGCACGCGACGAGCCATCGACCTGGCGACTCGTCACCAGCATCGTTTCCACGTGTTACACGTCAGTACTGCGATTGAAATCCCCGAGATTGTTGCCGCCAAGCCTTGGATCACTGCGGAGGCTTGTCCGCATCACCTTCTTTTCTCAGTCGAAGACTATGACCGCCTGGGCTCACTGGTTCAAATGAACCCATCTGTCAAACAACCCAGCGACTGCAAAGCTCTCTGGACCGCGCTGCTCGCCAACGAAATCCAAGTCATCGCCACAGACCATGCGCCGCATACGTTAGAAGAAAAGCAAGTCGACTATCCCAAGTCGCCGAGCGGTCTGCCCGCCGTCGAGAATAGTTTGGCACTCTTGCTTGACCAAGCAAACGCCGGACGCTGCACGCTCAGCCAAATCGCCGCTTGGATGTCTGACGCCCCCGCGCGGGTTTGGGGAATCGTTGGCAAGGGGCGCATCGAGGTCGGCTACGACGCGGATCTCGTGTTGGTCGACATGCAGAAAGAAAAGACCATCCGAAACGAAGAGCAACATACGCGCAGCGGCTGGAGCCCTTGGGCTGGCGAGTCGCTCCAAGGCTGGCCCATTCGAACCCTCGTCGGCGGCCAAACCGTCTTCCGCGACGGACTAGTCAGCGAACAACCCATTGGACAACCAGTCCTCTGCGATCACACCCGCGGCGGCTACTGGAACACCCCAGGCGGCATCGGCCCGGCCTAGGCGAGAGCAATATCTCGTCCATAGCATTAATCCCGATACGCCAACAGTATTGATGGACTAAACAAAGAGTACGAATGGGACTATCGCAATCGTTTAACCTCCGTTGTCGAGTCCGATCCGGCTTCCGGTGCAATGCTTCTAACCGTCGACTATGGCTACGACGCGTTTGATCAACGCGTCAGTAAGCGAGTCGACGAGATTGGAGATACTGCCAGCGACCGGGATGAAGTCTTCGTTTGGGCCGATGGCCAAGAAGTATTACGCTTCCTGTGCACCTGCGGACACAGCACGCCCTTGCACCTGCGGACACAGCACGCCCTGGTGGGGCGGGTTCTCTAAATTTCGGAAAATTTGTGTAAGGATCATCGTGGCTCGAGCGTCTTCTCCGCAGAACCTTTTGTGGAATGATCTGAGGAGGTGCCTGCCGTGGCTCAGCTTGCAAGAGAAGAACTGTTTTCGCCGGATGAAGTCGCTTGTGTGCATGTGATGAATCGTGCGGTGCGTCGCTGCTTCTTGATGGGCAATGATCCGGTCAGCGGAAAGAACTTTGACCATCGAAAGCGCTGGATGCAACGCAAGCTGAAG
>JBGCCZ010000136.1:0-359 GCA_045105035.1 Pirellulaceae bacterium | reverse complement strand
AATCCGTTCGTGATGCACCTGCGGACACAGCACGCTCTGGTGGGGCGGGTTCTCTAAATTCCGGAAAATTGCTGTAAGGATCATCGTGGCTCGAGCGTCTTCTCCGCAGAACCTTTTGTGGAATGATCTGAGGAGGTGCCTGCCGTGGCTCAGCTTGCAAGAGAAGAACTGTTTTCGCCGGATGAAATCGCTTGCGTTCATGTGATGAATCGCGCCGTGCGTCGCTGCTACTTGATGGGCAATGATCCGGTCAGCGGAAAGAACTTTGACCATCGAAAACGCTGGATGCAACGCAAGCTGAAGCAGCTAGCTGCCTACTTCGGTATCGACCTACTGGGTAGCGCGATCCTGTCGAATCA
>JBGCCZ010000135.1:0-30765 GCA_045105035.1 Pirellulaceae bacterium | reverse complement strand
GGGAACAGCTCGACCGAGTCCGGGAGCTGGAATATTGTTTCGGGAGTAGATCGTCGAGAACCGAGCGGTCGCCACAGTACCGGTTGCCAAACGCTTCGACAAAGCGGCCTGGGCATTGCCATCAACGGCTTGGAAGAACTGCGGGTTGAAGACGTTGCCCGAACCTACGTTTCGTGGACGATCAGTCGTGCTGTAACCCATCAAGGCGGAGAACTGAGCGTCGAATTCGCTCAGTGCGTCTTCCACACCGCCAACTTGGTTGGAGCGGATAAGTCCTCGCGAGATGATTCGGTTGCCCTGACCGTCGACAGCCAACGGTTGGGAATTGGCCGTGGTCGCGACGACGCCTGGATCATAGATACTTGGCAGCGTACCAGGTTGTGCACTGAGTCCTTGGGCTGCAACACTTCCGCTCTGCGTGCTTGATCCGTTCACAACACGCATAATCTTCGTGTTGTTCAACGCCATGCTGACAGCGTCTTCGAGGCTTAGGTCGACAAAACCAGTCGGCTCTACCCCCGGACCCAGCGGCGTCTGAGATTGAGCGGCTTCAGGCAGACTCTCGTTGTGAACATCCGAATATTCGATGTCCATCGACTGCATGATGTAATCCGCCCTCGCTTCGTCGCGAGCAACGAAGAACGGCTGTGTGGGATGACATCCGGTGAAAAACACCAAGCCAATCTGCAGTACAGCAACCAATTTCAGTAGTGGTCGGCTCATCGGAGCGAGGTTCCTACCAAGTCTGTCACGTACGTACCCCGGTCTGTGAATTGCCTACGAGGCAAACACATTGGCCCTGAGTCGCATTGCGACGGAATCTTGCTATCGAACCCCCCCTGCCGGATGTTAGCCTTCGCAACAAAGTACAAAGCTTCAGCAAGGAACAATGTCCTCGCCAAAGGAAGCTAACTTCCGACAAACCTACTCATCGTCCGCCTCCACCCGCAAACTTTCGCTAATCCGCAAAGTTTCACATTTGTATTTACGAGCCGTTTGCTAGCAGATGGTCGCTTTGAGGGATGCCAGACCTTTTCGACTAACTCCTATCCCAATCTTCTCCCCACCGGCCCGTTGAACTCGCCGCCTCCCCAGAGGGGATACCAGCATTCCCCTCCCTGCCAGGACACAGCACTTGGTCCACTTCCTAGCTGGGCAGGACACAGCACTTGGTCCAATCCCAACCTGTTACCTCCCCTCTGGGGAGGTGGCGAGCTCACGAGCCGGTGAGGCTGAGCAAAATGCAATGAAGAAGATCAAACCGCCCGACGAGAGCCCCTACCCGGGCGTGGGCGCCCGACCTTCCCACAGGGAAGGTGACGGCGGTGTCCTATCCAGGACACAGTATTGGCCAACTCCCTGGCGTGCAGGACACAGCACTTGATCCACTTCACAGTATTCGCCAACTCCCTGGCGTGCAGGACACAGCACTTGATCCACTTCACGAGCCGGTGGGGCTGAGCAAAAAGGAAGCTGGGCAGGACACAGCACTTGGTCCACTCCCAACCTGTTACCTCCCCTCTGGGGAGGTGGCGAGCTCACGAGCCGGTGGGGCTGCTTTGCAGCCAGAATTGGTGCCGACCTCCATGCCTGCGCGATTTCTATCATCCTGTGGATCCGGTTCTTTCCTCACATTCTGGCAATTTGAAGGATTTACGAAACTTAGACGAGCATTTATGCTCAATTCCAGTCATTCATGTGGTAGATTTCTATCGCCAATACTAGCATTAGCGGAGCAGCTCTTGCGAAGAAGCGAACGAAATCGATCAGGCTGACAGAAATTGAGCAGTGCGAGTGTCACCGAAGAACGCCGAAGCCGCTTGCGAGAACTCATTCGCCAGCAAGGTTTCGTGTCTATCCCCGACTTGAGGTCGGCCCTGGGCGTTAGCGAATCCACCATTCGCCGCGACCTGGACCAGCTTGAGGGCGAGGGAGAGGCGCGAAGGACGCATGGTGGAGTGTTCTTCACCGGCAACGCGGCGTCGATGCATCAGTTCGAGGATCGACTCGCGGGCCAGTGGGACCGTAAGCGACAGGTCGCAATGGCGGCCAGCAAGCTGATCGACGACCACGACACAATCCTGCTGGATGGTGGAAGCACAGCTTATGAGCTAGCCCGGCAATTGGTCGGTCGACCACTGCAGATCGTGACCAACTCGCTGCCCTTAGCGAACTTGTTTGCCTCCAGCGAGCAAGCGGACTTGGTAATGCTTGGCGGTTACGTCCACAGTCGGACAAGTGTCTCACTGGGGCCTTACGCCAACGAGATGTTGAGTTCATTGAACGTACAGAAAGCAATTTTGAGCATCGCGGGCTGTGACCACCGTGGTTACTACAACAGCAATTTGCTGCTCGTCGAAACGGAACGCGCCATGATGGGCTGTGCAGATCAGACGATTGTCGTCGCCGATAGCAGTAAGTTTGGCAAGAGTTCATTGGCTCGACTTTGCCCGCTCGCGGATGTTGAAACCTTAGTTAGCGATGAAGGCTTGAATTCAGAACACGAAGCGATGTTGCGCGAAGCGGGAGTCAGGCTGACGCTCGCGAGAAACGAATCGGAAGAATCCGACGACGACTTGGCAACGGAAAAGCAAGCGTCCTAGCCCCCCCTACCCGGGCGTGAGCGCCCGACCTTCCCAGAGGGAAGGTGACCGAAGCTGCGAACAAGAAGAAAACGAACAAAGAAGAGACACGCTGTTACCGCCCCTCAGGGGAGGTGGCGAGTTCAACGAGACGGTGGGGCTGTGACGTTGCGAGCCCTGACCAGAACAAAAGCAGAGTTATCCTCTCGATTCAGAAAACGATTTCATGCCAACAACGACCGTAGACAGATCGCAAGTCGAAGCGTTAGTCCGACGAATCGTCCATCGAGTCGCGGACGCACAAGCTCCGACTCCGGCAAATGGCGAACCTGATTTAAGAGTCAGCATCTCGGCGCGTCACGTTCACTTAACGGACGAACACGTCGAGAAATTGTTTGGCCCAGGTCGCAAGTTGACTCCAGGCAAGCCTTTGTACCAGGACGGATTCTACGCGGCTGAAGAGACGGTCATGATCGTTGGCCCGCGCAAACGAATGCTGCCTGAAGTCCGCGTCCTTGGCCCAACGCGCCCCCACAGCCAAGTCGAGTTGGCTCTGACCGACGCCATCTCACTTGGACTCAACATCCCGGTCCGTCACTCGGGGCAAATAGAGGGTACTCCGGGCTGTGTGTTAGTTGGACCTGCCGGCACGGTCCAGTTGGAGCAAGGAGTGATTCGCGCGGCCCGACACGTTCACATGAGCTTTGAAGAAGCGGCTCACTACGGCGTTCAGAACGGAGACTTCATGACACTCAAGGTTTCGAGCGAGCAGTGCAGCGTGTCCTTCGACGACCTACTCGTCCGAGCCGACAAGCATGCCAAATTGGAAGTCCACATCGACACGGACGAAGGCAACGCTTGCAATTTGGACTCTGCAACCAAAGTGGAACTCGTTCCTCAAAGCGGTTGCCAGTGCAAACATTAGACACTCCATGCCAACACTTTTGAATCAGAACAGCCCCCTACCCGGGCGTGGGCGCCCGACCTTCCCAGAGGGAAGGTGGCAGGACGCGAGAAAAAGTGACGGAGCGAAGTGAGACCGAAGGACAGAAAAGACACAGACCAAAAAGCAAGAGCCAGCAAAACAGTGACCTCCCCTCAGGGGAGGTGGCGAGCTCTCGAGCCGGCGGGGCTGAGCACTGCCAAGCCAGAGCTCCAACCAAGCAAGAAGATCAAACCGTTCAACAAGACTACTTTTTTAATGCAGCCCTCCGTGGCTGATTTTTACGATGCCAAAAGCTAGGAGAAAACCCAAGATGGCAAACATATCTGAGGCCCTGGGCATGATCGAAACCAAAGGGCTAATCTCTTTGGTCGAAGCCACTGATGCGATGATGAAAGCCGCCAACGTTAAGTTCCTAGGGTGGGACAAAGTTGGTAGCGGACTCGTCTCCGCATTCGTTACCGGTGATGTTGCTGCTGTGAAGGCTGCAACGGACGCCGGTGCTGCTGCTGCAGGTCGAGTCGGCGAGGTTGTCAGCGTTCAGGTCATCGCACGACCTCACACTGATCTTTCCAAAGTGCTGAAGGTCGGCTGAACTTCTGCGCCACAGCAAAATCCCCCTGTAACCCAAAAAACAAAACGAACATCAACGAAATAGGTTGACCCATGCAAACTGCAATTGGACTAATCGAAACCAAAGGCTTGCTTTCGCTGGTCGAAGCGACCGACGCAATGGTCAAGGCTGCCAGTGTGGAAATCGTCAAGCGAGTCGACATCGGTGGCGGTCTCGTCACAACTGTCGTGACCGGCGACGTCGGTTCCGTGCGAGCAGCTGTCGAAGCTGGCGCTAGTGCGGCATCCCAAGTTGGCGAGCTCGTCGGAAGCCACGTGATCCCGCGTCCAGCCGAAGGCCTTAGCGAAGCGTTCTTCTAAGCCAAGATCATTGAACAGCGTCGTAGCGAGCGACTTCTAACGAAATCGCGTTTACGAGTGGACTCAGATCTTCGCGGCTCCAACCGGACCGTGAAGGCAAACAGCGCCACGACGCTACGAATCGAGTTGATTGGGTGGTACGAAGAAGTGTCCGACTAGACCGTATGCAGCTCGCCAATCGCAGGGCGACTCGCATTCAAGGACTAGGCTTGCGAACTGTCGTGAGCGGAGTGTGTCAAAAGGGATTGGAATGAAGGTTCTTGTCGCCAACTTAGGATCGACGAGCTTCAAGTATCGGCTGTTCGATATGCAGCCGGAGTTGGAGTCAACGGGCGTTCCCGTGCAACTCGCGCGGGGCGGTGTCGAACGCATCGGTGCGGACAGTAGCCCATGCTTCGTGGAGATCGGTGACCAACGCAGTGAAATGCAGATGGCTGTGCCGGATCATGGCGTCGCCGTACAAGCGTGCTTGCAGCAGCTCACCGACGGCGAATCGGGCTGCCTCAGCGACGCGAGTGAAATCCGTGCAATCGGTTTTAAAACGGTGCACGGCGGTCGAAAGCAAGGTGTGTTCCAGGTTGACGATTCGGTCCTGAACGCGATGGAAGAAGTCAGCTCCGTTGCTCCGGCGCACAACCCGCCATACTTGTCGGCGATGCGATTGTTAGCCGATGCCGTTCCGGACATTCCTCTCGTAGCTGCATTTGAGACGGATTTCCACGCGACCATTCCGAAATCGCGTCAAGCGTATGCGATTCCCAAAGAATGGTCGGACGCTTTGCCCATTCGCAAGTGGGGATTTCATGGGGCGAGCCATCGATACATCGCCACTCGCAGTGCAGAAGTCCTGGAGCGGGACGACGCACGAGTGATCTCCTGCCACTTGGGCGGATCCAGCAGCTTGTGTGCGATACAGTCACGCCAGAGTGTGGCGACATCGATGGGAATGAGCCCACAAACGGGACTGCCGCAGAACAATCGAGTGGGTGATTTCGATCCGTTTGCGATTCCCATGCTGATGAAACATTTCAGCAAATCGTTGGACGAAGTACTCGACGACCTGGCCAACCACGCGGGCTTGCTCGGCGTCTCTGGCGGAGTGAGTGGTGACATTCGCGACTTGGAAGAAGCCGCCGGGGCAGGTGACTCAAATGCACAGCACGCATTGGATGTCTACGTTGCCGAAGTACGGAGACAGCTTGGCGGAATGCTGGTCGCGCTCGGCGGCTGTGACGCGTTGGTCTTTACCGGCGGCATTGGCGAGAACGGAGCCAACATTCGTGCGGCAGTATGCGAGGGGCTTGACGGACTGGGCATCGATTTGAACGCGGAACGGAATGCAGAAACTCGCGGAGTCGAATCGCGACTCGATAGCGGTGCGGGAAATGCGGAATCAGGCGGAACCCAGATTTGGGTACTCCCTACCAACGAAGAAGTGATCGTCGCACGCCAAACACTAGCCGCACTCCATTCCAGTTAAGACACCGTAGAGCTTGAACGACGTCCAAAGAAGCCCGTAGCAAAAGCGTAGGCGGAGAATCAAACATGTTTGTTGCCAAAGTCATCGGCTCTGTGGTTGCGACCGAGAAAGTCGAAACCATGCGCGGCCACAAACTGCTGGTCGTCGAACCGTTCCGCCTCGAGCAGAAAGGGCGCAATAAACTGGTTACCACCGGTCGAACTTTTGTCGCAGTCGACATGTTGGGAGCCGGTGTGGATGACTTTGTGTTGATTTCGCAAGGCAGTAGCGCACGCTTCACCCCGGAAACCCAGAAACTTCCCATCGACTGTGCTGTGATCGGCATCGTCGACACCGTCAGCATTGAAAAGGGCGAAATCTACAGTCGCGCGGCTGAGTAGCCGTATAGCATGCCCCCAGTGCAACCCATTCAAAACCCCATAGCCATCAGAAGTCCATCGGCGAGGCTGAGAAAATGCAACTGACAGAAGATCTTATTCGCAACGTCGTGAGCCAAGTACTGGAAGAAGTGCGAGGCCAGCAGCCAGCGCAGAGTATTTCGGCGAACGGTCAAAGCACTGGAGCAGGACGCTTCGGAGTCTTCGACGACGCGAACGCTGCCGTGTCGGCCGCTCGTGCTGCGTTTGAAGAACTGCAAAAGCGGCCCATGGAAGATCGCAAGAAAGCGATTGCACACATTCGCCGTATCTCGATCGACAGCGCGGTCGAACTTGGCACGATGGAAATGAACGAAACCAAGATCGGTCGACTTGAACATAAGATCGCCAAGCTAGAAACGCTTGGGAAAATGTCGCCCGGCACGGAGTTCATGTCCACTCAGGCTTACAGCGGGGACAAAGGACTTGCCGTGATTGAGCACGCACCCTTTGGAGTGATCGGGGCAATCACGCCGGTCACCCACTCGCTTCCCACCATCACCGGCAATGCAGTCAGCATGATTGCGGCAGGGAACACGGTCGTCGTGAATCCGCATCCAAGCGGCAAGCGTGTTGCCGCCGAAGGCGTTCGACGATTCAACGAGGCCATCGCGGCAGACATTGGCATCGACAATTTGATATGCGTCATTCGCGAGCCTTCGCTTGAAAGCGCCGACACGATCTTCAAGCATCGCAATGTGGCATTGATCTGCGTCACGGGCGGTCCTGCCGTTGGTCGTGCAGCACTGAACAGCGGCAAGCGAGCTATTGTTGCTGGCCCAGGCAATCCACCGGTCGTCGTCGATGAAACCGCCGACTTGGAACGCGCGGCAAAGTGCATCATCCAGGGCGCGGCTTTCGACAACAACTTGCTGTGCATCGCGGAAAAGGAAGTCTTCGTTGTCGACTCGGTCTTCGATGCAATGATGACCGCCATGGATCGTGCCGGAGCTGTGCCACTCAACAGCGCGCAGATCGACCGGTTAACCGAAGCCGCCTTCCAACGCGTTGGCGACGACCAGCACTTGGCCCCGACGAAAGCTCTGCTTGGCCAAGATGCCGCCATACTGGCTGCAGCCGCAGGTGTAACGGTCGATCCAAAAACGGAACTCGTTTACGGCGAGACTAGCGAAGATCACCCGTTTGTCTCAGTCGAACAGATGATGCCCTTCGTCCCGTTTGTGCGGTGTCGCGATGTCGATCATGCCATTGAACTCGCCAAGCACTACGAGCACGGCTTCCGCCATACGAGCATCATTCACTCGCGCGACGTGCGGAACATGACCAAGATGGCTCGGGCCCTGGATACGACGCTATTCATCAAGAACGGTCCCTGCATGGCTGGGCTAGGGCTCGGCGGAGAAGGCTACATCTCCTTTTCAATCGCCGGTCCAACGGGTGAAGGCGTCACGACACCTATGACGTTTACCCGTGAGCGACGCTGCAGCTTGATCGAGGATCTTTGGATTTTGGGCAGCCCCGACAACACCTAACAAAGACTGGCGAAAGCATGCAACGCGCACTTGTCGTCGGCCATTGCAGTTCGACGGTGAAGCACAAAACACTGGAAGGCCAAAAGCTGCTGTTGGCTCAGCCGTTGATGGCCGATGGTCGGAGCCCCGATGGAGCCCCGTTGCTGGTGGTCGATCGAATCGGCGCTGGAGCAGGAGAGGAAGTCATTATCACGAGCGATGGAAAAGCCATTCGTGAGATGTTTGGAGTCGAGAACTCGCCCATCCGTTGGGCAGTTCTTGGAATGGTGGATCAAACAGGCAACTAATTGATATTAAACGGGCAGACGATCTTTTGGCTTGCGAGTGGCAACCAAGACATTGCCTCAAAACTAATGCAGGTTCACGCGAAAAGGCAAATCGCACCAATGCGAATCACGTCGGCAGAAATTGAAAGCATCGTTCGCGCTGTCATCCAGCGCATCGAGGCTATGCCGCGCGCGTCCCTGGCCATGCCAGCAGGTTCTTCTAGTGCTGGAAAAACTGGCAACTCGCTCGGCTTACAAGTGCCGGTCGAGACCTCCGCCGCTACCACTTCAACAGCCGCCGAACTTCGACTGAGTGATCCAGTGATTTCACTCGAGTCACTAAGAAACCGACTTGGCGGAGTCCGTGTCCTGCGAGTCCAGAAGACGGCCGTCGTGACACCTGCCGTTCGAGACGAGCTACGCTCACGGGACGTCCAGTTGGTTCGCGAAAGCGTAAAACGCGTCACACGGACTGGCAGATCAAACATCCTAGTGGTGAACGCCAACCACAGCTCGCAAGCGCTAGTCGACCTAGCCGAAGTCATCGCTCCGACATCGAATTGCTCAGCCGACGTCGGCCGAATCGCAGCTCACCTGAACTCCGGTGGCTCGGGTGCAATATGGTGCTCGGCAACTCCGTTTGCCGCCGTTCGGGCTTGCGGACGCAACGCAGCCTTGCGTGCAATTCAGTTGCCCTGCATTAAACAAGTCGACCAAGCGTTGAGCGAAGCAGAACCGAACTTATTGATACTGGATCAAGCGAGCTGGAACGAAGACAACTTGGTCGAAGTCGTGCAACTCTGGGCGGAGAGAACATCATGAAAGTCTATCGAGTCTGCGGTTCGGTCACTCTCAGTCGTTGCCACCCGAGCTACGAAGGCGCGGTACTGCGTGCCATCGAACCCGAGGGCCATTCCACCCTGGGTGGTCCAGCCCCCAAGGATCCAGACTTGCTGGTGATGTGGGATGAACGCGGTTCCGGACTCGGTAGCCAAGTTGCCGTCAGCGATGGTGCCGAAGCTGCGCAGGCCTTTCGACCTGCACTGAAGCCAGTCGACGCATACTGCTCCGCCATCCTTGACCAGATCCATGTCAAGGACGACGCCGTGAAGCAACTGAAACTCGGCTAACGATTTACCAACACAACGTACAACACAAGCAAACCTTTCATTCAACGCATAGTGAGACGCCAACATGGTGAACGCACACAAGATCAAGCAAGACATCTGCGAAATCGGTCGACGCATCTACGCAAAGGGATTCGCCGCAGCGAACGACGGGAACATCACCGTCCGGATCAGCGATAACGAAGTCCTCTGCACCCCGACCATGCACTCAAAGGGCTTTCTTAAGCCAGATGACATCAGCACGATTGACATGACGGGTAAACAGATCGCAGGTCGAAAGAAACGCAGTAGCGAAGCTCTCCTGCACCTCGAGATCTACAAGCAGAGACCGGAACTGAAATCCGTCGTGCACTGTCATCCACCACACGCGACCGCTTTTGCGATCGCTCGCGAACCGATCCCTCAATGCGTTTTGCCTGAAGTCGAAGTGTTCCTGGGCGACGTTCCTATCACGAAGTATGAGACGCCCGGCGGCCAAGCATTCGCCGACACGATCATCCCGTTCGTCGACAAGTCGAATGTGATCATCTTGGCCAATCACGGGACTGTCTCCTTCGGCGAAGACGTTGAGAAGGCGTATTGGTGGACCGAAATTTTAGACGCCTACTGCCGCATGCTGATGTTGGCTCGACAACTTGGCAAGGTGAATTACCTCGACCAGAACCAAAGCGTCGAACTGCTTGAGTTGAAGGATAAGTGGGGCTTCACCGACCCGCGACTGACTGACGAGTTTCAGAACTGTGACATCTGCGCCAACGATATTTTTCGTGAAAGCTGGCAAGCCTCGGGCGTCGAGCGACAAGCCTTTGATGCGCCTCCGGTAATGACGGGAGCGATGAAAAGCAGCGCTAGTGCAACCGCAGCGCCTACTGCGGGCTCATCGAATATAGATGAAGAACGATTGGTCAAACTGATTACCGACCAAGTCATGAGTCAGTTGAAGTCGCAGTCCTAGGAAGTCCGTGATGATGTGCAGCGGAAGCTACATGCCGCCGATCGCCTGCGTTCCCAAGAGTAAACAAACGAGTAGAAGAGCGTGAAACTATGAAAGTCAGTATCGTTGGTGGTGGAGGACTGGTTGGGTCCTGTGCCGGGTTCGCACTTCAATGCGGTGGCGTCGCAAGAGAAATTGCACTCCTCGATGTGAACGCCGAGCTCGCGGCTGGCCAGGCTCTCGACATTTTGCACGGAGCACCGAGCGTTGCCGATCAAACCATTGTTTCAGGATCGTACGAGCACATTCCATCGAGTGACGTTGTGTGCATTACCGCAGGTCTCCGCCGCAAGCCAGACGAAACGCGTTTGGATTTGATCAACCGTAACACCGACTTGTTTGTTCAGATCCTTCAGCAGGTTAAGTCAGCGGGACTGAAGCCAACGGCCAAGGTCTTGGTCGTCAGCAATCCAGTCGACATTCTGACCTACGTAGCCGCTAAGACCCTGGGGCTTCCTGAGACCCAGGTGATCGGCTTGGGCACTCAGTTGGATACGATTCGGTTTTGCAGTCTCATCTCGCAACAGCTCGGCACTCCAGCGACTCAAACCAAGGCTCTGATACTCGGCGAGCACGGGGACAGCATGGTTCCAGTTTGGTCGAGCGCGACGATCGGATCTTTGCCGCTAGAGAAATTCCCGGGCTGGAACAACCAGCTAGCCGGCGAACTGTTCAAACGCACTAAGGGTTCTGGTGCCGAAGTGATCAGCCGCAAGGGCGGGGCAGGGTTCGCTGTTGGTATTGCGATCCGCGATGTGATTGAGTCCATCCTATTGGACAGCCGCAAACTTCTACCCGTCAGCTCAGTTCAAGCGGGTTGCTACGGAATTCGAGACGTTGCCCTTTCCGTTCCTACCGTCGTCGGTGCCGAAGGTGTTATGGATCGCATCGAATTGGAACTTTGGCCAAAGGAGATGCAAGGCTTGCGGAACAGCGGGAATTCACTGCGTCCGACGCTCGATGCCGTCCTGAAGCGAATTGGGGCTTAAAGGCCAACGTGGCTGTCGATCGTGCCGGGCCGCGTCGGAGGTTGCTATGGAGATCGCTGGGATCTCACGATGTAGGCTGTTCAGAGTCAGCGAGAAAACGACTTTCCGAGTGCCCGCGATCTGGCAAGCGACGACAAGAACTCCAGGGTGAGACGCAGCGGTAGCGCTAGAGCCTCCAAACTGCCACTCCAATGGCTGTAGATTTCACCCCACCTTGCATTGGTGCTACTTCTTACCGCCGTGGATTGCGATTTTTGCAAAACAAATAGACAAGCAGGCAACACCCCTACATCGGTTCATTGCTATGCTCTGCTGAAGGTCGCCAAACAAGCACAGGCTCGGCGAACCCAGGGTCACATCGAGGTTGGATTCCGCAACCGATTCCACAACCGATAGAATGTGGCATCGCCTTCCCACTCGCTCCTCTCGGCCGCACTGCAGTGACTATTCATTCTTCCAAAGAGCGATCGTTCCTGATGGTCAGCCCTTCCTTGAGGCAACTCCGCGAATTCCATCGAGCCCTCCTGCTCCTCGCCAGAGCTGGCGTGCGTGTGAAGTTGTTCCCGGGAGCGAATTCTGGACAAGCCCTTGAAGACCGACTCGAAAAAATTGAACTTCGAGCAATCCGGTTCGACGAAAACCTGGCCTCCGATGGGGCTACTTCAACCACCCAGGACCAAACTAACGGATCGGCGACCCACGCTGACGGGCACGGCCTTAACTCCGGTAGCAATGCTGCGTTCGAGACGGAACAGGCCAGCAGAAGCCTGCATACGGCAACTGGGCAGGACAACGTGCCTTCAGTGGTTCAAAGCCTTTTAACCGAAACAGACATTCCGGCGAATTATCGCTCAGCCCTGGCGTGCTGGTGCCGTAGTGGAGGTACCTCCCAGTCACTGTCCTTGCTGACCGAGTCTTGGAAAGCCAGTCACCGAGTCCTTTTTCTCCGTCGCATGCGTTGGCTAACTCCCTTTATCTGGGCGGCAGTCGCCTGCATCGCACTGACAATTCTCGCCTCACTCGTCTCCCCCCGCCTCGCGTCTTTGGCACGCGACGTAGGCTACCAAGACGGGTTTATAGAGTTCGCCGACGGCCTTCAAGCCTGGCTACCTCTCGGATACATCGCGTTGATCGGAGGCGTTTCCCTCGCCTACTTCGCAAGTCAAAAACTCCCTTGGCTTCGACTGTCCAAGAATTCAAACGCACACGAGTCGTATCTCCCAAAGGCCCAAATGGCAGCCCGAGTTGACCAATGGTCACATCTATGCGAGCTTGGCACTCCAACACTTGAAGCTTGGGACCAAGTGGCTGCGTCCGATCTACTTGCTGGAGAAACCAGCCCTCGTCCCCCACTTATTGAGTGGGCTATCTCAGACTCATCGCCGAAGGAAAGTCTCTCGGACGCGATTGAATCAAGAAGGCGTTTTGCTTCCGAAGCCTACCGTTCACTTCAAACCGTTTGTCGCTTTGGGTTGCGCAATCCAACGCCCGGATTCGCTATCACTCTGTTTGGCGGCATCCTGGCAGCGGCCCTGGGAGCATCGATTTTTTATCCAGTCGTCCAGATCCTAGTCTTCGTGACGAACTCGGTAGGAGCTGGGCAGTGAGTTGGTTTGAGTTCGAGGTGGAGGACTGCGAAGGTCGCTTGGTAAAGGGAAAAATCGAAGCCGATACCGTTGGCAGTGCCGCCGCCAAGCTGGAGGCGGAGGGCAACTCGGTATTGTCGCTCAACCGAATTTCCGATGGTGAGTCATCGCAGCTTTCGGCCACAACGAGGCCTGCCGAAATCGAATGGAAATCAAGAATCACGGCCCAACTAAAAATGCGTGAGCATTGGCTACCGGGCTTAAGAGCATTCCAGCACGAGCTCCCATCCGGGGCAGTTCGCAAAGAGATCAGCTCAATAATTAGCGAGCTGGGTCGCGAGAATGTCGACGCAGCAGACTTACTGGACACTCCGCACCTCATCGCACTCCTACCTCTGCTATCAGAGAAACAGGAGACGCTCTCAAGCGAGAGACTGCATGACTGGGTTACCCGCCGCCAAGCCTTCGGGTCCGCGAAGCTACATTTTTGGAAGTCGCTTTCGTACCCACTGGCGCTAGCCGTTGGCGGACTGTTTTTGTTTGCTCTGTTCTCGCTCTTCCTCATCCCCTTTTTTAAAGAACTCTACATCGAGTTTGGGCTCCATCTCCCGGCTTCCACACGTTGGCTGATTTGGATATCAGACGCATTCTCCGAGCGACCTAGCATCATGCTGCTTGGGATTGCATTGCTGGGATTGGCGACTACTGGGGTTGTCTTGGGGTGGAGAAATCTTGCGTTGACCAATCGGATCTTGGGCATCTTCATTGCCGGAACCACATCGAATTTACGCTGCATGTCGAGAGTCGCTGAGACCGTCGCCGAGTTACTTCGGTTTGGTGCTCCAGTCGATGAATCGCTTCGAATTGCCGCCTCCCATGCATCACATCGCATGTACGCCAATGCTTGTCGCAATCTGGCTGACTGCGTGGCAAACGAGAAGGCTCTCAGTTCGCGAGACCCTTCGATCAGTTGCCTACCCCCTTTGCTGTTGACTGCGTTGCAAGTGAGCGACTCAAGCGGCCCGAGCGTACCCATGCTACAAACCGTTGCATCCATTTATGCTGAACGGATCAACTCGCGAGTCGAGTGGCTACATTCTCTCATTCCTCCGGCGGCGATCCTGTTCATAGGTGGATGTGTCGCCTTTGTGATACTGTCCTTACTCCTCCCTCTTTTCACCCTCATTTCCGCTCTAGCCTGATGCCAAACGTCTCCAGTTCGATCGCAAGAAGACTCCCCAGCATTCTGCCGATGTTCAGCGCGCAGCATGGTTGGCGTGCGTCGACTTGGTGGCTTCCTGACAGCAGGAACGTGGTTGGACAATCCCTCGTCCGCTTGCTCGCCCTGGCACACCGCGAAAGAATTCCGGTGGCCCCACTCGTCACCGCTTATGCGCTCGAGCAACGCTATTTCCACCGCAAGCGACTTCAACAATGGTGCTCACTTCTCAATGAAGGGGCTGCACTAATCCCGAGTTTGGAGCAACATCGAGAGATACTTCCGGATGAAGATATCTTACTGCTGCGACTGGCATCCGAATCAGGGATGTTGGACGAAGCCTATGACCAGCTGATACGGAAGTACGAGAGTGAGGCGACTGCTCCAAAACTACAACTTCAAAAGGTTTTGGCTTACGTGACAGCCACTGGAGTCACAACTGTAATCCTAGTCTTGTTTCTATTCATTTTCATCGCACCGACGTACCGCGAAATCTACGACGAGTTCGGCCTCGCTTTACCAGCAGCATTCGAATCGGTTTCTGCGGTCGCCAAGTGGCTCGGTAGCTCAGCATTCCTGCCAGTCATTGCAGGTGTGTCGCTGGTCGCCCTGCTAGTCGTCTGGGTGTTTCAACCGCAGCGCCCGGCCCAGCGAGCCTTTGGGTCCGGATTATCACGTTCACTCTATCAACTTCGGTCGGCTCAGTTGATGCGGTTGATCGCGATGGCGTTGGAAAGAGGTCGCCCACTTCCAGGCAGCCTCTCGACGCTGGCAAAATATCACTTTGATCGGGTTATTCGCGGGCGTCTTTTATTCGCCAGAAACGAAGTCGAGCATGGGGCCAGCATTTGGAATAGCCTTGCGTCCGCTCAGCTGTTGGAACAACGCGAAGCATCAGCGCTCGACGAAGCTTCAACCAACGAATTCCGGAGTTGGCTGCTGCGTGCACTCGCCGATCAGAAACAGAGCCGAATTCGCTTTCGATACTTACTACTGTCAAAGACGGTTTACCCAGCCATCATCCTCCTGTTCGGTTGCATCGTCGCCTGGATTGCCGTCGGTTTTTTCAGCGTAATCACGCAAATAATTACGTCGCTCTCATGATTCCCACGCACACTCCAATACGACTTGCGACTGCGATGTCGAGCAAAGCACGGGCTCGCCAGCTCAACCTGGCTCGTCAGTGCCCGCGACTTCCGGTGCACTGTGGACTTGCTGCCACAGAACTACTGGTGGCTGCTGTTTTATTTTTGGCAGGTGTCAGCCTGGTAGCGCACACTTCGTTTAAGGCTCAGCGCATTCAAATGGACGGCGAGCATTATCGAGTCGCAGTGGACTACTTGGCAAGTGTCCTAGAAGACGTCGACGCCGTGGCCACAGAGCAACGCGAAGGCCTACTTGAACAAGTCGCAGAGCCGGATTGGCTGGAGAATCGCCTCGGCAAGAGCACGAAACTGAGCTGGAGCATTGAAGAACGCGACTCAGTGCAACGAGTGGAACTTCGACTCGGGTGGGCACGACCGGGGGATGCGCCTGCAGTTGTACTGACAGGCGTTTTTCTGGACGAAGCTCGCGACGCTCCAAGCGAGGAGGACACGCGATGATACTTTCATATACGGCGAAACCACGCCCCGCGTTTACACTGATCGAAGTCGTGACAACACTCACTCTTGGTAGTCTGATGTCGGTATTGGCAGTTGGACTAGTGCACCGCACGTTCCAAGCCCACAAGCTCTCCCAGGCTCGATTCGAGTGTTGCCAACGCTGGGATGCGTTGGGAAACCAATTTAGACGTGATGTCTGGTCGAGCAAGCGTGCTGAATTGGTCGACGCACAGTCACTCATCCTTGAAAAAGACAACGTGTACGCTGGGCCAGACAGCCGGACGCGCATTGAGTACCGCATCCGTGGAAATCGACTCACTCGAACATCCAGCCTTGCTGCCGATGCTGGAGGTACTGAAGAGGGCTCAAACTCTCACCGCGAATTCTATCCGTTACTGCCAAACGAAATTGGAAGAGCGGACGAAGAGCAAGTATCCCAGGACACTGTGCCACCCAACGCAGAGTTTGAAAAGTCGGGCTCAAAGATCATTCTGAAACTCCATCGGCCGCTAGCCCCGTTCGGATTCGAGCCAACAACGAAGAGTGCTTCCTCCACTCTCAAACGCACTTTCGCAGCGACTCTCAGCAGGTGGATTGTGGGCGCCCGAGAGACGACCAACACTTCACCAGACTTTGAGGTGTCGCCATGAACTCGATTTACTTCGACCGCAACCTGCGTGCACGCCGAGGCGTAGTCCTGATTTGCGTCCTAGTCTGCCTGCTCGTCGCCACAACACTAATCGTCCTCTCGGCTACTTCTGCTCTTCGCTCACGCCGTGAAGCGCTGGCATACCATCAGCGAGTCCAACTTGAGCAACTGTTGGGAAGTGCTGCCAAACGTGCTCAGGTGGCGGTGGCCGAACAAGGTGCAGACTATGCAGGGGAAAGCTGGACATTCGGCGAGCAGGATGTTGCCACCCCCAATTGCGAGTCGGCTGATTTAAGCATCACCGTGCTTTCGCAGACGGGGAGCCAGTTATTGCTGCAGGTCACCGCGGCGCTCTTAGTGAAATCGGATGAAAAAACAGGCCAAAGTCGTGCTTCACTGAATCCTCCAGTTCAAAAACGCACAATCGAACTGAGCCTTCCAGTCGGCGAATCAAAAGCTAGCAAAGATTAACTGCCACTCGAAGCGGCACTATTTCTGAATCGGAAAGACCATGATCCTCAGACTCAACAATCAGCGTCTCGGTTGGCAGATACCATCGCCAATGTCACGTGCATCCTTGCCGAATTTTGCGCGACGGGGTTTTACACTGGTGGAACTCCTGGTTGTCATTGCAATTATCGGCATCCTCGTCGGGCTCCTACTCCCTGCGGTTCAGGCGGCGCGTGAAGCTGCTCGTCGGTCGCAATGCGGGAATAACTTAATGCAGCTTGGCCTCGCACTTCACCACTATGAATTTGGCCTGGAACATCTTCCGCCAGGAGTCACGGACGAAGCGGGGCCAATTCGATTTGAGCCATCCGGCAAACACGTAAGCTGGATCGTTCAAATTCTGCCTTACATAGAAGAACGCGTGGCCTTCAAGCAGTTCGACCAGTCCTTAGGAGCCTATGCACCGGAGAATGCCCCTGTTCGCCAACACAACATCCGGACATTGGCGTGCCCCTCAGATCCACTGGCTCGCGGCGAAACAATTGCCGCTTCGAGCTACGTTGGAAACCAACATGATCGCGAAGCTCCCATCGACGCAGACAATTCTGGCTTACTCTTCTTAAATAGCTCCGTCCGCTTCAGTGAAATCACAGACGGTTCGTCGTACACACTGCTCATCGGGGAATCAGTAATTGCGCCAGATGACTTGGGATGGGTCTCCGGTACGCGTTCGACTCTGCGCAACGGCTCTACTCTCAGCTCACCTACCGGCATGACTAAATTGACCGCAGAGCAAGAGGAAGCAGAGGGAACGCTTCAAGTTGGTGGCTTCAGCAGTTTTCATACGGGTGGAGCGCAATTCGGTTTCGCAGACGGTTCCATACGTTTCTTGAGCGAAGCGACCGATACTGAAACGCTGAGAAACCTGACAAACCGCGCCGACGGAGTGCTTTTCGAGTTCTAGGTCAGAAAACTCGCTCGAGGCGTCGCCTCCCTCTCAATTTCTTTTGAGCCACTTCTCGCTGGCGTTTTCTTCCCGGCGTTGCTAGGTCGTGGAAAGAGCTGGGGCAGGACGATCACCTGCCGTATTCCCAACGATGTAGGCCGCCGTTCCTCGTTCATCAGGAACGAACTCGACAACCAGCCTCGCCGAATGCCTGCAGTACACTGGGTCAATCAGAGTGTCGGCTTACGATGCGGCGGCTTCAACTCTGATTTACGCTACTGCAATAGGACGACCACTCCCACGTGCTGGCTCGACTCCTCTATACTGTTTGGGTCTGGACGCGACAAATTTAACGCAAGCCATCGCGTCAACGAACTAATCGGAGATCGCGGAGTTGTCGTTCCCCGTCATCGATTCGGCCTTGCGGAGTCGCCACAGACACCCTAGCCATAAACTGCTGACAGGGCTTAAAGCCCAGGTTTCTGCCTTTTGAAGCTGCATGAAATCTCTCCCCCCTAGGACTCATCGATGAACGACACCGCAGAGACTCCGACCGCGGAACAATCTCCGGACAACCGACTCTCGATCTTTAAAGCCGACTTCATGGCCTCCTTGGTCGTGTTTCTTGTCGCGTTGCCGTTATGTATTGGCATTGCCGTGGCAGTTGGAGTCAGTCCAGCTCGCGCCCTGATCACGGGTATTGTGGGTGGCTTGATCGTGGGTTTTTTCTCGGGTTCCCCCCTCCAAGTCAGTGGACCGGCTG
This sequence comes from Pirellulaceae bacterium, assembly GCA_045105035.1. GTDB lineage: Bacteria > Planctomycetota > Planctomycetia > Pirellulales > Pirellulaceae > Aureliella. The sequence goes on along the minus strand of JBGCCZ010000135.1, from coordinate 12,325 downwards.
CGGGCCTGTTCGTAATCATTGCGGATCTCCTGGCTAAAGGACAAGAAAAGTACTTAGCTGATGCGGATGTCGATGTTGCTGAGGAAACTCTCACCGCCGCCGCAACCGAATATTCCTTGGTCATTCTCGGGCTGTGCGTCTTCCTAGCAGGGTTGCTACAGATCGTGGCCGGTCAACTTCGGCTTGGCCAGTGGTTCCGCGCCGTCTCTCCAGCTGTGATCAAGGGCATGTTGGCTGGCATCGGGATTCTCATTTTGGCCAGCCAGTTCCACGTTATGCTCGACCACCAGGCACTCTGGCATGGAGAGAAGGCGCATGGCGGAATTCAATACCTCGCCACCATCCCGGAGGCCATCGTTAAGTGCTTTTCGTCGGACACCACGGTAAACCACCACTTGGCTGCCCTTACTGGGATCATCGCGCTATGTTGCTTTGTACTTTGGCCAAACATCGTCCCTAAGAAACTTCAGTTCCTGCCCGCAGCGTTGATCGGGATCGTGGCTGCAACGTTGTTTGCTGGAATCGCAAAACTCCAAGTTCAACGACTGGAAGTTCCTGAGAACATGTTTAGCGAAATTACGCTGCCAAACATCGACTGGCTTTCACTTGCCACAGACCCCATGGTCTTAACAGGCGCCTGTGTCATTGCTCTCGTCGCCAGTGCGGAGACCCTTCTGTGCGCTACCGCCGTCGATCAAATGCACCAGGGGCCTCGCACCAAATATGACCAGGAGCTTATGGCGCAAGGAGTAGGCAATAGCATCTGCGGCGTGATTGGTGCACTGCCTATGACGGGCGTAATTGTGCGAAGCAGTGCCAATGTCACCTCGGGTGCAAAGACTCGCTACTCCGCCATCATGCACGGCGCATGGTTGCTGCTATTCGTGGTCGCCATCCCATTCGTATTGACTTATATTCCCCGAGCCGCGTTGGGCGCATTGCTGGTCTACACGGGCTACAAGTTGGTCAACTTCAAAGAGATCATCAAGCTGTGGAAGACAAGCCGCGGTGAGGCAGGCATCTTCTTCGCTACCGTCATCATGATTGTGAGTACTGACCTCTTGATTGGAGTCGGTGTCGGTATCGCACTCTCTGCAGTCAAGCTGCTCCTGAAGTTCTCCAATCTCAGTTCCACCCTCAACATTGCTCCCGATTCGAAAACCGCTCACCTCAAGCTCTCTGGAGCCGCCACCTTCATAAACCTCCCAACTCTGGCTGGAGAGCTAGAGCAAGTCCCGGCAGGTGCAGAATTGCACGTAGAGTTCGATGACCTGCGGTATATCGATCATGCCTGCCTCGACCTAATCATGAATTGGGCAAAACAACATGGAACGGTTGGAGGAACTCTCATCATGGATTGGGAACAACTACAGGGAAGATTCGATGCCAGCGGCGACAGCCCGAGTGACGAACCAGCGGACTCTGCCGCAGACTCCCGCCCTGCAGATTCAAGCGATGCATAGTGGAGTCAATTGATGAACAATTCCGGATTCGTTGGAGTCAATCCCACGACGCGAAAAGGCCATGCAGCGTTCGTCGCTCCTAACTTTTTAATGGCCGATAACGGCACAGCGAGTGGCGCGATTCCGGCTGAAGCAGCTGAGCCCAACGGACTCTCCCCGCTGCAGATCTTCATTCAGGAACGCCCGATCGTCGTGCCAGTTTCCTTCACCGAAGAATGCTTAGCGGCGGTGAAGTTGGCTATCGAGATGACGGGGACAGCAGAGCGTGTTCACCTGATCCACGTTGTCACCGAAAGAGAGCCACACGAAGACAAGTACATCTCGGACTGGAATGACGACGGATGCAGGATCGATCGTGCCAGACAACGCCTTGAGAGTGCCTGCAAGTCAGCAGGCCTCAACATCTGCAGTGAATCGCTGGGGATTGCGTTCGGCCAAACGGCGGAGTGCGTAGTCGAGCATGCTACCCAGCACAACGCGGGCTTAATTGTCATCCCTTCGCATGCTAAGCACACACTACTCTCTCTCGTAAGGCGTTCTATTGCGGAGCAAATTGTTGAACGAGCGAAGTGCCCTGTGCTCGTCCTGAAAGGACTTTAGCCCTAACGCTGGCCCTAGCCATTCCCATGGCGCTGCCCTAGCCATTCCCATGGCGCTGGCCCTAGCCATCCCCACGGCGTTGGCGTTAGCCCTTGAGCTGAGCTGCGGTGCCATTGAGCATCTTCATTGTGGCAGATTGCTCTTCAATTGCCGAAGCAACCGAAGACATACTCTCATTGACCGTCCGAATGCTCTCACTGGCGCGTGACGTCGAATCAACACTTTCCGAAATCAAATCGCGAATGGTAGCTACCGAACTGTCGATGCTTGAAGTCGCGTTGGCGGTCTGTTTCGCCAGTTCTTTGACTTCGTTGGCAACGACAGCAAAGCCTTTGCCGGCTTCCCCGGCCCGCGCCGACTCGATCGTTGCATTTAAGGCCAGCAAATTAGTTTGATCCGCCAAGTTACGAATCAGCTCAACGACTCTTTCGATAACTCGACTGCTTTCCTCCAGCTTCTTCACGGTCCCCGTCGTGGAATCTACATCCTGCTTCGTGTGCGAGGCCGTCGAAGCGGTTTGGTTCACGTGCCCAGCTATCTCCTGAATGGTATTGACCATCTGCTCGATACTAGCAGAAACCGCCAACCCGGCTTCGCCAGTGCGTCTTTCAAGAGCAACCTGTTTCGTGATATCAGTCGCGAACTTCACAACCTTCGCTGGCTGTCCGTCGGTACCGTTGATCGGATAGTACATCGCCTGGATCCAAACCTCAGAACCATCCTTGTGAATCCTACGGAACTTGCCGGCGTGAGACGTTCCGGAGTTCAGTGTTTCCCAAAATTGGAGGTAAGCGTCACTCTCTTGCTCCTCCGCGGAAACGAAGATGCGATGGTGCCTTCCCTCGATTTCATCAAGTCGATAACCAAGTGCCTTCAAGAAGTTATCGTTCGCAAAGATGACCTTTCCATCTAATTCGAATTCAATAACCGCTTGATTGCTGCTAATCGCATCCAACTTCGCTTTGCATTCGTGTAGTTCTTCATTGACCTCAGGGGGTTCAGCTTTGGGATTTCTCAGCAATTTCGTCAGCATATCGTCACATTACTTGGTGAGGGAATTCCATCAGGAGAGGCGCGAATCACCCTCTCGAACAAGTGAAATATTGCCCCGTTTTTTTCACGCAGGTAGTTTTCTGGTCAACAAATACTTGGTTCCAAGCCAGACGCCCCTCAATTCGCTTAGAAGCACTACAAACGGAATTGTGCGCGAGTCCCGCATCTGTTTTGGAACCCCTACATTCAGCACTCTCACGCCCCTTTCGCGTTCAACACGCCTGGCAAACCACGAAAAAAGGCCAACGGGAATTCCCGTTGGCCTTTAAATATCTGGCAAGCGTTGGAACGTCGCGGGTGCTACTTGGCTCCGGCGAGTTCAGCCTTCTTTCGCTCGGCGATAATATCCTCTTGAACATTGCTTGGGCACTTACGGTAGCCGAGCAATTCCATCGTGAACGTTCCTTGTCCCTTCGTCATACTCCGAAGGTCCGTAGCGTAGCCGAAGGTCTCGGCAAGAGGAACTTCTGCCACGATGTACGAGACAGCCTCGCGAACATCGGTGGAACCGATCAATCCTCGGCGACGGATCACGTCACCAACAACATCACCCTGGTAATCCTCAGGGCACTCGATTTCGCACTTCATGATTGGCTCGAGCAGAACTGGCTGCGACTTCTGCATCGACTCACGGAAACAACCTTGAGCTGCGATGTAGAAAGCACGCTCCGAAGAGTCAACGTCGTGATAGCTTCCATCGCGAAGGTCGATGCGAATTCCAACCACGGGGAATTCTGCCAAAGGTCCCTTCTTCAAGCTATCTCGCATTCCCTTTTCGATCGGAGCAATAAACTGCTTAGGGATACGACCACCAACGATGTGCTCTTCGAACTCAAACGAATCCTCAGCCTCAGACTCGATTGGAGTTAGTTCTCCAACCATGTGAGCGTACTGACCGGAGCCACCCGTTTGCTTCTTGTGCTTGTAGTTGAACTCTACCTTTTGGCCTGGAGCTTCGCGGTAGCTTACCTTCGGAGCACCTGCTTCAATTTCGATCTTGTATTCACGACGCATCCGTTCGATGTAGATGTCCAAGTGCAACTCTCCCATGCCTGAGATAATCGTCTCACCTGTCTCTTCATCGTTGTTCACGCGGAATGTTGGATCTTCCTTACGGAAACGTTGCAGTGCCTTGGTCATCTTATCTGCATCCGAACGAGCCGGATTAACAGACATTTTGATCACGGGCTCCGGCACAAACATACTTTCCAAGGTGCAGAAATCGCGGTCGTTCGCGTACGTCTCACCCGAAGCACAATCGATGCCCATAATCGCCACGATGTCACCTGCAGACGCCTCATCAATCTCCTCGCGGTCATCGGAGTGCATCCGCACGATCCGGCTGAATCGATCCTTACGACCGGTCCGCTGATTGGTGTACATTTCGCCCTTCCTGATCGTACCTTGGTAGATACGCATGAACGTCAATTGACCATAAGGGTCTTCGACGATCTTGAAAGCCATGCCGACGAAAGGCTCTGTAGGATCTGGCTTCAGAGCCATCAGTTCCTTGGCAGCTTCTTCGTCCCTGTTCACCTTGATCGCGCTGATGTCACGTTCGAGTGGACTTGGGAGATAGCGAACGACTGCATCCAAGAGCGGCTGGACGCCCTTGTTCTTGAATGCGGTCCCGACGAAGACTGGCGTGAAGCCTTGCTTTTGAACTGCTTCTTTCGTCACTTTGTGGATCAGCTCGATCGGCACCTCTTCCTCACTCAGCAGAAGCTCCATCATTTCATCACTGAACATGGAAATCGCTTCCAGCATCGCATGCCGGTGCTCGTTAGCCTCTTCGAGCAGTGCTTCGGGAACGTCATACTCTTCCACATCGACGCCCTGATCTCCAACGAAGCGCAATGCCTTCATCGTGACCAAATCGATACAGCCTTCGTAGTCGTCGCCAGCGCCGATAGGCAACTGGAAGAGAACTGCATCTGCATTCAGTTTGTCCTTCATCATCTGGACGACGTTGTGAGCATCCGCTCCAGTTCGGTCCATTTTGTTGATGAACGCTAGTCGGGGAACGTTGTACCGACGCATTTGCCGGTCAACCGTCAACGATTGACTTTGAACTCCACCAACGGCACACAATACTAGGACAGCACCGTCGAGAACGCGCAAGCTCCGCTCGACTTCGATCGTGAAGTCAACGTGGCCAGGCGTATCGATCAAGTTGATGTGGTGAGGCGTCTTAACGTTGGGATTGTCTTTGCCACCCCACGAAGCGCTCGTCGCCGCACTGGTGATCGTGATTCCACGCTCCCGTTCCAGCTCCATGTGGTCCATCTTCGCGCCATCACCATCGCCCTTCACCTCTTCAATTTTGTGAATACGACCGGTGTAGAACAAGATTCGCTCGCTAAGCGTCGTCTTGCCTGAGTCAATGTGTGCGCTAATGCCAATGTTGCGTACTTTTTCAAGTTCCATAATGCACCTAGTGGATGTACCTATACCTGTTAAGGCGAAAACTCGGAGTTAAAGTCTCGAGCCAAACTACGTTTCGTCATCACTGTTCACTCAAGTCGGCTTCGTCAGCAGGTTGAGCAATTGAGAGTGAAGAAAGCTCCTCGCAATCTCCAAACGCTTACCCAACCTGGGAACCCATCCCGAGTTTCCGGTGGCAACCCCTCCGCTCACGTGATCCTGAACAGAAGTCTTGGTCGCCACTCGACCTCCCCCTAGCTTCCCAGAAAGGAGGCAGGCAATCCGGTTGCCCAGCTCGGCTTCAAGAATCGCTTTCTTCGCAATTCTCCAACCAACGAGCCAGTACTAAGACACCCACTCCCGGAAAAGGTTGGGGGAATGCCGGGTTTGGGGCATGCCGAATCGTTGTCCAATCGGTTAGCAAAGCGACTGCAAATCAGCCCAACTTTGCCTGAGCCGGATAACTTACGGCATTGAGGGCCATATTTTGACCGCAAGCTGCCATGGAGAAAAGACCAAAAAACCACCCCGGAGGGTGGTTTAACATTGGATTCAATGAACCTTGAAAAGCCGGACTTACCGGGATCCAGGTGATTGTGGTGCTGGCTAAAGCCGCGAAAGGCAACCAGTACAGCGGGGGAGCCGGCTAGACTCCCTCAATCTCGTAGCCTTCCCGATAGGGTCGAGCCAGCATGGATGCGGCCAGCTCGTCACCGACGATCGTCTCCGCCTTGTCATCCCACTTCAGTTCACGACCCAAGCGTGCTGCGATTCCAGCCAAGTGGCAGGTGTTCAGCATTTTCATATGCGAGTGCACGTCGGAAATTGGTTCCTTTTTCGAACTCACGCATTCAAAGAAGTTGGCCCAGTGAGCCTTGCGCTCGTTGTGCGTCGGAGTGAAGCCCTTGTAAACCTTCTGAATCGCGTCTTCTGGCAAAGGATTCTCCTCCAGTTCCTCAACGGGTCGCCCCACCAACTTGCCACGATTCACGAAGATCTTTCCTTTATCCCCTTCGATCAAACAACCGTTGTCGGTGTCATTGCGGATGATCATCTCGGTTTCACCGGGGAACTTCACGTTGAACATGAACTTAGTCGCTGTGTTGTAGCGATCGTTCTGAGTCGGCATACCGTCCTCGTATCCAACGGGGTGAGTTGCATCGCCGGAAATGGACACGGGACCTTCGTTTTGCCCGTTGAGCATCAATGCCCAAGTGCAAATATCGACGTGGTGCGCTCCCCAGTCCGTCAGTTTGCCGCCCGAGTACTCGTACCACCAACGGAATTCGTAGTGGCAATTCGTGTGGCGTCTCTTTTCTAACCTCAAGTCGCGGAAGTCGACCTTCGGAGCGGGGCCCAGCCATCGGTCCCAATCCAAATTTCCGGGGACATCCGCCACTGGAATTTCGGGACTGGTCGGAGCACCACCAATGGCCGCCTGGACTTTCTTGATCTTGCCCAATCGCCCTTCGTTGACTAGCGCCATCGCTTTGACGAAGAGATTGAAAGTACTCCGCTGTTGTGTACCAACTTGGACAACTCGGCCAGTCTCTTTTTGTACCTTGCGAATCAACTTGCCTTCGTCAATGGTCAGCGTGAGTGGCTTCTCACAGTAGATGTCTTTCCCGGCCAACATGGCTTCCACGACTGGCTTCGTATGCCAGTGATCTGGAGTCGCCACGTGTACAACATCCACGTCATCGCGCTCGAGGACTTTACGATAGTCTGCATAAACGTCCGCCTTCCCATCACTACGCTTGGCCTTCATGTCCTCAGCGCGTCCGCTGTCGGCGTCAGCGATAGCCACGATGTTGACCCAATCTTTAGCCGCGTTCATGTTCCCGTTTGCCATCCCTCCCGCACCGATCACTCCAACGTTGAAGCGGTCACTGGGACTATTGGCTGGACCAGCAAACAGGTTTTGAGTTGAGAAGCTGGCAGGAATCGATGCCGCAGCAGCCGTGGCGGCAGCACTCTTCTTGATGAAATTTCGGCGTGAACGATTTTGAGTCATGAGATGTCCTCAGTGGAAAAACCCGGGGATTGTGGAGCATTAGGCAGGCAAGCACGGCGAGAAACCGCCTCCCGATTATATCAGAAAGTCGCCCACGTCCACGCACGGAAATTGATCCGGTTGGGCTCATCAGTTTTTTCATACTACACAAACAAGCTTGACTCTCCGATCCGAGAAACTGCTGCGTTCCGGCTTGGACAGCCTGGCTGGCTATCTCGCCAAAACTGAAAAAGTGATGCGACCAGACAGATGCGGGGGATGAATCGCTTAGTCAGCTTGTTTGCGATTCATCCGATCGAGATAGCACAATTGTTGGTAGAGCATTTCAATTTTTCGTGGACGGTAGCCTTCCGCCAAAGCCACTCGCAATGGTGCACCGAAAATGGACTCGACTTCCAGCGGCCGCCCCGATTTGAAATCGAGGTACATACTACTGTCGTAAGGCACCATTTTGCGAGTCATCTCAATTAACTTGCTAACGTGTGACTCTTCGAATTCGGCTCCAGCCACTCGCGCGGCCTTATGGACTTCCCACATCAGATCCTCGGCTAATTGGCATGCGGCTCTGTCGTCGATGATTTTGTCTGTACTCGAATCGAGAACGACGTTTAGCCCGTTGAAAGGAATGTTCCAAGCCAACTTCTTCCAGCGAGCTTCCGCCAGACTCTCGATAGGCACGAGGTTGACCCCCGCTGCTAGGAAAAGAGCTGCCAGCTGCTTGAGCCTGGTTGAGATCCGACCGGCAAGCTGCGGACTATACTCGCCGACAGAAATCGCACCGTAGTCCAAATGATGAATGACTCCAGGCTCGACTCGATTGCTGCACAAGAAGCAACAGCCTCCCAAGACTCGATCCGCCCCGACGACTTCCGCCGCTGCCTGCTCACTATCCAGTCCGTTCTGCAAAACCAAGACCAGAGTCTCCGCGTGGCACAGCGGCTCCAACGTCGACTGCAAGTGATCATTGCTCGTCGTCTTCCAGGTCACCACGACCAAGTCCGCTTGCGGGATCGCGGATGCTGAGTCGTAAACATTGAGGCTGGGCAACTCGAAATCACCAGCCGGCGAGCGAACTTGCAGTCCACGTGATTTCAAAACCGCGAAATCGCTCTTCGCCAAAAAGTGCACGTCGTTCCCAGCTTGCGCCAAGCGACCGCCGTACAGCCCGCCTACGGCACCGGTTCCAAGCACTGCAATTCGATCAAATTTTGCCATAGTCAGTTTCAGCTGAAACGAAAACGGAATGTCGCACAATCTCGGGCTTGTCGCCCACGCCTGGCATTGGTGATTTGGCCAAGGCCCCGCTGATTCTGCGTTAGTCGATCCATAAGTTCTAGCCCCCACTCAATCAGGTGTTACTGCATCGAGCTAGCAACCCGACCAACGGCAGCTCTCAGTGCCAAGGTGAATCTGGCACTCGCCGAGTGACGAGTTTTCTCTCAACCGACGGCCGGCTTGGCGGAATAGCCGAATAAGCTGAAATGTTTGCTGTGAACCCGCTCGAATCGCCGAGTATTCTTGAAGCAATTGCGAGCTGTTACCGAACTAGTTCGAAAAGATCTTCAGCATCGCATTGCGACAAATGGGGGTTTCGGCTAAATTCCTAAGCCGCTCGGGGTGTAGCGCAGCCTGGCTAGCGCATCTGCTTTGGGAGCAGAGGGTCGTAGGTTCGAATCCTATCACCCCGACATTAGAACCCTTGGAGGACAACTGTCTTCCAAGGGTTTTTTCGTTTCCTTCTACCCTGAGAGCGAAGAATGCGTCTTGTTTTCAAACGCTGCTTTCTTCTGGTCGGCATGCTAGCGTTCGCTTTCGACGACACCGCAATCGCTCAGCACTACGGTTCTTCCGTCGTGGGTACGAATTTTGATTACATCACCGATGCTGATCCGTCCTGCTTTGAGTCGGTTGAGTCCCAAGGAGTCGGCAAGTTCGAGATGCCGGACAAGACGGCTGACCGCGAACTTTTCCAACCGGCCTACGGATTTCTGGCGAAGTACAAAGACGGCACAAAAGTGCACTTGGCGATCGATGCTGAATTCGAGAGCGAGGCGGCTGCGCGAAAGGAAGCCGATAAGTACCTGGTGCGTCTCGGCAAGTTGCCAACGGCACTCCGAAAAGGAGTCGAGCGTCTCGTCCTGCACAGAGGGCATCCGGACACGACAGCTTTTAGTGACCAAGGTCTGATCGTCGTCTACTCCGACAACGCCTCCCGCCGTATCCAAACTCACGACTTGGAAGAAACACTCTTCCACGAATCCGTGCACGCGGCTTGGGATGCTGAGCACAGAAACTCCAAGGCCTGGAAGCAAGCTCAGGAAGCCGACGGGGTCTTCGTTACCAACTACGCCCGCAAAAACCCGCGGACGGAGGACTTAGCCGAAAGCGCACTTTTTGCGTTTACTCTCATCCATCATCCAGACCGCATCCCTTCTAAAGACGCCGCGGAAATTAGAACCGCGATCCGAGCACGAATCCGATTCGTCGAAACGCTGCTCCCCAAAGACGAACCACTCATCTACGACGTGGAAGACGCAAAGGACTAAAAGCGTACGGACCGGCGTTGGTCGACTCGAGCTCCAATCGGTCTCAGAATTGCGATTGCTACCAGGGATTGCTATTAAAAACAAATGGCCGCGTTGCAGGTGCGAATCAGCTAGAATAGGGCCAGCCGCATCAACAACTCATGCTTACTTCCCCGTCTCCGCTTCCGTTCTTTCCGACCCCCGGCCCCATGCAATACCTCGGTCGTAGACACTCGATTGCATCCCCAACGTTAGCACTGCTCTTGGTGTTAACCTTTAGCGGCGAATTCGCATGCGGACAGGAGTCAGTCGACTTCGCCCAGCAAGTTCGGCCGATTCTGTCGAACGCCTGTTTCCAGTGTCATGGACCGGATGCTCAAAGTCGACAAGCCGGATTGCGACTCGACCTGGCAGAGTCAGCCGCATCAGCAACGGAGCTAAACGGCGAAGGTCAGTCGGTTTTGCTCGAGCGACTGACTACCGACGATCCTGAACTGAGAATGCCGCCGGCCGAATCGCTTCATCAACTTGACAACGAACAACGACAAATGCTGCTCGAATGGGCTCGCGCAGGGGCGACCTACGAGCGGCACTGGGCGTTCGTTCCCCCGCAAGTCCACGCAGTACCCACCCCCGTTTTCCCGGGTTGGGGCAACAATCCGATTGATGCTTTCGTTGCTCACAGAATGCAAGAGCAGGGCCTCCACCCGGCGTCTCCCTCAAGTCCGTTGACCCTGTTGCGGCGAATCTCTTTCGACCTGGTCGGCCTTCCACCGACGCCACAACTGCGCGAAAGTTTCGAAATTCGGCTAAATGAAAACGGCCGCGACTTGGCAATCATCTGGGCTATCGAACGACTGATGGGTTCGCGCAGCTACGGAGAGCACATGGCGTTGCCCTGGTTGGAAGCGGCCCGCTACGCCGATACCGATGGTTACCAAAACGATCGCTATCGTTACCAACACGCGTGGCGTGACTGGGTCATTCGTGCCTTCAACGCAAAGATGCCTTACGACCAGTTTGTGCGTGAGCAGCTTGCAGGGGACATGTTGCCGGAGCCAACGCTTTGGCAACAAGTTGCGTCTGGGTTCGGACGAAACCACCGCATTAACTCCGAGGATGGCTCCATCCCGGAGGAGTGGCGAGTCGAGAACGTAGTGGATCGTGTTGATACGTTTGGCACTGTCTTCCTCGGTTTGACCGTTGGCTGCGCACGCTGCCACGACCACAAATACGATCCGATCTCACAGAAAGAGTACTACCAGCTCTTCGCCTATTTCAACAACATCGCGGAGCACGGAGTCGGACCAAACAATGGCAACAGCCCTCCATTTATCGAACTCCCAAGGACCTGGCCACTGCTTGCCGAATCCGAAGATCATGCACTCACTCCCGAACCGGTAAAGCTACATGCAGCTCGCGAAGGCAACGACGGCAACGGACTCAAACGCCCTCAAGCAGGCTCGCCAAAGACCGTGATGGTCATGCATGAACTCGCCGAGCCACGCGAGACTTACCTGCTAAAACGCGGCCGTTACAACCAACCGGAGACATCGGAACCATTGCTTCCCCAAGTACCCGCTGCGCTTCATTCGTTGGATTCATCGATGCCGAACAATCGGCTGGAACTTGCGAATTGGTTGATGAGCGACTCCCATCCATTGACAGCCCGAGTCGCGGTCAATCGTCTTTGGCAACAGTTCTTTGGCGTCGGGCTCGTTCCAACCAGTGACAATCTCGGCTCCCAAGGCGCCTTGCCGAGCCACCCCGAACTGCTCGACTGGCTCGCCCTAGAATTGGTACGAAGTGGATGGGACATGCAGCATGTACAGCGACTGATCGTGAGCAGTGCAACTTACCAACAGTCGTCCGTGCAATCGCCGAAAGCCGCAGAACTCGACCCGGCAAATCGCTGGCTATCTCGCGGCCCTCGCCTGCGTCTTTCCGCATTCGCACTGCGTGACCAAGCGTTGGCGGTTAGCGGCCTTTTAGTCGAGCAGACCGGTGGCGAATCGGTGAAGCCGTATATGCCAGAGAAGATTTGGGCTGCATTCTCCAATAACAAATACAATCAAGATACAGGCGAGAAGTTATTCCGTCGTAGCTTGTACACCTATTGGCGAAGAACGATCCCTCCTCCCACGATGATGAACTTCAACGCGGCCGCGCGAGAAGTCTGCTCGGTGAACACAGAGCGAACGAACACGCCGCTGCAATCTCTTACGCTTCTGAACAACAAGACTTTT